>JBBQRZ010000017.1:0-63481 GCA_038214255.1 Candidatus Limnocylindrales bacterium
GACCCTCGGACGCCTGCGCCGGGCTGCCGGGCGGCGCGGCCGCCGCCGCTTCGCGGAGTCTCGCGACCTCACTCTCGAGTCGGATCCGCTGCGCCTCGTGCCATGCGGCCTCTCGCGCGATCGCCTCGGAGGCTCGGGCCGCCGCACGTTCCGCTTCCTCGGCGCGACGGCGATCCGCCACGAGGCGGGCCTCCTCGGTCCGCCGGCCGTCGAGCGCGGCGCGCGCCTCGGCGGCGGCAAGAGTGGCGGCGCCAGCGACTGCCTGGAGGTCGCGCAGGTCGCCCGCGGTCTTCTCCATCTCGGCCGCCGATCGAGCGTGGTCGGCGCGGCGCTCGAGGATCGACTCCGCCGCCCCCAAGGCCACCCCGATGTCGTCTACGACCGCGGAGCCATCGTGCGGCACCGCCAACCAGCCCGGCGGCAGGGACGCCTGGAGGGCCAGGCAGGCGGCGAGGTCCGGCAGCCAGACGACGCGCGCCAGCAGGCGACGTGCGCCTCCCGTCGCGTCCCGCCGCACGGCCTCGGCGAGGAGCCCGCCGCCGGCCAGCGCCACCGCCTCGAGCCAGCGCCGTGTCGCGGCGTCCGCGGCGCCACCTTCTCCACCGACCCGCTCCTGGACGAGCAGGTGGCCGCGTTCCTTCGCGAGGTCCTCCACAGCCGACGCGGCGACGAGATACGACCGTGCCCGTTCGGCGAGGGCCGATTCGACCGCGGCGCGAAGGTCCGGCTCTACGGCGAGGTCCTCGTCGAGCCGGCGGCCACCGACGCGCCTGACCGCCCGGGCGATCGGCCGGCGCTCCTCCTCGTCCAGCCGTTGCGCGAGCATATCGAGCCGCCCGCGGAGGGTCGCCACAGCGGCGGACGCCGCCGCCGCCCGATCCATGGCGTCGGCGCGATCCGCCTCCGCGCTCTCCAGCTGTGACCGAGCGGCCTCGCGCGCCGCCTGCGCCGCGATCTCCGCGCCCATGGCCGCCTCCAGCAAGGCGCGCGCGGCATCGAGACCTTGGGCCGCCTCGACCCGACGGTCTTCCACCGCACGGGCGGTGTCGGTCGCTTCCGCAGCGTGGCGCTCCGCCTCCACGAGGCGCCGTCGGGCCGTTTCGGCCTCGGCCTCCCGAGCGGCCTCGGCTCGGCGCAGGGCGGCTAGCTCCTCTCCCCGCGCCTGCGATGCGGATCGCAACGTGGCGAGCTCGGCCAGCGCCTCGGCCAGGATCCGATCGGCCTCGGTGACCGCCGCCTCGAGGTCCAGGTCCCCAGCGAGCACGGGCGAGGCCATGGATCGCCGCTGCGCCACGACCTCGGCCTCTGCGGCGGCACGTTCGTCCGTGACCCGGCGGCGATCCCGCGCGGTTGCGTCGAGGTCGGAGGCGAGGCGTCCGTCGCGCAGGCGCAGGTCGGTCAACCTGGCCTGGGCAGCCTCGTGGGCCTCGCGCCGTTCCATCTCCACGGCGGTCCGGGCCGACAACTCCACCGCGAGGGCGGTCGCGCTCGCCTCGGTCGCCTCGAGGGCCGCCATCGCCTGGGCCTCGTCGACCTGGGTTCGCGCCCGCCGGGCCTCCGCCTCGGCCAGGCGGCCGGCAGCCTCGTGCCAGCGCGCGTGCGTGGCGTGCAACAAGGCCGCTGCCAGCTCCTCGCCGACGCTCGACCGGGTCGTCTGCTGTTCTGCCTGCGCGGCTAGGCGACGGGCCTGCGGCCGCACCTCGGCCAGGATGTCGTCCACGCGGGCCAGATTCGCCTCGGATTCGGTCAGCTGGTCCTCGGCCTTGCGCCGGCGGCGCTCGTGGCGTCGAACCCCGGCCACCTCCTCGAACAGCGGCCGGCGCTCCTCCGGCCGCAGGGCGAGCGCCTGGTCCACCATGCCCTGGCCGATGAACAGGAACGCGTTATCGGCGAGGTGCGCCGAATCGAGTAGATCGACGAGGTCGCGCAGGCGGATCCGCTGCTTGTTGAGGAGGTAGTCGTTCTCCCCGCTGCGGAAGAGCCGCCGGCCGAGCTCGAGCACCTGGAAGTCGACCGGCAAGAGCCCGTCCGAGTTGTCGAGCACGAGCGTGACGTCGGCCATGCCCTGCGCCGTCCGCTTCTCCGAGCCGGCCCAGATGACGTCCTCGGCCTTGCGTGAACGCAGGGCCCGACCCTGCTCCCCGAGCGCCCAGCGCAGCGCGTCGGCAAGGTTGCTCTTGCCCGAGCCATTGGGACCCACGACCGCGCTGATCCCGCTCCCGAACTCGACGTTCGTCCGCTCGGCGAAGGACTTGAAGCCCTGCAGGCGCAGCGCGAGGAGCCGCGGGGCGGCCGGCCAGGAGGTGCGGTCCTCGCTCACGAGCCGGTGGCTTCGGTGGTCAGGGGCCCGGCGCGGCGGCGGGCCCGGATCTGCTCGATGGCCTGGGCGGCGGCCGCCGTTTCGGCCTCGCGCCGCGAGGAGCCGGCGCCCACCCCGAGGACCTCGCCCCCGACCCAGACCTCGATCCGGAACGACTTCTCGTGGTCCGGGCCGCTCGCATCGAGGAGCCGGTATTCGGGCCGCTCACCCGATCGTCGTTGCGTATATTCCTGCAAACGACTCTTCGGGCCCTTGAGCGAGCCGACCGGGGTGTCGAGGTCGAGCTCCGGCGCCGCGAGCTCGACGAGCCAGGCACGGACAAGCTCGAATCCGAGGTCGAGGTACAGAGCGCCGACGAGGGCCTCGAAGGACGACGCCAGGAGCGACGGGCGGCGCCGGCCGCTGCGCTGCGACTCGCCCTGCCCGAGGAGCACGGCCTGGCCGAGCTCGATCCGGCCGGCGAGTCGGGCCAGTCCGACGGTCGAGACGATCGCCGCCCGGCGCGCGGACAGCGCCCCTTCGTCGTCGTCGGGGTGTCGCGCATAGAGCGCCTCGGAGATCGTCAGGTTCACGACGGCATCGCCGAGGAACTCGAGTCGTTCGTTGTGGCCGCGCGCGGCGTCGGGGTGCTCGTGCAGCCAGCTCGAATGGACGAGGGCCTGCTCGAGCAGGTCGAGATCGCGGACCGGGAGACCAAGACGCTCGGCAAAGGCTCGACCGGGGCGCACCGCGGTCGGCCTCGGAGCGGGTCTAGGAGGAGTGCTCGTCGATGTAGTCGACGGCGTCCTGGACCGTGCGGATCTTCTCCGCATCCTCGTCCGAGATCTCCGTCCCGAACTCCTCTTCGAGGCTCATGATGAGCTCCACGAGATCGAGCGAGTCGGCATTCAGGTCATCGACGAACGATGCCTCCGGCTTGACCTCATCCTCGTCGGCGCCGAGCTGCTCGACGACGATCTTCTTGAGGCGCTCGTACGTTGTGGCCACTGACTCCCTCCTCGGAGTTGGGTGATTGCGCCGACGGCGTTGGGCCGCTGGGCTCCCCTGCTGCGATGTTCCCGAGGACGCCGTTCATCAGGCGCCGCATCGGGTCTCCACTGTAGGTGCGCGCCAACTCGACCCACTCGGCGATGGCCACCCGGGCTGGCGTGGCGGAGTGTAGCACCTCACCGATGGCGGTTCGGAGCAGGGCGCGGTCCATCCGGGCCAGTCCGGTGACGGGATATTGCGGGGCCGCGGTCGAGATCCGGGCATCGATTGCGTCCCGGTGGCGAACGACCGTAGCCACGAGTTCCCGGGCGAGCTCGGCGGCCGTTTCGTCGCGTTCGGACTCGGCCAGGTGGCGCTCCAGGACGGCCCCCGGCGTCCGCTGGCCGAAGTCGGCCTCGAACACCGCCGCCAGGGCGAGCCGGCGTCCGGTCCGCCGGCCGCGGACCCGATCAGCCTCCGACGCCATCGACGATGACGGTCACGGCGCCCAGGTCGAGGCCGAGCAGTCGCTCGACCGTGGCGGCCACCGCAGTCCGGACCTGGGCAGAGAGCGGCTCGAGCGCCTGGCCCGGGCGGGCCACAAGATGGACCTTGACGAGGACCCGGTCATCGGACACCCGGACCCGGACGGCCGGACCGCCGAGCCAGCCGCGCCAGCGCGGGCCGCCGAAGCCGACGCGGGCGACCCCCGGAACCTCGAAGGCGGCGAGCTTGACCAGCTCGGCGATCACGCCGCGCCCGGCGGTGAGCTCGGGCCGGCTCACCCGATCGATCCGGCCGATGGAGCCGGGGGGGCCGACGGGGCCGGGGTCGGTGGCGTCGGTTCCGGCGGGGTCGGCGGCGCGGCGTCACGCGCGGCCGCCAGGGCTTCAGCGATGAGCGCCGGGACGCGCTGGCGGGCCGTAGTGGCCGCGACATCGCAGCCGAACGCGATCATCCGCCGCTGCGCTCGGCCGTGGGTGATGATCACGCTGCCGCGGACCCCGAGGAGGGGCGATCCACCGGCCGTCTCGTAGTCGAAGACCTCGCGGATCCGCTCGATCCCGGGCTTCATGAGCACCGCGGCGAGCGGTCCGCGGATCCCGCGATGGAACTCGGCCGACCAGAGGTCGAAGATGAACGTCGAAAGGCCCTCGAAGAACTTCATGACGACATTTCCCAGCACGGCGTCGCACACGACGACGTCGGCGAGGTGCCGCGGCAGGTCCCGGCCTTCGATGTTGCCCTCGAAGCGCAGGCTCGACGCGTCGAGCAGCTCGGTCGCCCGCTGGATGCGGGCGTCGCCCTTGCCCTTCTCCTCGCCGATCGAAAGCAGGGCGACCCGCGGCGACGCAACGCCGAGGACTCGCTCCGCGAAGATCGAACCCATGAGGGCGTACTGGGCAAGGTTCTCGGGCGTGGAATCGGGATTGGCGCCGATGTCGAGCAGCACCATGGGCCCGGTCTCCGTCGTCATCTGGACCGCCAGCGCCGGGCGGTCGACGCCCTGGAGCCGACCGAGGCGCAGGATCGCGGCGGCCATCGCGGCGCCGGTGTGCCCGGCCGTCAGGACGGCATCGGCGTCGCTGCGCCGCACGAGATCGGTGGCCACGAGGATCGAGGCGTCCTTCTTTTCGCGCAGGGCCAGCGCCGGATGCTCGTCCATCCCGATGACCTGTCCCGCTTGGACGATCGTGACGTTCTCGGGGAGGGGGCCCGCGATGTCGGCCACCGTCGCCTGTTCGCCGACGAGGATGACCGCGTCCTCGGGGTGGGTCCGGGCGAAGTCGAGGGCGCCGGGGATGATCTCGGATGGCCCATGGTCGCCACCCATCGCGTCGACCGCGACGCGGATACCGCCCGCGCCGGCCCCGAACGGGCTCGGCTGAGGCTCGGTCACCGCCTCAGCGCGTGGCGTCGTCGGCGCTGGCCGGCTTGAGCTGGATGGCCTGGCGGCCCTGGTGATAGCCGCAGTTGGGGCAGGCATGATGGGGCAGCTTCATCTCGTGGCAGTGCGGGCACTCCTCGAGCTGTGGCACGCCGATCGCGAGATGGGCGCGACGCTCGCCCTGGCGGGCATGCGAGACGCGTCGCTTGGGTACACCCATGGGGTCGTGGGCTCCTTGTGTCGTTTGGGCGGGTGGGCCGCGATGCGGCGCCCGGGCTGGACGGCGGGGTCGTGCCGAGCGCGGAGTCTACCCGAAACGAGCGGGCCCGTCTCCGGCCGGACTCCCCTACGACGTCGTCGCGTCCTCGTCGCCGGCGGGATGGAACTGGCGCAACGCCGCGAATCTCGGGTCGAGATCCTCGTCCGGATGGTCGTGCGCGCCCTCGTCGAGCGGCACGCCGCAGACGATGCACAGCCCGGGGCAATCGGGGCGGTCCAGCGGAGCGATCGGCTCGCCGCGCACGATCGCATCGCGGACCGACGGCTCCAGGTCGACCTCGTGGTGATCCGTGAGGCGGAGCGCGTCCGGCTCGTCGGCCCTCGAGACGGGCGCCCCGGTCGCCAGGTCGAGCGATGGCAGGTACTCCTCCTCGATCCGCAGGTCGAGCGGCGTCGTCGCGGGCCGGAGGCAGCGAGCGCACTCACCGGCCAGCGCGGTCCGCAGGCGCGCGTCGGCGAGGATCCCGCGGTTGGTGCGCACGAGGCGGACCTGACCCGAGATCGGCTCCGCGAGCTGCAGCTCGTCGGGCAGTGTGATCGTCGCGCCGTGGACCTGATATATCCGGTCGCTGCCGGGCGGGTCCGTGAGGAGGCCTGCCACGTTCCAGAGAAACGGCCCGTCGGCCGAGCGCGCGGTCATGCGACGACACTCACGACCGGGCGGTCGCGGACGCGTCCTCCGGCTCGTCGACCCAGTCGCTGCCTGGGACCTCGTCCTGGCCCGGTTCGGCGATCGAGCCACCGACCAGCTCGGCATGTCGATCGTCGAGCAGGGCGATGCCCTTCTTGATGCTCATGAGGGTATTGGTCACGTCACCCTCGAGGCCCTGGAGGACGCTGATCGCGTATTCGTCCGCCCCGGAGCGGATCCGGTCGGCGTCCTCGCCCGCCTCGTCCATGATCCGCCGGCTTTGGAGCTCGGCCGCCTGGGTCAGGCCGCGCTCGTCGATGAGGAAGGCGGCCTGTTCCTGGGCCTTGGCGACGATGCGCTCGGCCTCCTCCTGGGCCTTCTCCATGATCCGCTCGCCCTCGGCGTTGATCCGCTTGGCGGCTCGGACCTCCTCGGGGACGGCAACGCGCAGCTCGTCGATGAGCCCGAGCGCGGCGTTCTGGTCGATGACGACATTCGTCGTCAGCGGCAGCTTCTTGCCGTTCGCGATCAGCGACTCGAGGCGCTCGACGAGGAAGATGATGTCGATGGGATGGCCCTCCTGCCTGGGCGGCCGGTCATCGGGTTGCGCGCCCGGTCGAGATCGATTATCGCACGCGCCCGGCCGGTTCAGGAGCGGGCGAGCGCCTCGACCAGCGCGAGTCGCGCGGCCGCGGGGACCATCCCGGAGACGTCGCCCCCGAACGTCGCGATCTCCTTGACGAGGCTCGAGCTCACGTAGCCGTTCGCCACGGACGTCATGAAGAACACCGTGTCGATGTCGGGGGCCAGGACGCGATTGTTGTGCGCGAGCTGCATCTCCGTCTCGAAGTCGCTGATCGCGCGCAGGCCGCGAACGATCGCTGTCCCGCCGCGCGCCCGGCAGAAGTCGACCGTCAACCCGTCGAAGGACGCGACCTCGATCCGATCTGCGCCGAGCCCGACGTCGCCCAGCGCCGCGGTGATGACCGCGATCCGTTTCTCGACCGGCAATAGCGGGGTCTTGCGGGGGTTGGCGAGAACGCCGAGGACGAGTCGATCGAAGACCTTCGCGGCACGCTCGATGATATCGACGTGGCCGTTCGTGATCGGGTCGAACGAGCCCGGGTAGACCGCGACGTTCATCCGTCCTCCGTGCGTCGATAGAAGGTCAGCGCCGTCTCGCCGAAGCGCCGCTCGCGCTCGGATGCTAGCAGCCCGACCGTCGCCAGCGGGGCGTCGCGCCAGGCGTGCTTGGCCACGACCCGGGCGTTCGGGGCAAGGCGAGCTCCGAGGGCCTCGAGGGCGGCCATGAGGGCCTGCGGCTCGTCGTACGGCGGGTCAACGAACGCGAGCGTGATGAGCGGCTCGCGATCTCGGGCGGCGTCGGTCAGCCAGCCCACGGCCTCGGCCTTAACGACGCGGCCGCGTTCGGCGAGGTGGGTTCGTGCGAGGTTGGCGGCGATGACTCGGGTGGCGCCTCGGTCGCGTTCTACGAAGATCGCCTCGGCCGCCCCGCGCGACAAGGCCTCGATGCCGGCGGCGCCACTCCCCGCGAACAGGTCGAGAAACCGGGAGCCCGGCAGGTCCGGATCGAGGATCGCGAAGACGGTCTGCTTCACCCGGTCGCCCAGTGGCCGGGTCCCTTCCCCGGGAGCTTCCAGGCCGATCGAGCGAGCGCTGCCGGCGATGACGCGGCCGGCGTCAGGCACGGCCCGGTGGCTCGGGGCGGGTCACGCCGCGCTCGTCGCTTCGGGGTCCGCGGCCGCGAGCCGGCGGAGCCAGCCGTGGCTCAGCTCCGCCGCGAGTGGCTCGAGGTCCGGCCGGCCTGGATCCAGGCGGCCCTCGTCGTTAAGCAGTCGCTCGGCGTGCTCGCGGGCCCGGACGGCGAGCTGGCGATGATCGGGACGGGTCAGCGACGCGACCCGAAGGGCGGGCAGGCCGCTCTGGGCGAAGCCGAGGACGTCGCCCTCGCGGCGAAGCTCGAAGTCACGCTCGGCGAGCTCGAACCCGTCGCGCAGCTCGGCGATCGCGGTCAGCCGCGCGCGGGCCACGTCGTCATCCGCGTCCGACACGAGCACGCAGTAGGACTCCACGCTCCCGCGACCCACCCGGCCGCGCAGCTGGTGGAGCTGGGCGAGGCCGAATCGATCGGCGCCCTGGACGATCATCATCGTCGCGGCCGGGACATCCACCCCGACCTCTACTACCGTCGTCCCGACGAGCACATCGAGCTCGCCGTCTCGAAAGCGACCCATCTCCGCGTCGCGGTCGGACGGTTTCATCCGACCGTGGACCATTCCGACGCGGAGCGGTGACAGCAGCTCGGCCAGCCGGCGCGCCTCGCTCTCCGCGGCGACCGCGCCCGTCGAGCTGCCGTCGTCCGCCCCGTCGCTGCCCTCCTCGATGAGCGGTACGACGACGAACGTCCGATGCCCGGCCGCGGCCTCGTCGCGGACCTTGCGCCAGGTGCCGTCGAGCTCGTCTGGGCGCCGGATCCCGGTGCGGATCGGGATCCGGCCCGTCGGCGGTGTCCGCAGGTCCGAGACGTCGAGATCGGCATAGAGCACCTGTCCCAACGTCCGCGGGATCGGGGTCGCGGTCATGAGCAGCACGTGCGGCGCGCGGCCGCCAGCCTTCGCCTCGAGCTGGCCGCGCTGCTCGACGCCGAACCGGTGCTGCTCGTCGATGACGACGAGGCCGAGCCGGGCGAATGACACCGTCTCGCTGAACAAGGCATGCGTCCCGACGACGACCGACGACTGCCCCGACGCGATCGCCTCGAGAGCCTTGCTGCGCTCGGCTGCCTTGAGCGAGCCGGTCAGCACGAGCACGTCGACGCCAAGGTCGGCCAGCAGGGCCCCGACGGTTTCGAGGTGCTGGCGCGCGAGCAGGTCGGTCGGGGCGAGGAGCGCGCCCTGGAACCCGGCACGCGACGCGGCCGCGAGCGCGTACGCGGCAACCGCGGTCTTGCCCGAGCCGACGTCGCCCTGGAGGAGGCGCAGCATCGGGGTCGATGCGGCGATATCGGCCCGGATCGCCGCCATCGCCGTGTCCTGGTCGGCGGTCAGCGTCACGTCGGTGCCCACCCGATGCCGGAGGGTGTCGGTCAGCGCCGTACGGATCTGCCGATCGGTCGTGTCATCGACCGCCAGCGCGGGCGCCCGGTCCCGCCCGCGCGCTCGCCGCCGCCCGACCATCCCGACCTGGAGCGCCAGCAGCTCGTCGAACGCGAGGCGCGCCAGCGCGGCGTCCTTCGCCTCGAACGAAGGCGGGTAATGGGAGGCCTCAAGGGCACCCGGGATGCCGACGAGCCCCTCGGTCCGGCGGAGGTCGGCCGGCAGGTATTCGGGATACGCGAAACCGGCCCGATCGAGCGCCTCCCGCATCGCGACCCGCAGGCGCGCCGCGGTCAGCCCGGCCGTCAGCCGGTAGACCGGCACGATCCGGCCGGCGTGAAGGACCTCGCCGTCGCCCTCGACGGCCTGGAACTCGGGGTTGTCGATCGTGATCGCGTTGCGGAATCGCTTCAACCGGCCCGACACGACGATCTCGTCGCCGGCATGCAGCCGACGCTCGATGAACCGACGCCCGAACCACGCGGCCTTGACCTCGCCGCTCTCGTCGCTGAGCGTCGCGACCGTCCGCTGGACCCGTCGCCGGAAGGTCGGCTCGACGTGGATATCGACGACCCGCACCCGGGCCGAGACGACGGTCCCCTCCTCAGTCCAGACGAGGTCGCCAAGTCGGCTCAGCTCGCGCAGGTCTTCGTACCGGCGCGGCAGGTGGAAGAGCAGGTCGCGGACGTCGTACCAGTCGAGCCGGATCCCCGCGCGCCGCAGCGTCGCGCCCGCGGTCAACCCGGACTTCGCGAGGGGCGTCGAGAGCAGCTCGACGGGGTCGGTCGGCGGCTTCGCCACGGGGGTTGCCGTCGTGCACCGCGCCATCGTCTGCGGCTACTCGGCCGAGATCAGGTACCGGTAGTAGGGCTGCCCGCCGTGGCGCACCTCGACCTCGATCCCGGGGACGGCCGCGCTGATGCGCCGGGCCATCGCCTCGGTCTCGGCGAGGTCGGCCCCGTCGCCGTAGAACAGGGTCACGAGCTCATAGCCCGGCGTCAGGGCGGCGATGGCCGCGAGCACGCATTTCTCTCGATCCTTGTTGACGGCGACCAGGCCGTCGTCGGGATCGAGCGCGATCGTCTGGCCTTTCTTGACCTTCTTCCCGCCGATCGTCGCGTCCCGAACCGCCTCGGTGATGACGAGGGTCTGGATGGCCCGGCCCGCCTCGGTCATCGGGCCGACGTTGGCGGCCGCATCGCGTCCGGGGTCGAGCGCCAGGAGGGCGGCGAAGCCCTCGGCGGCGTTTCGAGTGGGCACGACGGACACCGGCCGCTTCGCCATCGAGGCGACCTGGCGCGCGGCCAGGACCACGTTCGGGTTGTTGGGGAGCAGCAGGACCTCGCGCGCCTGCGCCGCCTCGACCGCCTCGAGCAGCTCGCCCGTGCTCGGGTTCGCCGATTGGCCACCCTGGACGACCGAGGCGACGCCGAAATCGCGGAAGATCGCGGCCAGGCCTTCACCCGCGGTGACGGCGATGACCGCCAGGTCGGGCAGGGCAGTCAGCGGACCGGCGCCGTTCGTCCCGTTCGCCGATAGCCCCGCGTCCCGCCCGGACGGCGCGGTCGGTCCCGTCGCGTTCGCGGTCGCAGTCGTCGCCGCTTCCCCGTCCCTGGTGAACGCCGCGGCCCGCGTCTCGCGGATGTCACGGGCCTGATGATCAAGGTTCTCGACGCTGATCCGGCTGAGCGATCCCTGCGTCAGTCCGTAGCCGATGACGAGATCGGGCCGCTCGTTGTGGACGTGGACCTTGAGCGCCCGGACGTCGCCGGCAACGAGCACGGACTCGCCGATCGAATCGAGATGGGCTCGGATCGCATCGACGTCGAGTGACGCGCGATCGGCGGCCTGGAGCAGGAACATCGTCTCGTATCCGAACCCCTCATCAGCGTGCGCGACCAGCGTCGACGGCTTGACACCAGCCGCGCCGCGTCGGCGCGTGGCGGTCGCGGGCCGCTGGCCGACGACGTGGAGCAAGGCGCCCTGGAACAGTCGGTAGAGGCCCTGGCCGCCCGCATCGACCACGCCGGCCTCCCGCAGGATGGCCAACAGGCTCGGTGTCCGGGCAACGGACTTCTCGGCCGCCGCGACCGTGGCCGCCAGGACGGTCTCGAGGTCGTCGTCGTGCTCGGCCGCGGCGACAGCCGCCGCAGCCGACTCGCGGATGACGGTCAGGATCGTGCCCTCGACCGGCTTGGCGACGGCGGCGTATGCGGTCCGCGCGCCCTCGGAGAGCGCGTGGGCCAGGTCCAGGCCATTGAATCGGCGCTTGCCGCCGAGTCCCTCGGCCATGCCACGGAACACCTGGCTCAGGATGACCCCGGAGTTGCCGCGCGCGCCCATGAGCGCCCCGAAGCTGATGGCGGCCGCGATCCGCTCGGCCGGCTGACCGGCCACCGCCTCGGCCTCGTCGAGGGCGGCGCGGACGGTGGCGAACATGTTCGATCCCGTGTCGCCGTCCGGGACCGGGTACACGTTCAACCCATTGATCTCGTCAACGTGGCGTTCGAGCTGGCCGACCCCGGCACGGAAAGCATCCAGGAGTCCCGCGCCGTCGCACGAGCGGCGGGTCATCTAGGCGACGTCCGTGCCGCTGTCGGCGAGGTCGCGCGGTCCGATCCTCTCGGGTGGTGCCCCAGTGACATCCGGGATCGAGCCGGCCGGCTGCACCCGCAGGCCACCCACGTGGATCACGAGGCGCTCGATCTCGCGCCCGAGCGCTCGGCGCGTCGCGTAGCGGACGGCGGAATCGACCTGGCGGGCCACCTCGGCGACAGGGACGCCGAGCGCGACGTCCAGGTCGAGTTCCACTTGGAGGCGATCGCCGAGGCGGACGGTCAGCCCGGGTTGGACGAGCCCGAGGACTCCGAGCAGACGGGTGACCGGGTCAGCCGCGAATCCGGCCACGCCATACGAGCCAAGCGTGGCCGTCCGGACGATGTCGACGACGGCGCGACGGGTAACAAGCGATCGGCCGAGTGTGGGTCGGATGGCCACGCTGGCTGGGTCCTCCTCGCGAGCGCGGGTCGGGCACGGCTCCGGCGTCAGGTCGACCCGACGCTCCGGGATGGGCGGCCGGGACCCTGTGCTATCATACCGCTCCGCCCGGGCCGAACGGCCCGCGCGCCCCATCCGACCCATTCCGCTGAGGACCACGCATGGCCCGCTCCTGTGCGATCTGCGGCAAGACCTCGATGGGCGGCTTCAACCCGCAATCGTCGGGCATGAACCGCGTTCGAGCGCACCGCCGCATGCAACCCAACCTCCAGCCGCTCGTCGTCGAGCAGAAGGGCGCCCCCACGAAGGCGCTCGTCTGCACCCGCTGCCGACGGACGTTGCTCAAGTCCGACAAGTAGCCGATCGCCGGCTCGTGCCGGCCCCCACCGCACCTCCCCGACCGGTCGTGACCAACGGCCGGTCGTCGCATGTCCGGGGGATCGCTCAGCGGTGCTCGCTGTCGAGCCAGATCGTGAACGGCCCGTCGTTCGTGAGCTCGACGGTCATCTCGGCACCGAAGCGGCCGGTCGCGACGCGGACACCCAGTCCTTCGAGGGCGGCGGCGAATCGCCCGTAGAGCCGCTCCGCCTCGTCGGGTGGCGCTGCGTTTGTGAAACCCGGCCGACGTCCTCGCCGCGTATCCGCGTAGAGCGTGAACTGCGAGATCACGAGCGCCTCCCCGCCGACGGCGAGCAGGGACCGATTCGTCCGTCCGTCATCGTCGCGGAAGATCCGCAGCTCGGCCGACGTCCGGGCGAGAGCATCCGCTGTCGCTTCGGTGTCGGCGGGAGCGATGCCGAGCAGGATGACGAGCCCGGCCATGACTCTCCCGACGACCTCCCCGTCGACGAGCACGCGTGCGCCGGTGGTTCGCTGAAGGAGCGCCCTCACCGGGCGGCGTCGCCCGCGCGCAGCGCGGCGCGCAGCGCGGCGCGCCACGCGTCGGCCTCGCCGATGAGTCGATCGCGGCTGACCGTGAACTGCTCGATGACCAGGGCCACGTGCGTCGACGGGACGAGCACGTCATAGTCGCGCACGCCGTCGGGGTTGACCTGGCCATCGCTGCGCAGCATCACGACCGGGATCCCACCCGCCTCGATCTCGACGGTGAGTCGCTTCGCGAGGTGCTTGGGCAGGGCCGCGAACGTCGACATCCGGTCGCGCGGGATGGGTGGCACGCCGTCGTTGAGCGTGTACTGGTAGCCCTCGTCGGCGAGCGCCCGGATGAGCCGGATTTCGCGGGCCATGTCGCGACCGGGGACGAACAATGCCGATCCAACGACGAGGACATCGATCCCAACGCCGCCCGCGAACTCGGCGGTCTCCCGGTTGACGCCTCCGTCGACGTGGAGCTCCCCGCCGTAGACCTTGTGGGCGAGCACCTGGCGAGCCGGCGCCGCCTTCGCAGCAAGCACCTCGGCCTTGAACTTCTGGCCGCCGAAGCCGGGCTCGACGGTCATGATCAGGATGATGTCGAGGAGGTTCGAGTACGGCTCGAGCGCGGAGATCGGCGTGTTCGGGCGGAGGGCCAGGCCCGTGGCCCGGCCGGCCGCCTTGATCGCCCGCAGGGTCGGTTCGATCGGCTCCTCGACCTCGACGTGGAATGTCACCGAGTCACAGCCCGCGTCCAGGTATTCCTCGATGTAGCGGCCGGGCTCGCTGATCATGAGATGCGCATCGAACGGGAGCTCCGTACGGCGGCGGAGCTGCTTGATCGTGTTCGGACCGAACGTCAGGTTCGGGACGAAGTGGCCGTCCATGACGTCGAGGTGGACGCGATCCGCTCCCGCGGCCGTCACGCGCCGGACCGCGTGGGCGAGGTTGCCGAGGTCGGCGTCGAGGATGCTCGCCGCGATGCGGGCCCGGCCGTCGGCCATCGCTACTCCCCCACTCCGCCCGGAACGGGCTCTAGGCTGCGCTCGCCGCGCAGGGCGGCCGCGCTCGCCATGACCAGGCGTTCGCGGCGGCGCGCCACGGCTGGCGCAGGCGGCTCCCCCGCCCGCTCGGCGACGAGCTGGCCGCAGGCGGCACCGACCTCCTGACCCCGGTTCCGGCGGATCGTCGTCGCGATGCCGGCGTCACGAAGCGTCGTCGCGAAGGCTTCGATGACCGGCATCGGACTGGCCTGCCATGGCGTCTGGGCGACCGGGTTCATCGGGATGAGGTTGACGTGGGCGTGATCGCCGTGCAGCAGGTCCGCCATCGCCTGGGCGTCGAGGTCGGTGTCGTTGACGCCGCCGATCATCGTGACCTCGTAGCTGATCCGCCGACCGGTCGCCTGGGCATGATCCCGGGCCGCCCCGATGACCTCCGCCACCGGCCAGCGTCGGTTCAGCGGCACGAGCACGTCGCGCAGAGCGTCGCGCGCCGCGTGGAGCGAGACCGCGAGGGTGAACTGCGGGCCGAGCGCGGTCAGCCGCCGGATCCCGGGCACGACCCCGGACGTGGAGACCGTGATGTGGCGCGCGCCGAGGCCGAACCGCCGCGGATCGTTGAGCGCCTCGATGGCGGCCAGGACCGCGTCGAGGTTGAGCAGCGGCTCGCCCATGCCCATGAACACGATGTTCGTGAGCCGCCGGCCGTCGGCCGCCAGGCGGCGGGCGGCATGGCGGACCTGGTCGACGATCTCCGCGACCTCGAGGTCCCGCCCGAAACCGAGCTCACCGGTCGCGCAGAACGGGCAGCCGACCGCGCACCCGGCCTGGCTCGAGATACACAAGGTGTGCCGCTCGCGCGAGCGTCCGCGGGCCGGATAGTGCATGAGCACCGATTCGATGAGCGCCCCATCGTCGAGTCGATGGAGCGCCTTCTCGGTCATGCCGCCGTCGGCCAGGGTGATCTCGGTGTCGCCGACGGTGTCGAGGCGGACGTCGCGGCGGAGCGCATCCCGAAGCCCGGCCGGAAGGGTCCGGAAGGCCGCGGCCTCCATGCTGCCGCCGTCCTTCCACACGACATCGGCGATCTGGCGCGCCCGGTACGTCGGCTGGCCCTCGGCCTCGACCCAGGCGGTCAGCTCGTCCGGCGTCAGGCCGGTGATGCCGGGCCGCAGGGCGATCGTCGCAGGTTCGATGGTCACGGGGTCGATGCTACGACGGCGCTCCCGACGATGCCCGGATGCCCGCGTAGGTAGGCGTCCCACGACATCCGGTTGCCCCCCGCCGGCTGGACGTGGCGCAGGCGGAGCGTGCCATCCGACGTGCCGAGCCCGCTGGTGTCGAGCCGGCCGAGGGCGGGGCCTGGCCTCGGGCCCGGAGCGTGCGGTCCGGCGTCCGCATCGAGGATCGCGAGGCGACCCTCCTTGGTCTCGAGGAAGGTGCCCGGCCACGGATCGAAGGCGCGGACCTGTCGCGCGAGCTCCGCGGCGCTCTTCGAGGGATCGAGTCGGCCGTCCTCCCGGCGCAGCGGTCGGGTCTGCGTCGCGCCCGAAGCGGGCTGCGGTCGCGGCGTCAGGGTCCCCGTCAGCCACGGCTCGAGCGATCGAGCCAGCAGGGCGGCCGCGAGCGACGCGAGGCGGCGCTCGAGATCGGGCGCGCGCTCGTCGCCGGCGAGCGGCAGGCGTTCGACCGCGACGATATCGCCGGTATCGAGCCCGGGGTCCATCCGCATCAGCGTCACCCCGGTCTCAGGGTCGCCCGCAAGGATCGTGGCCGGGATCGGCGAGGCGCCTCGATGCCGCGGCAGCAGCGACGGATGGAGGTTCAGCGCACCGTGCGCGAGCTCGAGCAGGGGCGCGGGCACGATCTGCCCGTAGTCGGCAAGAACCGCGAGCTCCGGCCGCCGGGCGCCGATCTCGGCGAGGGACTCGGGGGCTCGGAGCCGCGCCGGCGTCAGCAAAGGCACGCCGTCGGGGACGGCCTGCCCGACCGGCGTCGGCCGAGGCTCCGCATTGCGCCCGGCCGGTCGAGTCGGGGCGCTCACGACCGCCACCAGATCGACCAGCGGGTGGCCGGTCAGTGCCCGCAATGCCGGAACCGCGAATGCGCCACTCCCGAGGAAGACGGTCCGCACGGGACGCGGCTCCGTCCCGGCAGTCTTCACGCGAGGGCGCTCGTCGCCTCGCGGACCTCGGCGTCGTCCTCGTTGCCCTGACCGACGGCCATGAGCTCGTCCATGGACTCGAGGTAGTCGATGTAGAGCTTGCCCTCGAGGTGGTCGAGCTCGTGCTGGAGCGCCCGGCCCAGCAACCCGGAACCTGCGACCCGGATCTTGCGGCCCATCCGGTTCTGCGCCACGACCCAGACGCGCTCCCGACGCGTCACGTAGGCGACGTAGCCCGGGATCGAGAGGCAACCCTCGAGGTCGCGGTCGTCCCCGGTCGAGCGGACGATCTTGGGGTTTACGAGCTCGTAGAGCTGGCTCTCGACCTCGACGACGCAGGCCTGGAGCGGCTCCCCGAGCTGGGGCGCCGCGAGACCAACGCCGGGAGCCTCGCGCATCGTGTGGGCGAGATCGTCGAGCAGCTCATGGAGGAAGCGGCCGAAGCTGTCGACCGGCTTGCCTTTCAGGCGCAGGCGCGGGTCCCCGAGCATGACGATGGGGCAGACGCTCATGGCGGCGAAGTATAGCCAGGGCCCGAGTGGCACTGGCGTGCGTCCGGGTGCTGTCGGCGAGTCACACGTCCGGTTTCGGGGTCTCCGGGGCGGGCCCTGATTGCGGGGTCGGCGTCGGCGGCGTCGCGGGCGCACCGGTCCCCGCAGCACCCGAGGTGGCATCGGTGGCTTCCTCGTCCCCGACAGAGGTGCGCAGATCCGTCGCCCAGCCGCGTGACTTCTGGGCGAGCTTGCCGCTCGCATCGGCGGTCACCTCGCCGGCCTTGCGGGCGAGCGGTGCGGCCCGGTCGGCAGCGACGGCCGCGAGCTCGGCGGCCTTCGCCGAGATCTCACGGACGGCCGGCGTGGCCTTCTCGGCCAGGTCCTCGACGGCGTCGCGGATCGACCCGAGGATCCCGGATCCCGTGTCACCGGTGTCCGGCTTGGCCCAGTTCCCACTCGACGAGGTCTCGCCCCATGACGGGCTCGAGCCGGTTTCCGGGGGCGGTTTTGGCGTGCTGGCCTGATCGTTCGGTTCGGTCATCGACGGGTCCTCCTACGGACCTCGTATCCTCGCACGAACGAGGCTCGCGGTCACGGGCCGAATGGCCCCCTAGAGCAGCGATTCGGGGTCGACGTCGATGCTCCACGGCGCTCCGGGGGGGTCACCGAGGACGGCGACCGGATCGTCGCCGCGAATCACGAGGTTGAAGCGCCACCGGTCGTTGCGCCGCGCGATGTAGGCGGGCGCCGGACCCGCGACCGTGACGACCCCACCGACGCCGCTCGCGGCCCGCTCCCGCAGATGATCCGCCATCGTGGTCGCCGCCTCCTCGGCCGCGGCCCGGTCCGGAAGTGCGACGGTGAGCTTGACGAGACGCCCGAACGGCGGCGAACCGAAGCGCTCGCGCAGGTCGAGCTCCGCCCGATAGAAGGCGTCCGAGTCCCCGGTCGCGACGGCGAGGATCGCCGGGTGTTCGGGCTGGTAGCTCTGGAGGATGGCTCGACCGCGCCGCTCCCCACGACCGGCGCGCCCGACCGCCTGGCTGAGGAGCTGATAGGTCCGTTCGGCCGCGCGCTCGTCGGGCAGGTTGAGGGCGACGTCCGAGGACACGACACCGACGAGCGTCACGGATGGCACATCGAGGCCCTTGGCCACGAGGCTCGTGCCGACGAGGACGTCCGTGCTGCCTGCCGCGAACGTGTCGATGACCTTCGTGGCGGCGCCGCGGCGCTCGGCCACGTCGCGATCGAGCCGGGCGACGCGCAGGCGCGGATGCGCCGCCCGGACCTCGCGCTCGACCCGCTCCGTGCCACCGCCGAGGTAGCGGATCCGCGGCGATCTGCAGCTCGGGCAGCGGCTCGCCAGCGGGGTCGCCCGTCCGCAATGGTGGCAGCGCAGCGTCGTGCCCGCCTGGTGGTAGACGAGCGGTCGTTCGCAGTCGGGACAGGCCTGGACGTATCCGCAGTCGCGGCACAGGACGACCGACGCGGTCCCACGCCGGTTGAGGACGAGGATCGCCTGCTCCCCGGCCGCCGTGTCGAGCGCGTCCAGCGCCCGGTCGAGCGCGACCGACAGCAGCCCCCGATTGCCCTCGGCGAGCTCGGCGCGCAGGTCCACGACACGGACCTCCGGGGCCTGCCCGACTGGACGAGCCGGCAGTACGACCCGCCGATACGTCCCCGCCAGCGCACGACCCAGGCTGTCGACGGCGGGTGTCGCCGACCCGAGGATGACGGCCGCCCCTGCCAGCCGCGCGAGCTCGATCGCCGCGTCCCGCGCCTGGAGCCGCGGCGTTCGATCGCTCTTGTAGGCGGGGTCGTGCTCCTCGTCGACGATGATCAGCCCGACGTCGGCGAGGGGTGCCAGGACGGCGAGGCGCGTCCCGAGGACGATGTCGACATCGCCCGCCCGGATCCGCCGCCACTCGTCGGCGCGCTCGCCGTTGTTGAGGCCCGAATGGACCATCGCGACGCGGACGTCGAGGTCGGCCCGGAGTCGATCGACGATCGGCAGGGCGAGGGCGATCTCCGGCACGAGCAGCAGGGCTGGTCGCGCCGCCTGGAGCGAGGCCGCGATCGCTTCGACGTAGATCGCCGTCTTGCCACCGCCCGTGACGCCATCGAGAAGGAGCGGAGTCGAGTCGCGGACCTCGATCGCCGCGAGTGCCTGGCGGACGGCCTCCGCCTGCGGGGCGGACAGCGCGGTCGAGGGCGGCCGGCCCCCGCGAAGCCCCGCCGGGCGCGTCGCCAGCGGGCGTCGCGGCCGCTCACGAACGTCGGTCTCCACGAGCCCCCGACGCACGAGGCCGGCGATCGCTGCCGATCCGTGCCGACCGGCGACCTCCGGGGCTGGCAGGCCGTCCGCGGGGCCGCCGGCGAGATCCGCCAGCACCCCGATCTGCCGCGGCCCCAGCGGCCGGCCGGAGGGTCGCTCGTCGGCGGCCAGCCTCGCATGTGCGGCCGCGCCATCGGGTGTGACCCGGACCCAGCGCTCGAAGCGCGGTCCGGCCGAGGCGCCCAGCAGCGTCCAGTCGAGCGCAAGCGCGCCGCGGCCGGCCAACGAACGCAACCGGCGCAACAGCCCGGCGCGGCCCTCGGGGGCGGCCAGGTCGCGGGCCGGCCGCGGCCCGTCTGCGAGCTGGTCGAGGAGGTCGCGATCCACGGCGTCCAGCTCGGCCAGCACGACTTCGACGGAGGGTGAGCGTTCGGCGACGAGCTCGATGCGTTCGAGCAGTCCGGGCGGCAGCATTGCCCGGATCACGAGCGCCGGCGGCGCAAGATAGTGACCGGCGATCCAGCGGGCCAGCTCGAGTGTCAGCGGCGGGAGCAGCGGTCCGTCGGCACGGACGCGATCGACGAGCGGCTTGGGCGCCACGGCCGGCGCCTCGACCGTTTCCGCGAGCACGACGCCGATCGCCTGCCTTCGGCCGAACTCGACGAGCACGGCTTCACCGACCGCGAGGTCGGCCAGGGCCTCGGGGACGACGTATGTGTACGCCCGGCTCCCGCCGGCCCCGGCCGCATCGACGGCCACCTCGACCAGCCGGGCACCGACCCCAGGCGTGGCGATAGCAGGGTCGCCCGCGGCCCCGGCGGCCTCGTCGAGCCCGAGGGTCACCCGAGACTCCTAGACCCGGACCCGCCGGTCCGGATGCCGGGCGCGTTCCTCGGCGATGATCCGCTCGATCTGGTCGGCGGTTCGCTCGACCTGCCCTGTCTCGTTCACCACGACGTAGTCGTAGTCCTCCTGGCGGGCCAGCTCGATTGCCGCGTTGCGCTGGCGCAGCTCGAGTTGATCGGCGGTTTCGGTCGCGCGCGAGCGCAGGCGAGCGAACAGCGCCTCGAGCGAGGGCGGGATGACGAAGATGAGGAGCGCCTCCGAGACCTGCTCCTTGATGACCTGCGCGCCCTGGACGTCGATCTTGAGGATGACGTCGCGGCCGGCGCGGACCGCGTCGCGCACCTGGTCGCGCGGCGAGCCGTACCAGTTGCCGTGGACCTCGTTCGCTTCGAGGAAGCCGCGCGCGGCGCGCCGGCGGAGGAATTCGCCACGCGTCAGGAAGTAGTAGTCGACGCCATCGACTTCGCCGTTGCGCCGTTCGCGGGTCGTGCACGTTACGACGTAATGCCGGCGATCCTCGGCGTTGGCTTCGGCGTCGTGCCGCTTCAACTCGTCGATGATCGTGTCCTTCCCGACGCCCGACGGCCCCGAGATGATGATGAGCATCGCCCCGGGCTGGCCCTCGATGACCCCTTCGGGTCGGCCGGGGTCGTCCGAGACGTGCTCGGGGACGGGCAGCCCCTCGATCAACTCGTCCGGCACGAGGGCCTCGTCGTCCCTGTCGTCGGTCACGGACGGGTCGTCAAGCGACGGGTCGCTCATCGGGCCGTCTCCGCGCGGCGAAGTCCGTCGAGCACCGACTCGAGCTCCGGTGGGAGCGGCGCCGTGGCTCGGATCAGATGCCCGTCACTCGGGGCCGCGAACTCCAGCCGCCAGGCGTGAAGGAACAACCGCCCCAGGCCCTCGGGGCCGCGTCGAGACGTGCCGGTGCCGTAGACGGGATCGCCGCCGATCGGGTGGCCGATGGCGTCGAGGTGGACCCGGATCTGATGGGTTCGCCCGGTCACAAGATCGAGCTCCAAGAGGGTCCAGCCGCCGAACCGCTCGCGCACGCGATATCCGGTCGTCGACGCGCGGCCGTCGGGGACGACCGCCATCCGGGTCCGATGCTTCGGGTCGCGGCCGATCGGAGCCTCGATCCGCCCGACCGCGGCACTGACGCTCCCGGCGACGAGTGCCAAGTAGGTCTTGCGGACGCGACGCGCCTTCAGCTGAGCCATCAGCGAGCCCTGCGCCCGGTCGTTCTTGGCGACCATGAGCAACCCGCTCGTGTCGCGATCGAGCCGGTGGACGATCCCGGGCCGGGCGACCCCGGCGATGCCGCCGTACTCGGCGCCTCCGGCGCGCGCGAGCAGCGCGTTCACGAGCGTGTCCCCGTCGCGATGGCCGGGCGAGGGGTGGACGACGAGTCCGGCCGGCTTGTCCACCACGAGCAGGTCGTCGTCCTCGTACACGACGTCGAGAGTGATATCGGGCGCGGGCGCCAGCTCGAGCGCAAGCGGCTCGGGGACGTCGAGACGGACTTCGGTGCCAGCCGGGACGATGGCATTGGCCCGGACCGGCACCCCGTCGGCGGTCAGTCGGCCGGCGGAGATGAGCTTCTGCACGTGGCTGCGCGAGAGACCGGTCGCATCGGCCACGAACCGGTCGATCCGGCCGGGCGGCCCGTCGGGCACGCGCATCGTCCGGATGCCGGCGCTCGTCGCCGCGTCAGGCACTGGCCACCTCATCGGACGGCTCGATCCGGTCGGCGCGCGACGGGAGGACGGCGATGACGATGAGGAGCACGATGGCCGCGCTCACCGCCGCGTCGGCCACGTTGAACGTGTACCAGCGCAGATCGCCGATCCCGAGATCGACGAAATCCGTGACGAAGCCGAGCCGGAACCGGTCGATGAGATTGCCGATCGCACCCCCCAGGAGCAGGCCCAGGGCGATCGTCATCGGCGTGTTCCGGCCCGAGCTCCCGTGGTACCAGACGATGAGAGCGATCACGCCGATCGAGACTAGGCCGAACAGGATCGCCTGATCGCGGAAGAGCCCGAACAGCGCACCGCTGTTCTGCGAGTGGATGAGACGCACGAGATCGCCGACGATCTCGACCCGCTCCCCGGGCGCCAGGGTCGAGCGAAGCCAGGCCTTGGTCGCCTGGTCGGCGATGACGATCGCGGCCGCGAGTGCGAAGAAGAGGCCCCAGCGCGGCCGCGCGCGATCGACCCGCGCACTCACGGCAGCCGCCGGAGGACGACCGTCACGACGCCGGAATCGAGCTCGACCGATGCACGGGGGGCGTCGACCGGGCCAGGCCCGTTGCCGGGGGCCCCCAGCGTATCCGCGAGCACGCCCGGAACGAAGCGTTCGACGGCCGGGTTCAGGCCCTCCAGCCAGACCTCGATCCGGTCGTCCAGCTCGAGGCCGGCTTCGCGCCGAAGATCCTGGATCGCTCGCGCCAGCTCCCGGGCGTCGCCCTCGGCTCGGAGCTCGGGCGTGAGGGTCGTGTCGAGCACGACGACGAGGCCGTCGTCGTCCGCCACGGCGGTCCCCGGACGCGGCGTCGCCTGGATCTCTACCTCGTCGGCGGCCAGGGTCACGCCCGCGAGCGCCACCGATCCGTCGTCATTGAAGGTCACCGCGCCTTCCCGGGCGGCGGCCATCACGGCCGGGATCGCCGCGCCGAGGCGCTTGCCGATCTTCGGCAGCAGCGGCTTGACCCGGCGCTCCACGAGCTCCGACCCGTCGCCGATCCGCTCGACGACCTTCACGTTGATCTCGTCCGCGATCAGGTCGAGCAGCTCGTCGTCGATGGACGGGCCGCGGCGTGGCGCCGCGATCCAGGCCCGAGCCAGGGGCTGGCGCGTCTTGAGGTGGTTCGCGCCGCGCAGGGTCCGGGCGAGCTCGACCGCGCCCTGGGCGAGGGCCATGGATATCTCGAGCTTCGGATCGCCGCGGCCTTCGAGGTCGTCACTCGGCCAGGCGGTCAGATGAACGCTGTCGGGCGCCTCCGGGTCCACGGTCGTCACGAGGTTCCGGTACATCGTGTCGGCAAGGAACGGGAGCGTCGGCCCGAGCATCCGGCTCGTGGCAACGAGCACCTCATGCAGCGTAGCGAACGCGGCCGACCGGTCCGCCGCATCGTCGGACCGCGAGAACCGTCGCCGCGACAGGCGCAGATACCACGTGGACAGCCCGTCCATGAACGCGGAGAGCGCCTTCGTTGCCCCGAGCGAGTCCATATCGCGCAGGCACCCCTCGACGGTCGCAGCGGTCCCGGCGGCGCGCGAGAGGATCCAGCGGTCGAGGGCCGGGCGCTCGGCCATGGGCGGAGCGGCCTCGGCCGGGGTCCAGCCGGCAAGCCGAGCGTACGTCACGAAGAAGGCGTAGACGTTCCAGAGGACGAGGAGCTCCCGGCGTGCCTCGTCGGCCGCGTGCCAGCCGAACACGATGTTGTCCTCGGGCCGCGCCTTGGCGAACATCCAGCGCATGACGTCGACGCCCATCCGGTCGGCCGCCTCGTCGAATTCGATCGCGTTGCCCCAGCTCTTGTGCATCGGCCGGCCGTCCTCGCCGTATACGAGCGCGTAGCCGAAGATCGTCGTGAACGGTGGCTCGCGCCGCAGGACCGTGGACATCGCGAGCATCGAGTAGAACCAGTTGCGGAACTGCCCCGGGAAGCTCTCGGTGATGAAGTCGGCCGGAAACCACTTCGCCCAGTACTCGGCGTCCTCGCGGTAGTGGAGGGTCGAGAACGGCACGATCCCGGCGTCCAGCCACGGGTTGCCGACATCCTTGATCCGCTCGACCGGGGCGCCACAGCCGGGGCACGCGATCCTGACTTCGTCGACCCAGGGACGGTGCGGCGTGTGGCCCTCGAATCGATCCCAACCCTCGACGGCCCGCTCGCGCAGCTCGTCCCGGCCGCCCACGACGGCGACCTCGCCGCAGGCCGCGCAGTCGTAGATCGGCAGCGCCAGGCCCCAATAGCGCTTCTTGCTGATCATCCAGTCGTGCATGTTGCGGAGCCAGTCGATCTCGCGCTCGTGCCCGAACTCGGGGATCCAACGGATCCGATCGACGACGTCCATGATCTGGTAGCGCAGGCTGGCTTCAACCTGCTCCGCGGTCAGCTGCTCGCGCGGCGTGTCGTAGACCGGCCCCATGTTGATGTACCACTCGTCGACGAGGCGGAAGACGAGCGGGGTGCCGCAGCGCCAGCAGTGCGGATAGCGGTGCAGGTACGGCTCGAGGCGGTAGAACCGACTCTCGCGCTTGAGGTGCTCCACGATCTGATCGGTGACATCTCGGACGTCCCGACCGGACAGCGCCCCGAAGCCCGGCAGGACGATCCCGGACTCGTCGAGCGGCGCGACCACGGGGAGCCCGAGCGCCTTGCCCAGCTGGTAGTCCTCCGCCCCGCAACCCGGCGCGATGTGGACGACGCCCGTGCCCTCGTCCTCGCCCACCTCGTCCCACGGGACGACCCGGTGCTCGTAGCCATCGGCAAACGCAGACTTGACCGCGGGGAGCTCGTCGAAGGGCCCTTCGTAGCGCCAGCCGACGAGCTCGGACCCGGGCAGTTCCTCCTCGACCTCAAAGTGCCCGGCCAGGGCCGACTTGAGCGTGCCGCGCGCGAGCCAGAACCGATCCTCGCCTTGGCGAACGCGAACGTAGCGCAGGTTCGCGCCCACGGCCGCGGCAACATTCGAGGTCAACGTCCACGGCGTCGTCGTCCACACGAGGAGTGACTCCCCGGGCCGGTCGACGAGCGGGAACCGGACGGTCAGGCCGGGATCCTCGCGATCCTGGTACCCCTCGTTCAGCTCCATCTGGGACAGCCCGGTCCCGCAGCGCGCGCACCACGGCATCGTGTCGTGGCCCTTGTACAGCCAGCCGCGCCGATGGACTTCGGCGAGGAAGCCCCAGATCAGGTCGTTGTTCTCGTTGCTGAACGTGAAGTACGAGCCCCCGATCTCGGGCATCCCGAGGCGACCAACGAGCATCTCGACGCTGTCGGTCACCGGCCCGTTGGGTCCCTCGATCGTCGTCACGGCGCTCGGATCGGTGGAGAGCAGGTCGCGCAAGCGGCGGAGCTCGTCGGGATCGTTCCAGTCCATCCACATGCCCAGGCGGATCGACTGCTCGGTCTGGCGCGCCGCGTAGGTCAGGACGCGCTCCTTGCAGAGCGTGACGAACCGATCGATGCCGTACGCCTCGATGTCGCGCTTCGAGGTGAAGCCGAGATCCTTCTCGACGTTGACCTCGACCCACAGGCCCTGGCAGTCGAAGCCGTTCTGGTAGCGCTCGTCCTCGCCGAGCATCGCGTGGAAGCGCTGGTACAGGTCCTTGTAGGCGCGGCCCCAGGCGTGGTGCACGCCCATCGGGTTGTTGGCCGTGATCGGCCCGTCGAGGAAGCTCCAGCGCGGTCCGCCCGCGTTCTTCGCCCGCAGCCTCGCGAAGGTGTGCCGATCCTGCCAGATGGCCAGCGATTCGTGTTCCTGGGCGACGAGATCGGGCTTCGAGGTGACGGGTTCGAACATGCGACTCCGGGCGGCGGGACGAACGGGGTTGGGGCCACGACCGACCCCGCGAGCGGGTTCGGCGAGTCCGAGTATCCTACGCGCGATGCAGAACCCGCAGGCGGCGCCTCCGCGAGCTCGGTCGCCGTTCGCCGCAGCGTTCCTGTCACTCATCTTTCCCGGACTCGGCCATCTCTACGCCGGTGCACCGACGCGCGCGCTCGGGTTCGCCGCCGCGCCGGTCCTGCTCATCGCGCTGGGCGCCGGGGTCGTGCTGCGCATGGACCGGATCGCGCTGCTCGGGGTCGTCCTCAACCCGTTCCTCCTGAGCTCGATCTTCGTCGTCAACCTCATCGCGCTGCTCTACCGCCTCGTCGCGATCATCGACGCCTTCCGCGTCGCGCGGTTCGTCAACGCCCATAACGCCGCCGGGGATGGCCGCCTCGGTCCGGCCCGCCTGCCGCGCCAGCCGCTGTCGGTCGCTGGGCTCCTCGCGGTGGTCCTCGTCATGGCCGGCAGCCACGTCGTCGTAGCTCGCTACGACATGCTCGCCCTCGACGCCCTCACGAGCGGCTGTATCTTCGTGGGCGACCAGGTCGACCAGGCCTGCACGGCCGACGCCTCGGGCTCACCCGGAGCGAGCGACCAACCTGCCGACAGCCTCGAGCCGACCGACTCGCCGACCCCCGAGCCATCGGCCGTCGGGCCGTCGGTCCCCCAGGTATCGGTCCCGCCCTGGGACGGCAAGACGCGCCTGAATATCCTGCTCATCGGCGCCGACGAACAGCGCGGCGGCCACAACACCGACACGCTCATTACGGTCTCGATCGATCCCGTCACCAAGCAGGTCGCGATGTTCAGCCTGCCGCGCGACACGGTCGACGTGCCGGTGCCCGCTGGTCCCGCTCGCTCGCTCTGGGGCAGCGCGTACCGGAACAAGATCAACTCCTTCTTCATCAACAACCGGCGCCGCGGCGACGTGTGGCCGGGCAACGACCGGACGCGCGGGTACAACGCCCTCAAGTCGGTCATCGGCGAGCTCTACGGCCTCGACATCAAGTACTTCGTCGAGGTCAACTTCGACGGCTTCCGGAAGGTCGTCGACGCGGTCGGCGGGGTGACGGTCAACGTCCAGATCCCGGTGTCCGACGACGCGTTCCCGGCGGTGACCGGGCGGGCGACGCGGCTGTACATCCCGAGCGGCCTCCAGCACATGGACGGTGCCCAGGCGTTGCGCTACGCCCGCTCGCGCAAGACGTCGTCCGATTTCGACCGCGCGGCGCGGCAGCAACGGCTCCTGCTCTCGCTGCGCGAGCAGGCCGACCCACAGGATCTGATCCCGCGGCTGCCGCAGCTCATCGATGCCCTCAAGCAGACGGTGCGGACCGACATCCCGATCTCCCAGCTCGACGAACTGCTCGGGCTGGCGAGCTCGGTCGACACGACGAACATCCGCTCGTACGTGTTCTCGCCGCCGCTCTACGCCACGGACACCTGCTCAGACCCGCGCGGTTGCGTCGTCCTGCCGCAGATCGACCGGATCAAGATCGCCGTGCAGAACGCGTTCAAGGGCAGCCCGGCCGATGAGGCGCGACGCCAGAAGCTCGCCAGTGAAGGCGCCCAGATCTGGGTGCTCAACGGGACCGGCGAGCTCAATCGCGGCGCGCGGATCGCCGGCTATCTCGAGGCCCAGGGGCTGGCGGCCTCCGCTCCGCGTCAGCGGCCGCCGGGCTCCGTGCCGGCCTCCACGAAGATCGTCGTCTACAACGGGGCCGAGACCGGCCTGACCGACACGATCGCCTACCTGGAGCAGCGTTTCCGCGTCAAGGTGACACCGGCGAAGGACCCGGCGGTCCGCGCCGACATCGTGATCACGATCGGCCGCGACACCCCCGCCCTGGAACCACCGATCCTCAACTGACGTCGGCCGCAACTGACGGCGGCCGCGCCGCGATCAACCGATCCCCGCCGCGATCAGCCGATCGGCGTAAGCCAGTGCTCGTACTCGGGCAACCGGCCGCGGACCGCGTCGAAGTAGCGCTCCTTGATGAGCCGGCCGATCGGCCCGATCGTGCCCGCTCCGACCGGACGATGGTCGACCTCGATGACCGGAGAGATCTGGACCCCGGTCCCGCACAGGAGCATCTCGTCGGCGACGTACAGCTCGCTGCGGTCGATGGAGCGGACCTCGAGGGGGATGCCCTCATTGGCGAGGATCTCGAAGATTGCCTTGCGAGTCACGCCCTCGAGCAGGTCGTCGCTCACTGGCGGCGTCAGCATCACGCCGTCCCGGACGACGAACACGTTGGCGGCCGACGCCTCGTTCACGTGACCGCCTGCGGTCAGGACGATCGCCTCGTCGAAGCCATTGAGCTCGGCCTCCGACTTCTGGAAGGCCATGTTCACGTAGCCGCCGACGATCTTGCCGCGCGCCGGGAGCGCCTCGTCGGCATTGCGGCGCCACGACGAGGTCATGACCCGGACGCCGATCTCGGTGTCAATGTAGTTCCCGAAGGGCAGCGTCATGATGTACAGCTGCTGCTCGAGCTCGTGGAGTCGGACACCGATTACGCGGCTGGACTTGTAGAAGGACGGTCGGATGTAGGCGTCCTCGCGGAACCCGTTGCGGCGCACGGTCTCGACGATGAGGCCGGTCAGCTCGTCGACCGGGGGGACTTCGGACATGAGGAGGATCCGGCAGGACTGCCGGAGGCGCTCCACGTGCTCGCGGATCTTCAGCCCGTAGAGCCGCCCCTGCTCTTCGTTCCAGTAGGCGCGGATCCCCTCGAAGGTCGCCGTGCCGTACATGAACGCGTGGGTCATGATGCTGACCTTGGCGTCCCGCATCGGAACGAAGCCACCCTCGAAGTAGCAGACGAGATCGTCGAGGTCGGCGGGCGCCGGCGCGTGATGGGGCGCCGGGGCCGTGGTCTGCGTCGGCTTCTGCGTGATCATGCGGCTCGACTCCTGCGACGGACGAGGTGGCCGAGTATACCAGCGGGCCTCCCCCGCCCCGGCGCGGGCGGATCCCCGAGATGGGCCTAGACGATGCCGCTGATCACGAGGATGACGAGGGCCAGGTAGGCGAGGTAGAACACGCCGCCGACGAGGAGGTTGCGGCCGCGCAAACGCCCCGATCGTGCCATCGGGATGAAGATGACCGCCGAGGCGGCGAACGCGATCCCGGCCGAGGCGAAGGCCGTGTACGAGCCCTCGGCAGCGCGCCACGCGTTCGAGGCGAAGAGGAGCGCCACGACCGTGGGGATCGTCGACTGGAACACCATCGCCCCCGTGATGTTGCCCATCGCCAGGGTGTCCTTGCCGCCGCGCACCCAGATGACCGAATTGAACTTCTCCGGCAGCTCGGTCGCGATGGGCGCGATGACGAGCGCGAGCAGCGCTCGATCCACTCCGAGGGTCACCGCCAGGTGCTGCACGGCATCGACAAAGAAGATCGCCCCGAGGACGATGAGCCCGAGCGCCACAACGACCTGCAGGTTGACGACTCGGAGGCGAGGGATGCCCGGATCTTCCCGGCGGCCGGAGACGTCGAGCCGATGCATGCGCAGCGGCGCCAGGTCCTCGGCGTCCACGGTCGGGTCTGCCTCGAAATGGCCCTTGACGTACCAGGCGTAGATCCCGATGAGCACGACGGCGACGATCCACTTGAGCCAGACGGGCTCGAGCGGCAGGAATGCGGCCCCGATCGCCAGGGCGTAGGCGATCCCGAAGTAGCGCATGTCATGGGCCAGGACGCCGGTGTCGACGAGCATCGAATCGGCGGTCGTCCGCTTGCGACCCGCGACGAGGACGGCCACGCCAGTCACGAACATCGCGAGCGTCGAGAGCATGAACGGCGCCCCGAGGATCGCCCCGATACCCACGGCCGAGGCATGCTCCCCGGTCGCGAACAGGATCGCGATGATCGGGATCATCGTCTCGGGCAGGGCCGTCCCGACGGCCGCCAGCACCGAGCCCACCGCGCCCTCGGCGAGCTGCAGCTTGCGCCCGAACCACTCGATCCCGTTCGTAAACAGCTCGGCCCCGGCGAGGATCGTCAGGAAGGCAAGGACCAGGACGACGAGATCCACCGAGCTCAGGCCTCCGCGACGATGCGCACCGAGATCAGCTCGGTGGGATCAACGACGATCAGGGGCGGAGGTGCTGCGGCGCGTACGGGAGCAGGGCGACGTGGCGGGCGCGCTTGAGGGCGACAGCCAGCTCGCGCTGGTGGCCGGCGCACGTGCCGGTCTTGCGGCGCGGCTCGATCTTGGCGCGCTCCGACAGGAAGCGGCGGAGGCGGTTGACCTCCTTGTAGTCGATCTGGACGGTCTTGTCGGCGCAGAACGTGCAAACCTTGCGACGGCGACGATCGCGGTAGAAGTCGTCGCGTTTGCGGGATCGGGCGGGGGGCATGGGTCAGGGTCTCCTGCTCAGAAGGGAAGGTCGTCCATATCGGTATCGTCGGCGGGCGGACGCGTGGGCTGGACCCCACCACCACCACCGCTGCCGCCACCATCGGCACCGCTTCCGGCACCGCCGAAGCTGCCGGCGGCCGGTGCGGCGAACGAGCCTTCCTCATCGCGCACGCGGCGCTCGAGGTTGACGATGGAATCGGCCGTGATCTCCAGGGAGGTGCGCTTCTGGCCGTCCCGGCCCTCGAACTCGCGGGTCTTGAACCGACCCTCGACGAAGACCTTGTTGCCCTTGCGCAGGCTCTCGGCCATGCGCTCGGCGCGGTCGCCCCACACGCTAACGCGGAACCAGTCGGTCTCCTCGACCCACTCCCCGGTCTGCTGGTTCTTGGTGCTCTGGTTGACGGCAACGTTGAACTGCGTCACCGCCCGATTGCTCGGGGTGTAGCGCATCTCGGGATCCGACCCGAGGTTGCCGATGATCATCACCTTGCAGAGTGCCATCGCGTTCGCCTCTCGTCAGTCGATCGCGGCCGGGGCCGCTTCGCTCTCGTCCTCACCGATCCGCTCGGGACCCTCGTCCTCATCCTCGTCCTCGGTCTCGAGGTCGGGCAGATCGTCGCCGTCGTCGGATAGGCCGGCTTCGGCGCCGTCGCGGCGGCCGGCCTTGACCGGTCGATCGTCGCGGGTGACGAGGTGGCGGAGGACCTCTTCGGTGATGACGAGGCTGTGCTCGAGTTCGGCGAGCGCATCCGCGGGGGCCTGGAACAGGACGATGTGGTACGAGCCTTCGCGATGTCGGTCGATCGGATACGCAAGCCGGCGGCGGCCCCACGGCGCGACCTTGATGATCCGGCCGCCGGCGGCGGTGATCTGCCGAGTCGTGCGGTCGATGACCGTCTGACTGCGATCGTCCGCGACGTCGGGGCGGATCACGAGCATGAGTTCGTAGCGGCGCATGCGCCAAGCACTCCTTCCAATGGGAATGCCCCGGTGACGTCGGACAGGCCGAGCGATACGGAGCGGAAAGGAAACGGGCGGTAGTCTAGCACGGAGGTGCCCGAGCCAGCCCCGGCCACGGCACGGACCCGATGTATCCTCACGCCACCCAGATCACGCGTCACGGGGGCGACGCGCCATCTCCGGAGGTTCCGTGCCCGCCAGCACCATCCTGGTCATCGAAGCCGACCCGACGTCGGACGCCTCGCCCGCCCCCATCCTCGAGGCGGCCGGCTACACGGTCACGCGCACCGGTGACGCCGACGAAGCCTTCGGCAGGATCCCCGATCATCAGCTGGCCATCATCGACGTCGGCCTCGGGGGGGCCCGCTCGGGCAAGTCGGTCCGCGCCCCCCGGACCGGGATGGAGATCTGCCGGGAGATCCGGGCTACCCCGTCGATGGCGGCCGTCCCGATCCTCTGTGTCGCGGCGTCGGACGACGTCGAGGAGCGGATCGGGTTCCTCGAGGTGGGCGCCGACGACGTCATCGCCCGGCCATTCGATCCGCGCGAGGTCGAGGCGCGGGTGGAAGCCCTGCTCCTCCGCTTCCGGCGTTCGCGGGACCTCGCCCCGGTCGTCTCCGCCGATGGCCTCACGATGGCCCGGGCGCGACGGACGGTCGCGGTGTACAGCCCGAAGGGCGGCGTCGGGACCACGACGATCGCCACGAACATCGCGGTTGCCGCCGCGGTGCGGCGTCGCGACAAGGTCGTGCTCGTTGACCTCGCGCTGCAGTTCGGCGGAGTGGCGACCCACCTCAACCTGTCGCCCAAGATGACGATCGCCGATGTCGTCCGCGATGACGCGGCGCTGCGCGAACCGGAGCTGCTGCGGACCTACACAACGCGGCACGCGAGTGGCCTCCATGTCCTCGCGGCGCCCGCGACCCCCCAGGCCGCGGATCTCGTGACCGCCGACCACGTCACGCTCATCCTCGGTACGCTGCTCGAGGCGTACGAGTCCGTCGTGATCGACGCCGGATCCACCCTCGACGAGCGGGTGCTGACCGCGTTCGAGCGGGCCGAGACGATCCTGCTCCCGGTGTATCCCGAGATGTCGGCGCTCAAGGCGGTCTCGAGCCTGCTCGATTACCTCAACGAGGCCGGGGCGATGGGGCTCAAGTCCACGTTCGTCCTGAACAACGCGTTCGCCGGCGAGATCCTCAAGGTGCGGGACGTCGAGGCGGCCCTCGGGTCGCGGATCTCGATCGACCTGCCCTATGATCCGTTCGTCTACCTCAAGGCCGTCAACGAGGGCGTGCCGGTGGTCGTGGGTGCGCCGCAGTCCCCGGCGGCCGAGCGCCTCACCAGGCTAAGCTCGGTCGCGTTCGGGCAGGATGGCTACATGGTCCCGGAGCAGGTCGAGCGCAAGGGCGGCCGCTTCGGCTTCAGGCGCCGGGCGTAGCGTTCAAGCTCGCGGCACCGGGCGCGATCATCGATCGTCGTCGATCGTCATCTGGCGGGCCCCGATCTCCTCGGCGATGATCTGGCGTGCCCTGTCGTCGAGGTCGATGAGCGTCAACAGGCCGTCGGCGATCAGGCTGGCGATCTCGCCGGGCATGCGCAGGTCCCAGAACGATCCGACCTCGTCGATCCGTTCGCTCAGGAGCTGCATCTCGATCCGCGTCCGGGCGGCCGACGGCAGCACCCACGCGCGGCCGTCGATCCTCGTCCAGAGGGTGAACAAGGCCTCGCCGCTCGAGCCCAGGACGCGATGGATCCGGAAGTGGTCGAGCGGCGGCTCCGGGTCGGTCACGTCGGATCGATCGTACCCCGCCACCTCCTGGCTCGATGCGATGGAACTGCAAGCCAGCCCGCGGTCGGTTGCAGACCGGCGATGTCCTGTCCCCGCGGTACGGTCCGCCCGGCGACCCGCAGGGCTCGCGGCCCGGCCGCGGATCGACTGGGACCCGGCACCGGCCATCGCGAATGGGCCGGATCCATGCAGCTCTTCGATGGAGCAAACGACCGTGAACGAGCCGACGAACGAACCGATCGACCATCCGGCGATCCGCCATCTCGAGCCCGGCGAGACGGTCGATATGATCGCCGAGACGGGGAAACCAGCCTGCTCGTCACCGATCGGCGCCTGGCGGTGGCGGAGGATGGGCGATTGGCCCTCGACGTCCCGTTCCACGGACTCCGGCGGATCCAGTCGACATCGAGCGCCCAGCGACCGGCCACCCTGGTGATCGTGCCCGAGCATCCGGCCTATGAGCCGCAGGTCATCACCGTGCCGCCGCAGCGCTACAGCGATGTCGCCCGCGCGCTCGCCCTCGTCGGCGAGCGAATCTACGAGCTCGGCTAGCAGGGAGTCGGGGGCGGCTGCCCCGCATCGCTGAGGGCGGCGTCCGCTCGTCAGCGTGGTGCCGGAGCCGAGATTTGAACTCGGACGCCCTTGCGGGCGGCGGATTTTAAGTCCGCTGCGTCTGCCAGTTCCGCCACTCCGGCGCGATCCCCAGCCTAGCGGTTCGCTGCGAGCGACGGCGGTGGTGGCGGTCCCCGATAGGCCCGAGGCATTGGCAGACCCGGACCGCCAAGGGGGAGGTGGCGAACCGGGTCTGGCGGAACGGTAGGTGCGGTGCGGTCCGCTGGGGTATTGGGAGGATTCCCTATTGGATGAGCAGGAGCCCTAACGGTGCCTTTCGTGGTTCCGCCCCCCCGGCGGCAGGGCAGCACCAGATGCGAACCTCGAACGATGGGGCCATAGAGTTCGTTCCGCGCCGGCGGCATGCTTCCCCGATGGTCCATGTTGGGACGCTTGCGCCTGCGGGCGCGCCTTCCCCCGCCCGCTCGCAAGAGGCTCGACGTCGCGGTCATCGAGCTGGTCGCCGCGTCGTTGCGCGGCTCGGGGTTGGCGATGGCCGTGACCGTGACGGCGTCATCGTGCTCGCGTTGGACCTGACCGGCGATTCCGTCGTCCTCCGGCTCGCCGTGGTCGCCCTCCTCGTGGCGGCATCGCTCCGCGAGGCCAACCGGCTCCGTGATCGAAACCGTCAGATCCAGGTCGAGCGCGCCGCGAGGGCGTGCCTCGTCGAGACCGAGGCTTGGCAGACTTCGCTGATCGAGCGGCAACCAGCCGCGGTATTCGTCGATCGCTACCGGCGGGCGGACGGCGCCTTTCTCGAGAGCGTGTACATGAGCCCGCAGATGGACAAGCTGACGGGATACCCGATCGAGACCTTCCGGGAGGACGGCGAGGCGTGGCCGATGATGGTCCACCCCGGCGACCGCGAGCGGTTCCGCGCGTTCGATATCCCCGGGTATCTGAGCGGGGACACGTTCGAAGAGGAGTATCGGATCGTCCGCCCGGACGGCCGGATCATCTGGGTCCACGAAGAGGCGCACGTGTTCGAGTCGTCGGATCCCGACTCGATCATGTGTAACGGGTTCCTGGTCGACGTCACGGACCGCAAGGAGCTCGAGCAGCAGCTGAACCAGCTGGCCTTCCACGACCCGTTGACGGGCCTCGCCAATCGAGCGTTGTTTGGCGATCGACTCGACCATGCGTTCGCGAGAAGCGCCCGGTCAGGCCTCTATCCCGCCGTGCTCTACCTCGACCTGGACGACCTCAACGGGATCAACGACAGCCTCGGCCACAGCGCCGGCGATCGGCTGCTCCAGGTCGTCGGCGATCGACTCCGCGCAGCCGTCCGCCCGACCGACTGCGTCGCCCGGCTCGGCGGAGACGAGTTCGCCATCCTCATCGAGGACGTTTCCGGTCCGAGCGTCGGCATCGCCGCCGCCGAGCGCCTGCTCGACCTCCTTCGCAAGCCGATCGAGATCTACGGTGAGGAGCGCGTCGCCCTGGCGAGCATCGGGATCGCCGTCGCGGGACCGACGACCGCCTCGCCGGACGGCCTGTTGCGCGACGCCGACGCGGCCATGTACCGGGCCAAGGCGAGCGGTCGCAACCGCTGGGTCCTGTTCGAGCCCGAGGCCGATATCCCGGTGCTTGCCGCCTAGCTTCCCTAAAACAACGCCCCCGATCGCTCGGGGGGATGGCGTCCGGTATACTCGACTCGGGCGGATCGCAGCGCATCGGCGCTCGACTGATCGCCCTCCCTTCCGACGGCAGCCCGACCTAGGGGCCCGGCATCCTGCCCGGCCCGGCAGCCCGGAGGATCCCGATGAAGCTCAGCTTCGACGCGCTTGGCCGTGTGACCGGCGCCGAAGTTACCGTGCCCTTCGACGATCCCGGCTTCGACGCCGACTCCGACCTCGTCTTCGACGCGATGATCGGCCATCTCGAATCGCTGTCGAAGCTCCCGGAGTTCGCACCGACGGGCGATCCTGACGGCGACCTACTCGACGGCGATGGGAACGTGATCGCGACGGGCGATTCGGACGCCCTCGTGGACGCACTGATCGACGACCTCCGGCGGCGAGGCGCGTACCCTCCGAAGCCATGAAGACGACGCATCCCCTCGTCACGTACTCACCGCCGATGCTGAAGACGAGCCGGATGAAGACGGCGCAGACCATCGTCGGAACGCACACCCTGAAGGGTCACAGGGTCGCATCCCCGACCACTAGCTCGCCGGCTGCGTTCCCGGGTTCCGAGCGTCCGCGGTCGCTAGCGAATCGGCGGGTGCCTGCCGGACCTACCGGTCGGACGTGCCTGTCCGACATGCGGGCTGACCGCCCATTCGGACGCGGATCGGCGTCCCGATGGGCGTCCCGGGCCTGCGATGGCGGACACGGCGAAGCCCTGAACGTCTGATCCGAACGGGAGGAAGTGGAGGCGACGACCGGATTCGAACCGGTGAATAGAGGTTTTGCAGACCTCCGTGTTGAGCCACTTCACCACGTCGCCAGATGCGGTTCGCCGGGCCGCGCCCGATGCGATGGCTGCCCCTCGAGGATTCGAACCTCGGTTCACGGATCCAAAGTCCGCTGTCCTACCACTAGACGAAGGGGCAGCGGGTCCTTCGGGGAGGATGCGTGGAGCGGAAGACGGGACTCGAACCCGCGACCCTCACCTTGGCAAGGTGATGCTCTACCAACTGAGCCACTTCCGCTCGGTGATGCGACCACCTCGAAAGGTGGTGCCGAGAGCCAGGATCGAACTGGCGACACCGCGATTTTCAGTCGCGTGCTCTACCAACTGAGCTATCTCGGCCCGATGGCCAACCAGGCTTTGGCTGCCCGTCGGCGGTCCGGAGAATACCACGGACGTTTCGGGCGGTGCCATCAGTCGAGGCCGGTCAGGGGCGCGGCGTCGGCCGAGTCGAGGGGAGCCTCGCCGGTCAGCTGGCGCAGTCGATTGATCCGGTCGAGGATCGCCGGATGGGTCGACATGAGGCTCGACGAGCGCTCCTCGAACTTCTTGATCGGGTTGGTGAAGTACATGTGCTGGGTGCCGCGGTTGGCGACCTCGAGGACCTCGCGGTCGCTCGCGATCTTCGCGAGGGCGCGCTCCAGGCCGTACGGGTTGCGCGTCAGCTCGACGGACGAGGCGTCGGCGAGGTATTCCCGCTGACGGCTGACGGCCAGCTGGATGAACCGGCTGATGAGCGGAGCCAGTACCGCCAGCAGGATCGCGACGATAAAGATGATGGCCTGCGCTCCCCCGCCGCCGCCGCTGTCGCGATCGCGGCCCCGGCCCCCGCCCCAGAACGTGAAGCGCAGGAAGAAGTCGGCGAGGATCGCGATCGCCCCGACCATGACGCCGACCACGAGCGAGAAGCGGATGTCGAAGTTGCGGACGTGGGACAGCTCGTGACCGATGACGCCTTGGAGCTCCTCGCGATCGAGCTTCGCGAGCAGGCCGGTTGTGATCGCGACCGAGGCATGCGCCGGATCGCGACCGGTGGCGAACGCGTTGGGCGCGGTGTCGTCGATCAGGTACACCTTGGGCATCGGCACGTTGGCCGCGATGGCCAGCTCGCGTACGACGTTGAGCAACTGCGGCGCGCTCGCCTCATCGACCTCGCGCGCGCCGCTCACGGTCAGGACCAGCTGGTCGCCCGCGAAGTACGTGGCGACGCCGGCGAAGGAGCCGAGGGCCAGGGCGACCATTGTCGTGCCCAGGCCAGCGGATGGCGAGCCGAACACGGCCCAGCCGATCGTGAAGCCAAGCAGGCCCAGCAGGACGACGACGACCGCCGCCATGAGGAACGAGTTCCGCCGGTTGGCGGCGATCTGGTCGTAGAAGGATGTTCCGGCCACGGTCCCTCCCGCGGTCGGGCGGTCAGCTCAGGCTGAGGTCCACGTTCGGGACGTTCGCCGCCTCGGGCTCAGCGTCGAAGAACTCCCGCTTGGTGAAGCCGAATGGCCCCGCCAGCAGGACGTTCGGGAACGTCGCGATCGCGGTGTTGTAGTCCAGAACGGTCGCGTTGTAGTGCTGGCGGGAGAACGAGATCTGGTTCTCGGTCGTCGTCAGCTGCTCCTGGAGCTCAAGCACGTTCTGGTTGGCCTTGAGGTCCGGATAGTTCTCGACGACGGCGAACAGGGAGCGAAGGGTGCTGGTCAGGACGTTCTCGGCAGCGGCCTGCTGGGCCGGGCCCTGGGCGCCCGCCGCGACGGCCTGGGCTCGCGCGTTGGTGACGTCGGTCAGGACTTTCTGCTCGAAGCCCATGTACCCCTTGACGGCGTTCACGAGATTCGGGATCAGGTCGTGGCGGCGCTTGAGCTGCACCTCGATCTGCGCGAAGGCCTCGTCGATGCGCAGTCGCCTCTGGACGAGTCCGTTGTAGATCCCGATCGCAAGGACGACGAGGACGACGATGATCGCGATGACGATCAGCGGTAGCAGATTCATGCCCCTCCTCCGGACGGCGCGGCGTCCACGGCCCCGCTCGGGATCAGTCTACACGGGCCGGATCACCAGGGGCTGACGGCACCCGATCGGGCGCGGCGAGGATCCGGTCGATGGCAGCCGCGTCCTGCGGCCGGTTCATGAGGTAACCCTGCCCGAGGTCGCAATCGAGCTCGACGAGCTGGCCGGGCTGCTCCGGCCGCTCGACGCCCTCCGCAACGGTCTCGAGGTGGAGACTCCGGCCGATATCGACGATGGATCGGACGAGGGCGCTTCCTTCGGCGCCATCGATCGCGTTGACGAACGCCCGATCGATCTTGAGGATGTCGATCGGGAAGCGCTGCAGGTAGCTGAGCGACGAGTAGCCCGTGCCGAAGTCGTCGATCGCCAGTCGCACGCCGAGGTCCTTGATGGCACGCAGCGTCTCGACCGTGGCGAGCCCCTCGCCCATGAGCACGGTCTCGATGATCTCGAGCGTGAGGCAGCCGGGGTCGAGCCCGCTCTCGCCGAGGGCCGCGACGACGTCAGGGAGGAGTCCTGGGTCGGCGACCTGCCGGGGGGACAGGTTGACGCTCATCGACAGCGGCGGCTCGACCGGGTAGCGGACTTGCCATTCCCGAGCCTGCCTGACGGCTTCGCGCAGGACCCAGCGCCCGAGCGGGACGATCAGCCCGGTCTCCTCGGCGATCGGGATGAACTGCTCCGGCATCAGCAGTCCGCGCTGTGGCTGGTGCCATCGGACCAGCGCCTCGAGGCCGCGGATCGCTCGCGTCCGGAGATCGACGATCGGCTGGTAGTGGAGGAAGATCTCGCCGCGCTCGAGGGCGCGTCGCAGGAGCGACGCGAGCTCGATCCGCTCGACCGCGGCGTCGCGCATCTGCGGTTCGAACAGCGCGTGGCGGCCCTTGCCAACGCTCTTGGCCTGGTACATCGCGAAGTCGGCATTGCGAAGCAGCTCGTCGACCGTCCGCTCGCCGGCGGCGCCTGTCGCGATCCCGATGCTCCCGCCGATGAAGATCTCGTCGCCGGCGACGAGGAAGGGCTCCCGAAGCGCGTCCAGGATGCGCTCCGCCGGAGCGGTCGCCTCGTGGCGCTCATCGACGTCCTCGATGAGGATCGCGAATTCATCGCCACCGAGACGCGCGACGGTGTCGCTGGGCCGCAGGATCGAGACGAGTCGCTCGCCCACGGCAACGAGCAGGGCATCGCCGACGGTGTGGCCGCGCGAGTCGTTGATCGACTTGAAGTCGTCGAGGTCGAGGAACAGCACCGCCACCGACTGCAGCCCACGGGTAGTGCGGGCCAGGGCATGCTCGAGGCGGTCCCGGAAGAGAGCCCGGTTGGCCAGCCGCGTGAGCGGGTCATGGAAGGCCTGGTGACGAACTTGTTCGTAGAGGCGCGCGTTCTCGAGCGCCATCGCGGCCTCGTTCGCCATGGTCTGGGCGAGACCGAGCCGGCGCTCGTCGAAGATGACGTCGTTGGCCGACGTCAGTTCGACCAGGCCGATCGCCTCTCCCTTGGCGACGAGCGGCAGCATCGCGGCCACGACGTTGCCGATCGAGCGCAGATAACGAACCTCGTTCGGGTCGGCCTCGGCATCGGCCACGTGGATGGTCTGGCTGCGGCCCCCGGTCAGGACGCGTCGCGTCTCCGGATACTCCGTCAGGGCGTAGGACGGTTCGATCGCGGCACGCCGCTCCGGCGGGTAGTACCCGTAGGTGAAGACCTTGTCGGCGTCGCGATCCCAGTAGCTGATGCCGCACTCGTCAACCCCGGTCGCGGTCGCGATGTGGCGGGCGATGAGGTCGCCGACCGTCGAGGGCTCGAGGTTGCCGGCGAGCTCGGTCGACATGGCCAGCAGGCTGTGCAGCTCGTGGGCCGAGCGGGCCGGGCTCGCGGCCGCGCGACGACGGGCGGACGGTCCCCCACCCCGCACCGGCGAGACGCCGTCGGTCGCGGGAGTCGCTGGGGCCCGGCGGCGCGCGGACACGGGCGCGCGGAGGTGATGTGCCATGCGTCCGATCGTACGGGCCCGCTCCCCGGTGCCGACCCGGGCCGTTCGTACTGCCGGCACCGTGCCGGAGTCCTACGCCTTTCGCGCGCGGGACGTGGTGGGCGGTACTGGACTCGAACCAGTGACATCCTCGGTGTAAGCGATAGCCCTGCGGTGTCCGGCCGTCACGCTAGGTAGCTCCTGATGCCGTTTCGTGCGGGGAATAGAACGCACGTCCGACACCTACTGACCGCTGATACCGGGCCGTTTCGGGCAGTCCGTGAGCAATCTGTGCGCAAAACGGCCCCTCGCCCCCGAGTGAGGCCGAGCGCCTGCCACGACGCTCAGGGGAAAGTGCCGGAGTCGCCCGGCCTCGGCACGAGCCTACTCGGCCGGTACCCCTGTTCGGGGGTACGGTCGGGGGGTACGGCGCGCCCCGCGCGACGGACTAAGATCAGGAGCGGCCCTGCTGCTGTCCCTGGGGGGGGCGAGCGCGGGGCCAATTATCAGATCGGCAATCTGCCCGAAGTCCTACTGCGTAGAGAGACCCCGTCGACCGGGGGGGACGGACGACGGGGCCACACTGACTGGGACTAGAACCTAACCCTACGCCCGGAGTCAAGGCGCGCCGCGAGCCGGCCTACACCCGCGGTAGGGGCTTTCTCGGTGCTGGCGGCCTTGCTCGGTACTTGTCGTCCGTGTTCTTCTGGCCCATCCAGGACGACAGCGGCGGCGGCTTCGGCAGGGGTGGGTGCGTGTCGAGCGGCTGCCCGCATTCGCACACCGTCACGTCAAGCTCGTCGATCACGCTGCCGACCTTCGACGAGCGGGTGCCCATGCCGGGTGGAGCCATGTTCCTTCGCTCCTGACGGTGGGTAGGCGGCCTACAGCGCACCGTTCCGACCCATCGACGTGTCGGTGGGCGGTAAGGCTGCGGAAGATCGCCACCGCAACCCATGTGAGCAAAATGTGAGCAACTCGCGACAATGGCCCCCGGCAGACGACCTGTCGGGGGCCATTTCGTGCACGAAACACGTGGTGGGCGGTACTGGACTCGAACCAGTGACATCCTCGGTGTAAGCGAGGCGCTCTGACCAGACTGAGCTAACCGCCCGCGGCAAGGATACGACCGTCCCGGCACGGAACGACCGCCGGGTCGCCGGCGGTCGGTGCGCTACGTCGGGAGTGTGGTGCCCAGGCCGGGACTTGAACCCGGATGAGTTTCCTCATACGCCCCTCAAACGTACGCGTATACCAATTCCGCCACCTGGGCACAGGTGTCGCCGCTGCCAGATCCGCGTCGAGGGGGTGGTACCGAGGAAGGGATTTGAACCCATACGCCCTTGCGGACACTAGCTCCTGAAGCTAGCGCGTCTACCAGTTCCGCCACCTCGGCGTCGGATCCTGCAAGCCGGCTACCGGCCCGCGGCGAGGCGCCATGTTAGCACATCCCAAAATCGATCCGAGGGGTCCCCGACCTGTCGGACGACGGGTCCGGAGAGCGTGTCGCGGGCGACAACGACCTCGTCCGGGAACACCAGCGGCAGCACGTATTCCGACGCCGCGAGCGCCTTTTGCAGGGCGCCGTAGGCGGCCGTTCGGGCCGCCGCGCTACCGGGCGCGCGCGCCCTGACGAGCAGCGCATCGAGCGTCGGGTCCTGGATGCCCATCACATTCGAGCCTCCGCTCAGCGTCTGGCTCGAGGCCAGCAGCGGGTAGAGGTCCGGGTCGAGGCCGACGGCCACGTCGGCGACGGCGACCTGGAAGTCGCCCCGCGAGAGGCGGCCGGTGACGAACTCGCCGGGCGGCAGCGCGACATGGGTCGCCCGCAGGCCGAGGCGGGTCCAGTCGCGCACGACGGCCTCGGCCGCGGCAAACAGCCCCGGATTGGCGGCCTGGTTGGGACTCAGGACGTCGACCTTGAGCGGGAGCTTCGCCTTGGGGAGATGCCAGCCGTCCTTCCCCGAGGTCCACGCCGCCGTGTGCAACGCCTTGCGGGCAGCCGTGCGGTCGAACGCGACCGGTTTCGCCGCCGCGTCGTGGAGGGGTGAGCTCGTCGGGATCGGGCCGTCCGCGATGGCCGCGGCACCCGCGTAGCCGTCGGTCACGACGTGCTGCCGGTCGATCGCCTCGAGGAGCGCCCTCCGGACTCCGGGCGACCGGAACTCCGGATGGCTCGGCCGCAGGTTCGGCAGGATCGCCGTGAGCGTGGATCCCGGGTAGCGCAGCAGGCGGCTCCCCGGTTCGGCCCCGAGTTCCGCGGCGAGCTGGGGCGAGATCCCCGACACGGCATCGAGCGCACCGGATCGGTAGGCGGCCGCGAGCGGCTCCGGGCCCGCGAAGAAGCGGAACTCGATCCCGGCTAGGTACGGCAACGGCCGTTCGGGCCGGATGGTCGGCGCCGGCGTGGTCAGCGAATCGGTCGTCGCCGACGCGGACGGGCCGGGCGACGGCGCCTGGCTATCGGCGATCAGGCTCGGGACGAGCGACGCGGACGTGGCCGTCAGATCGGCCAGCGCGAACGGACCCGAGCCGATCGGGGCTGTCCCGAACGGGTGATCCGGCAGCAGATCGACTGGCACCTCGCCGAGGATGTGGGCCGGCGCGATCGGCTGGGTCAGTGCCTGGAGGAAGCCGCCCAGCGGGGTCTTCAGCGTGAACGTGACCGTCGTCGGCGAGGTGGCCTGAACGCTCACCTCGTTCCAGGAACCGGCCGATGGGCCGGTGTAGGCCGGGTCCTGGAGCGTCTGGATCGTGAACACGACGTCGTCCGACGTCACCGGCTCTCCGTCGTGCCACCGCGCGTCGTCGCGCAGCTCGACCGTCCAGACCCGCCCCGAGGCGTCGACCGACCAGCGCCTGGCGAGGTCCGGGACGACCGTCCCACCGGGGCCGTTGCGGACGAGGCCGGAGAAGATCAGGGCGACGAGGTCGCGATCCACCTGGCTGCGGGCCGTCAGCGGGCTGATCGAGACCGGAGCCCCTATCGTCCCCTCGGTGTACGGGCGGGCCGCGATCGGGCCGTCCGAGGAGGTCGCGGAGGACGACGGGCTGGGGGGCGGTCGGAGGGCCGGGCTACCGATGAAGCCCGCCGTCACGGCAAGCAGGACGACGAGGGCCCCCACGACGACCGAATCGGTGCGGGTCATGGGACTCCGTGCTGGGGTCCGCGGAGGGCCGCCGCGGCCAGGCCCGTCAGGCGGCGGCGACGGGCGCGAAGGTGTACGAGGCGAGCGAGAAGACGACGAACAGGATGAGCAGGACGATCGTGAACTGCCACAGCCGCCGTTCGACGCCGCGCCGGCTCCGATAGACGGCCGAGTCGCCACCGAACGTGCCAGACAGGCCGGTCCCCCGGGCCTGGAGCAGGATCGCGGCGATCAGCGCGAAGCTGACAATGATCTGGCCGAACGCCAGGAATGGATTCACGAGTCTGGGTCCTCCGTTCGTACGGCGCCGGATGCTACCACAGGGCTGCCGATGAGCGGGTCGCGCGGGGCCAGCAGCGAGTGGCCGGTCATGCCCTCCCAGCGCGGCAGGCCGGCGAGGTCCAGGAGGGTCGGGGCGACGTCGGCCAGCACGCCATCGACGAGGGAACGACCCGCCACCGACCGGCCGACGAGGACGAGCGGCACCGGATTGAGCGAGTGGGCGGTGACCGGGTGGCCCTCGGCGTCGCGCAACTCGTCGGCGTTGCCGTGGTCCGCGGTGACGGCCAGCAGGGCGCCCGGGCCAGCCGGGTCCGCGGCCTCGACCCGCTCGGTCGCTTCGACCACCCGGGCGAGGCACGCGTCGATCGTGGCGAGCGCCGCGATCGTCGCGTCCCAGACACCCGTGTGGCCGACCATGTCCGGGTTGGCATAGTTCGCGACGATGAAGTCGTACGTCCTCGACTCGATCGCCTCAACGAGGGCGTCGGTCACGCCCGGCGCCGACATCTCGGGCTGGAGGTCATAGGTGGCGACCCTGGGGCTCGGGATCAGCCGGCGGTCCTCGCCCGGCCAGGGGGCCTCGACGCCGCCGTTGAAAAAGTACGTGACGTGGGCGTACTTCTCCGTCTCGGCGACGTGGAACTGGCGCCAGCCGGCCTCGCTCAGCGTCTGCGCGAGGGAGCGCACGGTCTCGGGCGGGAACGCGACCTCGACCGGGAGACCCGCCTCATACTCGGTCATCGTTACCACGAGGAGGTCGGTCGGGGCCAATCGTCCGCTCGGAGACGTCCGGTCGAAGGCATCGAACGTCGGGCCGTCAGCCAGCGCGTGGGTGAGCTGCCGGGCCCGATCGGCGCGGAAGTTGGCGTGGATGATCGGATCGCCGTCGCGGAGGACGCCGTCGGGGACGTCGATCGGCGTCGGGGCAACGAACTCGTCGGTCTCGCCCCGGGCGTAGGCGGCCTCGATCGCGCCGACTGCGGTAGCAGTGATGAACGTCCCCTCACCGTGGACGATCGCGTCGTAGCCCCGCTCGACCCGATCCCAGCGGCCATCGCGATCCATCGCGAAGTAGCGACCGCCGACCGACGCGATCCGGGCATCGGGGTGCAGGCTCGCGAGCCGCCTCTCCAGTGCCTCGACGTACCCGCGCGCCGACGCCGGAGGCGTGTCGCGCCCGTCGAGCAGGGCGTGCAGGCGGACCCGCGGCACGCGCCGCCGAGCGGCCAGCTCCACGAGGGCGGTCAGGTGGCTGTCGTGGGCATGTACGCCGCCGGGTCCGACGAGGCCGACGATGTGGAGGACCCCATGCGTCGCCCGCGCCCGGTCGGTCGCGTGGAGGAGCGCCGGCCGCTCGTAAAAGGAGCCCTTGGCGATCGTCGCATGGATGCGCGGCAGGTCTTGGAGGACGGGCCGGCCGGCGCCGAGGTTGAGATGCCCGACCTCCGAGTTGCCCATCTGCCCCGGGGGCAGGCCGACGGCCTCCTCCGAGGCTCCCAGGGCGCTGTTCGGCCATCGGGCGAGGAGCGTCCGCCACGTGGGCATCGGCGCCGCGGAGATCGCGTCTCGCTCGGGATACCGGCCGATGCCGAACCCGTCGAGGACGACAAGGACGATCGGACGTGGCCGCGACCCGCCTTGGGCCGCGGACCCGTCAGGCGTCGAGGCCACGGGCGCGCGCGGTCATCCCGGCGCGCGCCACGATGCCGGCCATCTCGTCGGGCTTGAGCGAGGCGCCGCCGACGAGCGCGCCATCGATCGATGGCTCGACGAGGAACTCGCCGATGTTGGCCGACGTGACGCTCCCGCCGTAGAGCACCGGGGTGTCGTCGCCGCCGCGCTCCAGACCGGCGCTCGCAAGCGCGGCGCGGACGGCGTCCGCCATGGTGGCCGCGTCGGCACCACTCGCGTTGCGCCCCGTGCCGATCGCCCAGACCGGTTCGTAGGCGATGACGAGACCGCCCTCCGTCAGCCGAGTCGGATCGTGATCGGCGAGCGCGCCGGCGAGCTGGCGGTGGACCACGGCCTCCTGCTCACCGCGCTCGCGTTCGGCGAGCTGCTCGCCGACGCACAGGATCGGGCGCAGACCGGCATCGATCGCCCGACCGAGCTTGCGCCCGATGAGCTCGTCGGTCTCGCCGGCGTCGCGACGACGCTCGGAATGACCCACGATCACCCAGGTCGCGAGGCCGGTCAGCATCGCCGCGGAGATCTCGCCGGTGAACGCGCCGGCGAGCTCGTGGTGGACGTTCTGCGCCCCGACGGCGACCGCGGGATCGGCCTCGACGAGTGCGTCGCGGACGGCGGCGAGACAGACATAGGGAGGACAGATCACGCGGGTGACGCCGGGTTCGCGGGTCCTCGCGGCGATCGTCGTGGCCAGCTCCCCAGCGTCCGAAGGCGTGGTGTGCATCTTCCAGTTGGCGGCCACGACCACGTCACGCATCGCGGCGAATCATGCCAGAGGGTCCGTGGCGGTGGGCGCCCGGCCGGCCGCGGGCGGGCGCCGGGACGGTGTCAGCGCGGCAACCGCCGGCGACGCGACCGCGCCGACCGGTGCGGGTTCGCGCTCGGCTAGTCGCTCGATCCGCTCGAGCGCGCGCTGGACCGCCGAGCGGTGCAGCTCGAGGCCTTCCGCGAGCTCCCCGAGTGTCGCCTCCGGGGTCTCGCGCCTGGCATCGGCCACGAGTCGCACGACGTAGGGCTGCCGGCTGAGGCGCCCGTCGGCCTCGACCGCGGCGATCGCGTCCAGCTGTCGGCCGGCCGCGGCGACGGCTCGCTGCAGGTTGGCCGATTCGGCATTGAGGACGCGGTTCAGCTCGCCCCGCAGGACGCGTGAGACCTGGCGTGCCTCGAGCTCGAGCAGGGCCCCGGCCGCGCCGATGCGGCGCAGGAAGGTCCCGACCGCCTCCCCGCTCTTCCAGGTCACGACACCCCGACCGCGGCGGAGGCGCCAGGCGGCGGGCAGCTCGGCGTCGGCCAGCCGCCGGGCCAGGATCGGCGCCTCCTCGATCGGGACGACGAACTCGAGATGCGTCCGACCGCCGGCCAGGCTGAGCGAGCCCCGCGCCAGGAACCGGCCGCGCAGGAAGGCCGTGCGACAGTGCTCGGCCGCGCTGTCCCAATCGAAGCCGACCGGGTCGACGGCTGCCGCGCTCCCGCCCGCCACCCGCCGCAGCCGGACCGCGAGACGGGCGACCGCTGGCTCCCGGGCGGCCGCCTCACCACCGAGCCCGACGGCCTCCGCGAGCCGATCGCAAGCGCGGGATGGATCGATCGCGGCAAGTTCCGCGCGCAGGGCCGCGACGAGATCCCGTTCGGTCCGGCTCATCTCCCCCGATCCCCCGGATCAGGCCGTCCGGCCGACGGCCCGCCGGCGGCCGCCGACCTCCGCTTCGTAGACGCGCAGCACCGCGGCGGCCAGGTGCGCCGGATCGTGGTGGTGGGCATTGTCGGGATCGACGACGCCGTCGAGGACGAGGCGCGGCGTCGGACGCTCCGCTGGGGGCCAGCGCAGGCGGACCGTCTCCGCATTCCATCCCTCGGGCACGCGGGCGTCGAACCGGTTGTTGGCCAGGACGATATCCGCGATGCCGGGCACGGTGTGCGCGACGAGCGCGTCGAGGTGGGCCGCGAGATCGAAGCCGGCGGTCTCGCCGTCCTGGGTCGCCACGTTGCAGACGTACAGCCGCGGGGCCGACGCTGCGAGCAGGGCATCGCGGATCGGCGCGATCAGGAGGCTCGGCAGGAGGCTCGTGTACAGGCTGCCCGGTCCCAGCACGATGAGCTCCGCAGCGGCGATGGCGGCGAGGGCGTCCGCGCAGGCCGGCACCGGATCCGGGGTGATCCAGACCCGATCGATCTCGGTCGCCTTCATGATCCGCGACTGCCCCTCGACGACCGAGCCGTCGGCGCGCCGTGCGTGGAGGATGAGTGGTGTCGCGGCGGCCGGCACGACCCGCCCGCGCACGGCGAGGATCCGGTTCAGGCGCCGGACGCCCTCCTCGAAATCGCCGTCCTCCATCGCCGTCATCGCCGCGAGCAGCAGGTTGCCGATGGCGTGACCAGCCAACCCCTGGCCCGGGACCGGCGCGTCGGGATCGTCCGAGCCCCCGACCGGGAAGCGGTACTGGAGGAGCTCGCTCATCAGGGGCTCGGCGTCCGCGAGGGCAGCGATGCAGTTGCGGATGTCGCCCACCGGCGGGATCCCCAGCCGCTCGCGCAGGACACCCGACGATCCCCCATCGTCGGCCACGGTCACGATCGCGGTCAGGTTGCTCGTGGTTTCCTTGAGCCCACGCAGGAGCGTGGAGAGGCCGGTCCCTCCGCCGATGGCGACGATCCGCGGGCCGCGGGCCAGGAAACGCTTCTGGTAGATGACCTCGACGAGCGGCTGGTCGGCGTCGGGTGCCCGGAGCGGGTCCATCAGCACGCGCAGCACGCGATAGGCGCCGATCGCGACGATCGCGATCCCGGCCAGCCCCACGATCAGGCCGCGCAGCGGGTACGGCAGGAACTGGAGGGTCGCGAGATCGATCAGCGTCCCGACCAGCCCGCCCGGCTGAAGGTCGCGCGTCGCCTGGCGGAGGAGATGGGCAAAGGCGAGCGCCATGAACAACAGGCCGAGGAACACGACGAGCAGCCAGCGCTTGATGCCGATGCCCGGAGTCAGCCAGCGGCGCATCCTCACGGCCGGTCGAGCTCCCGATGGAAGACGGCGACCGGCCCGAGGTCGGCCTCACGCAGCCAGGCCGCGAGCTCCTCGCCGATCGTGATCGACCGGTGGTAGCCACCGGTGCAACCGATCGCGATCGTGAGACGCGTCTTGCCCTCCCCGACGTAGGCCGGCACGGTGAACTCGAGGAACTCGTGCAGGAACGCGAGGAATCGCTTCGTGATCGGCTGGCCCAGCACGTAGGTGCGGACCGGCTCGGTCAGGCCGGAATGCTCGCGCAACTCGGGGATGTAGAACGGGTTCTGCATGAACCGGACGTCGAACACAAGATCGGCCTCGAGCGGGACGCCGAACTTGAAACCGAAGGTGATGATCTGGATCGCCAGCTGGTCAGGCTGGGCCTTTGTGGCGACCTGCGCGAAGAGGCGCTCGCGAAGCTGGCGCAACGACAGGTCGGAGGTATCGACGACGACGTCGGCCTCCTGGCGGATCGGGTCGAGGATCCGCCGCTCGCGGGCGATCGAGCTCGCGATCCCACGGCCGTCCCCGAGCGGGTGCCGATGGCGGGTCTCGCTGTAGCGCCGGATGAGCACGTCGTCGCGGGCCTCCAGGAACACGATCCGCGGCGCGATGCCGCGGCCCTCGAGCGCACCGCGCATCGACGCCAACGCGACCGGGGCGTCGCCTGTGCGGATGTCGACGACGATCGCGACCTGGGCGAAGCGGTCGGGCTCGTTCGCCACGAGCTCGGCTAGGTCCGCGAGCAGCTCGCCCGGCAGGTTGTCGACGACGACGTAGCCGAGGTCTTCGAAGAGCTTGGCTGCCGCCGTCTTGCCGCCGCCCGACAGGCCGCTGAGGATGACGACCGTCTGGTCCGCGACCTCGGGCTCGGGCCCGACCTCCGGACGCGCGGTCACCGGCCGGAGCGCCGGATGAAGAAGACCGTGGCCTCGAACAGGATGTACATCGTGCTGCCCAGCACGAACGGGCTCACGAGATCACCGCCGGGGGTGGCGACGGCCGAGAAGATCGCAATCCCGAGGATCACGTATCGGCGTGCGGATCGCAGCCGATCGGACGTGAGGATCCCGACCCGCGAGAGGCCGAACAGCAGGATCGGGAACTCCATGACCAGCCCGAAGACGAGGAACAGCGTCGTCACGAAGTCGAAGTACGGGCCGGCCGCGATCTGGGCCCGCAGCTTGTCGTCCGTGAAGCTCAACAGGAAGGCCATCGCGAACGGCAGAACGATGTACGCGATCCCGACCCCGAGTGCGAAGAAGAAGAGCGCGAGCGGCACCCACGGCCGAACCGTGCGTCGCTCAGAGGGGGTGAGCCCGGGCGCGATGAATGCCCAGACCTGGTAGAGGATCACCGGCATCGCGAGGATGACGCCGACAACGATCGAGATCCGCAGCTGGATCGCGAACCCGTCGCCTGGACCGAGGACCTGGGCGGTCCCACCGGGCAGCGGCGCGAGCAGGAAATCGCGGATCGGGACCGAGAAATAGAAGCCGACGACCGATCCGAGCGCGACCGCGAGGATCGTCCGAAAGATCCGCGTTCGCAGCTCCCCGAGGTGGTCGATGAGCGACATCACCGACCCGTCTCCGGGCGTGGCCGTCGGCGGTTCCGGGGTCACCGGCACGCCCGGGATGCCGGAGTCGCGCAGCGCGTCCGCGTCAGCCATCTCGCGGGAAGCGCAGGCGGCCTAGTTCGTGCCGGGCGTCGGCTCGCTGGACGGCGCCGAGGCCGTCGGCGTGCTGGCCACGGACGGGGTGCCCGGCAGGTCCGCGGTGGATGCGGCCGTCGCGGGGGCGGCCGGGGCCGGCGCATCGACCTGGGCGACGGGCGCCGGTGCGACGGGGGCCGGGGGTGTCGCCGGCAGCGGCGTCGTTTCGACCTTGACAGCGTCCTGCATGTCGGCCGACGCCTTGCGGAACTCGCGGATGCTCTTGCCGAGGGCCGCGCCCACATCCGGAAGCTTGCCCGGGCCGAGGATCAACAGGGCGATGACCAGGATGATAACGAGTTCTAGGGGGCCAGGAGTCGGCATGTTGGATCAGCTCCGTATGGGTCTGCTGCGGCGGCTAGGGTAGCACAGGGAGCCTGGCGGCCCACTCGTGGGCGGCGGCCGCGATCCGCTCCTCCAGGCCGTGCCGGCGGCCGTCTCCGGCGGCTCCCGCGATGCCCCGCGACACGTTCACGAGCAGGCCACCGCCGGGCCCCGAGCCGCCCGGGGCCGCGGTCGCGCGACCGTGCTCGAGGACCGGTTCGAGCGCGCCGCCCTGCGCTCCCACGCCGGGTACGAGGAAGGGCAGTCCCGGTGCGATCGCGCGGATCGACGCGAGCTCGGCCGATGCGGTCGCGCCGACGACGAGGCCGACGGTCCCGCCAGGTCCCCAACCGGCCGCGCGTCGCGCGACGCGGGCATGGAGCGGCTCTTCCGGCGCCCCGGAGCTCGGGTCGGGGGCGACCCGCAGGTCCTGGAGCTCCCCGGCGCCCGGGTTGGACGTGCGGCATAGGACGTAGGCAAACCGGTCCAGTCGCTCGAGCAGGGGCATCACGGCCTCGGCACCCAGGTACGGGTTGACCGTGACGGCATCCGCACCGATCGAATCGAACAAGGCCGCGGCCTGGCGCGCGGCGGTCGTTCCGATATCGCCCCGCTTCGCGTCGGCGACGACCGGGACGTCGGGGGGCAGTCCGGCTCGCAGCCGCTCGAGGGCCGCCATCCCGGCCGAACCGAAGGCCTCGAAGAACGCAAGATTGGGCTTGACCGCGGCGGCGAAGGGCGTCGCCGCCTCCAGGACGAGCCGCGCAAACCGCTCAACACCGGCTAGGTCGCGCGAGAACCGGGGCGGCAGCGTATCGGGATCCGGGTCGAGGCCCAGGCAGAGGACCGTCCCGGTCGCGACGGAGCGCGCGCTCAGGCGCTCGAGGTATCCGGATGCAGCCACCGCGATCTCGTCAGGGGGCCGTCGAGGCGCCCGGGCTCGCGATCGACGGCGCGACGCTCGGCGGCGGCGCTGCCGGGAGCTGGTCGGGCGCGATGAACCAATCGGGCCGGGACGCGGCGTCCAGCCCGGACACGACGGTGAGGTCGATCGTCTGGTCGATCGTCCAGGAGGGGGCCGTGCCGCCCAGCTTGGCCAGCCGCAGGTCGACCGTCTGACCGGCGATGTGGAGGAACGCGATGCCGTCGCCGGCCGGCGACCACGCGGGGGCCCACGACGCCCCGTCCGTAGTGACGCGGGCGACCTCGGCCCCGTTTCCCGCGTCGAGGATGGCGACGTCCGTCCCCAAGGCCGTGGTCCTGGTGGCGGCGATGAATCGACCGTCGGGCGAGTACGACGGCTGCAGGTACCCCGTGGGGCTCAGGACGCCGGCCTTCTTGGTCGTCGTGTCATAGCGGAAGATCTGGGGCGTCCCGCGCGTCCCGTCTCGGCCGTTCTGGACATAGAGCAGGTAGCGTCCGTCGGGCCGCCACTCGGGATCCTGGTGGCCGATGATGCCCGGGTCCGGCACCGCGGCGCCACGCAGCCGCTTGAGCTTCGTGTCGAAGAGCTGGAGCACGATGTTGCTCTGATCGGGGTTGGGCGCGTCGGTGACGAGCGCGATCGTCGCTCCATCCGGCGAGGGCACCGGTTGGCGGACCCAGGCGGAGAACGAGAGGCTCCCCTGCCGGATGCCGCCCGTCATCAGTCGAACCGAGGGCTTGCTGCCGTCGGCGAAGATCTTCATGAGGTCGGGCACGTCGAGGTCGTAGCGGCTCGGGTGTCCGTGCAGCGGCCAGAGCCCGATCTTCGCCGTCGTATGGATGTAGTACACCGACGATCCATCCGGCGACCACGAGGGCATCGAGGCGCCGCCGTCGGCGGTCAGCTGGCGGACCTGGTCACCGGTCTGGATCCAGATGTTGCCGCCCTTGGCGTAGACGATCGATCCCTTGAACGCCGCCTCCTGCGGGACGACCACGATGTTCGACGGGGCCGGCGTCAGGTGCGGCCCGGCCCCGCCGTTCCCGTTGCCCGTCCCGCCTTTGCCGCCGAGCGGCACGTCGCCGTTGAGCAGGTTGAAGGTGATGATCCCGATGACCAGCAGCCCGAGGACCGACAGGCCGGGCGCGATCAACGACCCGATCGGGCCGAGGCCATAGGGATCCCCGACGCGCGGCGGCCGCGGACCGACGGCGCGCGTCACGGAGCCGATCCGGCGAGCAAGGGGGCAGCGCCGAGTGGCGAACCCGCGAGGATCGCGGCCGCTTCCGGGTGTCCGCCACTCACCGCCGCGTCCTGGATCTCGAGCTGGAGCGTCTCGAGTCCGGCGAACTGGCGACTGATGACGCGGGCGACGACATCGATCCGGTCGCCGGCGTGGACCGTCTCGGCCAGGTCCGGTCGCCCGAACGCGATCCCGTCGAGGACATCCCGGTCGCGCCGGAGTGTCAGCGACGCGTGGTCGGTGCCCGCCACCCGGACGCGCATCACCAGGAGCCCGAGCACGGCCACGAGCGGGTCGGGATTGCCGGGGCCGAATGGGGCGAGGGACGCCAGCTCGCGATGGAGCGCGTAATCGACCGCGAGGGCCGGCACGGCCAGATCGATCCGCAGCGTGGCCCGCGGGTCCGCCGGGACCGCGGCGGCGGCGATCGCTTCGAAGCGCTCGATGAACGCCGGCCATCGCTCGGTCGGGAGCTCAAAACCGGCCGCGCCAGCATGTCCGCCATAGCGGATGAACAGGTCGCCGCACGTTTCGAGGGCGGCCCCGAGATCGACCGAACCGTTACTCCGGCAGGACGCGCGGATGGTGTTCCCGAGCTCAGCGCCGACGATCGCCGGGCGCGACCGATCCTCCGCCAGCCGGCCAGCGACCGGTCCCACGATCCCGACGGGCCACGGCCCCCGGACGATCGTGGCCGGCCGGTCGCCGGCGGCCGTCACCAGGGCGCGCGCCTCCGCGACCGCGCTCGTCATGAGGTCCCGCCGCGCGTGGTTGGCGCTCTCGAGCGCGTCCGCGTGCGCCGCGGCCTCGATCGGATCCTCGGCAAGCAGGAGCCGAGCGGCTTCGAGGGCCTCGCCCATCCGTCCGGCGGCGTTGAGCCGAGGCGCGATGACGAACGCGATCGTCTCGAGATCGACGTCGGCCGGAGCGACCCGGGCCCGTTCGAGCAGCGCCGCGATCCCCGGCCGGGGTGACGTCCGCAGCCGCTCCAGCCCGATCCGGGCGATGGCCCGGTTCTCCCCGACGATCGGAGCGACATCGGCGACCGTGCCGATCGTCGCGAGATCCGCGAGATCGAGCGCGGCCAGCTCGCCGCCGGGCGTTCCGGCCAGCAGCAGCTGCGCGATCTTGAAGGCGACGCCACTGCCGGCCAGTCGTCGATCGGGATAGGTGGAATCGGGCCGTTGCGGGTTGACGACCGCGACGGCCGGTGGCAGCTCCGGGGGGACACGATGGTGGTCCGTGACGATGACGTCGATGCCGCGCGTCGCCGCCAGGGCGATCTCCGGCGCGCTGCTCGTGCCGCAGTCGACCGTGACGATGACGGTCGCCCCGAGCGTGCCAGCCACCTCGACCGCCGCGACGGATAGTCCGTGGCCCTCCTCGAGCCGACTCGGCACGTACGGCTCGACGACAAGGCCGAACCGCCGCAGCGCGATGACGAGGATCGCCAGCCCGTCTAGGCCGTCCGCATCGAAGTCGCCGAAGACGAGGACACGCTCGGCGCGATCGCGGGCGATCGTCAGGCGCTCGAGCAGGCGATCAGCATCCGGCAGCCAGCGAGGATCGTGCAGGACCGATCGCGGCTCGGCGAACCAGGCGTCGAGGTCCGCCCGATCCGCGACCCCGCGCCGGGCCAGCACCCCGGCCATCCGCTCGGCGAGGCCGCGCTCGCCGGCCGCCGCGGCGAGATCGGGGCTCAGAACCAGCGGCTCGGGGAAGGTCCAGCGGAAGCGCGGTTCGAGCACGCGGTCAGGATGCCATGCGCGGCTTCACCGCGGCGCTACCGGCCTCCGAACGCCGATCACGACGCGGCGCGGCGGGGTCGTGGCGCGCGCGTGCTCGCGAGTCGCCCTCGTCGGCGATCGTCCCAGAGCTGCCAGTCCACGATCAGTGGAGCGGCCAGGAAGATCGATGAGTAGGTCCCCGACACGATCCCGATGAGCAGCGCGAGGATGAAGTCGCTGATCGCCGCGCCGCCGAACAGGAACAGGGCGAGCAGCGTGATCGTGACCGTCAGGCTGGTGGTGATCGAACGGCCGAACGTCTGGAGGACGGAATGGTTGACGATCTGCGCGAGCGGCTCGCCGACGTGACGGGCCTTGTTCTCGCGCACGCGGTCGAAGACGACGATCGTGTCGTGGACGCTGAACCCGATGATCGTCAGCATCGCCGTGACGAACAACGCATCGATCTGCACGTGGAAGAACGTGCCGAGAACCGCGAAGATCCCCACGACGACGATGACGTCGTGGAGGAGCGAAACGAGCGCGGCCACCCCAAAGCGCACGTCGCGGAACCGGTACGTGATCCAGAGCAGGATGCCGATTGATCCCACGAGGATCAGGATCAGGGCCTGGGTCACGAGGTCGGAGCTGACGACCGGTCCGATCGTCGTCAGGCTCTGCTGCGAGGCGATCGGCCCGAGCTTCGCCTCGAGGGCGGTCACCATCTGGCCGAGCTTGCCGTCCTTGGGCAAGGCCGCGGTGCCGCCCGGAGCTCCCGACGGCAATGCCGAGGGCACCGGGCTGCCGCTCGGGGCGGCCGATGCGCTGGCCGCCGGTGAGGCGCTGGCGGCTGGCGAGGCGCTGGCGGCCGGCGACGCGCTGGCAGCCGGGGAGGCGCTGGCGCCGGGGGACGCGCTGGCGCGCGGCGAGGCGCTCGTTCCAGCTGAGCCGCTGGCGCCGGGCGAACCGCTCGGCGCGGCCGAGAGAGCCGCCGATGGCGGGGGGACGATGAGCCCGATCGGCTCGGTCTTGATCTCGATGGAGCCCGTGCCGGTCTTCACGGTGGAGGCCTGGAGACCGTTCTCGAGGAAGACCGCCTTGACCTGCTCGGGGGTCACGTTCGGGTCCTTGAGCGTGATCTCCCAGCGCGTACCGCCGGTGTAGTCAATCGTGAACTGCAGGCCGAGGTCGGTGAACGGGGTCAGCAGGATGAAGACGAGGCCCGGGACAGTGATGGCGGCCGAGAGGAGGTAGAACCAGCGGCGCTTGCCGATGACGTCAAACATCGAGTTGCGCCGGGCGCCGCGAGGACGGGCGGACGGCCCCCCGCGCCACGAACTCGTCCGGCCGCAGGCCATACAGGCCGGGCCTGCGGGCCCAGTCGCGGCGGACGAGCACGCGCATGATCGATCGGGTGACGACGATGGCGCTGAACATCGAGACGAGCACGCCGATGATGAGGACGAGAGCGAACCCGCGGATCACCGACGACCCGAAGGCGTACAGGATCGTCGCCGTGATGAGGCTCGACACGTTCGAGTCGAGGATGGAGTTCCAGGCCCGGTTGAAGCCCGCCTCGACGGCCGCCGGCAGCGACTTGCCCAGCCGCAGCTCCTCCTTCATCCGTTCGAAGATGAGGATGTTGGCGTCGACCGCCATGCCGACCGAGAGCACGAAGCCGGCGATCCCCGCGAGCGTCAGTGTCACCGGTACGAGCCGGAAGATCGCGTACACGACGAGCGTGTAATAGATGAGCGCGAAGGACGCGACCACGCCCGGCATCCGGTAGTAGATCAGCATGAACGCGATGACCATCGTGATGCCGATCAGGCCCGCCAGCAGGCTCTGGCTCAGGAACTGGGAGCCGAGCGTGGCGCTGATCTGCTCGCTCGAGATCTCCTGGATCGGGAACGGCAGCGAGCCGAACTTGAGCACCGTCACGAGCTCGTTCGCCTCTTTGGCACTGAACCCGCCGATGCCGCCGGCGCTGATCTGCACCTGGCCGTTGGGGATCGAGTCTTTGATGACCGGCGCCGAGATCACGGTCCCGTCGAGCGTGATCGCGAAGTAATCCCCGGTGTGCTGGCGCGTGTAGTCGGCGAAGAGCTTGGCGCCCTGGTCCTTGAGCGAGAAGGTGACCGTGAGGCCACGGCTCTGGTCGACCCCGGTGGAGGCCGACGACACCTGATCGCCGCTGAACAGCGGCGGGTTCGCCTTGAGGTCGAGCACCTCGCCCTGGGTCGCCGTGGTCTTGCCGAGCGGCACGAAATCCAGTCGGCCGGTCTGGCCCACGAGGCGACGCACCGACTCGGGATCGGTAACGCCCGGCAGCTCGACGACGACACGGTCACGTCCCTGGACGACAACGACCGGCTCCGACACGCCGGTCGTGTTCACCCGGCGCTCGACGATGTCCTTGATGACCGACATGCTCGCGTCGGTCGGCGACTGGCCGTCCTTGGGCAGCGCCTGATACTCGACTCGAAGCCCGCCCTCGAGATCGAGACCGAGCTTGGTCACGACCGGCCGCCACGAGCCGTCCGCGGACGAGCTGTCTGGCAACCGAAGGTTCGGAAAGAAGTCGATGAGGAGGGCGAGGACGCCGATCAGGACGATGAGGGCGGGGCCGGCTCTGCGCATCGAGGCGGGATGTTACACGGAACGTCCCTCGAGCGCCGTTCCGTGGTTCAGGTCTCGAGGGTCGTCTTGATCCGTTCGGCGAGGGCCCGCCCGATGCCCGGGACGGCCGCGATCTGCTCGACCGGGGCCTCGCGGACCCGCTTGATCGAGCCGAAGACCTTGAGCAACTCGCGCTTGCGCTTGGGCCCGACGCCGGGCAGGTCGTCGAACGCCGAGCGGACCGTCCGCCGGTCGCGCAGGTTGCGGTGGTAGGCGATCGCGAAGCGGTGGGCCTCGTCGCGTAGGCGCTGGACGAGATAGAGCGCCGATGAAGTCGGTGGGAGCAGGACCGGGTCGGGCCGGCCCGGAAGGAACAGCTCCTCGCGTTCCTTGGCGAGACCCGCGAGCGGCAGATCGTGCAGGCCGAGCTCGTCGAGCACGGCCTTCGCCGCGCTGACCTGGCCCTTGCCGCCATCGACGACGACGAGGTCGGGCATGGCCCAGCGGCGCGCCTCCTCGTTCCCCTCCTCCCCGGCCTTGGCCGTGCGGAAGCGGCGGCGCAGCACCTCCTGGTGACTGGCGAAGTCGTTGGACCCCTCGACGGTCCTGATCCGGAACCGCCGGTACTCCCCGGACCGAGGCTTGCCGTCCTCGAACACGACCATGCTCCCCACCGACTCGCTCCCCTGGAAGTTGCTGATGTCGTAGCACTCGATGCGCAGCGGGGGGCCGGGCAGGTCGAGCGCTTCGGCGAGCTCCTCCAGCGCGGCCATGGTCTTGCCCTGGTCGGCGAGCCAGCGCGCCTGCTCGCGGGCGAGGGTTTCGGTCGCGTTGCGCGTGGCCAGGCCCATGAGCTCACGCTTCTCGCCCCGTTGCGGCACCCGCACGTGGACCGGCCCGCCGCGCCGGTCGGCCAGGAACGCCTCGAGGTCGCTCGTCCCGCCGATGCCGAGCGGGGCATAGACCTCGCGCGGGATCGACGTTGCCCGTGCGTAGTACTGCTCCAGGAAGCTCGTGAGCACCTCGTCGTCGGTCGCGTCCCGGGCCGCGTCCAGCAGATAGACGTCGCGTCCGATCAGCTTGCCGTCGCGGATGATGAACAGGGTCATCGCCGCCTGGTTATCCTGGCGCGCCATCCCCACGAGATCGAGCTCGGTGCGAGCGAAAGCCGCCATCTTCTGGCTCTCCATCGTTCGCTCGATCGCCCGGATCTTGTCGCGCAGCGTCGCGGCTCGCTCGTAATCGGTGCGCTCCGCTGCGCCGTCCATCTCCCGCTGGAGGGCCTTGACGAGGGTCTCCTGGCGACCCTCGAGGAAGAGCTCGACTTGCTCGATGTCGGCACGGTAGTCGGCCTTGGCGATCGCCTCGATGCACGGGCCCTGGCAGCGCTTGATGTGGTAGAGCAGGCACGGGCGCTGGAGCGCGCGCTGCCCGTCGTGGATGTCGATCGTGCACGTCCGGAACGGGAACAGGCGACGGACGAGGTTCATCGATTCGTCGACGCTCGAAGCGGATGCGTACGGACCGAAGTAGCGGCTTCCGTCGTTGACGAGCTTGCGGGTCCGCTCGACGCGCGGGAAATCGTCCCCGAGCGTGACCTTGATGTAGGGGTAGCTCTTGTCGTCCTTGAGCCGTACGTTGAAGCGCGGCTTGAACCGCTTGATGAGGTTCGCTTCGAGCAGGAGCGCCTCCGAGACCGAGTCGGTCATCGTGTACTCGAGGTCCGCGACGCGATCGATGACGCTGCGAATCCGGTGGATCTCGCCGTTCGGCGCCTGCTTCTGCCAGTAGCTCCGGACCCGGCTGCGCAGGCTCTGGGCCTTGCCGACATACAGGACGTCGCCCCGGGTGTCCTTCATCAGGTACACGCCGGGGCGGTCCGGGAGTCGCTTGAGCGTCGCCTCGAGTTCGGGGGTCACCCACCGATGCTAGGGCAAGTCGTGCCGATCTACTTCGACTTCGACTTGGCGGTCTTGGCCTTGCTGGTCTTGGCCTTGCTCTCGTGGGTCGTGGCGGTCTCGGTCGTGGCGGTCTCGGTCGTGGTCGCCTGGGTCGTGGGGGCGATCGGGGTGGGAGTGGTCGTCCTGGCGGCATTGGTCTTGGCGGCGTCGAGACTTCCGAGCTCGAGGCGGAAGCTCCCCGCGGCAAGCCCACCGATCGACGCCCGGACCGTGTAGCAGGTGCCCGGGAGGAAGCTCGTGTCGAGCTGCGCGTTCCATCGTCCGCTGCCGTAGGTCAGCGCGAGGGTGACCGCCGGCGCAGAGCCGCCGCAGGGAGTGATGCGCAGGTCGGCCGTGCCGGTCGTCCGCTCCGTGCCGTCGACGAAGAGGCGAACCTTGATAGGGATGGTGCGGCTGTGGTTCGCGGAGAAGGTGGCGCTCGATCCCACCGGTTCGCCCCAGGTGGCCGACGCGGTGTGGCGCGGGACGTAGGTGACGACGACATCGAAGGACGCGGATCGGTGATTGCTGCTGGCGTCGGTCGCGGTACACGTCACGGTCGTGGTCCCGGTCCCGATGTGGGTTCCGGTCACCGGGTTGCACGCGACGGCCGGAGAGGCATCGACCGCGTCGGAGGCGGTAGGCGTCGTGTAGCTCAGCGTCGTACCGCTCGGATCGTCGGTGGTGACCGCTTGGTCGGCCGGCATGCGGGTCAGCGTCGGCGCCGTCGTGTCCTGAACGGTGACGTCGAATGAGCCGGACACCTTGAGGCCACCCGAATCGGTCACGGAGCAGCTGACGGTGTGAGTTCCCAGGGGAATGAGGTCGCCGGGCGCGGGCTGGCAGGACGGCGTCGGGTCAGGGGCATCCTCCGCGTCACCCGCGGTCGCCATGAACGCGGCCGTCCAGCCGCCCGTGGTGTCCCCCTCGACCGTCATGTCGGTCGGCAGATGGAGAGTGGGTGGTGTGTTGTCGACGACGTCGAGCTGGAACGACACGGCGGTCGACGACCGGCCCCAGGCCGCATCATCGGCATTCCCGGCGGGGCTCAGCGTGCGCGAGTAGAAGATCGTGTACGTGAAGCCGACGCCCGCCGTGGATGGGGCCCGGAGATGCACGTCGCTCGTGGCGCTCGTCGTGAACGTCGGTGCCGGGAAGGGGCAGCCGTCGTCGTCTGAGGTCCAGTCGGTCGGCACCGGGCCCAGGCTCGCGGACGAGACGGAGAGGATGTCGCCGTCGCCGTAATGCGACGAGCTCTCGAAGGCGAGCCCGATCGTCTGGCCGGGATCTGCATGACTGAGGTCGGCGCAGGTCAGCACGAACCCGACGTGGGCGACGACCTCGGCGGAGGGCGCGACCTCTCCGAGGTAGACGACCCGTTGGACGCCGTCGGTCACCAGGTCGCCGTCGGCCCGGACGCTGTCGGCCAGGGCGACGCCGGCGAAAGCCAGCAATGTGGCCGCGGCGAGGACCACGGACCGGCCCATCGTTCGAACGTGCATCATCGTCGCTCCCCATCGCGTCGGCCGGGCGATCGCGCCGCCGGACCTGACGTGCAGCATCGTTACGGGCGCGACGTTCCACGCACATGACCGATTCGGCGGCTTCGTTGCGCGCCGGCGCCGCCCATGGGTACCGGTTCGTTGCCGGGCGTCAACGAACGGGCGGCCCGGGACGCCTCCGCCGTGCCGAGTTGGTCTGTGGTAAGGCCGTCTCGGCAGACTGGGTCGATGCCCACGCATCCCGCGATCGCCGCCCGTCTCGAGCACCTGACACCCGATCAGCGGGCCGCCGCGACCGCCCCACCTGGACCGATCCTCTGCGTGGCGCCCGCCGGTTCCGGCAAGACCACGACCCTGGTCGCACGGATCGCCTGGCTGATCGACGGCGGCGCCCCGGCCGGCTCGATCGCCGCGATCACGTTCAACAAGCGGGCTGCACTGGAACTGGCCGAGCGGCTGGATTCGGCGGTCGCGCCACTCGGCATCGGGCCCGGGATCGTGCGCGTCCGGACCTTCCACGCGCTCGGTCGCGAGATCCTCCGCGACGCGGGCATGGCCGTCGACCCGCTCCTGGACCGAGCGACGGTCGTGCGCGAGCTCTGGCCGAACATCGCCCCGGGTGAGATCAGCCGGCTGGACGCCGCGTTCTCCCGGCTCAAACTCGAGCACGCCGTGACGGCCGATGACGTCGCATCGGACCCGGAGGCCGGGCCGACGGCGGCCGCCTTCATCGCCTACGAGCGGGCGCTCGCGACGCGCGGCGGTCTCGACTTCGACGACCTCGTCCGGCGCGCCCTCGTCGTCCTCGACCGCGAGCCCGCGGTCCTGGGCCGGTGGCGCGGGGCATGTGCACACCTTCTCGTGGATGAGGTCCAGGACGTGGATCGGTCGCAGTTGCGGCTCGCGCTCCTCCTTGCAGAGCCGGCGAATCGAATCTTCCTCGTCGGCGACGACGACCAGTCATTGTAAGATCTCTGCACAGGTAGTAGGCTCTGCGCTAATGCCCCGCTCGAGACTCCCAGTGACGCCTGAACTCGAGGCCCTGCCGGCTGACCGGCGCAGGCTTCTCGTCTACTTCACGCCCGCTCCCCCGCTCGACCCGCACCCTGACTATCCCGATTGGGAAGCCCTCGACGCGTCTCGCGGAGATCCGATAGCGGTCATCGTCGCCCGCCTGTCGGTAAAGGGCGACACCGACGAGACGGGCATCACGCGCCAAGTCTCCGACGGCCGGAAGGCCGCAATCGGAGACGGATTCAAAAGGCTTAGGTTCGCCGTGGACGACGGCTTCAGCGCGTCCAACCCGGCCGTATATCGACCAGCTTTCCACCGGGCCATCACGGAACTTCGGGATGATCCCGAGGTCCTCGCCTTGTATGCCTGGCGAGGTGAGCGGCTGGCAAGACGGCATATCGATGGCGAAGCGCTCATGGAGTCGATCGAAACCGCCGCGAAGTCGAAGCGTGCGACTCTCAAAGGCGACCGAACGTCGGCCTACCTAAAGACGGTTCAGGACGGCATCGATACGCGCTCTCGCGGCGGGAAGGATTGGCTCCGGCAGACAGTCGACTTTGGGAAGCGCGAAGCCGACGCGATGAGTGACCGCGCGAAACGGAGTAAGGCCGAAAAGCGCGAGGCTGGCCGGTTTGCCGGCAGTCCCCCAGCGTTCGGCCACCGCGACGGCACGAAGTGGGCGGAAACCGAGCCAACGGACGCCGCCGCGATCAACGAGGCCGCCCGCCGGGTCATCAAGGACGGCGTCGGGGTGATGGAAATTCTGCGTGACTGGCGCCATCGCGGAATCACGACTCGGCGCGGCAACCACTGGCAGCACGTGGCCTGGATCCGCATGGTGACAGCCGGGCGGATGGCGGGGTTTCGACTTATGCCCGGAACCGATGGAGCGCCTGACGTCGAATACCGCGATGGCGGCATTGCACCCATCCTTGACGAAGACACGTGGCGGGCGTTGCGAGCGATCTTGCTTGATCCTAGGCGGAAGCCGTTCGACCGACACAACGGACGGCCGCGCCACCTGCTCACAAACCTGCTCATGTGCTCCGAGTGCCTGGGGACGCTCCGCGCCAAGGGAAACGCTGGCCGATCGAACGGACCTGGCTACTGGACCTACGGTTGCACCCGAGACTCCGCCCACCCGCTTGCGTGCGGTAGGGTCTGGATCAAGGGCGCTCCTACCGACGCGTACATCGACCAGATCGTCCTTGCCTTGCTCCGCTCACATGACGCCCGCCGCGCAATGAACCTCCGTACGGCGAGCGCGACGGCGCTGGAAGACCGGGGACTAATCCGAGCCGAGGCGGACGAACTCCGAGAACGGATCTTCGAGGTCGAGCGATCGGCGCTGGCCGGAACACTCGAGACCGACCATGGCGTTAGTCCGGAAGGCTACCGACGGTGGCGTTTGGATCAGCTCGCGCGGCTCAGCGAGATGGAGCGGCTCCTGGCGCGATCGCAGCGTCAGCGAGCGTTGGTCCATCTCATGGTCGATCCAGAGGTGCGTTGGGCGACTGCAAGTCTCGCCACCAAACGCGCGGTCATCGCCGAGATATTGCCCGAGATTAAGGTCCTCCGAGCCGCATCGATACCTGGGCTTCCGCGGCGTTGGGCCAAGGAGCGTATCGCCATCCCGCGCCTCGGCGAGTCCCTCCCGGTCGTGTAGTTCAGGAGCGCGATAAGAGCCGGGCCACACGCTTGGCAGTCTCGTCGGGCAGGCGGATCTCGGCCCCGCCGAAGAACAGGTCGGAGACATAGCGGTCCCACTCCTCGCGCGTCTCAGGCATCGGCATGCGCGCGACGCGAACGGGGCCACGGCCAGCGACCTCGAGTACGACGCCGTACTCATCAACGAGATCCCGAACAGAGGACCCGCCGGAGCGCCGCGACGAGGCCTCTACGGCTCGCACGTCTGGAGCTCCAGGTAGCGTCGGAACAGGCGATCACTGATCGCGTAGCGGCCGCGCATCCCGTCCGAGAGCCGGTCGACGTGGCCCCGAGCGGCTAGTCGTCGAAGAGCCTGACGGGTCGTTGGTGGCTGGACGCCGCGAAGCATCGCCTCCGCCTCGATCTCCCCGGACGGCCGCGGCTCAGCGGAGCGCGCCGTCACGCCGACGACCTGACGCTCGGTTGCGGACATGGCCGCCCACCGTCCTGCAAAGATCTCCTGGCTGACCGAGGCAAAGGCGCGCTCGAAGGCGACTGCGAACTCAGCCGGTGAGACGCGGCGACTCTCCGCCGCGTCAAACGCGTGGTAGGCAAGCTTCTGGAGGTAGTACGGGCGGCCACCAGACAGCTCGACGATCTGGCTGACGACCTCGGCATCGAATCGAACCGGTGTCTCGGCAAGGGGCTCAGTGATTGCTCGATTGGCGGCCGGTGCGTCGAGAGGGCCGAGCGTCAGCGGCTGGAAGAAGCGCACCAGGGGTTCGTGGGCTGATCGCACCTCCGCGAAGAGAGTCGATGAGGCGGCTACCACGAAGGCGAAGGCGACATCGCCCGCATACAGCTCGAGGGCGCTCGCGCGCAGCTGCAGCAGGACGTCGCCAGGTCCGGATACGAGGTCGATGTCGTCGACGAAGACGACGACCGCCCGATCGTGACCGCCGCGCGGATCGACGAGGCGACGCATCGTCGCCCGGAGCTCTTGATCGCGGGACCGGGCGGGTCGGCGGAGGCGGGCATCCGCAACCCCCAGGTCGAGGCCAACTTCGAGATCGAGTCGACCCGACCAATCGGTCGCAAGCTCGGCCTCGATGGCGACCACGAGACTGCTGAGGAACTGGTCCGGTGTCAGCGGGTAGGCCATCGTCAGT
>JBBQRZ010000018.1:0-59999 GCA_038214255.1 Candidatus Limnocylindrales bacterium
CCCGGCCCCGACGCCTGCCCCGACGCCGGAGCCGACCCGGGCCCCGAAGCCGACCCGGGCCCCGAAGCCGACCCCGGCCCCGACGCCGACCCCGGCCCCGACGCCTGCCCCGACCCCGACGCCACTCGCTGGCATCATCCCGATCTTGCCCGTGTGCCTCTGAACCGTCGTACCATCGCGCGACGTACCGGAGCGCACGACCCAGGATGTCCAGCCCGACCGACCTGCCCAGCCACGTCCGCGCGATCGTCGATGAGATCGAGACCGAGATCGGCGAGGAGCCAGCCCGTGCCCAATCGCTGATCGAAGGTGCCGGCCGGCATGACACGGCCAACGGTCGGGTCGAAGCGGCCGTCCACCAGATCCTCCTCGAGATCGGTGAGGACCCGGAACGCCAGGGCCTGATCGGGACTCCGGAGCGGGTCCATCGGATGTACACCGAGCTCACGGCCGGCTACCACGTCGATCCCGAACGGCTCATCAACGGGGCGATCTTCGACGTCGCCTACAGCGAGATGGTCGTCGTCAAGGACATCCCGTTCTATTCCCTGTGCGAGCATCACCTCCTGCCGTTCTTCGGGACCGCGGCCGTCGCCTACATCCCGCGCGGCCGGGTGATCGGGCTCTCGAAGATCCCGCGGATCGTCGAGACCTATTCGCGCCGGCTGCAGGTCCAGGAGCGGTTGACGCAGCAGATCGCGGAGTTCCTCCAGGATCGGCTCAATCCCCAGGGCGTCGGCGTCGTCGTGGAGGCCACGCACCTGTGCGCGGTCATGCGCGGCGTGCGCAAGCCGGGCACGATCATGACGACGTCGTCGGTGCTGGGACTCTTCCGCACGCGGGACCGGACCCGGGCCGAGTTCTTCGCCCATCTCGAACGGCGTTCGCCGGAGGCCTGACGGTGGTTCGCTTCACGGCGACCCTGGTCCCGATCGAGGGTGGGACGTACGTCGACATCCCGGCCGAGGCGGTCCAGGCGCTCCACGCGACCGGCCGGACCAGCGTTGTCGGCACGATCGACGGCCGACCGTTCCAGAACCAGTTCATGCCGTATGTGTTCGAGGGCGTTGGCCGCAAGGTCGTCATGGTCGTCAACAAGGCCACCCGGACCGCCCTTGGAAAGGAGGCGGGCGACACGGTCGACTTCGAGCTGGCCCGCGACGAACGGTCGCGGTCGGCCGATCCTGTGATCCCGGTCGAGCTCCAGTCGGCGCTCGACGCCGACGCGGCCGCATCGGGCGCCTGGGATGCCCTCGCGCCCTCGCGTCGTCGCGAGCATGCCGAGTTCGTGGCTGGAGCGAAGGGTCCCGAGACGCGACAACGGCGCGCAGCGCAGACCGTGGATCGCCTCCGCCGCTGAACGTCCCCGTGCCACTCGGCCACGAGCGCGTGCGCTACGATCGGCGCCATGACCGATCGACCGCTCAAAGTGCTTATCGCGAAGCCCGGGCTCGACGGGCACGATCGGGGCGCCAAGGTCCTCGCGCGCGGCCTGCGCGACGAAGGGTTCGAGGTCGTGTACACGGGTCTGCGCCAAACACCCGAGATGGTCGCGACGGCCGCGCTCCAGGAGGACGTCGACGTCGTCGGGCTCTCGATCCTCTCGGGTGCGCACATGACCCTCGTGCCGCGGATCACGCGACTCCTCGCCGAACAGGGTATGGGCGACGTCCTCGTGACGGTCGGCGGGATCATCCCCGACGACGATGTCGCCGCTCTGCGCGAGGCGGGCGTGGCGGCGGTGTTCGGGCCCGGAACGACGATCGCGGCCGTCGCCGAGTACCTGCGCGCGAACGCCAAGCCGCGCGACTAGGGTGGCCGCGGCGCCGGAGACCCTGGCCGTCGAGTTGGCCGACGCCGCGGTCGGTGGTGACCGACGAGCCCTGGCCCGCCTGCTAACCGCCGTCGAGAATCGCAGCCCGCTCGCCGAACTGGCGCTGCGCCGGCTTTACTCGACGGCAGGTCGTGCCCACCTCGTCGGGATCACCGGCCCGCCGGGGGCCGGCAAGTCGACCCTCGTCGCGGCCCTCATCGGCGAGGTCCGCAAGGCCGGCCGGGCCGTGGCGGTCGTGGCCGTCGACCCGTCCTCGCCGATCACCGGCGGCGCCCTGTTGGGCGACCGCGTCCGGATGCAGTCGTACGCCGGCGATCGAGACGTCTTCATCCGCTCGATGGCGGCGCGTGGCCATGCCGGCGGGCTGGCCTCAACGACCTCCTCGGCGGCGACGGTGCTCGACGCGGCCGGCTTCGATCTCGTGCTCATCGAGACCGTCGGGACGGGCCAGAGCGAGGTGGAGGTCGCCGCGGCTGCCGACACGACGGTCGTGCTCGAGGCTCCCGAGATGGGCGACGAGGTCCAGGCCATCAAGGCCGGCCTGCTCGAGGTCGCGGACCTGGTCGTCGTCAACAAGGGTGACCGGCCAGGCGCCCTCCGGACCGCGGCCCAGCTGCGGGCGATGCTCGTGCCCTCGGTGGGCCGCACGCCGGGCGGCTCCGATCGACCGCAGCCAAAACGCCCCGAGGTCCTCGTCACCACGGCCTCGACGGGGGAGGGGGTGCCCGAACTGCTCGCGGCGCTCGACCGCCACCGGGCCGTCAGACACGCGGGTGCCGCGTCGCCGGCCGCGCGCCTGGCCCTGGCCGAGGCCCAGGTTTGGACCATCCTCGGCGAACGGGTCCGCGCCCGGCTGCTCACGTCGGATCGTGATCGGGGGACCGCCGCCGTGATGGCCGAGGTGGCGGACCATCGACTGGACCCCTACGCCGCCGCCGACCGGCTCCTCGAGACGATCGCCGACGATTCGCGCTGAGGCTCGGGTTCTGTGGCCCTAACGGCGACCTTCCCGCGCTCCCTTGCTCGCAGAAACGCGCCGGCACGTCGCGGTCGAGCGTGACAAACCCCTCCGTGGTCAACGTACCCTTGCGCCATGCCGATCGAGCGGGTGTTCGTGGCCGGGGCGGGCCTGATGGGCCATGGCATCGCCCAGGTTCATGCGGCGATCGGCAAAGGCGTCGTCCTGTACGAGCCCGAGCTGGCGCGGGCCGAGGCCGGACGCGAACGCATCTCGGCCAACCTCACCCGGGCGGTCGACAAGGGACGCCTCACCGCCGAGGCACGCGAGGCGGCGCTCGCGCGAATCCACCCAACCGATGACATCATTGCCGCAGGGGACGCGGATCTGATCATCGAGGCCGTGTTCGAGGACGTCGACGTCAAGTCGGTGCTCTGGAGCGAGCTCGATCGCGTCGCGCCGGCCGCGGCGATCTTCGCCTCGAACACGAGCTCGATCGCGATCCATCGACTGGCTGAGTCCGTCGCGACGTCGCGCCGCCCGAGCTTCCTCGGGATGCACTTCTTCAGTCCGGTCCCGGTCATGCCGCTGATCGAGCTCATCCGCGCGGCCGAGACCGGCGAGCCCGCCGTCGATGCGATCCGCGCGCTCGCTGGCGAGCTCGGCAAGCAGGTCATCGTGTCGGCCGATCGTCCGGGATTCATCGTGAATCGCATCCTCATGCCGTTCCTCGCCGAGGCGATGCGAGCCCTGGAGCAGGGCGTCGGCACGCCGGAGGACATCGATGCGGGGGCACGCGTGGGCCTTAACCATCCGATGGGGCCGCTCGAACTCGCGGACTTCATCGGCCTCGACGTGTGCCTCGGCGTCATGCGGGTCCTCGAGGATGGCCTGGCCCGCGAGCACCTGCGCCCGCCGCGGATCCTCGAGGAGCTCGTCGCGGCGGGCCACCTGGGCCAGAAGACGGGTCGCGGGTTCCACACCTACCCGCGCGAATGAGCGGCCCGGCGTTCAGCCGCCGGGTTCGGCGGCCAGGTCGCGTTCGCGCACGAGCCGCGCGAGGTCATCGAGATCGAAGGGCTTGGCGAGCAGGGCGACGTCGTTCGCCCCGGCGAACGATTCGAGCGTCGGGTTGACGATCTCCCCGCTGATCATCACGAATCGTTTCGCGATCTCCGGTCGCTGAGCGACCACGCGTTCGAACACCTCGATGCCGGACATGTCGGGCATCTTGTGGTCGACGACGAGGGCGGCGTACTCGCCTTCCATCGCGCGCTCGATGGCCTCGGCGCCGGTGGCGGTGACGACGGGTTCGAACCCGACCGACCGCAGGGCCCGCTCGAGGAGCCTTCGGATCGCCGGCTCATCATCGAGCACGAGCACGCGCTGCCGGGTGGGCGGGACCGCCGCGGGGGCGCTGGCCGGATCCGTGGCTTGCGGCGCTACCGAGTGCCGAGCAGCGTCGGCGGTCGATGGCGCGGCGCGGGGTGGCGGCTCGACGGTCGGGGCGGGCTCCGCTGAGCGTGACGGTCCGAAGGCGGGCGCCGCGTGCGGGCGCGCCGTCGACTCGCGCCCCGCCGGCGATGGCTCCGCCGGCGATGGCTCCCCCGGCGACGGCTCCGGGCGCGCTTCGGTCGGCGACGCCAGCACGGGCAGATCGAACGTGAACGCCGCGCCGCGACCCCAGGCCGCCGTCCATAGCGGAATTCGCCGTCGTGGGCCGCGACGATCCCGTACGAGACCGACAACCCGAGTCCCGTGCCGTCGGTGGGCGGCTTCGTCGTGAAGAACGCCTCAAAAAGTCGGTCTACGTGTTGGGGCTCAACGCCCGGACCGTCGTCCATGACGGTGAGCCGAACTCGGGGAGCGCCGGCAGGACCCTCCGTCAAGGCGCTGATCCGAATCCGCCCACCACCCCCGGTCTTGATCGCGTAGATCGCGTCGTGGGTGAGGTTCACGAGGACCTGCTGGAGCTGGCCGCGATCGAGTTCGACCGCCGGGAGACGGTCCGGAACGTCCACCTCGACCTCGATGAGGCCCGGGCCGAGGCCGTATGACTGGAGGGCGACGACGCTGTCGATGAGCCCGCCGATCGATGTCTTGTGGCGCTCAGGCGGGCGCTGCCGCGCGAAGTCGAGCAGGTTTTGGACGATCCGCCGTGTGCGGGCCGCTTCCTCGATCAGGAGGTCGGCGTCGTGCCGGAGCTCGTCCGGCAGGCTCGGGTCCCGCCGGATCAGCTGGCTGAACCCGAGGATCGACGCGAGCGGGTTGTTGAGCTCATGCGCGACGCCGGAAACGAGTTGACCCGTGGCCTCCATCTTCTGGGCCTGGATGAGCTCGCTCTGGAGCCGTTCCTGGTCGGTCAGGTCGCGGATCCGCACGACCAGACGGGGCTCCCCGTCCAGATCGATCCGCGTGACGTCGATCTCCCTGGGGAAACCGGTTCCCGTCGCGCCCGATCCCAGTCGAGCGCACTCGGTACGACTCACCCGGCCGGAGCGCCTCGGCTCGGACGCGGGCGGGCTCGACATCGAAGATCGCGAGCTCGCGCGACTGGCGTCCGATCAGCCACTCGCGCGGCGCGCCGTAGGTGCGGATGGCGGCCTCGTTCTCCTCGAGGACGACCCCGTCCAGGCCTTCGAGGATCAGGGCGTCCGGTGATTGCTCGAAGAGCGTGTGATAGCGCCGTTCCGAGTTCTCCAGGCGCTCCCGGAGCCGGAAGTTCGCGAGCGACATCGAGGCGATCGTCGCCACTCGATCGATCGAGGCACGGTCGGCCTGGAGATCGGCCACCGGTCGGTCGAAGTAGGCGACGATGCCGCCAACGACCGCGTCGTCGGTCCGGATCGGGATCGCGGCATACGCCGTGAGGCCCGACCGGCGAGCCAGCTCGACGTACTCCGCCGCCACGGAGCCGGGCCCGAGCGCTTCGAGGTAGGCGCCCTCGCCGGCGTGCCAGCGCCGGAACGCCGTTCGTGCCTGTGGGTTGTGGCTCCGCAGCCAGGCGTCGATCTCGGGCGTCATCTCCGTGAGGCTGAACGTCGAGTACCCACCCCCGTCGGGCGCGAGCAACCCGTAGGCCGTTCCTTCGGCACCGAGGGCCTGGTTGATCAGGCGAGCCGACCGCTCGGCCAGCTCATCGATCGTCCCGACGTTGCCACCGACGCGGGTCAGCTCGTCCAGCGCGCGCAGCCGCGTGGCGATCGATCGCTCGGCGTCGGCGCGGCGAAGGATCTCTTCCACCAATCGAGCGTTTTCGAGGCCGCGCGCGACGATCGTCGCGAGCAGGAGGATCACGGCATCGGACGGGATCACGGGATCCTCGCGATCCCAGCCGAGCGCCAGGATGCCGGCGAGCTCGTCCTCCCGATGCAGGCCCACGACGAGCAGAGTCCGCATGCCGCTGGCGAGGAAGGCGCGGCGCGTCGCGGGCGCCAGCGGCAACCGATCGATCGGTCCCTTGACCACGCGCCCGACGGGGGTGACCGCACGGATGGCCGGCGCCTCCGCCCAAGGGAGCGCGGCGATCTCCTCCAGGATGAGCGGGACGTTCCGGCGGGCGATGAGCCGCCCGGCCCCATCCTCGGCGACCGCGATCGTGCCGTGATCCGCCTGGATCACCGTGGAGAGGACATCGAGGGCGCGCTGGGCGAAGGTGACCCGCGAACGAGCCTCGCCGGTGGCCGTCGCGAGCGAGCTGAGGGTCGAGAGCTCGCGCTCCACCCGGACGCTCGCCGTCACGTCGCGCTTGATGCTGATCACGCCGATCGGCCCGCTGGCGTCCGCCAGGCGGCTCAGGACAGTCTCGATGACGAGCTCCTGCCCGACGAACCGGCCGATCCGCGGGCGGTCGGCGACGCGCCCGCGCCAGGTCCCGACATCGAGGGCGATCGTCCGGGCGCCGGAGGAGCTCGTGCCCGCGCCGATGATCGTCGAGTCGTACAACAGGTCGATCGGGACGCCGATGGCGTCGCGTGCGGCGATGCCGTACAGCTCCTCGGCGGCCCGGTTCCACAGCACCACGCGCCGGTGCAGGTCCGTGACCGTGACGGCGTCGGCGATGACACGGGCCAGGTCGGCCAGTCCGGGGATCGCCTCGAGGGGTGACGGTTCCTCGCCGATCGCGTCCAGCTCTCGCACGCGGCTATCCTAGCCGCCGTGAGCTGGCCACTGACCTATGAGGAGCGGCTCCTTGGCGCAACGGCCCGGGACTTCGCCCAGCGTGAGATCGCGCCGGGCGCCGTCGAGCGGGACGAGGCCGAGCGGTATGACCGCGGCCTCTTTCGCCAGATGGGCGAGATCGGTCTGACCGCGGCGCCGTTCCCGGCCGCGGTCGGTGGCGCCGGCTTCTCATACCTCGGCTGGACGCTCGTCATGGAGGAGCTGGGCGCGGCAGACATGGCGACGGCGGTGTCGCTGTCCGTCCACATCCTCTCGCAGTACCCGGTCGTCATCTGGGGGACCGAGGAGCAGCAGGCTCGCTGGCTCCCGCCGATGCTCGCCGGGGAGGCCCTGGGCGCGTTCGCCCTGACCGAGCCCCATGCGGGCTCGGACGCCGCCGCGATCCGCACCCGCGCCGAGCCGTTAGGTTCAGCCCGGGGAGGGGAGGCCGTCGCGTACCGATTGAGCGGGACGAAGATCTGGATCTCGAACGCGCCCGAGGCGGATCGATATCTCGTCTTCGCGACCGTGGATCCGGCCCTCGGCCCGGCGGGCATCACGGCGTTCCTCGTCGAGAAGGGGATGGCCGGGTTTCGGTTCGGGGCGCACGAACGGAAGATGGGCATTCGCTCGTGTCCGGCTGCAGAACTCGTCTTCGAGGATTGCGAGGTTCCGGCCGCGAACCGTCTGGGTGCCGAGGGCGAGGGGTACCGGATCGCGTTGTCGGCCCTCGCCGAGGGGCGGATCTCGATCGCGGCGGCGTGCGTAGGGATCGCTCGGGCCGGCCTGGAGGCCGCGGCTCGGTATCTCGGCGAGCGTCGCGCGTTCGGCGCGCCCCTGGCCGACCAGCAGGGCTTGCGGTTCATGCTCGCCGAGATGGCCCGGGAGGTGGAGGCGGCACGGGCGCTCACTCGCATCGCGGCGGCGGCCAAGGACCGAGGCGAGCCGATCGGAGAGGCGTCGTCGATCGCGAAGTGGGCCGCGTCCGACACGGCGATGCGGGTCGCGACCGACGCGGTCCAGCTCTTCGGCGCGAGCGGGTACTCGCGCGAGACCGGCATCGAGCGGCTGATGCGCGACGCCAAGGGCGCCCAGATCTACGAGGGCACGAACCAGATCCACCGCGAGATCGTGGCGACCGAGGTCCTCAAGCGCGCCAAGGGCTGAGGCTTGGTCCGGCGTAGAATCGGACCATGCAGCAGTCGAACGGCCAGACGTACATCCTGAGCGCGGCGCGGACGCCGATCGGGAAGTTCGGCGGGGCGCTGGCCGGCGTTCCGGCGACGGAGCTCGGTGGCGTCGCCATCCGCGCCGCGGTCGAACGCGCCGGGCTCGATCCGGCCGAGGCGCAGTTCGACGATGTGCTGATGGGCCAGGTCCTGCAGGCGGGCGCCGGCCAGGCACCAGCGCGGCAGGCGGCCCTCAAGGCCGGGCTGCCGGACTCGACGAGCGCCACGACGATCAACCGGGTGTGCGGCTCGGGCCTCAAGGCGATCATGCTGGCCGCGGCCGAGATCCGCGCGGGTGATGCCGAGCTCGTGATCGCCGGCGGGATGGAGTCGATGAACGGCGCGCCATACCTGCTCCCCGGCGCCCGATTCGGCCTGCGACTCGGCAACGCCGAGCTCATCGACTCGACCGTCCACGATGGCCTGTGGTGCTCGATCGAGGGCTGCCACATGGGGACGCATGCGGAGCGGGTCGCGATCAAGGACCGCGTGAGCCGCGAGGACCAGGATGCCTTCGCCCTCGAGAGCCATCACAAGGCGATCGCCGCCATCGATGCCGGACGCTTCGATGCTGAGCTCGCGCCAGTGACCGTGCGCGATCCGAAGGGCCGCGAGATGATCGTGTCGGTCGACGAGAACCCCCGCCGAGATACAACGGCCGAGGCCCTGGCGAGGCTCAAGCCGGCGTTTGCGCTACCGGACGGCGAGGACCGCGGCGACGCGACGAGCGGGACGGTGACGGCCGGGAATGCACCGGGCGTCACCGACGGCGCAGCGGCGACCGTCGTCGCGAGCGAGCGCGCCGTCGAGCGGCTCGGCCTGAAGCCGCTCGCGCGGATCGTCGGGTACGCCCAGGCCGAAGTCGCGCCCAAGTGGCTGTTCCTCGCGCCGGTCGAGGGGGTGCGCCGCCTGCTCGACCGGATCGAGTTGCCGCTCGAGGCGTTCGACCTCATCGAGATCAACGAGGCCTTCGCCGCGCAGACACTCGCCGACGGCCGGGAGCTCGGGTTCGACTGGGCCAGGGTCAACGTCAACGGCGGGGCGATCGCGCTCGGGCACCCGATCGGTGCAAGCGGCGCGCGGATCGTGGCGACGCTGACCCACGAGCTCGCTCGGCGGCAGGGCCGCTACGGCCTCGCGACGTTGTGCCTTGGCGGCGGCGGCTCGGTCGCGATGGCCGTCGAGCGCGTATGACACGACGAGCACGAGACATCGATCCGGGCCTGGCTCGCTCGAGACGCGTGACCGACCTACACTCGCAGCCATGACCGAGACCGCCTCACCATCGACCACGGAGACGCCACCGACCGAGGTCCCGACGTTCCGCCTCTACATCGCCGGGGAGTGGACCGGGTCCACGAGCGGCCGAACGTTCGAGAGCCGCAACCCGGCCGACGCGCGCGACGTCATCGGGCGGTTCCAGCAGGGCACGGCCGCGGACGTGGCGATGGCCGTCAGTGCCGCCTGGGCAGCCCGGCCGATGTGGCAGCGCACCCCGGCGCCCAGGCGCGGCGAGATCATGTACGCCTTCGGCGCGCTCATGGCCCAGCACAAGGAGCGCCTCGCTCGGGCGATGACCCGGGAGATGGGGAAGGTCCTGGCCGAGGCGCGGGGTGACGTCCAGGAGGGGATCGACATCGCGTTCCTCATGGCGGGCGAGGGCCGGCGGATGTTCGGGGACACCGTGCCCAGCGAGCTCCCCGACAAGTGGGCGATGAGCATCCGCCAGCCGATCGGCATCGCCGGGATCATCACCCCCTGGAACTTCCCGATGGCGATCCCCTGCTGGAAGATGATGCCGGCCCTCATCACCGGCAACGTCATGATCTTCAAACCCTCGTCCGACACGCCGCATTGCGCGACGCTCCTCGTGGAGCTCATGGCCGAGGCCGGCTTTCCGCCCGGCGTCGTAAGCCTGATCACCGGCACCGGCGGCGAGGTCGGCGACGCGATCGTCGACAACCCCGATATCGCGGTGATCTCGTTCACCGGCAGCTCCGAGACCGGGAAGCGCATCGCGACCCGAGCGGCCGCCCGGCTCAAGCGCGTCTCCCTGGAGCTCGGGGGCAAGAACGGCGTGGTGGTCCTCGCCGACGCCGACCTCGACCTCGCGACCGAGGGGATCCTGTGGAGCGCCTTCGGGACGACCGGGCAGCGCTGTACCGCCTGCTCCCGCGTGATCGTGGAACGGCCGGTGGTCAAGCCGCTGCTCGAGCGCCTGGAGGCGCGCGCCCGGCGGCTTCGTCTCGGTCCCGGTCTAGATGATTCGACCGATGTCGGGCCACTCATCAACCCCGGCGCCATCGACAAGGTCGCGTCGTACGTCGAGATCGGGCGGACCGAGGGCGACCTGGTGCTCGGTGGCGGCCGGGTGACCGACGGCGACCTCGAGCACGGCAACTTCTTCGAGCCGACGATCTTCGCGGGGATCAAGCCGATGGCCCGCGTCGGCCAGGAGGAGATCTTCGGGCCGGTCCTGTCGGTGATCCCGGTCGCCGACTACGGTGAGGCGATGCTCGCCCTCAATCAGACCCGTTATGGCCTCTCGTCCTCCATCTACACCCAGGATGTGAACCAGGCCTTCCGGGCCATGCGCGACTTCGAGACGGGCATCGTCTACGTCAACGCGGGGACGACCGGCGCCGAGACGCACCTGCCGTTCGGCGGCTGGAAGGAGACCGGCAACGGCCACCGCGAGGCCGGCCACGTCGCACTCGACACTTATACGGAGTGGAAGTCGATCTACGTCGACTTCAGCGGCCGGCTCCAGCGCGCCCAGATCGACAACCAGCCGAGCTGACCCGACTCGTGGCTGCTGCGCCCCCGACCCCGGAGGCGCGCGACATGCCGCCGGCGCGGCCCGCGTGGACGGTTCGTGTCGCCGGTTGGAGCGCCCGCCATCGCTGGCCGGTCTCCGGGCTGTGGTTCGTCGCGACGATCGGGATCTTCGTCGGCAGCCTGGCGGCCGGCGGCACGGACGCGGCCGGCGCGGTCTCGAGCGACCAGAGCTCGCGCTTCGAGTCCACGAAGGCATACGAGGTGTTCCAGCCCGCGGCGTCAGTCGCGAAGGAGGCGAGCCAATCGTTCCTGCTGGTCGTCCAGAGTCCGAACGCGACGGTCGACGACGCGGCCGTTCGCGCCGAGATCGCCGACATCACGAAGCGCCTCGCGGCCTCGATCTCCGACGTCGACGGCGCCCCGGTCCCGACGCTCAGCGACCTCGTCGATCCGAGCCGGGCGCCCGCGAGCGCCGGGCTCATCTCGGCCGACCGCACCACCGTGCGGATCACCGCTCAGGTCCTCGGCGAGGGCGCCGCATTGGAGCAGCGCTTGGCGCCGGTTCCGCCGTTGCTCGATGCGCTGCGCGCAGATCATCCCCGGCTGCGGATCCACGCGCTCAACAACCATCTTGCCAACGCCCAGATCCAGGAGCTCGTCAACGGAGGCCTCGATTCCTCGCTGCGCCTGACGATCCCGCTGACGTTCCTGATCCTGCTCGTCGCGTTCGGAGCCGTGATCGCAGCCGCCGTGCCGCTGGTCCTCGCGATCACCGCACTGGTCGCCGCCTTCGGCGTCCTCGCCCTCTACAGCAGGTTCGTCGCTCCGGTCAGTCCGTATGCCAGCCAGCTCATCGTGCTGATCGGGTTAGCCGTGGCCGTCGATTATTCGCTGTTCATGATCACGCGCTTCCGAACGGAGCGCCGGCACGGTCGCGACCGGCTCGGGGCGATCGACGCGGCATCGGCGACCGCCGGGCGGGCGGTGTTCTTCTCCGGGCTCGCAGTCATGGTCTCGATCGGCGGGCTGTTCCTGCTCGACGATCCGCTCTTCCGCTCGATGGCCGTCGGGACGATCTCGGTCGTCCTCATCGCGGTCGTCGGCTCGCTGACGTTCCTGCCGGCGACGCTCGCGATCCTCGGCGACGGCGTCAACCGCCTCCGGATCCCGATCCTCGGGCGGGACCGCGAAGAGGGGAGCGGCGTGTGGGCGACCGTCGTGCGCGCGGTGATGCGGCACCCGATCCCGGCCGCGGCGGTCACCGCGCTCCTCCTCCTGGCGGTCGCCTCGCCGGCGCTCGGACTTCGGCTGGGCCAGGCTGATTTCAGTGCGTTCCCGGACTCGATCGATGGCGTCCAGGCCCTCACGATCCTCAATGAGAAATGGCCGAGCGGATCGACGCTCGACCTATCGGTCGTCGTGACCCGGGCGGATGACCCGGCGACGAAGCCGGCGATCGACGACCTCACGTCGCGGATCCTGGCCACCCCCGGTGTCAGCGGTCCGGCCCGGACGACCCTGTCCGGCGACGGGCACGTCGCCCTCGTCGACTTCCTGATGTCCGGCGGCACGAACGACGAGCGCAACCGGGCGATCGTTCGCGAGGTGCGGCACATGCTCGTGCCCGGCGCGATCGGCGGGCTCCCACGCGTCGAGGTCTACGTGACGGGGGAAGTGGCCTACACGCTCGATGTCGTGGAGTTCTACTCGGGCGGCATGCCCCTCGTCATGGCCTTCGTGCTGGGACTCTCGTTCCTGCTCCTCCTCGTGGCGTTCCGCTCGATCGTCATCCCGATCAAGGCGATCCTGCTCAACCTGCTCTCGACCGGGGCGGCGTTCGGGTTGCTCGTCGTCGTGTTCCAGGACGGCAACCTCGCCGGCCCGCTCGGATTCAAGCCCGGTCCGATCGAGGCGTTCGTGCCCGTATTCATCTTCACGATCCTGTTCGGGCTATCGATGGACTACCACGTCTTCATCCTCACCCGGATCAAGGAGGCGCGCGATCACGGGATGTCCTCGAACGAGGCGGTCGCGCGCGGCATCTCGATCACATCGGGGACGATCACCTCGGCAGCGGCGATCATGGTCGTCGTCTTTTCGGCGTTCGTGACCCTCGAGCTGTCGATCATCAAACAGCTCGGATTCGGACTCGCGGTCGCGGTGCTCATCGACGCGACGATCGTGCGCAGCGTCCTGCTGCCGGCGACGATGCGGTTGCTCGGGGAGTGGAACTGGTGGCTGCCGCACTGGCTGGGTTGGCTGCCGCGGGTCACGGTCGAGGCCGAGGTTCCCCGGGCGTGAGCTACGACTCGCCTCCTGGCCACGGCTCGGCAGGGTGCGGTATCATCCCGGACCCGTGGGCCCGTAGCTCAATGGCAGAGCAGCTGACTCTTAATCAGCGGGTTGACAGTTCAAGTCTGTCCGGGCTCACCACCATTCCGAGCACAAAACGCCCATTCGGTTGCTAGGCGCTGGCTGCGCTAGCCGGACCAGGATGGCTTGGGCGGATCGGCGGTTCGTCCGAGCATCGCGTCCATGAGATGGTTAGCTCTCGGTCGGAAAGTCCGGTGGGATGTTTCCTTCTACATCCGATCGAGTTGTCATCGCAGCGGGCTCGTGGTCATCGCTATCTTCGTGGGAATGGTGTCCGCCGGGCGGCGCTGACGATGGTCCAGGATGAGCGCCAGCGCCCGCGACGCGCGCAGGCGCCTCCGCGCGTAGGACTACCGTGCGCCGCCGCGGCCGATGTCCGCAGCTACTTCGCGTTTCCGGTGAGCCGGGCCCGGAGCGCTCGCGAACGCTCTGGGCGATCCTCCCCCGAACCATGCTCAGCGGCGCCTTCTTCTGCGCGCGCCTCGGCGATACGCCTGGTGATCTCACGGACCCGTTCGGCCGCTCGCTCCTGGCGATCGAGCGCGGCCTCGTACGCGGGCCATCCGGGGGAATGGACGCTCAGCCCCTGCGTGGCGCGGGTCGCATCCTGGATCGCATCTTCGAGTTCGAGGGTCAGCTGCTCAGGGTGGGCCGGGTTCATGGCAGGGCTCCTAAACGCTCCGCGCAACGGCTGACGGCATGGGAGTGATCGGCCGTGGCGGTTCGGCCGACCTCCACCTCGTGGTCGCAGACGCTCGGGAGGGTGGACGCACTAGAGACCCCGGGCGTCCGCGTGGAGTGGAGATTACGAACCCGGCCGCTGCCGCGATGACATCATGATCGACCCTTGATTCAATCGGCTATCGCACTCCGGGATGATCGGCCAAATGCGACGCGTCGTTGGCCTCGGGCCTGGCCCGCAGCGGCCAGGTTGAACGCCGGCGGCTCTGGAAGATGGGCGGCACGGGCGTCGTCGATCGCCTGCTGGTAATAGGCCTTCGCGAGTTCCGCCTCGGCATAGGCGTCCTGCCATGCCGGCGAGTCGGCGTCCAGTTCCTCCATCCGTCGAGCCGCATCGCGCCACGTCGCGAGCGCCTCTTCGGCGCGCTTTCGATACGGCATCGGGGGCTGCCTCGTCGAAGTTCCGCCGGGCTGCGGACGCTACAGCACCGCGCGTGCTACTGCAAGACGGGTCGGGCTCGCGGTTCATTTCTTTCCATTCCATGGAACGCCATACCGCGATCCGTTGCAGCCGTGTCGCAAAGGCCTCGGAGTGCTGGTCCGCGAGGTTGCCGCTCGATACGCTCCGGACCCATGATCGTCCGCATCCTGACTGCCAAGGTGCCGAGCCACTACAGCGGCAGGTTCAACGAGCTCCTGCGGCGACAACTGGCCATCCTGCGAGAGCACGATGGGCTGGTCTACACGAAGCTGGCCCGCCGGATGGAGGGATCGACGGAAGAGGTCCTGCTCTTCGAGGAATGGCGGGACATGGCATCGCTGTACAACTGGGCCGGTGCGGTGCTGACCAAGCCGCGCCTCCTGCCCGGCAGCGAGGAACTCGTGGAAGACCTGCAGGTCACCCACTACGAGGCGCTCGACATCGACCCGGTCTTCGACGACTGACGGTCCGATCCCCGAGCCCGGCCGTTGGCGGCCGGTGATGCTACTCTGACGCCGTCCTTTCATGGCCGGTCCCGTGAGGCCGGCGTACCGGTCCGGTGAGGCCGGGAAGGAGGCTCCAGATGTCCGCGCATGCCCTCGCCCGCCGCGCCCCCCGGGCCGGTGGGTTCCTTTTGTCCGCCACCCGGGTCGCCGTCGCGTGATCGTCCCACCGCGGCCGCGGGCCAGCGCCGACGTCGAAACGCGGAACGGGGACCAGGGGCCCCCGTTGCAGGCGCGCGAGGATGGGGCCGTCTTCCCCGGCATCGCGTTCGGGGCCCCAAGCGCCGGCGGCGGCGACCTGGTCGTGAACACGAGCCAGACCGGCTATCAGGAGGTCTGCACCGACCCCTCGTACGCCGGCCAGGTCGTCGTGATGACCTACCCGCTCATCGGCAACTACGGCCGGCTCGTCGCGGACGATCAGTCACTTCGGCCGTGGCTCCGCGGTCTCGTCGTCGCCAATGCGACCGCCGCGGTCCTCGAGGACGCCCGGCAGCTGGCGTCGCTCCTGCGCGATGCCGGGATCGCGGCCATCGCCGGCGTGGACACCCGTGCGCTTGCCCGGCACCTTCGCGCGAACGGCTCCCTGCGCGGCATCGTGACGGCGCCAGGATCGACTGACCGGGAGGCCGCCGTGGCCGCCGCACAGGCGGTCCAGCGCTGGGAGGACCAGGATTTCGTCGGTCAGGTGTCACCGCCCGAGATGACCGAGTACGGCGACGCGACCGATGGTGGGCCACTCATCGGCATCGTCGACCTCGGGCTCAAGGCGAACATCGTCCGGGCCATGCGCCACCGCGGCGCGCGGGTCCGGGTCTTTCCGCACACGGCCGCCCCCTCGGACGTGCTCTCGTCGGACATCGACGGGATGATCCTCTCACCGGGTCCGGGCGATCCTGCCCGCCTCGAGGCCCAGGTCGCGCTCGCGCGCGCGATCATCGATGAGGGTCGACCGCTGCTCGGGATCTGCCTCGGACACCAGATCGTCGGGCGCGCCGCGGGGGCGGATACGCGCCGGCTGCGGTTCGGGCACCACGGCGCGAATCACCCGGTCCAGGACGTTGATCTCGGTCTCGTCCAGGTCACGGCCCAGAACCACGAGGTGCAGGTCGTCGGCGAATCCCTGCCGGCCGCATCGGGCTTCCGGGTCAGCCAGGTCAACCTCAACGATCGGTCGGTGGAAGGGCTGCGTCACCGCGACTTGCCCATCGAAACGGTCCAGTACCACCCCGAGGGCGCCCCGGGCCCGCTCGACGCGCTGGCCGTGTTCGATCGGTTCGTGGCGGCGGCCGTAGGGTCACACGGGTCCGTCCGGTGAGCGCGCCAGCACCGAAGCCTGCTTCCGTGCTGATCCTCGGTTCCGGGCCGGTCGTCATCGGCCAGGCCGCGGAGTTCGATTACGCGGGCACCCAGGCGTGTCGCGCCCTGCGCGCCGAGGGCGTTCGGACTATCCTGATCAACCCCAATCCGGCGACGATCATGACCGACCCATCGGTCGCCGACGCGATCTACCTCGAGCCGCTCACGGTCGAGGCGGTCGAGGCGGTCATCGCCAGGGAGCGTCCAGAGGGGCTCCTCGCGGGGCTCGGTGGTCAGACGGCGCTGAACCTCGCGACCTCCCTGGCTCGTGCCGGGGTCTTCGAGCGCCACGAGATCCGGCTGCTCGGCACCCCGCTCGAGGCGATCCACATGGCCGAGGATCGGGAGGCGTTCCGCGACCTGCTCGATCGGATCGATCAGCCCTACGCCCCGAGCTGGATCGTGGCCGAACCGGCGGACGTCGATACGGCCCTCGCCGAGATCGGGTTGCCGGCCATCGTGCGACCGGCCTACACGCTCGGCGGCACGGGCGGCGGCATCGTCGACACCGAGGCGGCCTATCGCGAGCGCGTCCGCGCCGGGCTGCGGGCCAGCCCGATCGGCCAGGTCATGGTCGAGCGATGCCTCGTCGGCTGGCAGGAGATCGAATACGAGGTCATGCGCGATGCCGACGACACGTGCATCGCGGTGTGTTCGATGGAGAACGTCGATCCGCTCGGCGTCCATACGGGCGACTCGATCGTCGTGGCTCCCGTCCAGACCCTGACCGACGCCGTGCACCAGCGGCTCCGGAGCGCCGCGCTCGCGATCATCAGGGCGCTCGGCGTGGAGGGGGGATGCAACGTCCAGTTCGCGCTGTCGCCCGACTCCACCGACTACGCGGTCATCGAGGTCAACCCGCGGGTATCGCGCTCGTCCGCGCTGGCCAGCAAGGCGACGGGCTATCCGATCGCCCGAGTCGCTGCCCAGATCGCCGTCGGGCGCCGGTTGGCCGAGATCCCCAACGTCGTGACCGGCACGACGGTCGCGGCCTTTGAACCGGCGCTCGACTACGTCGTCGTCAAGCTGCCGCGCTTCCCGTTCGACAAATTCCCCGGCGCCGACCGGACGCTCGGCTCGCAGATGAAGGCGACCGGCGAGGTGATGGCGATCGACCGGACGTTCGGCTCCGCCCTCAACAAGGCGCTGCGCGGGCTCGAGCAGGCGGGGGTCGGCCCGCTGGCCGAGGATCCGGCGTGGGCCTCGAGCTTCGACTACCTGGCCAAGGTCTACGGCGGTGACGCCGACGACGATGAGCCGATCCGCTGGATCGACGACGCCGGCCAGGCCTGCGAATCGACCCGCCACGCTCAGCGGACGGCCGCTCCGATCGTGCTGCGCCGGTTCCTCGAGCCCTCCGATTCGCGACTCTGGCGACTGCTCGGCCTTCTCCGCCGCGGCGTTCCGGAGGCCGTCGTGGGCGAAGCGACCGGGATCTCGCCCTGGTTCCTCGCTGAGATGGGCCGGAACGTCGCCCTGGAGCGGGAGGTCGCCGGGCTCGGGGAGCGCCTCGCCGATCCGACCGATCCCGAGGCGGCCGAGCTGCTGGCGACGGCGAAGCGCGCCGGCTTCGGCGACAAGGAGCTGGCCGGCCTCGCCAGGACGACCAGCGAGGCGCTGCACGCCGCCCGAATCGCGCTCGGCCTGCGGCCGGGCTACGCGATGGTCGACACCTGCGCGGCGGAGTTCGCGGCCGAGACCCCGTACTTCTATTCGACCTACGCCGCGGCCGGGTCGGAGCCCGAGGCGCCGCCCGTCGAGCGTGAGGCGGCGCTCGTCATCGGCTCAGGTCCCGTGCGTATCGGCCAGGGCATCGAGTTCGACTACTGCGCGGTCCAGGCGGCCGATACGCTCCGCCGGGCCGGCTGGCGGGCCGTGATGATCAACTCGAACCCGGAGACCGTCTCGACCGACTTCGACGCCTCGTCGCGGCTGTATTTCGAGCCGCTCGACCCTGAAAGCGTGCGCAGCGTCATCGATGCCGAGTCGCCCGACGGGATACCGCTCCTCCCGGCGGTCGTGGCCTTCGGCGGCCAGACCCCGCTCAATCTTGCCGGCCCGCTCGCCGCCGACGGAGTACCGCTTCTCGGGAGCGACCTCGAGGCGATCGACCAGGCCGAGGAGCGGACCCGCTTCTCCGCGCTGCTCGACCGGCTGGGCATCCCGCAGCCCGAGGGTGGGATGGCCCACAGCATCGAGGAGGCGCTTACGCTCGCCGAGCGCATCGGGTACCCGGTCATCGTCCGGCCGTCGTTCGTGATCGGCGGCCTGGCCATCGACTTCTGCTACTCGCCCGAAGACCTTGCCCGACAATTGGCGGTCGCCACGGTCGTGGATCCGGATCGCCCCGTCCGGATCGATCGGTATCTCGAGGGGGTCGAGGTCGACGTCGACGCGATCAGCGACGGCGAGCGGGTGCTGATCCCCGGACTGCTCGAGCACGTCGAGCGGGCCGGCGTCCACAGCGGCGATTCGGTCGGAGTCTTCCCGCCACGGACGGTCAGCGAGGGAGACCAGGACCTGATCGTCGCGACGATGGAGCGGATCGTGCTCGCCCTCGGTGCGCGTGGGCTGGTCAACGCGCAGTTCATCGTGCGCGACGACGGCGTCTACCTCATCGAGGTCAACCCGCGCGCGTCGCGAACGGTCCCGTTCTTCTCGAAGGTGACCGGCGTCCCGATGGTCGAGCTCGCGGTCCGGATCGCCCTCGGGTCCACGCTGACCGAGCTGGGCTGGGAAGGCGGGTTGCGCCTTCCGCCGGCCTTTGTCGCCGTGAAGGCGCCGGCGTTCTCGACCGCCAAGTTGCGCGGCGTCGACCCATCCCTCGGCCCCGGGATGCAGTCCACCGGCGAGGTCATCGGCATCCACGTCGATCCGCGTGTGGCCCTGGCCAAGGCGCTGCTCGGCGCGGCGCTCGTCCCGCCGCGGCCCGGGGAGGACGGCGCCCTGGCCCTGCTGTCGATCGCCGACCGGGACAAGGCGACGCTCGGCCGGCTCGCAGGGGCCCTCGCGCTCGCCGGTTACCGCCTGGCGGCGACGCCGGGGACGCGCGCGGCCCTGGCCAAGGCCGGCTTCGACGCTCGTCCGGTGGCCAAACTCGGCGAGGCGGCGGACGGGTCGATCGGTGAGGTCCCGATCCTCGAGCTCATCGCGAGCGGTGAGGTCCGACTGGTCGTCAACACGCCCACCCCGCGGTCGGGCGCGCTGCGGGACGCCGTGGAGATCCGACTGGCCGCGACCTCGGAGGGGATCCTCTGCCTGACGGCGATGGAGACGGCCGTGGCCGCGGCCGAGGCGCTCGACCCGGACATCGCGGCTCGGCTCTCGGACGTCCGATCGCTCGACGAGTGGGTGCCGGCGGCGCCTCAGGCCGAGCTGGTGACGACCGCCTGAACGTCCGCCTTGATGTCCGCCTGCGGTGGAGGCGACGCGACGATGGCCTGGCCGAGCGACCAGAGGGTCAGCGTCGTGAGCGCGACCATGACCACCGCCAGCGGGACCTGGTTCGTGCGGACCCGGCGCCGGTCCATGCCCCGCGGTGCCTCCAGCGACGCGACGACGTGCCCGCCCCACGCACCGAGCATGTGGCCACCGACCACCGACGCGAGCTGGACCGTCCAGACGATCCCCGGCGGCAACCACGAACCGGACGGCTCGAAGAACGCGGTCCCGAAGAGATCCGAACCCTGCTGGAGCGGATCCGAGATCGCGATCACGATGCGCTGCCCGTCGATGAGCAGGTACGTCAGGTAGTGGGCGATGAGGTACCCGACCGCGATCGGAAGCAGGCCGGCGCCCGTCGCAGCGATGCCGACCGCGCGGGTCACGAGCAGCGCCGCGACGACGATGATGCCGAGGAACCCGAGCAACAGCAGGGTCCGTTCGGCGATGTGCGGCACCCCGAACGTGTCGTACCAGATCTGGGTCTGCGAAAGCCCGTCGAACAAGATCGAGCCTACGCCGAGGGGGATCATCATGACGTCGGCGAGCCTCCAGCCCGGCTCGAGGAGGCCACTCGCGAACGGACGCCGACGAACCCGACCGTCCTCGTCCGCGAGGCCGAACACCGCGAGCCGGCCGAGGAGCCGGAACCAGACCGTGAACGCCTCGCCGTGCGAGCGCCACGCATCGCGACCGTACTGGGCCATCATCGCGAGGGTGAGCGCCGTGTATCCGACGAGCACGACGAAGAGCGTCGCCGGGCCCGGCTGGAGGACGAGCTCGAGCCAGACGACGCCCGAGAACGCGGCCGCGGCCGGCCATGTCCCCACCCGTTGGGGGATGTCGGCCGCCTCCCAGGGCGCCACCCCGAGGCGCCGCAGGACCCAGGCGCCCAGGTCGTGCAGGGTCGAGAACGGATCAATGAAGTGCCAGACCGGGCCGACGAAGGCCGAGAGCAGGGCGACACCGACCCAGCCGTAGAGCCACAGGAAGAGGCCGGCGACCTCGGCGCTGCTCGAGCCGCCGGCGAGCCCCTGGGCCACGATCCAGACCCAGGCGACGAGGCCGACCGTGCGCAAGCCAAGGCGGATCGGGGCGGGCGGCAGGTGCGCCTCTCCGCTCGTGTCCGGTCGTTCCGCCCGGACGTCTCGGAGCAGGACGAAGGCGAAGGAGAGCGCAACGGTCGTCGCCGCACCGGCGAGATACACCGCGAGGGGCAGGCGGCTCGTGTAGGTCGCGTTCAGCGTGTGCCCGAGGACCGCGGCGGGGAGGACGAGGGAGACGAGGGCCGCTCCGATCAATCCCGCGGCGACGTTCCACGCCCGGGTCGGTGTCACGCGGTCAGCTCGCGCGGCCGCGCCGGCCGAGGAGCAGCGCGCCGCCCAGTCCGACGAGGGCCAGGGCGACGACGATCGGCAGCAGGACGTCATCGCCACCGCCCGATGTCCCGCCGACGGCGGCCGAGGGGGCCGGGGAGGGGCTCGACGCGACGGTCGCCGGGACCACGGTCGCGCTCGCGGCGGCCGTCGTGCTGGTCGTCGCGGGGGCAGACGGCGCGAGGGTCGGGACTGCCGTGGCGGCCGCGATGACCGTGAACGACCATTCCTTTCCGTCGATGTCGCCATCGACGGCCGATTTCGTGGTGGACTTCACGGTGTAGGTGCCGGGCGCCAGGGCCGGTACCGGGTTGATCGCCATCCGCTTGTTGTTGGCCGGGTCGACCCCGCCCGTGGCAACTTGCTTGCCGTCGGGCCCGAGCAGGACGAGCGAACTGCCGCTCGTCGACATCGCCTCGCTGTACGTGCCCGAGATCTTTGCCGGCGATCCCTCGACGGTGGCGCCGTCCTTTGGGGCCGCGACCTGGAGCGCAGCATGCGCGGCGGCCAGCGACGGCGACAGGACGGATGTCGCGAGCGCCACGACGAGCGCGCCGAGCCCCCGCCGGCACCTCCGTGGGGTCATGGCCGCGAGTCTAGCGCCGCTGCGCCGGCCCGGGCCCGAGACGGCGTGGGCCACGGAGGCGGTACGATGCCGACCCGACCCCGACCCGACTGGCCCACCCCGGCCGGCACACCCGCTCAGGAGCCACCCGTTGACCATCTCCGTCCCGTCCGTCGCCTTCACCGACGAGCGCCTCGCCAACGGCCTGCGACTCATCGTCGCCGAGGATCACCTCGCGCCGGTCGTGGCCATCAACGTCTGGTACGGCGTGGGGTCCAAGCATGAGCAGCCCGGCAAGACCGGCTTCGCCCATCTGTTCGAGCACGTGATGTTCCAGGGCTCGGCGCACGTCGGCAAGGCGGAGCACATCGCCCTGATCCAGGCCGCCGGCGGCACGATGAACGGGACGACGTGGCTCGACCGGACCAACTACTTCGAGACGTTGCCGGCGCACCAGGTCGACATCGGACTCTGGCTCGAGGCCGACCGGATGGGGACGTTGCTCGATGCCCTGAGCCAGGAAAACCTCGACAACCAGCGCGAGGTCGTGAAGAACGAGAAGCGCTGGTCCTACGACAACCGCCCGTACGGCACGTGGCAGGAGAAGCTCCAGGCCCACCTGTACCCGCCCGAGCATCCGTACCACCACTCGACCATCGGGTCGATGGAGGACCTCGACGCCGCCTCGGTTGACGACGTGAAGGCGTTCTTCCGGACGTACTACGCGCCGAACAACGCCGTCCTCTCGGTCGTGGGCGACGTCGACACGGCCGCGGTCCGGGCCAGCGTGGAGCTCTATTTCGGCGCCATCCCAGCCAATCCCTCCATCCCGCCGCTCGGCGACCTGTCCCTGCCGCCGACGCTCGGCGGCGAGATCCGCGAGATCGTCCACGACCGGGTCCCCTTGCCACGCATCTACGTCGGATTCCGCGCGCCCGTCTTCGGCGACCCGCGCCTGGACGCGCTCGACGTCGCCGGGCAGATCCTGGCGGGTGGGAAGGGGAGCCGGCTGAATCGGCGCCTCGTGCGCGACGAGCGCATCGCCCAGGACGTCGCGTTGTTCACGCTGGGATTCATCGGTGGCGCCTCGATCTGCGCGGGCTGGGCGACCGTCCGCCCCGGGGTCCCGGTCGAACGGGTCGAGCAGGCATTCCACGAGGAGGTCGAGCGGCTGGCGGTCGAGCCGGTCAGCGCCGACGAGCTGGCTCGCGCCTTCGCCCTGATCGAGGCGGACGAGCTCGGTTCGCTCCAGCGGGTCGAGGAACGGGCGGATCGGCTGTCGATGTACGCCACCCTGTTCGATGATCCCGGCCTGATCGACCGGATGCTGCCGCGCTACCTGTCGGTGACGCCCGAGCGGATCCTCGAGGTTGCGGCCGCGACATTCCGTCCGGACAACCGACTCGTGCTCACGTACCTCCCGTCCCAGCTCCCGGCCGACGATTCGTCGCTCGACCCCGATGCCGCGGACGCCGCCGACCGGGCCGAGGCGGACGAAGAGGTGGCGGCGTGAGCCCTGACGCCGAGCCTGGTCGCAACAGCGTCGTAGTCGCGGAGCGACCCGCACCCGGGACGCCGCGCCCGTACGAGTTCCCGGCCGTCTCCCGGGCCCGGCTGTCGAATGGCCTCTCGATCGTCGTCGCGGACTTGCCCGGTCGGCCCCTCGTCTCGGCCGCGATGATCCTGCCCACCGGAGCCGCCGACGAGCCTGCCGACCAGGCCGGAGCGGCCGTGCTCGCGGCGAGGGCGCTCACCGAGGGCACCGAGCGGTTCGATGCGATCGGGCTGACCGAGGCGTCCGAACGGCTCGGCGCCTCGCTCCATGCCGAGGCCGGGTGGGATGCGTCGAGCCTCGGGGTGGACGTTCCGGGTTCCCGACTCGAGCCGGCCCTCGACCTCCTGGCCGAGGTGCTGCTCCACCCGACGTTCCCAGCCGGGGAGGTCGAGCGCCTCCGCGACGAGCGGCTGAACGACCTGCTCCAGGCCCAGGCCGACCCGCGCCGCCGGGCCGACGAGGCGTTCATCGGCACGATCTACCATCCGACCTCGCCCTATCACCGGCCGTCGGGCGGGACGCGCGAGACGGTGGCCGCGCTCGACGAGACGATCCTGCGCCAGGTCTACCGGCGAACGGTCGATCCGGCCCGGACGACCCTCGTCGTCGCCGGCGCCCTGGGCGGCCAGGACGTCGTATCGGTCACCGAACGGCTCTTCGGAGCCTGGACGACCTCGGCCGAAGCGACGGAGCCGACCACGACCGTCATCGACTCCCCCGCCGGAAGCGCCCGGGTGGTCAAGGTGATCCACCGACCGGGATCGGTCCAGACCGAGATCCGCATCGGCCACCCGGGCCTGCCCCGCCGGATCCCCGATTTCCACGCGGTGTCGGTCATGAGCGCCATCCTCGGCGGCCTCTTCAACTCCCGCCTGAACATGCAGCTGCGCGAGGCGAAGGGCTACACGTATGGCGCGGGCGCGGGCTTCGACCTGCGTCGGGGAGCGGGACCGTTCGCTGCGCGTGCTGCGGTCAATACCGAGGTCACCGTGCCGGCCGTCCTCGACACCCTCGCCGAGCTCGAGCGGATGCGCGACACGCCGGTCACGTCAGAGGAGCTCGCCGCCGCGCGCGACTTCCTCGTCGGCGTATTTCCGCTGCGCTTCGAGACCGCCGGGGCGGTCGTCGGGGCGCTATCCGGGTTGGCCGTCCACGACCTGCCGATCGACGAGATCGTCGACTACCGCGCTCGCATCGAGGCCGTCGGAGTCGACGAGGTCGCGGCGGCGGCACGCGACCATCTTCATGTCGATCGGTCGGCGATCGTGCTCGTCGGCGACGTCGACGCGTTCGGGTCCGAGCTGGAGGGCGCGGCGCTCGGCCGCCTCGTGATCGAGCGCGACGAGGGTCCCGTGGCCAGTGGCCCGATCGCCGTCGATGCGGCGACGGCCGCGGCCGGCGCGGCGGACGAGGAGCACGAGACCGGTCCGACCGCCGGCGCCGAGGATCCGACCCTCGCCGGTGCGGCGGACGATCCGGCCGGCGCCGATACGTCGCCCGATGGCGGCGAGACGGAGGCCTAGGTCGACACGCCCGCCCCGGGCTAAGGTTGAAGCCGAGCCCTGTCGCATCGAGCACGTCCGGAACGAACGTACCGGCCGCCCCGGACCATCGTACGAGCCTGCGAAGTGAAACCGCGGGCATGCTCGATGTCTCAAACGACTATCGGCCGATCGATCGATCGCGCCCAAGCGAGACGGAGTCGACGACACATGCGAATGGAACCACGCTGGTTGCGCGGCCTTGGGGTCGGAGTCGTAACGCTGTTCCTTGCGGGCGGAGCGGTCTTCGGTGCCAATGGCCTGAACCCGACGAGCACGCGGACGGCAGCCGGAGCCGTCGCCACGACGACGGACGAGTCCGCCGATTCCCCCCAACTCACGGAACCGATCGAGGCGCCGGACGCGGCAGAGGTCCCCGACGCGGCGGAAACCCCCGACGCGGCTGAGACGCCCGAGGCCCCGGAGACGCCGGATCCGGCCGAGACTCCCGATTCGGCCAAGGCCCCCGACACCGCACCGGATGCCTGTGACGTCGAACAGGGTGACCAGAACGACAGCCAGGCCGACGAGAACGACAGCCAGGCTGAAGCGACCGAGGACCAGGGCAACGCGAACGACGACCAGGCGGACGCGAACGACGCGCAGTGCGCTGACGCGCAGGGCAACCAGGGCAGCCAGCCGAAGACGAAGGCAGCCCACAAGGCCAAGACCCATCACACGGCGACATCGACCCACCACCAGGCGAGCCATGACACCAGCGGTGATCCGGGCGACCAGGGTGACAGCGGCGACCAGGGCGACAGCGGCGACCAGGCCGACTCCGAGTCCGGAGGCGACTGACGCCTCGCTGACGATCACGTGGAGTCTCGAATCTCCGCCGCCTGGACCGGCCCACACCTCGGCAACGCCGAGGTCGGCCGGTCCAGCGCGTCCGCATCGACCGATGCGACCGCCGAGCGATCGGCGGTCGAGGCCGTGCTGGCGGGGGACCGCGAGGCCTTCCGCGAGCTCGTCGACGCCCAGGGCGAGACCGTCGTCCGGACGTGCTATCGGATCCTCGGCGATCAGTCCGAAGCCGAGGACGCTGCACAGGAGACATTCGTGATCGCATTCCGATCGTTGGCCACGTGGCGCGCCGAGGGCCCCTTCGGCGCTTGGCTCCGGCGGATCGGCATCCGGGTCGCGCTCCGGGAGGCCGCTCGACGCCGACCGGTCGCGTGGCGGGCACCGGCCGGGACACCCGAGGACGAGGCGGCGGCGACCGACCGGGCCCTCGACCGCGCGTCCCTCGCTGCCACGCATGTGAGCGACCCGGCCGCGCTGTCGGTCCAGGCCGAACGGATGACCGAGATCCGGTCGGCGATCCTGGCGCTTCCCGACTCGTACCGCGAGGTGGTCGCCCTGCGCTTGTACGGTGAGGCCTCGCTTGAGGAGATCGCCCTCGAGACCGGCCGCTCGCTCAGCACCGTGAAGAATCACCTTCACCGCGGATTGGTGAAGCTGCGGGCGAGCCTCGGCGAGGTCGACTCATGAGCGCGGTACGGCTCGGCGGCGGCCGAGGGGAGGGCCCCGGCATGGTCGGATCCGTGAACGAGGCCTTCCTGACGCGCCTCCGTGGCGTTGTCCGCGAGATGGACTCCATGACCGCCGTCGGATCGATCGCCTTGAGCGACGGATTCGCCGATCGCATCATGGCCGCGATCGCGACCGAGCCGATGCCGCACGCGAGCTTCCTGGCCGGCGCGAGCAGCGCGGTGCGCGACCTGCTCGCACCCTTCGCGGCGATCTCGGAGGCTTGGCTCGTCTCGATGACCCGGGGCCGACCACTGCTGGTTCGGGCCCAGGCGTTCGCGCTCGTCCTCGCGGTGGCGTTCGCCGTCGGCAGCGCAAGCGCCCTCGCGGCGATCGGTGCCGGTCGATGGCTGGCGGCCGAGCAGCGCGACAACCCGGCCGTGATCCCCGCACCGACGCCGCCGACCTCCGAGGGCATCCTGCCACCGACCGCCTCGCCGACGCCGACCCCGACCTTCGAACCGGTCGTGCCCGACGCGCCGACGCCGTCGGCGCCGTCGTCCGATACCGGAAAGCCCGGAACGACCACGGGATCGGCCCCGTCGACCGCGGCACCCGCCCCCCACGCGAGACGCACCCCGACGCCGACGGAGCGCCCGGACGACTCGACGCGCGACAACGGGGCCCGGGAAACCGACCAACCCGACGCGCCGGACGACCACTCGGGCGGCGGCTCACCAACCTCACCCGACAGCCCCGGATCCGACCCGGGCACATCAGACCTCAACGGCTCCGACGGCGGCAGCTGACGCCTCGGTGCTCCATCGCACCGAAAATCGGAATCGGTTGAGCGGTCTGGTGTAGACGAAAGGCGCGCTGCAAGGTCACGCTGCGAGCCTGATGGTCCTTTCGTCCGGGGGCGGGGCGGGACCATCGTCTGACGCCAGGGACGGAAATGCCCACGCGAGCCCTCGCCACCCGACCGCATCCCTCGGACCACTCCGGCCAATCGGTCGTCGAGTTCGCGATCATGTTGCCGTTGGTCATGTTGCTGCTGATCGCGATCGCCGATTTCGGCCGGCTGTACACGAGCGCCGTGGCCGTGGAGTCGGCGGCACGAGAAGCGGCGGATTACGGGGCGTTCCAGTCCAATTACTGGTCAGCACCGAACGTCGCCACGACCGTCGACCGAATGCAGTACCGGGCCTGCGTCGCCGCGAGCGGCAGCCACCTCGAGGGATACGCGTCGAGGGATCCGACGAACCGCACCTGCACGAACCCCTCGTTCAGCTGCAACCTCGAGTACGGCGGCTTCTCGACCAACTGCGCGTCGTCGGGCGGTTCGGTGAATGGCGTCGATTGCTCGCTGCCGGCGACCGCACCCCCGTGCATCGTCCATGTCCGTCTCGACTACGAATTCCGCACGCTCCTGGGGATCGCCCCGTTGCCGGCCAGCCTCCCGATCGGCCGAGATAGCCGGTTCCGGATCTCCGACCTGGCCCCGCCGCCATGAACCGCCACCACCACCGCGGCCAGGCCCTGGTCGAGTTCGTCCTGGTAGCGCCGATCTTCTTCCTGATCCTGTTCGCGGTGATCGACTTCGGCCGGTACGTGTACTACGTCCAGACGATCAACAACGCAGCACGCGAGGGCGCCCGCTACGCGATCGTCCACGGCAGCGACAGCCTCGCGCCGACCGGGCCCCCGGACGACGCAGGTGGTGCGGCCGTCAAGTCGGCCGTGCGCCGCTACCTGATCGGCGTGGTGGGCGATTCGTCGGTGCTCGCCGTCACCCCGAGCTGGGATCCCAACAACCGGCGCGAAAGCACCGTGACCGTCAGCGTGCGCTACCAGTTCCACTCCGTGATCCCGATCGTTCCCATCCCTCCCGTCCAGATCGATGGAGCGTCGACCCTTGTCATCAACAACTGACCGGCGATCGCTCGATCGGGGCCAGGTGCTGGTCCTGTTCGTCGGCGGCATCGTCCTGATCCTCGCGATCGCGGCCCTCGTGTTCGATGTGGGCCAGAACCTCCTCGACCGACGCACCGAGCAGAACGCGGCCGATGCAGCGGCGCTTGCAGGCGCCCATTACATGACGGCTCCCAAGCCGGCGTATCACGCGGCCTGTTCCGCCCCGAACTCCGATGCGGTAACAGCAGCCTGCGAGGTCGCCGGCGCCAACGGATTCACGAACGGTGTCAACGGCAAGACCGTGCGCGTGGATGTGCCGCCGATCTTCCCCTCGCAGTTCGCCAACTTCCCGGGGCACATCGAGGTCACGATCAACTCCACTCGGGCATCGTTCTTTCAGGGCGTGCTCGGGGTCGCCGTCCAGCGAACCGGGGCCATGGGCGTCGCGACGAATGGGAGCGACATTGCGCTCCCGTATTCGCTGCTAGCCCTCGACCCGACCGGCTGCGGCAGCAACAAGATCAACGGCGCGCCCGGCACGGCTGTCACCACGAACGGCACCGTCCACATCGACTCGTCGTGCCCGAGCGACGCACTGTTGCTCAGCGGCAATGGCGTCCTCACGGCCCCCGAGTGCGATGTCGTCGGCCGGATCCAGACCTCCGGTGGTGCCGTGAACAACTGCACGACCGCGCCCACGGGGGTCCTCGTCTCGGGCGATCCGTTGCGGAACCTGGCGCCGCCACCCAAGCCCGGGATGCCGCCGGCGGTGCAGCCGCTGGATGGCGGCCCGATCCCGGCCAACTGTCCCGGCGGGTCCGCGCCCGCGACCGATGCGGCCCCGGCTCTCTGCACCTTCTCGAAACCCACGATGAACTCGAAGACGTACCGGATCTTCCCGGGATACTACCCGGGCGGTATCGAGACGACCCGCGCCACGGTGTACATGGATCCGGGCATCTACTGGATCGGCGGCGGTGGCGTCAACGTCAAGAGCACCGGGCCCAGCGGCGTCTACGGCCGCCTGATCAGCAAGGCGACCGGTAACAGCGCGGGCCTCGCGCCCTCGGGCGGTGTCCTGATCTACAACTCCGTCGATGCGACCGCCTGCGCGGCGGGAGCAGGCGGTTGCTACGGACCGGTCCATCTCAACGGCGGCGACGGCTCGACACTCGCGTTTCGACCGATCCAGTACGGGCCTTACAAGAACATGGTGATCTTCGTCGACCGGGCGGCGGCAAGCGGGAACGGCGACATCGACCTCAACGGCGCTAGCTCGACCCTCGACATCGCGGGCACGATGTACGCCGCCACCGGGAACGTGAAACTGAACGGCGGCGACTCGTCGGCCGTGTCGGCCCAGGTCATCTGCTACAACTTCCAGGTCAACGGCTCCGGCTCGGCGTTCACGATCAACTACGACCCCGGAAACCTGTTCCACCTGCGCGGGTCCGGCCTCGTCGAGTAACGCTCGCGGGGCGGCGCGGGGCGGCGCGGGGCGGCGCGGGGCGGCGCGGGGCGCGGCCGGGCCGGACGGTTCCTGCGACCTCCAGCCGGACCCGACATCGTCGGCGCGATACATTGGCGATGTGATCGTCGTCATCGGGTCCGCGGTGCTATGGGGCGACGCGCCGGACGGGCTGGCCGTCCGAACCGCGCTTGCGGCCGCCGCCTCGGGAGCCGCCGTCCAGCTCATCACCAAGGTCGGCGACGACCCGGCCGGCGATGCCCTCCTCCTGGCGCTCGCCCGGGCGAAGGTGGGCCACGTCGCGGTCCTGCGCGACCCGGCGTTCGCCACGGGCCAGCGGTCCTCGACTGACGACGTCGCGCCCGAGGCCGAGCCCGAGGCCGAGCCTGAGTCGGCCTCGCCGCCGGCCCCGACCCTCGAGGCGGCCGACGTCGGTCTTGCCCTGCGCTACCTGACCGACTACCGGGTGATCGTGGTCGTTCACCCGGGGACGCCGGCGCTGCTCGCCGAAGCGACAGCGGCCGCGGGCTGGGGCGGGGCCCATCTCGTTGTCGTGGTCGGCACGGGCGACGAGATGCCGGCCGGTCTGCCCGACGACGCCCGGGTCCTTGCCGCCTACCCGATTCTGGACGACCCCGACGGCCTGGGCGAGCGACTCGGCCGCTATGTCGCGGCCGTGGATGGTGGCGAGGGGACGCGAGAGGCCTATCTCGGCTTCGTGGCCGCGGCCGAAGCCGGAGCCGCCGCAGAGCCCGCGGCCGAGGCCGGCGCGGGCCCGGGCATAGAAACCGGCGCCGACGCGGCCGAAGCCGGCGCGGGCGCCGAGGGTGAGCCCTAGATCCCGAGCGTGCCCGCGGTCGGTGCGCCACCGCGAGCGGTTCGATGAGCTCCGGCCCGTCTCGCCGCACGTCGTTGACGTATCGAGCCACGGCCTGTATGTGCAGTGCGACCTCGTCCGTGGGCTGGAGCATTCCCAGGAGCTCCCCTGGATCGACGGGTGAGGGGTCCAGCCAGCGCGCCCAGTCGCGATCGGGGACGATCACCGGCATCCGGTCATGCAGGTCGGCGAGCGCCTCGTTGGGCGTCGTCGTGACGATCGAGAACGTGCGACGGACCTGATCGGTCGCGTCGTGCCACCCGGCCCAGAGTCCCGCAAGCACCAGCGGGCGACGGTCCGCGCGTTCGACGAGGTACGGCTGTCGCCCGGTGCCGTCCCGCTTCCATTCGTAGAAGGCGTCCACCGGCACGAGGCAGCGCCGTCGGCGGAACGCGTCGCGGAACGCCGGGCTCGTCGTGAGCGTTTCGGCCCGCGCATTGAACATCCGTGACCCGGCCCGAGCATCGGTCGCCCAGTGGGGGACGAGGCCCCAGCGGTAGGCCGTGATGGCGCGCCGGTCCTCGCGCTGGACGACGACGAAGGCCTCGTCCGTCGGGGCGATGTTGAACCGGGCACCGAGCTCCTCCGCCAGCGGTTGGGCCCCGAAGATCTCGGCGAGCTCCGAGGCCGGCCGTTGCTGGGTGAAGCGTCCGCACACCCGACCAAGTCTAGTATCGTCGGGTCGATGGACGACGCCCCGCCCCCGGTCGCGCCGCGCTACCCCGACCCGTCGCGGACCGGCCGACTGACGCGGGACGAGGCGCTGGGTCACATGCGCGCCGGCGACGAGGCGCTGGCGGCCGGCGAGTTCCGCGAGGCGGCCATGCGCTTCAGCCGGGTCGTCGGGTTCGACGATCCGGCGATCACCGCGGCCGCCCTCGTCGGCCTGGGTGAGGCCCGCTACCGGCTCGACGACGACGATGCCGCGCTGCGCTCCTGGGTGGCGGCCGTCCAGCTCGGCGAGACCCCGTCGGCGTACATAGCCTGGCGCAACGTCGCGGCCGCTCGGGTGCGGGCAGGCGACCTGCCCGGAGCCATCGACGCCTACCGGGAGGCGGAACGACGAGCCCCGCCGGCCGACCGCGCCGAGATCGCGACCCGCCTCGGGTGGCTGACCAAGGAGACCGGGGACGCGCGGGCCGCCCGTCGGTACTTCGCGCGCGGCCGCGGCGATGGCCCCCTCATCTCGGTCACGACGATCCTCATCGCGGCGAGCGTGATCGTCTCGCTGTCGGCCCTGCTCTCGAATGAGGGCCAGGCGCTGTTCGACGTCTTCCAGCTCGACAAGACGGCCGTGGCGCACGGGGAGTACTGGCGGCTCTGGACCGTCACTCTGCTGCACGGCAGCTTCCTGCACCTGTTCTTCAACATGTATGCGCTCTACCTTGCGGGGCCCATCGTCGAGCGCTGGTACGGCCCCTTGCGCTTCCTGCTCTTCTACCTTGCTTGCGCGGCGGCGGGGTCCGTCGGGAGCTTCGTGTTCGGCGGTGACGCGCCGTCGGTCGGGGCCTCGGGAGCGATCTTCGGGTTGTTCGGGTTGCTGCTCGCGGCGGGCCGGATCCACCGGCCGGTCGACCGGCAGAGTCGGGCGCTGATCAGCCAGGTCGGGATGCTCATCCTCATCAACATCGCGTTCGGCTTCGCGGTGCCGGGCATCGACAACGCCGCGCACCTGGGCGGGCTCGCCGCCGGCGTCTGGATCGGGCTGTTCGTGCCACCGACGAGGGTTCAGACGCTCACGTCGCTCTGGCAGCGCCCCGCCGAAGCCGGCACGGCCCACGTCGCGAGCGTGCCCGACTTCGTTCCGGCGGCCGCGCTCGCCCTGGTCGCCTTCGTCGTCGTCGTGGGCCTCGCCATCGGTACCGCAACGCGATCCGCGCGCAGTGCCCCGGCCGGAACGCCGACCGCATGGGTCATCGCCCCGGCGCATGGCGACACGACCTGACGCCGGCCCCCGGTCCACCGATGTTCGCCACGCTGCTGGGTCCGCTCCCTCGTCCCGCGCTGCCGCCCGACGCTCCGCCGGAAGCCGTGCTCGAGGCCGCCCTCGAGGCCCAGCTCGAGCACGGACTGGCGCCCCTGACCGACGCCGGCTGGGGGGTGGGGGACGATCCGGTTGCCGCGTGGCGCGCCAGCTCGAGCCGCACCGACGGGCTCGTCAAGGCCGTCGTCATGGGCCCGATCACGAGCGGCCGGTCCGCGGTAGAGCTTCGCGCCGTGTTGGCGGCCCTGGCCGATGCCGGTTGCGCCTGGATCGAGGTCCATGAGCCGTCCGCGACGACGATCCGCAGCGACCCCGATGCCCGCGCCCGGTTCGCTGATGCCCATCGCGCCCTCACGGTCGGCCTCGACGGCGTGCACCTGTCCCTCGCGATCGTCGGCGGCAACGCGGATGCGACGGGCGTCGACACGATCCTCGCCGGCGCGTACGCGAGCCTCGCCGTCGACCTGATCGACGGGCCGGACAACTGGCGACTGGTGGCCGCCACGCCCCAGGATCGCGGGATCGTGTGCGGCGCCCTCTCCGCAAGGCTGGACTCGGACGATGCACCGGAGCTCCTCTTGTGGGCCGCGGCCTACGCGGCGTCGACGGCCGGCCGTGGGCCGGACCGCGTCGGGCTTGCCACCGCAGGCTCCCTCGCGGCCTTGTCGTGGGACGCCGCGATCGAGAAGCTGCGCCGCCTCGGCGCCGCCGCGCGCCTGGCCGAGGCGCCGCCCGACGTCCAGCGCCGGGCCCTCGATCCGAGGGCGACCGACCTTCGCAGCGCGGCGCTCGGGCGATCGGCGCCGGGCCGAGCCAAGCGCAAGGCTCGACGTCCAGGCCGAGACGAGGACCCGGCCTAGTGCCCACCGATCTACCATCGCGACCGTGAGCTCTTTCTGGCACGGCTTCGCCGACATGCATCTCGTCAAGGATGCCGAGCTCGTCTTTCGATCGGGCGATGGTGTCTGGCTCGAGGCCGTCGACGGGCGGCGGTTTCTCGATGCACGGCCGCCCTGTGGTACTGCATGGTGGGCTTCGGTCGGCGCGAGATCGCCGACACGGTCGCCGAGCAGCTGACCCGGCTGGCCGCCAACTCCTCGTTTGGCGCCTACACAACCGAGCCGACCGTGCAGCTGGCCGACCGACTGGCGGCGCTCGCCCCGATCGACGATGCCGTCGTGTTCCTCGCCTCCGGTGGATCCGACGCGGTCGACACGGCGGCCAAGCTGGCCCGCCGCTATTGGGACGTCATGGGTCGGCCGGCGAAGCGGGTCATCGTGTCGCGCGAGCACGGGTACCGCGGGATGCACGCGTGGGGGACGGCGCTGTCGGGCATCCCCGGGAACAAGGCCGGGTACTCCGGCGAGATCATCGAGGAAGTCGTCCACGTCGGCGCCGCCGACACCGAAAGCCTCGAGGCCCTGTTCGAACGACGCGGGTCGGAGATCGCCGCCTTCATCGGCGAGCCGGTCATCGGCGCCGGTGGGGTCATCCCGCCGGAGCCGTCGTACTGGGGAGAGGTGGGACGCCTGTGCCGCGAGCACGACGTCCTGCTCATCGCCGATGAGGTCATCACCGGCTTCGGGCGGACCGGCCGGTGGTGGGGCTCGGAGCGCTACGGGATCGTCCCCGACATCATCGCCGTCGCCAAGGGCGTGACCTCGGGATATCAGCCACTGGGTGGGGTGATCGTCGGCGCGCGCGTCAAGGCGCCCCTTCTGGGATGGCTCGGCGGCCGGGCCGATGTTCCTGCACGGCTACACCTACTCGGGTCATGCCGCCGCGTGCGCGGCCGCGCTCGCGAACCTGGACATCCTCGAGCGGGAATCGCTCGTGGACCGGGTCGCGGAGCTGGAACCCGTGCTCGACACGGCGGTCCGACGACTGAGCGGGGCACCGCTCGTGGGGGAGGTCCGGACCGTGGGACTCACGGCGGCCGTCGCGATCGCCCCGGAGCGGCTGGCGGCCGATCCGGGGATCCCGGCGCGGGTCGTCGGCGCGGCGCTTCGTCATGGGGTGGCCACACGCGTGCTGCCCGGCCACGCCCTGCACATCTCGCCAGCCTTCGTCATCACGCCCGGGGAGATCGACCTGCTCGTCGATGGCCTCGGAGCGGCCCTGGAGGACGTGGCCTCGGCGGCCTGAGGAGACGACCACGCTCCATCCCGACGGGCGGGGCCGCCGACTTGATTCCGCGACGCGTCGGTGCCACCATCGAGCCACCTCCCGCCGATCTGGTCGAGGCCTCGCCGGCGAGAGGGCCCGAGTGCTCCGTTGGACGCGATCCGTCATCGGCGTGACCGCCACCGGCCACGCGACAGGCATGTCGTCGAAGGAGGTCCGGCCGTGGGCGTACACATCTCCATGACGGTCAATGGAGCGCAACGGGAGCTCGACGTCGAGCCCAGACGCCTGCTCGTCCAGGCGATCCGCGAGGATCTCGACCTGACCGGCACGCACGTCGGCTGCGACACGAGCCAGTGCGGCGCCTGCACCGTCCATGTCGACGGCCACGCCGTGAAGTCGTGCACGATGCTGGCGGTCCAGGCCGACGGCGCGACGATCACGACGATCGAGGGCATGGCCGAAGGCACGACGCTCCACCCGCTGCAGACCGCGTTCTGGGAGCAGCACGGCCTCCAATGCGGGTTCTGCACGCCCGGGATGATCATGACGGCGGCCGACCTGCTCGGCCGCAACCCGGATCCCTCCGAAGAGGAGATCCGGCACGCCATCGAGGGCAACATCTGCCGCTGTACCGGTTACCACAACATCGTGGCCGCCATCAAGGCAGCCGCGGCCGCCAACCTCGGGGCACCCGCCCCCGTCGGCGCGTAGGCGGGAGGCAACGACGATGACCGACGTGCTCGAAGCCCCGTCCACCGACATGCTCGGCAAGCGGGTGAAGCGGACCGAGGATCCACGCTTCATCACCGGCGAGGGCCGCTACCTCGACGACATCAAGCTCCAGTCGATGACCCACATGGCGATCCTGCGAAGCCCGTACGCGCACGCCAACATCCGTTCGATCGACACGAGCGCGGCTGCGACGATGCCGGGCGTCATCGCGGTGTTCACCGGGGCCGACATCCCGTACAACCCGCTCCCGATGGCCTGGCCGGCCGGCGGCAGCGCCGGCATCCAGAACAACATCAATACCCCGCGCACGCTCGCGACCGACAGCGTCAAATGGACGGGTGAGGGTGTCGCTGCGGTCGTCTGCGAGACCGAGGCCCAGGCGGTCGACGCGCTCGAGGCGATCGTCGTCGACTGGGAGCCGCTCCCCACGGTCGTCGATGCGGAGAAGGCCACGCAGCCCGGCGCGCCCCAGCTCCACGAGAACGCCCCGAACAACGTCGTGTTCGTGTGGACCGTCGGCGACAAGGCCGGCACGGACGCGGCCATCGATGGCGCCGAGGTCGTGGTCCGCCAGCGGATCGTGAACCAACGGCTCATCCCCAACTCCATCGAGACGCGCGGCGACATCGGCTGGTACAACCCCGGGACCGACGAGTACACGGTCTGGATGTCGAGCCAGACGCCGCACATCCAGCGGCTGCTGCTGACCGCCTTCGTGACCGGCATCCCCGAGCACAAGGTCCGCTGCATCAGCCCGGACATCGGTGGGGCCTTCGGCTCGAGGATCTACTGCTACGCCGACATGGCCCTGTGCATGTTCGCGAGCAAGGCGATCGGCGGCCGGCCGGTGAAGTGGGTCGAGGGTCGGCGCGAGAGCTACCAGAGCACGACCCACGGCCGGGACCACATCACGTACCTCGAGATCGCCGGGAAGCGCGACGGGGAGGTCACCGGGCTCCGGGTCAAGACGTACGCCAACCTCGGCGGCCGCCTCTCGACCATCGCGCCCGGAGTCCCCACCACCCTCTACGGCCGCGTCCTGTCGGGCTGCTACAAGATCCCCAACGTCCATGCCGAAGTGACCGGCGTCTACACGAACACGACCTTCGTCGACGCCTACCGCGGCGCCGGTCGCCCCGAGGCGACCTATGTCGTCGAGCGGGCCATGGACCTGTTCGCCGCCGAGATCGGGATGGATCGCGCCGAGATCCGCCGGCGCAACTTCATCGCTCCCGACCAGTTCCCGTACGACAACCCGTCCGGTCTCGGCGTCGCCAGCGGCGGCGCCAAGATCTACATTGACTCGGGGAACTACGAGCCGGCGCTCGACAAGGGCCTCGAGATGGCCGGCTACGCCAACCTCGACGCCACGAAGGCCGAGGCGAAAGCCCGCGGCAAGCTCCTTGGCCTGGGCCTGAGCACCTACATCGAGGTCTGCGGCGTCGCCCCCTCCAAGTGGATCGGCGCCGTCGGTGAGGGCTGGGGCGCCGCGATGTGGGAATCGGCCAACATCAAGGTCCATCTGACCGGCAAGGTCGTCGTGACGGTGGGCACGCAGCCGCAGGGCCAGGGCCACGAGACGACCTATGCCCAGATCATCGGCCACGAGTTCGGCATCCCGATGGAGGATGTCGTCATCCAGCATTCCGACACGCAGGGCACTCCGTTCGGCTACGGGACCTACGGCAGCCGAACCTCGTCGGTCGGACACACCGCCGCGGTCAAGGCGGCCGACAAGATCAAGGAGAAGGCGCGCCGCTACGCCGCCCACATGCTCGAGGCCTCGCCCGAGGACATCGAGATCGATGGCGCGGAATACCGCGTCAAGGGAAGCCCCGACCGGAAGAAGACCTTCCAGGAGATCGCCTTCGCGCTCGACCTGGCGTTCGACGTGCCCGAGGGCATGGAGCCGTATCTCGACGAGACGGCCTACTACGACACACCCAACTGCACCTGGCCGTTCGGCACCCACATCGCCATCGTCGAGATCGACGAGGAGACCGGCGTGGTCGATCTCGTCCGGTACGTGGCGGTCGACGACGTCGGCAAGAAGATCAATCCCATGATCGTCGACGGGCAGCTCCACGGCGGTATCACCCAGGGCATCGGCCAGGCCCTGTGGGAGGGGGCCATCTACGGCGACGACGGCCAGTTGCTGACGGGCTCCATGCTCGATTACGCGCTCCCGAAGGCGTCGTTCCTGCCGAACTTCGAGCTCGCCGAGACGGTGACGCCCTCCCCGGTGAACCCGCTCGGCGTCAAGGGCGTCGGCGAGGCCGGGTGCATCGCGAGCACGGCGGCCGTGGCCAGCGCCGTCATCGACGCGCTTGGCCCGCTCGGCATCCGGCATCTCGACATGCCGTACACGGCCAACAAGGTCTGGTCGGCCATGCAGTCGGCGAAAGGAGGCCAGGCATGATTCCCGCGACATTCGAGTACCGTCGGGCCGACTCGCTCGATGACGCGCTGGCGGCCCTCGCCGAAGGGGACGGCTCCGCCAAGGTGATCGCCGGGGGCATGAGCCTGCTGCCGCTCATGAAGCTACGGCTGGCAACCCCCGGCACGCTCATCGACATCGGGCGGCTCTCCGAGCTCAAGGGGGTCCGCCAGCTCGACGATGGCCGCCTGGCCATTGGCGCGCTGACCACGTACGCGGAGCTGCTCGACTCGCCGGCGCGCCACTACGGCCTGCTCCGCGACGCGCTTCCGCACATCGGCGACGTCCAGGTCCGCAACCGCGGCACGATCGGCGGGGCGATCGCCCACAGCGATCCGGCGTCCGACCTGCCGGCCTGCCTCCTGGCTCTCGATGCCGAGCTCGTCGCGCGCTCGGCCGGCGGCGGCGAACGCGAGATCCCGATGGATGGGTTCATCGAGGGCGCGTTCTCCACCGATCTACGGCCCGAGGAGCTCCTGACCGAGATCCGCTTGCCGGGACCGCGCGAGGACGCCGGCTCCGCCTACGCCTCGCTCCAGAACCCCGCGTCCGGGTACGCCATGGTCGGGGTCGCCGCCATCGTGTTCGACGTGACCACGGCGGGGATCGGCAGCGCGAGCGTGGCCATCACCGGAGTCAGCGACGCGCCCTATCGGGCCACGGCGGTCGAGGCGGCCCTGGCCGGGAGCGATGGCTCGCCGGCGTCCGTTGCCGCCGCAGCCGAGCACGCAACCGACGGGCAGACGGTCAATGCCGACATCCACGCGGATCGCGATTATCGCACGGCGATGGCGGTGATCTACACGCGACGGGCGATCCAGGCCGCGCTCGCACGCCTCGCCTGAACGGACCGTCGTCCCAGCGTGCGCGTCGAGCGGATCAGTCCCGGTCGACGCGCGTCCGCTCGGGTCACGGGCGCCGTCCTGACCCGTGACCTGAAGGTCGGCAACGAGCGCTGGCGGAAGGGTCGACGCCTGAGCGCCGACGACCTGCTCGCCCTCGCGGCCGCCGAGCCCGGTCCGCCGGTCAGCGTGGTCCTCGTGGAACCCGGCGAGCTCCACGAGGACGAGGCCGCGCTGCGGCTGGCCCGCGCGGTCGTCGGTCCGGGGCTCGATGTCCGCGGGCCCAAGGAGAGCCGGATCGATCTCGTCGCCGCGACCCCGGGCGTCGTCAATGTCCGGATCGCGGAACTGGAGCGCCTCAATCGATTGGACCCGCTCGAGGTGTTCACGGTCTTCGACGGCCAGGTCGTCGAACGCGGCGACCTCGTTGCGAGCGTGAAGATCGCCCCGCACGTCGTGGACGCCTCGATCGTCGACGCGGGCGCCCGGGTCGCCGACTTCGGGGCCCAGCCGCTCGTGTGGGTCGCCCCGTTCGAGGCCCGCCGGGTCGGTGTCGTCGTCAAGGAGTCAGTCCGCGGGACCGCGCGCGAGCGCTTCGAGGCGAGCGTCCGCGCCAAGGTCGAAGGTCTCGGCTCCCGGATCATCGACATCGTCTACGTCGAGGACGACACGGACGCCATGGAGACGGCACTGACCCGGTTCACCCGTGGCGCCGATACGGCCGACGTGATCCTCACGGCGGGGACGGCCTCGACCGATCCCTCGGATGCCTCATTCGTGGCGATCGCGGCGCTGGGCGGGCGAGTGGTGCGCCGCGGCGTCCCCGCCCATCCCGGATCCATGCTCTGGCTCGCCCGGGTCGGCAGCACCTCGATCCTCGGCCTGCCGACGTGCGGCGCCTATTCGAAGGCCACGGCGGCGGACCTCCTGCTGCCGCGGCTGCTGACCGGGGAGCCGGCCTCGGAACGGACGGTCGCCAAGCTCGGCTACGGCGGGATCCTGACCCGGTCCCAGCGCTTCCGATTCCCGCCATATGCGCGCGAGCTCGACGCACCGGACGGCTGAGTTGACCGCCACACTCGAGACGAGACCCACCGGGAAGGAGCGGACACCGTGGGCGAGTCGGACATCGCCGCCGCCGTCAAGGGCGCTCGGGACTACCTCACGGCTCATCCGAGCGAGGCCCGTTACCGGGATTCGGCCGCGAGGGCGGTGGTCGAAGACGGGCTCCGGATCCGCGTCGAGGGCGCCGACGGCGCATCGGTCACGACAGACATGGTCCGTGCGGTCGGTGGTGGGGGCAGTGCCCCGTCCCCGGCGTGGATGTTCCGTGCCGGCTATGCGTCGTGCGTGGCGACGCTCATCACGATGCGGGCGGCCGAGGAGGGCATCGAGCTCGGCGGCCTCGAGGTGGCGGTGGACGGCGAGTCCGACGATCGGGGCATCCTCGGCATCGAGGCGTCGGTCCCGGCCGGACCCCTGAGCCTGCTCGTCCGCGTCCGAGTCGCGTCCGCCTCGGCCGACGATGATCGCGTCCGTTCGATCATCGACTGGGGTCGCGTTCACTGCCCGCTCGACGACCTGGCACGGCGCGCGATCCCGGTCGAGGTCCTCCTGGAGATCGGTCCGTCGAACGACGGCCGGGCGGCCTGAGCGCATGGGCGTGTAGCATCGGGGCACGATGACCGACCGAGAGAGCCGCCCGGCTGGCACGCGTTCCATCGAGGCGATCACCGCCGACTTCCGGGCCCGCGACTACATCACCGACCGTTCGCTCGCGACGGCCGTCTTCCTGGCGCTCGAGCTGGGACGCCCGCTCTTGCTCGAAGGCGAGGCCGGCGTCGGGAAGACCGAGCTGGCCAAGGTCCTCGCCGCCTCGCTCGGCGCGCCGCTCATACGCCTCCAGTGCTACGAGGGCCTCGACGTCAACACGGCCGTCTACGAGTGGAACTACCCGCGCCAGATGCTCGAGATCCGGCTGCTCGAGGCGCGCGGCGAAGCCGACCGCGCGAGCGCGCACGACATCTTCGGACCCGACTTCCTCATCCGCCGCCCGCTGCTCCAGGCGCTCGAGAGCGATGGCGGCGTCGCGCCGGTCCTGCTGATCGACGAGATCGACCGCGCCGACGAGGAGTTCGAGGCGTACCTGCTCGAGATCCTGTCCGATTTCCAGGTGACGGTCCCCGAGATCGGCACGATCAAGGCCGCCCGGCCGCCGCGGGTCATCCTCACGAGCAACCGGACGCGCGAGGTCCACGACGCGCTCAAGCGCCGCTGTCTCTACCACTGGATCGACTACCCGACCGCCCAGAAGGAGTTCGAGATCGTGCTCGCGCGGGTTCCGGCCGCGCCGGAGGCCCTCGCCCGCGAGGTCGTTGGGTTCGTGCACCGCTTGCGCGAGGCGGATCTGACGAAGGTGCCGGGGATCGCCGAGACGCTCGACTGGGCCGCCGCGTTGCTGTCGCTCGGCGCCCGGGAGCTGACCCCGGAGCTGGTCGACGAGACGCTCGGGGTCGTCCTGAAGTACGAGGAGGACATCCGGCATGTCCGCGGCGATCAGGCCGGGCGGATGCTGAATGAGGTGGCCGTCCGCGGCTGAGGACATGGATCCGACGACCGATCCCGCCATCGTTCGAGCGCCCTGGGGTGCCGAGGTCGACGGTCGGCGGCTGCTCAACGAGGCGGTCGGCTTCGCGCGAGCGCTCCGGGCGGCCGGCCTTGCGATCGATCTCGGCGCGTCGGTCGACTACGCGCGCGCCCTCGCCCTCGTCGACATCGGTTCGCGCGAGCAGGTTCGCGCCGCCGGGGCCACGGTCTTCATCCATCGCCGGGATGACCGGACCGTCTACGACACGGTGTTCGACCGCTGGTGGCGGGCGCGCGGCCGGCGCGTCGGTGACTTCCAGCCGGCGCCGCTCGGTCGGCCGGTGGACGACGCTCCGATCGATGGAGCCGAGGCGTCGGGGGAGGCCGTTCCGACCGGGGGCGACGAGACGATCGCGACCCGACCCGACGAGCTGGGCATCCCGATCCCCTCGCCCGGTGATGACACGGACGACGAGGCGGACATCGAGGGCGTGGTCATCGCCCCGGACGCCTACTCGCGCGGCGAGATGCTCCGCCACCGCGAGTTCGACCGGATGACCCCGGCCGAGCTGCGCGACGCCGAGCGCCTGGTCGATGCCCTCGTCCCGCGCCTCGAGCGACGCCGGACGCGCCGCTACGAGCTGCATTCCCATGGCCGTCGCCTCGCGCCCCGTGCCATGTTCCGGCGCAACCTCGGCACCGGCGGTCAGCTCCTGTCGTGGGTCTGGCGGCGGCCGATCCGCGAACCCCGCTCGCTCGTCGTGCTGTGCGACATCAGCGGGTCGATGGAGCGGCATTCGCGCCTGCTGCTGCGGTTCATCCAGGCGCTCTCGGCGACGAGCGAGGTCCGGACCGAGTCGTTCGTGTTCGGGACCCGCCTCACGCGTGTGACGCGCCTGCTGCGCGACCGCGACCGCGACCGGGCGCTCGCCCGGGTCGCCAACGAGGTCAACGACTGGGCCGGCGGGACGCGGATCGGGGAGAGCTTCCGGACCTTCAACCAGGACTGGGCCCGGCGGACGCTGCGAACGTCGGGGATCGTCATCGTCGTGTCCGACGGCTGGGACCGCGGTGATCCGGCGGTCGTCGCGGCCGAGACGGCTCGCCTGCGCCGCAACTGTCATCGCCTCATCTGGCTCAATCCGCTCGCCGGTACGCCTGGCTACCAGCCGCTCGCCGGCGGCATGCGCGCCGCGTACCCCTACATCGACGATTTCCTGCCCGCCGGGACTGTCTCCTCGCTCGAGCGCCTTGGGGAGATCCTTGGCGGCGTGCGTTCCGCCGACACGCGACGGGGAAGCGAGGCGGCCGCCCACGCGGCTCTCCCCGTCGCGGCCGATCTGACCACGGTGGCGGCGCCGTCCGTCGTGGGCGGCACGCCGACCGACCCCGCCGCAGCGAGGCCCATGCGATGAAGGAGCTGCTCGACACCCTGACCACGTGGCGCGGGGAGGGCATCGACGCCGGCCGCGCCGTCGTCGTCCGCACGTTCGGCTCGGCGCCCCGGCCCGAAGGCGCCGTCCTGCTCTACGCGAGCGACGGCCGGATCGCCGGCTCGGTCAGCGGTGGCTGCGTCGAGGGGGCAGCAGCCGAGGAGATCGAGAAGGCCCGCTCGAGCGGCAACGCGCGGGTCATCCGCTACGGCATCAGCGACGAGCAGGCCTGGGACGTCGGCCTCGCATGCGGCGGAACGATCGATGTCCTCGTCGAGCCGACCGTGCCGGCGTCCGCGGTGCGCGCCGCCATGGCCTCGCTCGGTGCCGGCGGTCGCGGTGCCGCGGTCGTGACGCCACTCCCCGTCGACTCGCCGCCGGCCGACTTCGGACCGCACGAACCCGGTGCGGGCGCGCCGCCGGAACCGACGCTCCTCGTCCACGACGACGGGCGGCTGGAGGGCACGCTCGGCGACCCCGATCTCGACGCGGAGCTGGTCCGGGCTGCCACCGAGGCGCTCAAGCGCGGCCTCTCCCGGACGGTCGAGCTGGGTGATCGATCGCTGTTCGTCGAGGTCTATCCGGTCCGGCCGCGGATCGTCGTAGTGGGCGCGGTCGAGGTCGCGCGTTCACTGGTGCGGCTGGCTCGTGAGCTCGGCTTCGAGACCGTCGTCCTCGACGGGCGGGCGTCCTTCGCGACGCCGGAGCGCTTCCCCGACGTCGATCGGCTCGTCGTCGGTTGGCCCGACGAGCTCGCCGACGAGATCGGCCTCGGGCCGAACGACGCGGTCGCTGTCCTGACCCACGACGTGAAGTTCGACGAGCCCGCGATCATCGAGGCGCTTCGGCGTGGCTGCCGCTACGTCGGTGCGGTCGGCTCGCGCAAGACGCAGGCCGATCGACGCGCCCGCCTCCTCGAGGCCGGCGTCGCCGACTCCGACGTCGCGCAGCTCCGCGGCCCGGTCGGGCTGGATCTCGGCGGCCGGAACCCGGCCGAGATGGCGCTCGCGATCCTCGCCGAGATCGTCGCGGAGCGATATGGCGGCTCCGGCGTCCCGATGCGCGACCGTGCCTCGACCACCGCCTCGAAGGTCGTCCCCGAGGCAACGCCGGCAACCGCAGGTTGATCCGGCACACGAGAAGGAGGCGACCGTGAAGGGCGATCGGGTCGAGGTCGTGGTGGACACCGGCGGCGCCGTCCAGACGTTCGAGATCGTCGCGAGCCGCGCCGGTCGCCGGATCGAGGTCACGACCGCCCGGGGCGTCGTCGAGGTCACCGAGGTCACGCGTGGCGGGACACCCGTCCGGACCGGCCGCTTCATGGCGAGCCGGCTGATCGCTCTCGTCGAGCACCCGGCGCGCGAGCGCGACGACGCCCGCGTCGAGGTCGTCATGAGACGGCGGCTCGGTGGCCGGGAGGAGGACGGGCGGCCACGGCGACGACCAGGCGGGCCGCCACAGCCGGCGCTCTTCGAGGAGCCTGAGGCCCCGGCCGCGTCCGGCGCGACGGGCGGGCCCGGCGAGTAACGCCTGATCCTCCCGCGATCGCACGCCGGTCATCGTGACTGGGCGGAGCGGGCCGGCGTGCTCGCCAAGCCTACTCGCCGATTCCGCACGTGGGAAGATGGGCGCGTGGCAGCTGTCGTGGCCGTCGTCCTTGCGGCGGGAGCCGCGTCACGGTTCGGCGGCGGCAAGCTGCTCGCATCGCTCGAGGGCCGTCCGATCCTCCAGCACGTCCTCGACCGGCTGGCGGAGGCCGGAGTGGGGGAGGTTGTCGTCGTCCTGGGCGACGACGCCGACGCGATCGAGCCAGCCATCGCGTGGCGCACGGAGCGGCGCGTGCGCAACCCGGACCCGGGCCGCGGGCTGTCGAGCTCGGTCCGGGTCGGGATGGAGGCGCTGCCGCCCACGGCCGATGTCGCGCTGATGGTCCTCGGCGACCAACCGCTCGTGCCGCTGGCCGCGATCCGCGCCGTGCTCTCGGCGCCGGCCGACCCGGCGCGACCCATCGTCGTGCCGGTCTATCGGGGGGATGGCGGCCGCAATCCCGTGCGGCTGGAGCGGACGGCCTTCGGGCTCGTGGCGGAGGCGACCGGGGACCGCGGGCTCGGCCCGCTGATCGCGGCACATCCCGAGCTGGTCCGCGAGGTGGCGGCGGCCGGTGACGAGGCGAACTCCGACGTCGACACGCGCGCGGACCTCGTCGCGCTGCTGGAATCGGCCTGGGCCGCGCGCGTCCGCGCCAATGCTGAGCAGGTGGATCGACATCGCGAGGTCCCCGACGGCGCGGACTTCTACGCTCCGGTGTCGAGCCTGTTCCGGGCCGACCCCGCCCGGACCGACGAGCCCGCGTTGGCTGTGTTGCTCGGGCTCGTCCGGCCCGGCGACACGTGGCTGGACATCGGCGCTGGCGCCGGCCGCTATGCCCTGCCGATCGCGCGGGCGGTGGCACCGACCAGCGGCGAGGTCATCGCCCTCGACCCGTCGAGCGGGATGCTCGCCGGGCTGCGCGAGATCGCCGGGGAGCACGGCATCGATAACGTGCGCATCGTCGAGGCCCGCTGGCCGCCCGACGACGCGGGGTCCTTTTCGGCCGACGTCGCCCTCATCGCGCACGTCGGCTACGACATCGCGGCGATCGGGCCGTTCATCGCGGCGATGGAGTCGGCCGCCCGGCGCCTCTGCGTCGCCGTGCTCATGGAGCGCCAGCCGTCGTCGATCGCGGACGCCTGCTGGCCGCCCGTCCACGGCGAGCCGCGGGTCTCATTGCCGGCCCTCCCCGAGCTCGTCGAACTGCTCCGGGCGATGGGCCGGGAGCCGTCGATCGAGCGGCTCGAGCGCGAGCCCCGCCGATTCGACTCGCGCGACGAGCTCGAGGGCTTCCTGCGCCGACAGCTGTGGACCCAACCGGGCAGCCCCGCGGACGAACGCTTCCGTGCGGCCCTCGACAAGATCATCGAGACCGACGCCGACGGGCGGGTCGGCCTCGTTGGCCAACGCCCCCTCCCGATCGGGATCGTGACGTGGCTACCGGGCAGGGCCTGACGGTCCGCCTTGACATGTGACCATGGAGTCACATAACATCGCCGGCATGACGGATGACATGGCTCCGGTCTTCCGGGCACTCGCCGATCCCGGTCGGCGGGTCCTGCTCGATCGGCTTTTCGAGCGCGATGGCCAGACGCTTGGTGAGCTGTGCGGGGCACTGCCCGACATGACACGGTTCGGGGTCATGAAGCACCTGGGCGTGCTGGAGGCCGCCGATCTCGTGACGACCCAGAAGGTCGGGCGCGAGAAGCGGCACTTCCTCAACCCGGTGCCGATCCGTCTTGCCTATGATCGATGGATCGGCAAGTTCGCCGAGCCCGTCGTCGGGGCGATGTCGTTCGTGAAACGAACGCTGGAGGCTCCGATGGACCCCGTCGATCACGTCTATTCCGTGTTCATCAAGGCGTCGCCGGAGCGCATCTGGCGCGCGATCACCGACGGCGACGACACCGTCCGCTATTTCTACGGCACCCGGGTGACCTCCGATTGGCGGCGCGGCGGGCTGATCACCTACACGTATGCGGACGATTCGATCGCCGCCGACGGCGAGATCCTCGCGATCGAGCCCGGACGCTCAGTCACGATGTCGTTCCACCCACGCTGGGACCCCGAGATCGAGGCGGAAGGGCCGGTCCGGATGACCTGGGCGGTGGAGCCAGGCGAGGGCGATGGCGCACCGACGCGCCTCACCGTGACCTCGGCGCTCGTGCCCGGTTCGCGCACGGAGGGCGAGTTCACGGACGGGAATGCCTACATCGTCTCGGGCCTCAAGACCTTCCTCGAGACGGGGGAGGCGCTTGCCGTTGCCTGACCTCGCTTGCATCGGATGTACGCAACGACGCCGACGCGGGCCAGGGCCCTTCGTCGGCGTCCTTTATTCCACGGCGACGCACGATTCCGACGGCGGAGGTCCGCCACGCGCGTTGACGGAGCAATGACCGCGGCCGATACTCTGTCGCAACACTTCTCCATCCCGGACCCTGGTCGAGCGCTTGATGCGCCCCGATCGCCCGCCCGGGATCGTCGCCACAGTTCTGCGCCCGTCAAGGGCGGACGGGCCGACAGTCCCGCACATGCGGGAGGAGGAAGGCGGCCCGATGATCCCCGGTCAGTTCGACTACGTCCGTCCGGGAACCCTGGACGAGGCGCTGCAGATCCTCAAGGATCGTGAGGGCGAGGCCAAGCTGCTGTCCGGCGGCTACAGCCTCATCCCGCTCATCAAGCTCCGGCTGGCGCAGCCCGCGCTCCTGGTGGACCTTCGCGACGTCAGCGGTCTCGACGGCATCAGCGAGACCGACGACGAGCTGCGGATCGGGGCCAAGGCGACGCATCGCCAGATCCACGAGCATCCGATCATCCCGGACCGATACCCGCTGCTGCACGACGTCTCGGCGGTCATCGGCGATCCGCAGGTCCGCAACTGGGGCACGATCGGTGGCTCGGTCGCCCACGCGGACCCCGCGAGCGACTGGCCGGCTGTGCTGCTCGCGACCAGGGCGACGATCGTCTGCCGCAGTGGGAGCGGCGATCGGACGATCGCGGCCCGCGACTTCTTCCTGGATACCTTCGCGACCGCGATCGAGCCGACCGAGGTCCTCACCGAGATCCGCATCCCGAGCCGGCGGAAGGGGGTGGGCGGCGCCTACACGAAGCTCGAGCGCAAGGTCGGCGACTTCGCCACGGTCGCGGTCGCCGCGGTGGTCGCGCTGAGCGCGGATGGTCGCATCGAGCGTTCCGGGATCGGTCTGACCGGCGTCGCCGAGACTCCGTTCGCCGCGACCGAGGCAGAGGCCGTCCTCGATGGCAACGCGCCCTCGGACGAGCTGTTTGCCCGCGCCGGAGCGGCCGCGGCGGCCCAGAGCCGGCCTGCCGGCGATGTCCGCGGCCCGGTCGAATACAAGCGGGCCATGGCGGCGGAAATGACCCTTCGATCCCTCCGTCGCGCGACCGAACGCGCGCTGGCGAACGCGTAGGAGCGCACTGCGACGATGAATACCCAGCACATCACCGTCACGGTCAACGGGGAGGGGCGCGAGGCCGACGTCGAGCCTCGGCTCCTCCTCGTCCACCTGCTGCGCGATACGTTCGGCCTCACCGGCACGCACGTCGGCTGCGACACCAGCAACTGCGGCGCCTGCACCGTTCATCTGGACGGGGAGAGCGCCAAGTCCTGTACGGTCCTCGCCGTCCAGGTCGAAGGCCGGCAGGTCAAGACCATCGAAGGCATGGCCGTGGGAGCGGACCTCCACCCGCTCCAGCAGGGTTTCTGGGACCAGCACGGACTCCAATGCGGCTTCTGCACCCCGGGGATGGTCATGCAGGCGGCCTGGCTCCTCGAGCAGAACGCCGACCCATCCGAGGCCGAGATCCGCGAGGGGATCAGTGGCAACCTATGTCGCTGCACCGGCTACGTGAACATCGTGAAGGCCATCCAGCAGGCCGCGGGCACCCTTCGCGAGAGTGCGTCGGCGCCGGTCGTGGCGGCCGAGACCACGGAAGGCCAGGCCGTGTCGGCCGAACCGGCCGCGGCCGGCTGAGCGGGGAGGGACGAGATGACGACGACGGCGCAGCCCCGCACGAGCCCCGAGATCGGGGGCATGGGCCACTCGGTCAAGCGCAAGGAGGACCCGCGCTTCATCCGTGGCGCAGGCGAGTACATCGACGACTTCAACCTGCCCGGCCAGCTGTGGCTGGACATCGTGCGCAGCCCCTATGCGCACGCGACGATCAAGGGCATCGATGCGTCGGAGGCGCTGAAGATCCCGGGCGTGCTGGCGGTCATCACCGGTGCCGACCTGGAGAAGGCCGGGCTGCACTGGATGCCCACCCTCGCCGGCGACAAGCAGATGGTGCTGCCGACCGACACCGTCATGTACCAGGCCCAGGAGGTCGCGGCGGTGGTCGCGACGACGAAATACATCGCCGCCGATGGCGTCGCGGCCGTCATGGTCGATTACGATCCGCTCCCCGTCATCGTCGATCCACACAAGGCGATGGAGCCGGACGCGTTCGTCCTCCGCCCGGACCGGGGCGAGGACAAGGCCAACAACCACATCTGGCACTGGGAGTCCGGCGATCGGGCGGGGACCGATGCCGCCATGGCCAAGGCCGAGGTGCGCGTCTCCGAGGACATCTACATCCCGCGCATCCACGTCGCCTCGATCGAGACCTGCGGCTGCATCGCGGACTGGGACGCCGTCCGCGGCCAGATGACCCTCCACATGACGAGCCAGGCGCCGCATGCCATCCGGACCGTTCTGGCCCTCGTGAGCGGCCTGCCTGAGCAGAACATCCGGGTCAAAACCCACGACATCGGCGGGGGCTTCGGTGGCAAGGTGCCGGTATACCCGGGCTACGTCCTTGCCGTCGTGGCGAGCCTGACCGTCGGGAAGCCGGTCAAATGGATCGAGGACCGCTCGGAGAATCTCCAGGCCGACTCGTTCGCCCGCGATTACCACATCAACATCGAGGTCGGATCGGACAAGGCCGGCCGGATTCAGGCGATGAAGGTCAAGACGCTCGCCGATCACGGCTACACCGACGCCGCCGCGGATCCCTCGAAGTTTCCGGCCGGGCTGTTCAACGTCATCACCGGCAGCTACGACTTCTCCAACGCGTTCGTCGAGGTCGATGGCGTCTACACCAACAAGCCACCGGGAGGCGTGGCGTACCGCTGCTCGTTCCGTGTGACCGAGGCGGTCCACGCCGTCGAGCGCATCGTCGACGTCCTCGCGCACGAGATCGGCAAGGATCCGGCGCAGCTTCGGATGGAGAACTTCATCCAGCCGGAGCAGTTCCCATACAAGACCCCGACCGGCTGGGAGTACGACTCGGGCGACTACCCACGCGCGCTCCAGATGGCCCTCGACAAGATCGACTATCCCGCCCTGCGCCGGGAACAGACCGAGAAGCGCGCCAAGGGCGAACTCATGGGCATCGGCATCAGCTCGTTCACCGAGATCGTCGGCGCTGGGCCATCGCACGATTTCGACATCATCGGCCTCAAGATGTTCGACTCGTGCGAGATCCGCGTCCACCCGACCGGCAAGGTCCTCGCGCGGATCGGGGTCCAGACCCAGGGCCAGGGCCACGAGACGACCTTTGCCCAGATCATCGCCGAGGAGCTGGGCTTCCCGGTCGGCGATATCAAGATCGAATACGGCGACACGGACACGGCGCCGTACGGCCTGGGCACCTACGCCTCGCGGTCCACGCCGGTCGGTGGGGCGGCGACCGCCATGGCGGCGCGGAAGATCCAGGCCAAGGCGCGCAAGCTCGCCGCTCACCTGCTGGAGGCGTCGGAGGACGACCTCGAGTGGGAGCCCGGCAAGTTCAGCGTCAAGGGGTCGCCCGACCGGTTCAAGACGATCCAGGAGATCGCGTTCGCCGCCTACACCAATCATCCGCAGGGCATGGAGGCCGGTCTCGAGGCGGTCGACTACTACGATCCGCCCAATCTGACCTTCCCGTTCGGCAGCTACATCTGCGTCGTCGACATCGACAAGGGCACGGGCCAGGTCAAGATCCGCCGCTTCGTGGCGGTTGACGACTGCGGCAACATCATCAATCCCATGATCGTGGACGGGCAGATCCACGGCGGGCTCACGATGGGTCTGGCGCCGGCGCTGTATGAGCAGATCACGTACGACGAGCTCGGCAACAACATGGCCGGAACGTTCATGGACTACCTCCTGCCGACGGCGGTGGAGACCCCGGCCTGGGAGCTCGACAAGACCGTGACCCCATCGCCGCATCACCCGATCGGCGCCAAGGGGGTGGGGGAATCCGCCACGGTCGGCGCCCCGCCGGCCATCGCCAACGCCGTCGTCGACGCCCTGTGGCATCTCGGCGTCCGCAACATCAACATCCCGATCACGCCGCAGAAGGTCTGGGCGATCCTCCACGAGAAGGGCCTGTCCTGACCGGCGCCATGCCCGGGTCGACGACGCGTTCGATCTTCGCGCGGGCCGCCGCCCTCGAAGCGGCCGGGACGCCATTCGTCGTTGCGACGGTGGTCGCGGTCCGGCGGCCTACCTCCGCTCGGCCCGGCGCCAGCGGGATCATCCACCCGGACGGGTCGATCGAGGGCTGGGTCGGCGGCAGCTGCGCTCAGCCCGTCGTCGTCCGCGAGGCGCTCCGGGCCCTCGCCGATGGGCAGCCGCGGCTGCTCCGGCTCTCCAAGGACACTCCCGCCGAGGGTCGCCGCGGCGACGGGGTCATCGAGCTCGTCATGACCTGCCACTCGGGTGGCACCCTGGAGATCTACGTGGAACCACATCTGCCCGCGCCGCTCCTGTGGGTCGTCGGGACGACCCCCATCGCCGGTGCGCTCGCCACGCTGGGCGCCTCCGCCGGCTGGCGGGTGACCGTCATCGACCCGATCGCCGACCCGGACGCATTCCCGGGTGCCGAGCGCGTCGCGGTCTCGGCCGACATCCGGGGCCTCGACCCAGATGCCTCGCCGTACGTCGTCGTCGCGAGCCAGGGGATCTGGGACGAGGAGGCGGTCGGGCTCGCCCTCACGCGCGAAGCCTCGTACGTAGGCCTCGTCGCGTCGCCGACGCGGGCCGCGGTCGTGCGCGATTGGCTGCGCGAGGAGACGACCGTCGGAGAGGACCGGATCGCCGCGCTCCGCGCGCCGGCCGGCATCGATCTGGGTGCCGAGACCGCGGAGGAGATCGCCCTCTCGATCCTGGCCGAGCTCGTCCAGGTCCGGCGCGGCCGGGCGGACTTCGTGGCTGCACCCGGCCCGGCGACCGTCGCCGGCCCGGCGGCCGCGATGACATCGCTCCAGCCCGTCGTGGACGACATCGTGCTCCTCGACCCGGTCTGCGGCATGACCGTGCAGCGGGCGCACGCCCGTCACCTCGCCGAGCACGATGGGGTCGTCTACGCGTTCTGCTCGATCGGCTGTCGGACCCGATTCGTCAAGGACCCGACGGCGTATCTGCCATCGTCGGTATCCTTGCCCGACTGAGGCCGAGCGCGATCCCGGTTCGGAGGAGCCATGCACTTCAAAGGTTCGGTCCAGATCGCGGCCCCGCGAGATCGGGTGTGGGCCTTCGTCATCGACCCCAAACAGGTCGGTCAGTGCGGCCCGGGCGTCGAGCGGATCGACGTCGTGGACGCCACGCATTTCAAGGCGGCCGCCAAGGTCGGTGTCGGGTTCATCAGTGCGCGGTTCAACGTGGACCTGGAGTTCGCCGAGCTGACGCCCCCCGACGCGGCCACGATCAAGGCCCACGGCCAGGCCCCCGGCAGTGCGGTCGACGGCACCGCCCAGATGCGCCTGTCCGATGGCGCGGACGGGGGGACCGTCATGGACTGGGAGGCGGACGTGAACATCGCGGGCACGCTCGCGAGCGTCGGGGCCCGGCTCATCGAGGGAACGGCGACCAAGATGATCGGCCAGACCTTCGACTGTATGAAATCGAAGCTCGAGGGCGGCGCCTGATCACGATCGGAGGCCGCTGAACCGCGATGGAGCACCTCCACCGCGTCGTCGGGCCGATTGCGACGAACGTCCATGTTCTCGCCGACGAGCGCACGCGCGAAGCGATCGCGATCGACACCGCGACCCCATCGCTGGCCTGGATCGCCGAGGAGCTCGACGCGCGGGGCTGGACCCTCAAGCTGATCGTCTCGACCCACGGCCACTGGGACCACATCGGCGACAACGCCGCGGTCGCTGCCCACACCGGCGCCGAGATCGCCGTCCATCTCCTCGATCGCGAGCGACTCACCGATCCCAAGCCGCTGTGGGCTCCGTTCGAGATCCTGCCATCAATCCCGGCCGTCGAGCTTGCGGAGGGTGGCGAGGTCCGGTTCGGCGCGATCCGCCTGCGCGTCCTCCACACCCCGGGTCACACCGAGGGATCCGTCTGCCTGCTGGCCGCCGATGACGGACGGTTGTTCAGCGGCGACACGCTCTTCGAGGGTGGCTGGGGGCGGGTGGATCTGCCCGGCGGCGACCCGGCCGCAATGGCCGAATCGCTCGCCCGCCTGTGCGAGCTCAAAAATGGGCTCGGCGTCTTCCCCGGCCACGGCAATGCGACGACGATCGGGCGCGAGCGCGCGTGGCTGGAGCTCGTCCGCGACGGCGGGCGCCTGTTCGCCTAGAAGGGGTCGCGCACGAGGCCGAGCAGAAGGCGAGCGCAGGCTCGCGCCCGACGCTCAGCGCTCCAGGGGGCGCCGGAACGCCGAGGCCCGCTGGTAGTTCTCGAAGCCGAGCCCCTCGTACAGGCCGAGCGCGCCCGACGGATTCTCGGCATCGACGCCGAGCATCGCCTCGGCCATGCCCGCGGCCCGAAGTCGGCGCAGCGACTCGGCCGTGATTGCCCGACCCAGGCCGAGCCGGCGCCACGGCCGCCGGACGCTGATCTTTTCATTCCAGCCACGGGCGACCCCGAGCCGCTCGTTCTCTTCGGGCCAGATCCAGTTCTGGACGACGCCGGCGACCTGTTCACCGTCCCAGGCCACGACCCACAGGTCGGTGTCGAGATCCGAGCGGGAGAATGTCGTCGCGAAGTCCTGCTCGGTCGGCTCGCGATGGCTCCAGTGGTCGAGGAACGCCTCGTTCTCGGCGTCCCAGATCGCCCGGTACTGGTCGGGCCTGACCGGCCGGATCTCCAGCCCGGCCGGAAGCGGAGCGTCGGGGATGTCCTGGAGCGTGGGTCGACGCATGACGAAGAACCAGCGGATCTCCTCGAAGCCGTGCGTCGCGAGCAGAGCCCGATGGCCGACCTCGGCTTCCTCGACGTAGGAGCGCACCTCGACGATTCGCCCGGGGTCCTCGGCGTTCGCCCGCTCGGTCGCACGCCGCAGGTTCTCGCGCAGCAGGGCCTGTCCGATGCCTCGGCGCCGAGCCTCGGGCACGACACGGCCCCACGTCTCGTAGATCACCGTCCCGTCCCGGATGACCCGCTCGATGCCGGCCTCGGCCACCGGCCGGCCGTCGAGCTCGACGATCACGACATCGGACGTCGGGTCGCAGCCGGCCGATCCCTCGAGTTCCTCGCGCAGGTTCGTCGGGGTGGGCCGCCACGGGACCCCGTCCTCGGCGTTGGCGGCCATGACGATCGAGGACATCGCCGCGTAGTCGGCGTCCGTACCCCGCGGACGCCGAACGAGGAGGCCGTCGATCGGCGGGGCCTGGGCGAGCTCGATCCAGGTCGCGTCGTCCGGCAACTCGGTCACCTCCCGTCGCCTCCGTACTTGTCCTGCATGTGGCGACCCACGGCCTCGCGGATCGTGCGCCACCGCCGTCGTTCCTCGGCCTGCGCGCGCGGGTCGCCCTTCCGTTCGGCATGGGCGAGCTCCCGCTCGAGCTTGCGGTAGCTCGCGAGCCGGCCGGCGTCGACCGATCCGTCGTCGAGGGCGCGGCGGATCGCGCAGCCGGGTTCCGTCTCGTGGCGGCAATCGCCGAAGCGACATCCCTCCGCCAGTTCGGCGATGTCGTCGAACGCGGTGTCCACGCCCTCATCGGCCCCGGCGACCTCGAGCGAGCGGATGCCGGGCGTGTCGATGAGCAGGGCACCGCCTGGCAGGGCGAACAGCTCCCGATGGGTCGTCGTATGGCGACCGCGCGAATCACTCGCTCGAACGTCGGCGGTCGCCTGCCGGCGGTCGCCGAGGAGCGCATTGACCAGGGTGGACTTGCCGACCCCCGACGATCCCAGCACGACCGAGGTGTGGCCCGGAACGAGGTGGGCCGCGAGGTCGGCGACATGATCGCCGGTCAGCGCCGAAAGCACGACGATCGGGACGCCGGGTGCGATCGCGGCCACGGCGACGGACCGCCCGTCGAGATCGCGCGCGATGTCGGCCTTGTTGAGGACGATGACGGGCGTGACCCCGCTGGACCAGGCGACCGCCAGGTAGCGTTCGAGACGCCGCAGGTTGAAGTCGCCATCGAGGCCGGCGACGAGGAAGGCGATGTCGACATTCGCGGCGATCACCTGCTCGTCGACGAGGTGGCCCGCCGTCCGCCGGTTCGCGTCGGCGGCGCTGCGCACGAAGGCGGACCGGCGGGGGAGCACGGCGGCGATCGTGGCTGGATCACCGAGGCCGGCACCCGCGCGGGGTTCCAGCACCACCCAATCGCCGACGGCCGGGTAGTCGGACGTCGCCAGTGCATCGAACCGGAAGCGGCCCGACACGCTGGCCGGACCGTCGAGCCCGTCACGGTCGCGGACGACCGAGACGTCCTTGTGGACGGCCACGACCCGGGCCGGCCGCCGCCCCGCAACCGCGAACGGCGCGAAGGCAGCGGCCCACCCGGGATCCCAGCCGATCCCCTCCGGCTGGTCGGTGGAGTCGAAGGACACGGGCAGCAGGGCCATGGATCAGCCGACCCGCTTGAGCTTGCCGGTCCGCTTGGCGTACCGCTCGGCCCGGCCGAACGCCCACAGCCCGAACGGGATGAAGATCGCGCCCATCACGAGCAATGGCCAGACGTCGCCAGTCAGCTCGGTCACCGACGTGCCCTTGACCAGCCCGGCCCGAACGCCATCGAGGACGTACGTGGCCGGTGACAGGTGCGAGAGCACCTGCATCCAGCCCGGCAGGATGTCGATCGAGTAGTACACGCCGCTGACGAGCAGCAGGCACGACTGGAGCACGAACGTCATCTGCGCCCCGCGCTCCACGTACAGCAACGGTAGGATCGCGGCGATCATCCCGATGCCGACGAAGCTGAACGAGCCGAGGAGCATGAACGTCAGCGCCGTCGCGGGATTCGCGTGGCTGAAGTCCAGCTGCGGGAAGAACAGCACGAGCGCGACGAAGATCACGGCGGTGTGGACGAGGCCGTACACCATCGCGTAGACGACGGAGCCCAGCAGCTGCGCCCAGCGCCGGACCGGCGCCATGAACGTGTACTCGAGGGTGCCTTCCCAGCGCTCGACCGCGATGGTCTCGGCGATCCACGAGAAGACCACCGAGAGGTAGTTCCAGAAGATCGCCCCGACCATCAGGGTTAGCAGCAGCGTCGAGCTGCCCTGGTCGGCACCGATGAGCGAGATCGACAGCGCGCCCGCGACCGAGTAGACTAGGAACGCGAGTTCCCAGCCCCAGTAGCGGCGTCAGGTAGAAGTTTCGCTCGATGAAGGCGTACGACGCCTTCAGCTCATGGGCGACGATGGTCACGGGAGGATCTCCTCAGGGGTGGCCGGCCCGGCCCCTCAACGGGACCGAGCCAGCTCGAATGACGGATCCGCCGCGATGCGCCGGCCGAGCGCGATGACGCGTCGGCCGATCTGCTGTCGGACGGAGACGGATGGATGGGCTTCGCCGGTCTGCCGCTCAGCGGCCGCTTGCGCGGCCTCCCGGCGCCGGTGCTCCTGCGCGAGGGCAAGAGCCAGCCACGGTTGCATCTGCATCTGCATGTTGTTCACCTCCTTTCCGGTCAGTCTTGGTCGGGCCCGGACTCGTCCTCGTCGACGTCGTCGTCGAGGGAGCGGCCCGTGTAGGTCATGAACACGTCCTCGAGGGTGGACTCGCGGCCCAGGCGCTTCGAGGTCTGCGCCTTGAGTCCGTCCGGGGTGTCCTCGGCGACGACGCGGCCGTCGTTGAGGACCGTGATCCGGGCACACAGGCGCTCCGCCTCGGCCAGGTCGTGGGTCGTCAGGACGATCGTTGCGTCATGGGTCTGATTGATCTCCTCGATGAAGCTCTGGACGTCCAACTTGCTGCGGGGGTCGAGACCGGTCGTCGGCTCGTCGAGCAGCAGGAGCGTCGGGCTGGTGAGCAGGGCTCGCGCGATCGCGACCTTCTGCTGCATGCCCCGGCTCATCTGCTCGACGGGCCGGCCGACGCGCTTCTCGCCGATCCCCAGGCGGCCGAGGATCGAGATCGCGTCGCGCCTGGCGCTGCCGCCATCGAGGCCGTAGAGCCGCGCGGCGAACAGCAGGTTCTCCATCGGACTGAGCTTCTTGAAGAACGCCGCGTCGACGCTGACCCGGTTGATCAGGCGCTTGACCGCCATCTCCTGGCGCTCGATGTCGAGGCCGAAGACCTCGACCCGACCTTCGTCGAGGGTCAGGAGGCCGGAGATGAGGCGGATCAACGTCGACTTGCCCGAGCCGTTGGCGCCGAGGATCCCGTGCACATCGCCGCGCTCGAGGCGCAGCGACACGTCGGAGATGGCCTCGACTGGCTTGCGCGATCGACCGACGACGAAGTGCTTGCTGACGCGCTCCATGAGCAGCGCCGGCACGGCCGACGTCGCCGGCACGGCCGTCGCGGATTCGGGCCGGTCGATCCAGGTGCCGTTCTTCAGTTGGTTGACGACGGTGCTGGTCACTTCGGGACTCCAGGGTCGGCGGAGGTGGAGCTGGACATGGAACGAGCCACGGGCCTCGTTCCGACGGTTCGTCGGTGGGCCTCGCGGCTCGTGGTGCCGGTTCCTGGGCCTGCCCGATGGGTCGGGGCAGGGAGGGGCATCAAAAAAGCCGGGGGCCCGATCTGGCCCACGGCTCGGGGTTCGTCCGGTAAGGCGGTCCTGCCGCCTGCGGCTAGCTCGAGATGGGCACAGATCTCCCGCGATCCGCAGCGCCGATAGGCGCCGTGGTGCGTCGGAAGCAGAGCTGCATCTTCATTCGGAGACCGGCCTCCAGTGAGCTAGGCAGGGCGGGCGACTTGCGCGCCGGCCGGGAGTTTAGGCCTCTGGCCGAGGCGGTGTCAACCTTCGGCGGACGATCGGTCGAGGCGATGCGGCGCCCGGCCCCGTGCGTCGGGCGACGACCTTGAACCCGGCCCGCTCGAACATCGTCAACGTGCCGCGGTATGCGGTCGCAGGCGGGACCCGGCCGCCCTCCTGGACCTCGACCGGGTATGCCTCCAGCATCCTCGCTCCGTGCTCACGGGCATACGCGACGCCCGCATCCAGCAGCGCTCGCGCGATGCCCCGGCCACGTGATCGACGCCCGACTACGAAGCACACGATGGACCAGACGGGCTTGTCGTCGATCGGCTTCAGGACGGTGGAATACGCGAGTCGCTCGTAATCCTCGCGCGGGCCGATGCTGATCCAACCGACGGCGTCGTCGCCGTCGTAGGCCACCAGCCCTGGGGCGCGACCGTCCCGCGCCGTGTCCACGACCTGCGCCTCCATCCCCGCGCGGTGGCGGCTCTTGCCCCCACTCGAGAAATCGAAGCCGCGGATCCGGAAGTAGGCGCACCAGCACCATCGTGGATCGCCCCCCTGCTCGAAGAGTCCGGCGAGGTCGGGCAGGCGTTCGGGGGTGAGCGGGCGGATCTGCAGCGCCATCGTCGCGCCGATGTTAGGCGAGGAAGCCTGCCATCTCCCGGCAGGTATCGCGCCCCGTTTGACGCTCGTGGGGGTCGGCCCTACGCTGGCCGCCCCGACCGGCAACCCAACCCCAGCGACGACCGGAGGCCGCGTGGCCGACACCTCCCCCCGACGGGGCGGGTGGACCTTCCGCCCCGTTCCGCCAGAACCGCGCTCCGTCGTGGAGCTCATCCGGACCGGCACGCTCGACGCGGAGCTGGGCGCGACGCTGTGGGTCCTCATCGAGGGCCGTGTCCCGGTCATCGTCGCCGCCCGGGACCGCGCGGCGGGCAAGACCACGGTCCTGCAGGCTCTCCTCGACTTCCTGCCGCCGGGCCTTCGCCGGGTCGAATTGGTGGGCGAGGCCGAGACGTTCGACTGGCTGCCGCAGGCCTCCGAGCTGGGGTGGCCACGGCGTGCCATCACTCGCGCTGTGCCGACCGCGTCGGCCGCCGAGCGCGACCATCCGCGGATCCGGCCCGAGACGACCGTCCTCGTCGTTCCCGAGCTGTCCGACCACCTGCCGTCGTACACATGGGGAGCCCAGGCCCGGATCGCGATCCGCGCGGCGTCGATCGGCTACGACCTGGCCGCTACGATCCACGCCGATTCGCTGGACGCCGTCTTCGAAGCACTTCGCCGGCCGCCGGTCGGGGCCGACGACGACGAGTTGTCGCGCCTCGGCATCGTCCTGATCCTGCAGCATCGCGATGACGGACGCCGACGGATCGTGGCCGCGCACTACGTCCGTCCCACCGCGCGCGACGAGCACGGCCACGTCCAGCGCCTCGGGCCGGCGGTCCTGGCGACGTGGGACCCGGCGCGCGACGCGTTCGAGCACTTCGGCTGGGGCGTGACCCCGGAGCTCGCCCTCCGGGTCGACCAGCACGCTGGCGACTTCGAGGTCGAGGTCGATCGCCGCCGCGAGTACCTCCAGGGGCTGGCCGAGGCCGGGATCACCGCCGTGCCCGACGTGCGGGCGGCCATCGATGGCTATCGCTCGACGCCGGCAACCCAGACGACACCCATCCCCGCGAACTGAGGTCATCGCATGCCGTCCTCCCGACCCGCCACCCTCGGCGAGCTGCGGTCCGCCGGCTGGCGCTCCCGCACCGTCAAGGACGAGCTGCGCGCGAACCTGTTGGCCCGCCTCGCATCCGGCGACGAGGTGCTCCCCACGGTCATCGGGTACGAGGAGACCGTGCTACCAGCGATCGAGAACGCGATCCTTGCCGGCCACGACCTGGTGTTCCTCGGCGAGCGCGGCCAGGCCAAGACCCGTATGGCCAGGCTGCTCGTGGGTCTGCTCGATGCGTGGCTGCCGATCGTCCGCGGCGGGGAGCTCAACGACGATCCGTACGATCCGATCAGCCCGGTCGGTCGGGCGATCGTCGATCGCGATGGCGACGCTACCGAGATCGACTGGCTCCCGCGGGACCGTCGCTACGCGGAGAAGCTGGCCACGCCCGACATCACGATCGCCGATCTCATCGGCGAGGTCGATCCGATCAAGGTCGCCGAAGGTCGCTACCTCTCCGACGAGCTGACCCTCCACTACGGGCTCATCCCTCGGGCGAATCGGGGGATCGTCGCGATCAACGAGCTGCCCGACCTCGCCGAGCGGATCCAGGTGGGCCTGCTGAACGTGCTCGAGGAGCGCGACGTCCAGATCCGCGGGTTCACGGTCCGGTTGCCTTTGGACCTGTACGTCGTTGCGTCGGCGAACCCCGAGGACTACACCAATCGCGGACGGATCATTACGCCCCTCAAGGACCGCTTCGGGTCGCAGATTCGGACGCACTATCCTCGCACGATCCCCCACGAGATCGGGATCATGGAGCAGGAGCGGACCAGCTACGACAGTAACGGCTTCGAGACGGTGGTCCCGGAGTACATGAAGGAGATCGTAGCCGAGGTCACGCATCTCGCCCGGCGCAGCCCAGACATCTCGCAG
>JBBQRZ010000019.1:0-57163 GCA_038214255.1 Candidatus Limnocylindrales bacterium
CGCCCGCTGCCGAGAGCGATAAGGGCTCCAATAAGGGCTCCCCCACCTCCGCGGAGGCAAGCGAAAGGCCCGATCCGAGCGTGGATCGGGCCAGAAATGGCGAGTTTGGTACCGCATACCGGATTCGAACCGGTGATCTCCGCCTTGAGAGGGCGGTGTCCTGGGCCTCTAGACGAATGCGGCAATCGAGCGCGGGCGGTCGAGCCGCCGTCGCCGGTCGACAGGATACCAGCGAATCCGGAGCCGCCTCAACCGTCGAGCGGCCTACAGGCGGTGCGTCTCGAGGAACGCCCGGATCGCCTCGGCGACCTGCTGGAAGCTGTGTTCGCCGACCACAAGGCCGTAGTGCGAGTGCGCCCCGAAGGGCTCGTATTCCGCGTCCAGCCAGTAGGCCAGTCGCTCGGACGCTTCGAGCGCCACGGCCCGGTCGAGGCCTCCGCCGATCACCAGGCGCGGCATCTCCGAGACCACCCGGCGATCGACCGATACGCCGGCGAGCACCTGCCGGCGCGCGGCACCGGCTTCATGCGGCTTCTGCCCGAGCAGGTGCTGGATACGCAGCACGTCGGCCAGGGTGAGATCGCGGTCGTCGCGTAGCAACCGCTCAGGCAGGATCTCCCAGCCGATGACGCTCTTTCCGTACACCTCGGGGATGTCGCGCAGCTCGTGTGAGCGCGCCGGGATCCGCAGATCGCGCGGCAGCTCGGCGCTCACGAGGACCAGCGCGGCCATCGCGACGCGCTCAGCGGCCTTGAGGGCGAGCAGGCCACCCATGCCGTGGCCGACGACCACGGTCGTCGGGCCGAGACGGTCCACCGCCGCGATGACGTCCTCAGTGTAGGTATCGAACGAGAGCGTGGCCGGATCGGCGGTCGCGGACCAGTAATGATTGCGCAGATTGAGCGCATGGCCTTCCCAGCCCCGGCCGGCGAAGTAGCCGAGGTAGCGCTCCCACAGCCAAGAACCGGCCAGCTCGCCGTGGATGAACAGCAAGGGCTTGCGGCGGGAGCGGCGCTCCGGCAGCCACGATTCGATGTAGAGCCCCCGATCGTGGAGCTCGATCTCGTCCTTGCGCACCGGGCGACCGTTGAGCGGCGGCGTCTGCGCTCGGTTGAGGATCGGCTCGGGGATCGAATTGGTCATCCGGTTCACCACTCGTGCGGGTTGATGACGAGGCCGGTCAGGGCCTTCGGGTAGAAATAGGTCGATTTCTGGGGCATCACGTCGCCATCACGGGCGACGGCCTCGATCGAGGCCACGGGCGTCGGCTCGAGCAGGAAGGCCGCCTCGGCGCGGCCCGCATCCACGGCGGCGATCGCTTCGTCAACCGACTTGGTGTAGCCGACCGCGCCGCCGGCGACGGCCTCGGCGTCCAGGCCCAGCAGGCGGTCCAGCGCTGCGCCCAGGATCGTCACGTCCAGGTGCCGTAGGGCGTCCCCGCCGGGCGGCAGGTCGGAGCGGAACGCGCCGCGTTTGGCGGTCAGGCGCGCCCCGCCGTCCCGGGTCCATAGACCGAAGTGACCTTTTCCGCCAGTCGCGAGCGCCACGGCATGGGATTCCGCGACGAGCTCGTTGGCGGACGAGACCGGGGCGACCTCGAAGAGTTCCCCCGCCTGCTCCAGCAGGCCGGAGACGCCACGCGCCGCATCGCGAACGAGTCGATGCGTCGGCAGGACCGTGAGGGGCTGGGAGGCCTCGAGGAACAGCATCAGCAGGTAGTCGAATGCCGGGTCCTCCTCGCATGACCGCGTCATCCGGCGTTCGTCGCGGTAGCGCAGCGCCGTCTCGTAGCGGTGGTGCCCGTCGGCGATCGTGACCGGTCCGCGGGCGGCCGCCGCTATCAGGCCTTTCGCGATCTCGCCGTCACGCCCCGTGCCATCGGCCGTGGTCGCCCAGAGGCGGTGGCGGACGCCGTCGTCGTCGGTGAGATCAACGGCCGCGGCGGACGCCGTCACCTCAGCGAGGAGGTCCGGCACGTTCCCGGGCGGATCGTCGTACAGCCCCACCACCGGACTCGTGTTGACCCCAGTGGCGCGCAGCAGCTTGTAGCGATCCTCCTTCGGGGCCGACAGGGTGCGCTCGTGCGGGAGCACGCCACCCTCCGCTCCGTACGGCTCCAGGCGGAGGCGCGCGAAGAACCCGCGCTGGGTGCGCTCCACGTCCGTGCCCGGGACTCGGTACGCCTGCTCGTACACGTAGACCGAGGGATGCGGATCCTTGCGGAGCGTGCCGTCCGAACGCCAACCGGCGAGCGTCCGCGCCGCGCGCCGATACTGGTCGTCGGGTCCGTCGCCCACCTCCTCGGCGGGTAGGTCCAGGCGGACGACGTTCGCGGGATGGCGGGCGACCAGGCGCCGCCGCTCCTCGGGATCGATCACGTCGTAGGGTGGCGCTACGACGAGTCCGAGGTCACCCACGTTTGACGGGTCGAACCGAAGGGCACGGAACGGGCGGATGTCGGGCACGGATTCCTCGGGGCCGCGCGGCGGCCAACGGCTCGGGGGACCGGCCCATCGTACGATAGCGGCGTCCCGGCCGCGAGTGGCCGGGGTCGGTCGACCTGGACCGAGGGGGCGTACGGGGGTCCGACGCAACTTTCCCAGCGGTCGACGCGTCCTTGCTGCGATCATCCCACGGACCCGAGACCGGAGTGCGCGTGCCCAGCCCAGAGCCACTCTCCGTCACGCAACGCGCCGTGCGCCTCGTGCTCTCGGGCGTTCTCGCGGGCCTGCTGGCCGGCGTGACGGTCGCGCCGGTGGCGGCCGCGGACGGTCTGACGATGGAGGCACATGCCCTCCTCGACGGCCATGCCCGGATCGGCACCTGGATGGCGGTCGAGGTCCACCTCAGGAACGACGGCCCGCCGATCACCGGCGAGTTGCGTATCGCCGGGGGCACGCAGGGACAAACGCGGTTCGGCATGGCCGCCGATCTGCCGACGCAGTCCGACAAGACCTTCCGAATCTATACCCAGCCTCCGGCGTTCGGGCGCGATGTCGAGGTCAGCCTGGTCGATGGAACCAACGTCATCGCGAAGATCAAGGCCACCTTCACGCTGCACGACCCGACCCAGCTCGTCATCGCCATCGTCGCGGAGCGCCCCGGCGACATCGTTGGCAGCCTCGACCTGTTGCCCAACGCGAACAACGTCGCGCCGCTGTCCCTGCCCCTGAATCCGGAGGCCCTGCCAGACCGTCTCGAGGGGTGGGGCACGCTCGATCGCCTGGTGTGGCAGGACGTCGACTCGGCGCGCCTGTCGAAGGATCAGCTCGCGGCCCTGAAGGGCTGGATCGCCGCCGGGGGCCGCCTCGTGATCGTCGGCGGAACGGCCGGTCCGGCGTCCCTCTCCGCGTTCCCGGATCTCCTGTTGCCGTATCGCCCGACGACGACGACCGACGTCGCGCCAAGTGCTCTGGTCCCGCTCCTCGGAGACCTGCCCGACGGCGCGAAAGATGTGCCGGCACTGTCGGGTCCGCTCGGCGGCGGCCGCGCCCTCGTCACCGTCGGCACCGAGGTCGTGGCGGCGGAGCGCACCTACGGGGCCGGCGTCGTGACGATCGTCGGATTCGATCCGACCGTCAGCTGGATCTCGGACACGAACTTGTCCGAAGGCCTCTGGCGGCGGCTCCTCCCCGCTCGGGCGAGCGGCGGGCCGATCTTCACCGACGACAGCCAGATCGTCCAGGCGGCCGCCCAGCTACCGTCGCTCGCGTTGCCGCCCATCGGCGGTCTCGCCCTCCTGCTCGGCGCGTACATCCTGCTCATCGGCCCGATCAACTATCTCGTCCTGCGGCGCCTGGACCGGCGCGAGTGGGCATGGGTGACGATGCCGGTCCTGATCGCCGCGTTCGCGGCGGGCGCCTATGGCTTCGGTTCGGCGTTGCGCGGCAGCGAGCTGATCGTCAATGAGGTGGCCATCGTGCGCGGATCGCCGGGCGCAACCGAGGGATCGGCCCAGGTCTACCTCGGCGTCTTCTCGCCTTCGCGCGGCACCTACCAGCTCATGGTGCCGGGTGGCGCCCTGCTGTCATCGCCGGTCGCCGGTGAGACGGTCAACGGCAACGGGACGCCGGCCGCACTCGATGTCCTCCAGGGGGATCCGGCGCGCGTCCGGGGGCTCGAGGTCGGGTTCGGGTCACTCCGAACGATCCGCGCCGACACGGCGATGACCGTCCCGCTCGTCCAGGCCGACCTGCGATTGGAGAGCGGGCGGCTCAAGGGAACGATCACGAACGCCTCGACCGAATCGCTCAAGAAGCCTGCCGTCGTTCTCGGGGGAACCGTCGCGAGCCTGCCCGACCTCGAAGCGGGCCAGGTCCTGAACGTCGATCAGGCCGTCGATTCGTTCCAGATGGGCCAGCAGCTCTCGGACAAGGTCGTGGGGCCCATCTTCAACGGCGACCAGAGCCAGCTCGGCGAGGAGGGAGGCCGCCTGTTCGCTCGCCATACGATCATCGACCAGCTGACGTACGACCCCAATTTCGGGTTCAGTGGCCAGCTGTCGGCCGAGGGTCCGGTCATCCTGGCGTGGTCCGACGTCGACCTCCTGGCCGTCGAGATCGAGGGCCAGCAGCCGCGTCGCCTCGGCAACGTCCTGTACTACCTGCCCACGGAGCTCGCGGTCCGTGGCTCAGCCACGTTCCGCAACGACCTCATGCGCTCCACGATCGTCAAGTCCGATGCCGCGTTCTTCAACAAGGATCCCTTCAGCATCAACTTCGGGCGCGGAAGCGCGACGATGGCGTACCGGCCGGTCGCCCTCAAGGGGACGATCGAGGCGACCGAGCTTGCCCTCGGCTTGAACTTCGGCGGCGACCCGACGGCCTTGGTCGAGAAGACGCCGCTCGAGCCATTGGCCGCGATCCCCGAACCCTGCCCCGACCCGCCGACGCCGGCCTGCCAGGCCGCCGCCGATGGGCTGCCCGAGGTGGAGCTGTACGACCTGACCGACGCGACGTGGAAGCGCTTCCCGCACCTCGGCGGAGGCTCGCGCTACGCCATCGCCCAGCCGCACCGCTACGTGGACCCGGCGACCGGGACCGTCCTGATCCGCTTCGTCAACAACCAGAACGACAGTGTCGGGTTCATGCTCGACATCTCGCTCACCGGGAACGTCCGGTGACGCCCATCGTCCGGACCGAAGGCCTGGTCAAGCGCTACGACGGGACGCTGGCCGTTGCCGGCGTCAGCCTCTCGGTCGATGCCGGCGAGATCTTCGGCCTCGTTGGACCCAATGGGGCCGGGAAGACGACAACGCTGCGCATCCTGGCCACCCTCCTCGCCCCATCGGCGGGCGAGGCCGAGATCGCCGGGTTCTCCGTCACCCGGAACCCCGACGACGTGCGCCGCGTCCTCGGCTTCATGCCGGACGTCTTCGGGGTCTACGACGACATGAAGGTCTGGGAATACCTCGATTTCTTCGCGCGTTGCTACGGGATCGCTCCGGCCGGCCGGCGCCGGATGATCGGCGACCTGCTCGAGCTCGTGGATCTTGCCGACAAGCGCGACTCGTATGTCCAGACGCTGTCGCGCGGCATGCAGCAGCGGCTGTGCCTCGCCCACGCCCTCGTCCATGACCCCCAGGTGCTGTTGCTCGACGAGCCCGCCTCGGGCCTGGATCCGAGGGCGCGAGTCGAACTGCGTGAATTGCTCCGCGAGCTGCGGATGCTCGGCAAGACGATCCTCATCAGCAGTCACATCCTTCCCGAGCTCGAGGAGCTGTGCACGAGCGTCGCGATCGTCGATCGTGGCCAGGTCCTCGCCCAGGGCCGGGTCGCCGACATCGAGCGCCGACTGCGCTTCGGGGCCGTGCTTCGGGTGCGCCTCCTGGCCGAGGGCGAGGCCCTCGAGGGCGCCCGCGCCCGCTTCGCGGCCGATCCCGACGTCGCCACGGCGACGCTCCTGGACGATGGCACGATCGAGCTCGGCTTCCGGGGCGACGATGCCGCAAGTGCCCGCCTTCTCGCTGAGTCGGTCGCGGCCGGCCTGCCGATCGTGAGCTTCGCCCGAGCAGCCAGCGACCTCGAGGAGCTGTTCCTCCAGGTGACGTCCCCCGACCGCGAACCGCTCGAAGCGGCCTGAGGAGTCCGACCGTGACCGATGCACCCGTCGAAGCACCTCTCGTGACCGCCGGCCTACCGGCCCGACCGCGATCTCGTCGCCTGTCGACGCTCATCCGGACGGCGAGCGGGATCGCCGCGATCGGCGTCAAGGAGTTGCGCGGCCGGATGCGCGGGCGTCGGGCGTTCATCATCGTGACGCTCTACCTCAGCCTGCTCGGCGGGTTCGCCTGGATGGTGGCGACGCTCATCGCCCAGAGCTACACCACGGGCATCGGGGGGTCGTCAGCTTTCGCGAGCGCGGCCGTGGGTCAGGGCATCTTCGCGGCGCTCCTCATGCTAGAGACGCTTCAGGTCGCCTTCCTGGCGCCCTCATCGACCGCCGGTGCGATCAGCCTCGAACGCGAGAAGCAGACGCTCGATCTGCTGGTGGCGACGCCGATCACGACGCTCGCGATCGTGTTCGGCAAGCTGCTCTCGACGCTCGTCTATGTGTTTCTGCTGATCGCCGCGTCGATCCCGCTCATGGCGATCGTCTTCGTCTACGGCGGGGTGGGGCCCGAGGACGTCCTGAAGGGCTACGTCGTGCTCATCGCGACGGCCATCGGGCTTGGCTCGTTCGGGCTGTTCTGCTCGAGCCTCGTGAAGCGGACGACGGCCGCCACGGCGATCACGATCTTCGGTGTCCTCGCGGTCACGATCGGGACCATCTTCGTCCTGGTCTTCTGGACGGCCATGGGCGGCTTCGACAGCAACGGCAACCGGAAGCCCGGTCCGCTGGGGATCCGCTCGCCCGAGGTCCTCGCCTGGGTCAACCCGTTCGTCGCCCAGGCCGATGTGCTGTGCGGGACCGAGACGAACTTCGGCAGTGGCTGGTGCGCCGGGGTCTCCGCTCTCGTGCCCACCCAGGATGGCGTGGTCTTCACCGGGAACGCGGTTCCCGTCGGCCCCGTGCCCGCGCCCGGAGTCATCGTCAATGGCAAAGGCGTAGCGGTGGATGACCAGGGCCGGCCGATCGGTGTCGGGCCGGTCATCGTCGACGGAAACGGCGTGGCACTGGATGACCAGGGCCGCCCGATCGATGCCGGGCAGGCCCAGGGATTCGGGCCGGCACGCGACCGGATCTGGCCCAGGGCCGTGGCTGCATGGCTGATCCTCGCGGCGATCTTCCTGACCCTGTCCGTCCAGCTCGTCTCGCCCACCCGCCGCTGGCACTTCCGCCGACGACGTCGCGCGTCGACGACCGCCGCATGACCATTCCACGGCCTTTTGGCCGGCCCGGCCTCCGCCCGATCGAGACCCCGCCCGTCATCCCACCCGATCCACGCGCGATCCTCGCCGGGGAGCTTGACCCCGCCATCGACGCGTTGTGCGGCGCGCTTGCCCCACACCGTCGGCGGCTATGGGTGCGACGCATCATGCGGCGCGCCTGGATCGCGCTCGCCGCGGTCGCCATCGCGGAGTTGGCCCTTTGGACCGTGGCCCGGTTCGTGCCGCTCGAGTCGGTCGGACTCGTCGCCGCCGCCATCCCCCTGGTCGTGGCGCTAGCCCTGGCGGTCGCGCTGGTTCGGGCTCGGCCGTCGCTCGGCGAGGCAGCGCTCGCGGTAGATGCGGAAGGCGCGCTCGGCGATCGGGTCTCGAGCGCGCTCGAGCTTGCGGTGGGCTTCCCGGCCTCGGCCACGCCGGCCGGTGACGATGGCGAACTCGACGCCCGGGGCGATCTCGACGAGTCGACCCAGACCGACAGCTTCGTGCGACGCCAGCGGCGCGATGCCCTGGCCGCGTTGCGTGTCACGCCCCGTCTCTTCGCCCCCCGGTTCTCCCGCTCCCCCGCCGTGTCGGCGCTCGCGGCGGGGCTCCTTCTGGTCCCCGTCCTCGCGATCCCGAACCCGCAGGATGCTGTGATCGCGCAGCAGCGCGACGTTCGCGCGGCAGCCGAGCGCCAAGCGCAACGGCTCGACGACCTGGCCAAGGACCTCGAATCCAAGGGCGCCGAGGCGCAGGATCCCAGGACGCAGCTGTCGAAGGAGTTGCGAGATCTTGCCCGCCAGCTCCGCGAGCGGCCCGACGATCTGTCCGTGAACCTCGCCCGGCTCGGGGCGATCGAGAGCAACGTGCAGGCCCGGATCGACCCGTCGACCGAGCAGCGCGCCTCGGCGATGACGTCGCTCTCTCGCTCGCTCTCGAGGGCAGCCACCGGGAATCCCGACGCGAACCGCGACGGTGACCCGCAAAAGACGAAGGAGGATCTCGGCAAGCTGGGCCAGGACCTCGACAAGATGACCCCCCAGCAGCAGCGAGACCTCGCGCGCCAGCTCGCCGAGATGAAGTCGACCGCGTCCGGAGCCGACGGAGGTGCGGCGACCGCGTTACAGGACGCCGCCCAGAGTCTCGCCCAGGGGGACACGGCCGGGGCCAAAGCGGCACTGGATCGCCTTGGTCAGTCGCTGACCGGGGCGCAGGCTCGGGTCACCACCAACCGGGACCTCGCGCAGGCCGCCTCCCGGTTACAGGATGCGCGGCGCGATCTCGCCGATGCCGGCAAGCCGGGCGGGCAACAGGCCCAGGGCCAGGGACAAGGTCAGGGGCAGGCCCAGGGCAGCCCACGACCGAGTGGCCAGGGCCAAGGACAAGGGCAGGGCCAGGGCAGTCCTGGACCGAGCGGCCAGGGCCAAGGTCAAGGTCAAGGTCAAGGTCAAGGTCAGGGTCAAGGCCAAGGTCAGGGTCAAGGTCAGGGTCAGGGCCAGGGCCAGGGCCAGGGCCAGGGCTCCATCGGGGGCGGCGGTTCGAGCGCACGATCGCTCGGCCAGGGGATGGGCGGCAACGGCCGTCCCGCCGGACCCACGAACCCCAACCGACCTGCACAGCTCGGTGCCGATCTGTCGTCGGTCTACGCGCCGTTCGACCGGCTCGGCCGCCCGGGCGACCCGTCATACGTGGCCGGGACCGGGGGCGACGGCCAGACCCAGCAGGGCGGCGGCACCGGCACCGGCACGGATAACGGCGTGCTCACGCCATACCAGCAGGTCTACAAGGACTTCAGCCAGTATGCCCAGACCTCGCTCGACCGCGGCTATGTCCCGCTGTCGGTCAAGGACTACGTGCGCGACTACTTCAGCTCTCTCGACCCAAAGCAGTGACCGCGCGTCGGCCGCTCCCGGCCGACGCCATGCACCCGGAGGCCACCATGGAAGCGCCCGTCACGGCCGACTCGACTGCTCGCCTGGCTCCCGAGGCGTTCGCCGAACGCGCCCAGACGATCGAGCGCGAGGTCGGCAAGGTCATCGTCGGCCAGCGCGAGCTCGTCCGCCAGACCCTGACCGGCCTGCTGGCGAACAGCCACGTCCTGCTCGAAGGTGTGCCCGGCCTGGGCAAGACGATGCTCGTGCGGACGATCGCCGACGTCATCGACTGCACGTTCAACCGGATCCAGTTCACCCCCGACCTGATGCCGGCCGATATCACTGGCACGAACATCCTCATCGAGGAGGCCGGGCAACGGGTCTTCCGCTTCCAGCCAGGGCCGATCTTCGCCAACCTGGTGCTGGCGGACGAGATCAACCGGGCCACGCCGAAGACCCAGTCGAGCCTGCTCGAGGCCATACAGGAGCACCAGGTGACGGTGGCCCGTCAGCGGTTCCCACTGGAGGCACCCTTCTTCGTCCTGGCGACCCAGAATCCGCTCGAGATGGAGGGCACGTATCCCCTCCCCGAAGCGCAGCTCGACCGGTTCATCTTCAAGGTCATGGTCCCCTTTCCGTCCGAAGAGGACCTAATCGCGATCATGGATCGTACGACCGGGTCGGATAGTGCTACCGCGTCGAAGGTCTGCACGGCTGCCGAGATCGTCGAGATGCAGCGACTCGCCCGGGCGGTGCCGATCGCCCCCCACGTGACCGCCTACGCCGTGAGCGTGCTCGCCGCGACCCATCCCGACCAGCCGCGGGCACCCGGCCTCGTCCGCGATTACGTCCGCTACGGCGGTTCGCCGCGGGGCGCCCAGGCGATCGTGACCGCCGGCAAGATCTACGCCCTGCTCGACGGCCGCTTCAACGTCTCGACCGACGACATCCGTGCCGTCGCCCTGCCGTCGCTGCGCCACCGGATCATCCTCAACTTCGAGGGCGAGGCCGAGGGCATCACCTCCGAGTCGATCGTCCGCGCGATCCTCGACGCCGTCGCCGTCCCGACCGTCGAATAGGCGGCGCGAACGTGACCGAGCGTCCCGGCCCGGCTGACGGGGGGCCACCGGCCGCCGTCGCCCGGGCGGGCACGCGTCCGGTCTTCCTCCCGAACGAGGTCGATCCGACCGTCTTCGACGAAGCCTTCCTGCGTCAGCTCGAGCGGCTGCTGCTGCTGATGCGCTCGCCAGTCCGCGGCGGCCTCAAGGGTGGCCGGCGGAGCGTCAAGAAGGGCCAGTCGGTGGAGTTCGCGGACTACCGCGACTACACACTCGGCGACGATCTGCGCCAGCTCGACTGGAACGTCTATGCGCGGCTCGAGCGGCTGTTCGTGAAGCTCTTCGTCGAGGAGGAGGACGTGACCGTCACGCTCCTCCTCGATGCCTCGGCGTCCATGGCTGCGGGCCACCCACAGAAGCTGCTCTTCGCCAAGCGGGCCGCCGCTGCCCTGGGCTACATCGGCCTCGCGAGCGAGGATCGCGTGGCCGTGGGCGCCCTTAGCGGCCGGATGGCGCGGCGCCGCGCGGCGCTCCGCGGGTCCGGACGCGTCTTCCGTCTCCTCGCCGATCTGTCGGCGATCGAACCGGCCGATGGGCCGACCGACCTCCTCGTCGCGGCCCGCCATGCCGGAGCGCAACTGCACGGCCGTGGGGTCGTCGTCCTCCTGTCGGACCTGCTCGACCCGGCCGCGGACAAGGTCATCCGCGAGCTCGCCGCCACCGGCTCCGAGCTGATCGTCCTCCACGTCCTCTCGCCCGACGAGCTCGATCCGCCACTCGAAGGGGACCTGCGCCTCGTCGACACCGAGACAAACGAGCGGGTCGACGTGACCGTCGATCTCGCCACGCTCGACGCCTACAAGACGCGACTCACCGCCTGGAAGGCAGGCTTCGCGGACCTCGCGGCCAAGCGCCGGGCGAGCTACATCGACCTTGCGTCGGACGTGAACCTGGCGGACCTGATGTTCGCCGAGCTGCGGCGCCGCCGGGTGCTGGGTTAGCCCGCGATGCCGTTCGCGACGCCGCTCGCGCTGCTTGGCCTGCTGTTCGTGCCGGCCGTCATCGCGATGTACTTGCTCAAGCTGCGCCGTGACGAAGCGGTTGTGCCCTCGACGCTGCTGTGGACTCGTCTCGTCTCCGACGTCGAGGCGAACGCGCCGTGGCAGAAGCTCCGCCGAAGCCTCCTGCTGCTCCTGCAGCTGCTGCTCGTGATCATCCTCGCCATGCTCGCGGCCCGCCCGTTCCTCGAGCGTCCAGCCGGCCTGGCCCGCGACATCGTCCTCGTCGTGGACACCTCGGCCAGCATGGGCGCCACGGACGTCGTGCCGACGCGCCTCGACGCGGCGAAGGTGGCCGCGATCGACGCGCTGCACGAGCTGCCGACCGGCGGCAAGGTCAGCGTCATCGCCGCCGATCGGAGCGCCCGGATCGTCGTGAACGACTCGGGCGACCTGGGACGCGTCCGCCAGGCGATCGAGACGATCGGGCTCACCACGACGAGCGGCGATCTCGGCGACGCCCTGGAACTCGCCTCCAAGCTCGCCAAGCGCTCCGGCGATGCCCAGGTCCTCGTGGCCACCGACGGCGCGCTTGCGGTCAAACCGAGCGGCCGGGTGGAGGCCCCGATCCGGGTGCTGCCGGTCGGGCGCGACCGCAGGAACCAGGCCATCGTCGCGCTCGCGATTCGGACCGCTCCCTCGACCGTGACGCGATCCGCATTCATCAGCGTCGCCAACCTCGATCTCGTCGCGGCGGCCCGCCGGATCGAGCTGTGGGGCGACGGCAGCCTGGTCGAGGTCCGCGACGTAAAACTCGACCCGCAGACCCGGGCCGACGTCGTGATCGACGACATCCCCGCCGGCGTGGCCACGCTCGAGGTCCGCCTCGTCGGCCCGGACCCGACTGTCACCGGGGCACCGGATCAGCTCGCCGTCGACGACCGGGCGTGGGCGGTCGTGCCGCCGGTTCGCGAGCGCGAGATCCTCGTCGTCGGGAAGGGCGACCCTTACCTCGAGACGGCCCTGTCGTACCTGCCGAACACCCGCCTCTTCGGGCTCGCACCCGAGGAATACCCGGCGAAGGCCGGGCGCAAGGACGGGACGTCCTGGGACCTCATCATCTTCGAGGGCAACCTCCCGGCGACCCTGCCGACGTCGCCGATCCTCGCGATCGCGCCGCCGCGCTCGAGCGCGCTCGGGGACGTCACGGGCACGCTGAAGAATCCCGGGATCGGAGCCCTCGATCCCGAGGAGCCGGTCCTGCGCTACGTCGACCTCTCGACGACGCACATCGCCGAGGGATCCGCGCTGACCCTGCCGTCCTGGGCGCGGATGATCGTGCCCGGGCCCAAGGGCTCGCCCCTGCTGTATTCCGGCCTGCGCAACGGACTCCCGACCGCCGTTCTCGCGTTCGAGCCGCGTCGCTCGGACCTGCCCCTCCAGGTCGCATTTCCGATCCTCATGGCGAACCTGACCGGCGAGCTGCTAGACGGCTCGACGGCACCGACCGAGGCGGTCCAACCCGGTGCGCCGGTCGACCTCGTCATCCCGGCCGGAGCGCGGAGCCTGACGGTGACCCGCCCGGACGGCAGCGCGACCGAGCTCGTGCCCGGCACCGCGGGCGGCGCCACGGTCACCTACGCGACGACCGGCACGGTGGGGATCTACACCGTCACCCCGAACCGGGACGCCGCCGCGTCGCCGGGGGCGGGAGCGAGCGGGGGGCCGTCGGCACCGCCGAGCGCTGCTCCGACCGCGGGCGGATCGTCCGTCCCCGGGTCTGCCCCTCCGGTGGATCCCTTCGCCCCGCAGCGATTCGCGGTCGACCTTTTTGACGTGAACGAATCGACGATCGCCCCGGGTGCGCCGGCGGCGCTCGAGGCGCTCGGGACCACAGCCGGCGCGTCTGCCGCGCCGGGCGCCAGCGCCGCCCCGGGAACGGGCGGCGTCGCGGCCACCCAGCGACCGACGACGCGAGACGAGCTGTGGGTCCCGATCGTGCTCATCGTGCTCGTCGCGTTGTGCCTCGAGTGGGCGCTGTACCACCGTGATGCGCTCGTGCGGATGCGACGTGCCCTCCTGGGCCGCCTCGGTCGCGCGCCCGGCGGCGGACCCGGCTGATGGGGATTGCGTTCGAGACCCCGCTCGCGCTGCTCCTCCTCATCCCCGCCCTCGGGTTGACGTTCGCGTTGTATCTCGGGGCGCGCCGGCGGATCGGCGCCGGACGGCGCCGAGCCGCGCTGATCCTGCGGACCGTGCTCGTGAGCGCGCTCATCCTGGCACTCGCGGGTTTCCGGCTCGTGCTCCCGGTGGATCGCCTCGCGACGGTCTTCGTCGTCGACCTCTCCGATTCGGTCGGCAACCCCGGCCGGGAAGATGCGCTCGCATTCCTGCGCCAGACGCTCAAGGTCATGCCGGAGGGTGACATGGCCGGCATCGTTGCGTTCGGCAAGGAGGCGCTCGTCGAGCGCCTCCCGTCGGATCTGCGGGAGATCGATCGGCTCGCCTCCACGCCGGTCGTATCCGCGACCGACATCGGAGCCGCGCTGCGGCTCGCCTCCGCGCTCTTCCCGGACGATGCCCAGAAGCGGATCGTCCTGCTGTCCGACGGCAATGACACGACCGGCGGCGGCCAGGCCGAGGCGGCCCTGGCGGCGTCGCGGGACATTCGGATAGAGACCCGGCTCATCGGTCTTGGAGCGGCCGACGAGGTGCTCGTGGAGCGGCTCACGACGCCCTCGACCGCGCGCCTCGGCGAATCGGTCGAGGCGATCGCGGAGATCCGCTCGTCGGTGGCGCAGCCGGCCACCGTCCGGCTGTTCGCCGATGGCGAGCTGGTGGCCACCGAACACGTCAACCTCGAGGCGGGGCTGACCCGGGTGACGTTCGATACCAAGCCGTCGGTCGCCGGCTTCCACACGTTCCGGGCGACGGTCGAGGCCCCGCGTGATACGTTCAGCCAGAACGACCGGGCCGATTCGAACACGATCGTCAAGGGCGAGCCCCGGACGCTCGTCCTGGCGGGCAACCCGACGGTGGCGGCCGAGCTCGTGCGGGCGCTCAAGACCCAGCGCCAGCTCGTCGACACGATGGTCCCCGAGGCCCTACCGACCGACTTCGCCGCCCTCGCGACGTACGACAGCATCGTGCTCGTCGACGTGCCGCAGGTCCGCCTGTCCGACCGGCAGATGGCGGCCCTTCAGGTCGACGTCCGCGATCTCGGCAAGGGTCTCGTGATGATCGGCGGGCCCGACAGCTACGGGGCCGGTGGGTACCAGAAGACGCCCCTCGAGGCGTCGCTGCCGGTCGACATGGGCGTGCGCGACCGGCAGAAGCAGCCGGATGTCGCGCTCGTCATCGTCATCGACCAATCGGGATCCATGGACGCATGCCACTGCAACTCATTCAACCGGGGTGGCGGTTCGCAGATCCAGGGGGTGCGCAAGGTCGACATCGGCAAGGAGGCGATCCTACGGGCGGCGGCGTCGCTGACCGCAAAGGACGAGCTCGGGGTCGTGGGCTTCAACGAACAGGCCCACTGGGCCGTGCGGACGCAGCCGCTCGGCGGCATCGCCGACCTCCAGGGAGCGATCGCCGGCATCCAGCCGCTCGGCCAGACGAACATCTTCGCCGGCCTCGATCAGGCGGTTCAGTCGCTCGAGAAGGCGACAGCGACGCGACGCCACATCATCCTGCTGACCGACGGCTGGTCCACGTCGGGGCAGTACGACGGGATCCTCGCGCGGATGAAGGCGGCCGGGATCACGCTTTCGACCGTGGGAGCGGGCGGCGGCTCCAACCCGTTCCTGGAGCGCCTGGCCACCCAGGGCGGCGGGCGGTTCTACGACGCGGCGAACCCGGCCAGCATCCCGGACATCTTCCTCAAGGAGACCCAGCAGGTCTCCGGCCAGCAGATCATCGAGGAGCCGTTCTTCCCGATCCTGACCTCCTCGTCGCCGATCCTGCGCGGGCTGGACGCCGGCCTGCCGCAGCTGCGCGGGTACAACGGGACGACCGCGAAGGCCGCCGCCCAGACCGTGCTCGTGACCGCGCGCGACGACCCGCTCCTGGCGCAGTGGCAGTACGGCCTGGGCCGATCGGTCGCATGGACGTCGGATTCGACCGGCCGCTGGGCGCGCGATTGGGTGGCCTGGCCCGGGTTCTCGCGGTTCTTCAGCCAGCTCGTCGGTTGGACGTTCCCGGGTGAGGAGACCGACGGGATCGAGGCGAGCTTCGACGCCCGGGGCGGCAAGACGACGCTCCATGTCCAGAGCGTCGACGCGGACGGGTCGGCGCGCGATTTCTATTCGACGTCGGCCGTCGTCGTCGGGCCGAGCCTGACGCCAGTGAGCGTGCCGCTCGTCCAGGTCGCGCCGGGCGTCTACGAGGCGCCGCTGGGCGAGGTGGATCCGGGGGCGTACGCGATCCGGATCACGCAGACGCTTCCGGGCTCGTCACCGCTCGGTCGAACGATCGGGCTGGTAGCACCGACCGCCGCCGAATATCGCCAACTCGGCGCCAACCAGCCGTTCCTCGCCTCGCTCCGCTCGGCGACCGGGGGCGGCATCGTCACGACGGCCGCGGATCCGTGGCGTCACGACCTCGACACGACGAGCCGGTTCAGCGACCTGTGGCCGCTGTTGCTCGTGCTGGCCCTCATCCTCTGGCCGCTTGACATCGCCTTGCGCCGGGTTTCGATCGGGCGGCGCGAGCTCGCCGCTGCACGCGGCTGGATAGTCGGAGTCCGGCGGCGGCGTGGCGCGACGGCCGCTCGGACCGCGACCGGGCGCGGCCTGTTCGCCGCCCGCGAGCGCGCCGGATCCACCGAGGCCCGCGCCGCGTTGCGCCGACCCGATCCGACGCCCGCGCCGGCGCAGCTGGCTGGGCCCCGACCCGACGCCGAGGGCCAGCCAATGGGGCGGGTGGAGGCGGCGGTTCCGGCGACGGGGCAGGCGGCTCCGGCGACGGGGCCCGCGGGGGCACCCCTCCCTGCCGCACCGCCAGCCGCGCGTCCCTCGCCGTCCGCGCCCCCGCCCGCCGCCTCGAGCACTGCGCCGGCCGACGCCGATACGATGGCTCGCCTCCGCGAGGCGAAGCGCCGAGCCCGCGAACGCTGACCGGCGGACGGTCCTCCAGGCTCAGCCGCGGAACAGGCCGCCACCGGGCGGGAGATCCTCGATCTCGATGCCCTGCGCGTCGTATGAGCCCATCGCCGCCGGACGCCACCGGCGCGGATCCGACGGCGGTTCGGGGGAGTTGGGCAAGCCGCCAGCGCCGACCCGGCGCGAACCGCCGATGCCGCTGAACGCCACGGCCGCCAATAGGACCGCGCCCACGATGGCGGGCCACGGGAAGCGTCGATAGTCGACCCCGCCGACGACTGAGACGTCGCGGACGGTCTCGTTGCCCGAGGAGTCCGTTCCGATGATTCGGAACGTCTGCGGCCAGGGCGCGAGCGCCGCGTCGAACGCGAATCCGCCGCGCGGATCGGGCGTCAGCTGCCCGACCCCCTCGACCCGGACCGTCGCTCCGGCCTCGGCCGCGCCCAGCAGGTGCGCAGGAGCCGGCCAGAGCGGGCTCATGAACGGCGCGTAGAGCGAGACCGACGGCCCGAGGTGATCCCGCTGCACCGACTGGCGGGCCGGCGGCCCGAGCTCGCCCCACTGGTTGATCGCCACGGCCGTGACCGTCCAGGCCTCCGGTCGACTGCCCTCGGGCAGTGACGCGTCCGGCAGGTCGACCGCCGCGAGTCCGTCGGCGGCACCCGCCTGGATGCCGGGCTGGGTCGCGATCCTCGTCAAGAGGCGCTGTTCGGCCGCGGCGCCCGGGGACAGCAGCGCCTCGTCGATCGATGGAGGATCGCCCGGATCCGGTGCCCCGTTCGGCAGCCCGCGCGCACGCACGAGGAAGCGCGTCCCCGTGAACCCGGGCAGGTCGGTCGAGCTGCCCCGCGTCGCCGTGGGATCGATCGTGGTCTGCGGCGTCGGGAGGTCGCGGAACGAGGCCGCCGTCGCATCGACGGCGCTGACCTCAGCCAGCGCGAACGGCACCGACGGGCCGTGCCGCCACCAGCCTGCCGGCGGAGCCGCCCACGGGGCTGGCGTCACCGGCAGTCCCTCGCCGGGGTTCCATGCGACCCCTTCGGCCACGAGCAGTCGGCGTTGCGCGCCGGCGCCGTAGGCGATGACCGGGCGGGTCGCCACCCACGCCGCGCCGGGCTGTATGGCGTAGACGCCGCACGGCTGCGCGGCGCCGGGGAGGATCAGGTCGGGGCAATCCGGGTCGGCCATGCCGCTCCACCACGCGACCGGCGGCGATCCCGCGGCCGCCGAACCACGGACGAGGTTCGCGAGCAGATCTCGCCGCTCGGGCCCCAGTCCGCGAAGGTCCAGGGAGATCCTGCCCAGAAGGACGACGGGGCCCGGCCCGCTGCTGCTCGGGGTAAGGCGCGCCAGCTGGATCGAGCCGCCGGCTGGGTCGAGGCCGGGATCCAGCCACGCGACCCGGGGCAGCGCGTTATTCCCGGCTCCGTCGACGGCAAGCAGCGGCAGCGAATCGAACCCAGGCAGCGGCTCGCGGCGCCACCCCGAAGCTGGAACGAGCACGGTCAGGCCGCCGCCGGGACCGCGGGCGATGGCCTCGTCGCGCCCGTCGCCCTCAACGTCGAAGCGCAACGGCGCGCCGAGGATCGTGTCGGCGTCCGCCGGTCCGACCGGAAGGTCCGCGATCATCGCGCCGTCGCGAAGGCGAACCGCCACCAGGCCAACGTCCGGCGGCGTCGTCGGCCCGATCGGGCAGTCCCAGTGGGCATACGCCAGGAGGTCCGCGCCGCCGACGTCGTCGAAGGCGCCGAGCACCCCGCCGGCGAGGCGGCGGCCGGGCACCTCGATGGCCGAGCGGGAGGCGAGCGTTGCCGGATCGAGCGTCTCGATCGTCGAGCCCTGGCAGAGCACGCCACCGCCCCGGGTGCGCGCAGAGGCGACGACGAGCTCCTGTGGGCCGTCGCCGTCGACGTCGGCGGCGGCGGCGTCGTCGATCGCGAGGTCGACCGTCGTCCGGGCGACCTCCTCGACCACCGAGGCGCCGGCCACCAGCCCCGTCCGGACCACGACGATTCCCGACCGATCGGTGGCGATCGACGACACGAGCAGCGCAAACCGATCGTTACCGACTCCGATGAGCCACGGCGCCCCGTGCGCCCCGAGCCGCAGGCTGGCCAGATCGACATCCAGGCCGGAAACGGCCTCCCATGACCGGTCGCGCGACAACACCGCGAGATGGACGACGTCGGGCTGGGGCGAGGGCGGCTGGGTCTGCGCCGTCTGGGCGGCCACGTCGACGACCAGGAGGCGTGGGGCGCTCTCCGAACCGACCGGCGGAAGTCGCGCGACGTCGACGATGAATCGATCGAGGCGATTGCCGCCATCGCTCGGCATGCCCTCGTCGGCGTGTGCCGGTCTGGGCGGGCCTGCGAGCAGCAGCAGCACGGCGACCGCCAGCGCTGCGGCGGTCGCCGCCGAGCCGATGCGGGAACGGAGCGCGGGCGCGGGCATGGCGATCGGCGCGAACCTCGAACAAGCCGCATCGTACCCCTGGACGCGGCTCGCCTTGCGCGGTGGTAGCCTCCAGCGCGATGTCCCGCCGTGCCGCGATCGCGCTGCTGCTCGCGGCGATGGCCCTCCTGCTGGCGAGCTGTGGCGTGATCTCGACGGCGCCGCCGGCGCCTACCGCGAGCGACTTCCAGGGCATCGCGACCGAGTTGACGAAGCGCGGAGTCGCGCTCGACGAGCTGGTGTCGGGCGACGCCGGGTGCAACGACCGGGCTCTCGTCCCGACGGCCATCAGCCTGCGGGCGAAGGGACTGGACCAGTCGCAGCCGGTCCGCATCTACCTGTATATCTTCGCGGACCGCGCGACGTTCGAGCGACTCGTTCCGGCCGTGGACGCGTGTGCGCGCTCCTACGTGACCGCTCCGGACAGGTACGAGACCGTCGAGCAGTCACCCTTCATGTTGGCGGGCCAGGGGCCATGGGCACCCAGGTTCGAGGCGGCCGTGCGGGAGGCGCTACTCGTGGCCGCCGGGACGGGAGGCTGAGCCCCCGTCCGGGCGTGACCACCGCTCCGGCCACCGATATGTACGGCCCCACAGTCCCATCGCCAACGGGACGTCCGGGCCAGGGTCGGGACCGGCCGCGCCCTCGAACCTTGGGGCATGCCCACCGCCAAGCGGTCCGGACGATCGCTGACGATCGCCGGCATCGCCATTTCCCTGCTGCTGTTCGGAGCGACGGGAGCCGTCGCGACCGGATCTGGTAGCGTCGCGACCCCGGCCATCCTCGGCGTCCCGCCGGCCGTGATCCAGGGATCAGCGACCGTTCCCCCCGAGCGGAATGGACGCCGTCTCGTGGTGGCGCTGGTGTCCGCAACGACGACCGCCGTGCGGCAGTCGGCCGCCAAGGTGCCGGCGACAACCGCCAGGAAGGTCCCGGTCGCGAAGGCGTCCGCCAGGAAGACCTCGCCACGTCCGGCCTCCAAGGCCGCGCACCCGGGCCGCAACCACGTCTGGATGCCGGCCCTCGGGATCGATCGGTCCGTCTCGTTCTTCTCGTGCTCGCGTGCCACCTACCCCGGGGATCGCGTCTACCGCTGGGGATGCGCGGGCTCGAACAACGTCTATCTCTTCGGTCATGCCGGCAGCGTGTTCAAGCCGCTCCATGACGCCTACGTCCAGGGCCACCTCAGGAAGGGCGTTACGCTCGACTACGCGGACGCCGCGGGTACCGTCAGCCGCTTCGCGGTCTCGTGGTGGCGGGTGACGACGCCCGATCGGGGTGCGTTCGCCTACGCGTCGCAGTCGCGGCCGGCCCTGACCCTCCAGACGTGCCTGGGTGCGCAGAGCCAGTACCGGCTGATCGTCCGCCTGATCCGGGTGGGCTGAGCCACGACCGTCGGGCGACCGCGCTCAGACGACGCGCAGGTCGAGCACCTTGCGCCCGATGACGAGTCGTTGGACCTGGCTCGTCCCCTCCCCGATCTCGGTCAACTTCGCGTCGCGCATGAACCGCTCCACCGGGTAGTCCGTGACGTAGCCGTACCCGCCGTGGATCTGGATGGCGGCGTTCGTCGCACGGGAGCTGACTTCGGAGGCGAACAGCTTCGCCTCCGCCGCCACGAGGCTGTAGTCGCGGCCCTGGTCCTTGAGCCAGGCGGCCTTCCAGACGAGCGAGCGGGCCGCTTCGATCTCGGTGGCCATGTCGGCGACCATGAACGCGACGCCCTGGAACGTGCCGATCGGGCGGCCGAACTGCTCGCGGGTTCGCGCGTAGGGGATGCTCGCGTCGAGGCCTGCCTGGGCGAGGCCCACCGCGAGGGCGCCGATGCTGATCCGCCCGCCGTCGAGGATCTTGAGGAACATCCGAAAGCCCGTGCCGCGCTCCCCGAGCAGGTTCGACGCCGGGATCCGGGCGTCGTCGAAGCGCAGCTCCCCCGTCGCCGACGCGTGGAGTCCCAGCTTGTCCTCGAGGCGGCCCACGCTGAAGCCCGGCGTGTCCGCCGGCACGATGAACGCGCTGATCTCGGCATCGCCCTTGGCTGTCTCGCCGGTCCGCGCGGTCACGATGTAGGTGCCCGCCTGCCCGGCGTTCGTGATGAACCGTTTGGCGCCATCGAGCACCCAGGTGCCGCCGTCGGGGCCGTCCTTGTGGCGGGCCGTCGTGCGGGTCCCGCCCGCGTCGGAGCCCGCCCCTGGCTCGGTCAGCCCGTAGGCGCCGAGGACGCGACCCGAGGCCATCGGGACGAGGTGCTGCTGCTTCTGCTCGTCGCTTCCCGCGAGGTGCAGTGGACCGCAACCCAGGCTCGTGTGGGCCGCGACGATGAGCCCAAGCGAGCCCCACACCCGGCCGATCTCCTCGATCGCGACCGCATAGGCGAGGGTATCGAGGCCCGCGCCGCCCTCCTCCTCGGGGATCGGGATGCCGAGCCAGCCCAGCTCGCCGATGCGCTGCACGATCTCGCTCGGAAAACGGCGCTCCCGCTCGTGCTCCTCGATGACCGGCGCGACCTCGGTCTGCATGAAGTCGCGGATCGTGTCCCGGAGCAGCGCGTGTTCGGGGGGAAGATCGAGGTCCATGCGAGGGCCGAGCCTACCACCACCGTCGGGCTGGCAGCGGCTCCGGCAGGCCGGTGCTAGCCTTCGGTGGATGCGAGAGCCGATGGCGCCGTCGAGCAGCGAGGCTGCTTCCGCACCGGAACCGGTCATGTCGCCGAGCGCACCCATCACCGGTTCCTCGACCCTGCGCCGGGACCTCGTCCTGCGGCTGCGCCTCGACGGCCCTAGCTCTCCCGAGGAGTTGGCCAGCCGGCTAGGAGTGAGCCGGACCGGGGTGCTTCAGCAGCTGCGGGCGCTCGAGACGGCGGGGCTCGTGAGCCGCCAGGCGCAACGCCACGGCGTGGGGCGACCGCGCCACCTGTACGACGTCACCGATGCCGCCCAGGACCTGTTTCCCACGAACTACGACGGCCTGGCGAGCGGTCTGCTCGCCGCCATCCGGGCCCTCGGAGGCGACGAGCTCGTCACCGGGGTCTTCGACGAGCGCCGGCGCATGACGCGGGATCGGGTCCGGCAGCGCATGGCGGAGCGCCTCCCCGACGATGCGCCCCTGCTCGATCGGGCCCGCGAGCTTGCGGTCATCCAGGACGAACAGGGCTACCTGGCGGAGGCGCACATCGGAGCGGATGGCGTGATCCGCCTCGTGGAACGAAACTGCGCGATCCACCGGATCTCGGCCGAACACGGCGCGGCTTGTCAGGCCGAGCTCGAGCTCTTCCGCGAGGTCCTCGGCCCCGACGTCGAGCGCGAGACGCACATCGCCGCCGGCGATCGCTGCTGCACGTACCGGATCGGATCCGGCACGGACTAGGGCGCTAGGCCTCCTCGCGCTCGACGGCGACGCGCGAGGCGGGCTTCAGGCCAGGCGCTGGCACGTCGCTGACGTTCGGCACGAACGAGGCCGCGAGTGACGTGGCGGCGGCGAGCTCCTGGTCCTCGACCGACAGGATGCCCAGCCGCCCGAGCGTCGCCATCTCGTCGCGGATGTACGTCTTGAGCATCTCGGGGCCGTCGGTGTTGATCGTGAACCGGATCTCGTTGCGCCGGAACGTGTCGAAGATCCAGCGGAACTCGTCCCAGCCCGAAACGACCTTCGTGTTGAGATTGGAGGTCGGGCAAAGCTCTAGGACGATCCCGCGCTCGCGGATCATCGCCATCGCGCGCGGATCGTAGGCGGACTTCACGCCGTGGCCGATGCGGTCGGGCTCCAGCAGCTCCACGACCCGCGCGACCTCCTCGACGGGTCCGGCCTCCCCGGTGTGGATCGTCAGGCCCAGTCCGTACTGGCGGGTTCGGCGGAACAGCCTGCGGTAATCGGCGACCCGGAAGGTCGACGCCTCCGGGCCGGCGATGTCGATGCCAATCACGCCGCGATCGCGCCAGACGATCGCTTTCTCCGCGATGATCTCGTTGAGCTCATAGGGAAATGCCCGGTCGAGGCAGAAGATAAGACCCGGCTTGATCGGGTACTCGAGCGTCGCGCGGTCCATCCCGCGGACGGCGGCGGCGATGATGTGGTCGAGATCCTGCTCGCCCCCGCGATTGCGCTTCATCGGGTTGAAGCGCAACTCCATCGTCGTGACGTTGTTCTTGCGATAGGCCCCGCCCACGACCTCGTAGACGCTCCGCTCGACCGCGATCGGCGAGCTCTGGATGAGCTCGGTCCAGTGGAACAGCTGGAGGTATCCGTCGAAGCTCTGGGTGCGGCGCGACACGGTGATCATGTCGCGGAAGGCCCAGTAATCCTTGGTCGGCAGCTTGATGCCCTGGGCATGGGCGATGCCCCACATGATCGCCGGGGTCACGGCGCCGCCGAGGTGGCAATGCAGCTCCGCCAGCGGGATCTTGCGGGCGAGTTGCCGGGCCACGCTTCTGAGGATAGCCGAGGGCGAATGCGATGTCAGGCGATGCGGGACTCACTCGCCGGCGGCGCCGCGACCGCGTCATCCCCGAAGCCGAGCGTGTCAAACGCGAGCTGCTCGTCAGCCCGCGGGGGCTCCGGCACAGGCAAGAGCCGAACCTGTCGACGATCGCCGATCACGAACCGGTGGCGGAGGTCGGCGACCTCGCGGCGGATCGGCTCGACCACGGCGTTCGGGGGATACGCTCGACCGGCGTAGAGCCGCTCGTAGTGCGGCACCAGGTCCGGCCAGTCACGGGCCAGGTTCTCGAGGAAATGCTCGCGCGTGCCGGGTCGGCGGAGCGGCGATCTCAGCTTGCCGCGGGAACGACGCGTCCCTCACCGTCGACCGTGGCTGCACGGCGGCGCGAGCGGAGTTCGGCACCCGGGACCTGGTCGCGCGCGTGATAGCTCGAGCGGACCAGCGGCCCCGATTCGACATGCTTGAACCCCAGATCGAGAGCGCTCGTCTTCATCTCGGCAAACTCGTCGGGGTGGTAGTACCGCTCGAGCGGCAGGTGCTGCATCGACGGCCGCAGGTACTGGCCGATCGTGAGGATGTCGCAATCGACCGCACGGAGCGCCTCGAACGCCTCATCGAGCTCATCGCGGGTCTCGCCGAGACCGACCATCAGGCTCGACTTCGTGTGGACTGGGTGGCCGATCTCGCGGGCCATCGACTTGGCGTGGTCGAGGACCTGGAGACTTCGATCCCAGCGGGCCCGCTTGCGGACCGGCTTCTGGAGTCGCTTCACGGTCTCGAGATTGTGGTTGAGGATGTCAGGGCGGGCGTCCATGACGGCCCCGAGCGCTTCGTCGCTGCCGTTGAAGTCCGGGATGAGCACCTCGATGCCCATGCCCGGCGAGCGGTCGCGCATCTGACGGATCGTCTCGGCGAAGACGCTGGCCCCGCCATCGGTCAGGTCGTCGCGGGCGACGCTCGTCACGACGACATGCTCGAGGCCGAGCGTGGAGACCGCCTCGGCCACGCGGCGCGGCTCGTCATCATCGAACCAGGTCGGTCGACCGGTCTTGATCGCGCAGAACCCACACGCCCGGGTGCACGTGTCGCCGAGGATCATGATCGTCGCCGTGCGCTGGTCCCAGCACTCCCCGATGTTGGGGCAATGGGCCTCCTCGCAGACGGTGTTCAGCGAGAGACCGCGCAAGAGGCCCTTGAGGTCGTGGTAGTGCTCGCCCGACGGCATCCGCGCCCGGATCCACTCGGGATGGCGGCGCAGCGCGACCGACCCATCGGCGGCAAGCTCTCCGGCCATACCGCCACCGAGGGCCAGCGGGAGGTCCACCCGGGCGGGCGGGGCGTGGCCACCGGCCGCCGCAGGTTCGAAGATCGGGAGCTCGCGGGCCATGCCCGGAGTGTACTCAGGTCGCCCGGAACCCGCGGCGACGCTCGAAGGCCCGTCCGGCGATCGACCTGCCTGCGACGTCACGGGCTGTCGAACGCCGCCCGCAGGCCGCTGGCGAGATCGCGCGGCGCATAGCCCAGCTCGGCTGCCGCCTTGGCCGATGAGGCCCAGTAGGTGACCCCGAGCGCGGACCGCATCACCTCGCCGAGGTCGTCGGGGAAGCCCGCACGCCGGGCGACGACCGCCGGCGCGCGCGCCCCGAGGCGGATCATCGCGGTCGGCAGCGTGAGCGCCGGCATCCGATGGCCGCCGACGCGCGCCGCGACCGTCATCGCGTCGCGCAACCGCACGTTCTGACCGCCGAGCACGTAGGTCTCGCCGATCCGCCCGCGATCGAGCGCGCCGATGATCCCGGCGGCCACGTCCTCGACATACACGCCGGAGATACCGGTGTCGCCGAGCGCGACGTAGCCGAGCGTGCCGTCGTGGGCGCCCTTGAGTTGGGCGCCGATCCCAGAGTGGTCGTTCGGGCCGTAGGTCGCCCCCGGCATCGCGATGACGATCGGAGCCTTCGAGGCGATCCGCTCCTCGACCGCGCGATGGGCGAGGTACTTGGTCTCGTCGTAGTAGCTGAGGAAGCCCTCGGACAGGTCGCGCCGGTAGCGCTCGTCGACGATGCGGCCGTGCGTGTTGCCGAAGACGTTGACCGTCGAGACGTGGACGATCCGTCCCAGCTGCGTGCTCGACGCCGCATCGAGGATTCGCAGGGCCGCGCCGACGTTCGCGTCGCGCATCCTCGGCCGCTCGCTTGCGGGGATGCCGACCCGGTATGAGCCCGCCAGGTGGATCGCCGCGTCGGCGCCGCGCATCGCATCGACGATCTGGCCGGTCTTGCCGAGGTCACCGGGATGCAGTTCCACACCCATGTCCGCGAGGGCCTCGGCACGATCGGGATCGCGGACGATGGCGACGACGCGGTCCCCGCGCTCTACCAGGCGCCGGACGACGACTCGACCGATGAAGCCGTTCGCCCCCGTGACGAGGATGCGCATCAGCCCCCGCCGATGCCCGCGGTCAGTAGACCGGGGTGTCCGGGCCGACCGCCTCGAGCCAGTCCTTGATGAGCTTGAGGAAGGACGCGGCCTGGGCGCCGTCGTTGGCGCGGTGGTCGATGGCCAGGACCATGTTCATAATCGGGCGGATGGCGATGACATCGCCGTCGGGGGTCTCCCGCACGACCGCACGCTTGGTGATCGCCTCCATCGTGAGGATCGCGACCTCGGGCACGTTGATGATCGGCATCGTCAGGTTCGATCCGAACCAGCCCGTGTTGTCGATCGTGAACGTGGACCCGCCGAAGTCGTCGAGGCGGAGCTTGCCCGCTCGAGCGCGGCCGGCGACCTCGGCGATGGCATGGTTCAGGCCGCTGATCGACAGCTGATCGACGTCGCGGACGACTGGCACGAGCAGGCCGTCGTCGACCGCGACCGCGACGCCCACGTTGATGTGGCGCTTTGCGAGGAGTCCCTGCTCGGTCCACAGGGCGTTGAATGCCGGGTAGTGCCGCAGGGCTTCGACGGCCGCCTTGATGACGAACGGGACATAACTCAACGAGATGCCCTCGCGGGCCTGGTAGTCCCGTTTGGCCCGCTCGCGGGCGCCGACGAGGCCGGCCGCATCGACCTCCATGTGGACGTAGGCATGGGGCACGGCGAGCGCCCTGGTCATCTGCGCGGCGATGCCCTTGCGCATTTGGGTCATCGGCAGGAGCACGTCGTCTGCGCCGTCGGGGAACTCGATCGACGGTGCCGAAGGCTGGGCCGGGGCCGGCCGCGCCGGGGCCGGCCGCGCCGGGGCCGGCGCCGAGGCCGGCGCCGCCGCCTGGGCCATGACCGGTACGGCTGCGGTCCCGCCTGTCCGGATGCTCTCGACGACCGCGAGAACGTCGTCCCGGGTGATCCGTCCGCCACCGCCGGTGCCGACGATCTGGGCCGGGCTCAGCTGGTGCTCCCGCAGGAGGCGGCGCACCGCGGGGGTCATGCGCGCGTCGGGGTCGCCGTTGGCCGGTGCCGCGGCGACGGCGGTTGCCGCGACCCGCGTCGAGGCCGGGGCAGCCGCAGGAGCGGTAGCAGGCGCCGGTGCCGAGGCCTGGGCCGGAGCGGCGGGCGCAGGGGCCGCGGCTGCCGGGGCCGGGGCCTCGGTCGCGGGATTCGATTCATCGGAGCCCGCGGGACCCGCGGCGGGCTCGCTCGGGGCCGATGTCGCGGCGGCCGGCTTCGGCGCCTCGGCGGTCGCCCCGCCCTCGTCGGCCGTCTCGATGATCGCGATCTCGGCGTTGTTGGGGACGGTCGCGCCCTCCTCGACGAGGATCTCCTTGAGCACGCCCTCGAACGGCGACGGTACCTCGGCGTTGACCTTGTCGGTGATGACCTCGAGGAGCGGTTCGTACTTGGCGACGTGGTCGCCCGGCTGCTTGAGCCACTTGCCGATCGTCCCCTCGGCGACGCTCTCGCCGAGCTGGGGCATCGTCACCTTCGCCACGTTCCGTGCTCCTTTGGGATCGCTGTGTCGATCGTGCCGGGCCCTAGTGTCGCCCATCCGGCACATTGCGGTCGAGTGGTTCGGTCGAGACCCCATCCGGCATCATGCGCAGATGGAGGCGTTGGCCGGATGAACGTCGCGTGACACGGCTGGCATCGGCCGTCGGCATCCGCCCCGGCGAGGGTCGGATCACGGCCCTCGTCGCGCTCCTGTTCGCCGCGCTCGAGGCCGGTCGCGGTTTCGGGGAAGTCGGCGTCGACACCCTCGTCGTGAGCCGCTTCGGGACCGGTGCGCTTCCGTTCCTGTACATCGGCCTGGGGCTTGCCCGTCTCACGACCGCGCTCGCATACGGCGCCGCGCTGGGACGGCGATCGCGAACACCGTTGCTCGTGGGGATGCTCACGGGCGCCGCCGCGTTGCTCCTCGCCGGGCGACTGCTGATCGCGAGTGGCGTCGTGGCCGTGGTGCCGCTCCTCTGGCTCGTGACGTACACGGCGGGGACGATCTCGTGGACCGTGGCGGGATCGGTGTTCGATGCCCGCCAGGCCAAGCGACTGTTCCCGCGTGCACGGGTGCGGCCATCGCGGGGACCTTCCTCGGGACGCTCTTATCCGGGCCGGTGGCACGAGCCCTTGGAACCGAGCTGCTGATCGTCATGGAGGCGATCCTCCTCGGCATCGTCGCGCTCCTCATCGTCTCGATCGGCCGAACGGGCCGGGTCCGGGTTCCGAGTCGGCGCCGGGATCGCTCAGTCGTCGCGGACCTGCGGGTCGGGTTCGACGAGGTAATGCGGTCCCCGCTGTTTCGACTGATCGTCCTCGCCTACGTCTTGCTGTCGATCCTCTTCTTCTCGGTGACGTACCCGTTCATGCAGGCGGCGGCGGCCAGTTTCCCGACCGAGGCCGACCTCGCGACCGCGATCGGGCTGCTGTCGGCGGCCGTGACCGCGACGTCGTTCGTCGTGTCGCTCGCACTCGGAAACCGCGTGTACGCCCGGTTCGGCGTCGCGGGCGCGGCCCTGCTCCTGCCCCTGGTCTACCTCGCTGGTTTCGGCCTCTGGCTGGTCCAGTTTTCTTTCGCGACCGCCGCCCTGGTCCGCTTTGGTCAGCAGGTGACCCAGCGCGGGCTCTCGAATGCCGCGTGGAGTGCCTTCTACAACGTCCTCCCAGCCGAGCGTCGGGCCCAGGTCCTGGCGTTCATCGATGGGGTACCCGGACAGATCGGGATGATCACCTCGGGGCTGCTCCTGCTGGGCGCCGGCCGCCTCTTCGCGGCGACCCAGGTGTTCTGGCTCGGTGCGGTCACGGCGCTCGCGTGCACGATCGTGGTCCTGGCGATGCGCCGGCGCTACGGGGCGAGCCTGCTGCGCACGCTTCGGTCCGGCCTCGGTGAGCAGGTGCTCGAAGGTGGGCCAGGCCTGGCCCGGCTCACGGACGAGCCGCAGGTCGCGGAGGCGCTTCGGGCCGCCCTGCGAGCACCCGATCCCGCCGTCCGGAGGATGGCCGTCACGCTGCTTGCGCGCGCCCCGACCCCGACCTCAGCCGAGGCGCTGATCGTCGCACTCGACGACGTCGACCCCGGCGTTCGGATCGCGGCCCTGGACGCGTGCGCGTCATTCGCCCAGGATCAACGGGCGGAGGAGCGGGTGATCGCCCGCCTCGCCGATCGCGACGACCTGGTTCGGGCGGCGGCCGTCCGTGCGGTGGCCTGGACCAGGCGCGCGGGCCTCGCCGAGCTGCTCGAGCCGATGGCCGCGGACCCGAGCCCGCCGGTCCGGGCCGCGGTCGCGGTGGCGCTTGATGGTCGGGATCCGGCGCCGGGGCGGGCGGATCGGACCGCGCGGCTTCTCGCCGACCCGTCGATGGACGTTCGGGAAGCCGCGGTCACCGCCCTCGCCGCGGCCGCGCCCGGGGCAGGCCCCACGATCGACGCGCTCGCCACGAACCTCGTCGGGACGCTCGACGACGACAGCACACGCGTCCGACGAACGTCAGCGGCGCTGCTCGCAGGCCGCCCGACGGTCGAGCAGCACCTCCTCGATCGCCTGGCCACGGGCTCACCCCGGGCGCAGGAGGCCGTCCTCCTCGCCCTTGCCGGTCACAGCGGCCACGCCCACGATCCCGTGGTGGACCGGAGCCTCGTCGCTCGTGACGTTGCCGCCGGTCCGACAGGAGTCCGCTTTCGACTGCTCCAGACGATCCGGCGGTTCGCGCTCGACCAGCTCTCCAGCGAGGGCCGGGAGCCGCAGGTCCGGCGCGCCCATGCCGAGGCGTACCTCGCCCTGGCCGAACAGGCGGCCTGGAACCTGCCCGGTGCGGATCAGCCGCGCTGGCTCGATCGACTCGCACTCGACCACGCGAACCTGTGCTCGGCGGTCCGATGGTCGATCGACGCCGGCGAGGTCGAGCTCGCCCTGCGCTTCGTGACCTCGCTCTGGCGCTACTGGCAATTCGATGGACACCTGGCGGAGGGGCATGACCTGGCGGACGCGGTGCTGCGATGCCCGGAGCGGATGCGCCGACCTCGCCCCGGCTCGGGGCGATCACCGCCGCGGGCGCCATCGCGTACTGGCGCGGCAAGCCCGCAGAAGCGTTGCGACTGTACGACGAGCAGTTGGAGCTGGCGACCCGCCTGGGCGACTTGCCCGCCCAGGCCGATGCCGTGTTCAACCGCTCCTACGGCCGGTTCGTCGACAACGATTTCGCCGGCGCCGAGCGGATCATCAACGACGCCACGCAGCGATATATCGCCTTGGGCGACGAGCGCGGCGCGGCACGCGCGGAATGGACGAGAGCGACGCTCGTCATGAACCTCGGCGATGCCGCGGAGGCCATGCCCATCTTCGAGTCGGCGCTGGAGCGATTCGAGCGACTGGGCGACGCCTGGTACCACGCGATGACGATCGGCAGCATCGCCTGGGCGCGATTCGCCCTGGATGAGACGCCGGCCGCGCATCGTGCGTTCATCCAGTCACTCGTCGAGTATCACGCGATCCGGGACGTTGCCACCACGACGATCTCGCTGAAGTACGGGGCCATCGTGGCGCTCGATGCCGGCCGACCTGATAATGCGGCCGCCCTCCTCGGCGCCTGCGACCAACTGTGCGAGGTCTATGGCGTGACGCCACCCCTGGGCCTGGAGCGGCCGATGGCCTCCGCCGCTCCGCTCGAACGCGTCGCCGCCGCGCTGGGCCCCGAACGACTCGCGAGTGAGATGAAACGTGGACGGGGCATGAGCCTCGACGAGGCGGTCGAGCTCGTGTTGCGCCTCGGCGCAGACATCGAGCGCGCCACGCCCGGCTGAGGCGCGAGGAACCTCAGTACGCCGCGAGCTTGCGGATCCCGTCGGCGATCTTCTCGGGCGAGACCATGAACCAGTCCTCGAGGACGTGGTTATACGGCACGCCAGGGACGTCGGGCCCGGCGATCCGGGTCACCGGTCCATCGAGGTAGTCGAATGCCTCCTCGGCAACGATCGCGGCAACTTCCGCTCCGTACCCGCCGAACCGGTTGTCCTCGTACACGATCAGGCACTTGCCGGTCTTGCGCACCGACTCCAGCACCGTGTCCTTGTCGAGGGGGCGGAGCGTGCGCAGGTCGATGACCTCGACGCTGATGTCCTCCTCGGCGACGATGTCGGCGGCTTCGAGCGCGTAGTGCGCCATGAGGCCGTATGCGATGACCGTCATCTTCGAGCCGGGATGGGTCACGGCCGCACGCCCGAGCGGCACGACGTAATCGGTGTCGGGGACGTCGCCCCGGACGGAGCGGTACATCTTCTTGTGCTCGAAGAAGAGGACCGGGTCGTCGTCCCGGATGGACGCGCGCAGCAGGCCCCGGGCGTCGTACGGCGTGGACGGCACGACGACCTTGAGGCCCGGAACGTGGGTGAAGAACGCTTCGACGCTCTGGGAGTGATACAGCGCGCCGTGGACACCGCCGCCGTACGGCGCCCGGACGACCATCGGCACGCCGTAGCCGTTGTTCGAGCGATAGCGCATCCGGGCCGCCTCGGACACGAGCTGGTTGAACGCCGGGAAGATGAAGTCGGCGAACTGGATCTCGGCGACCGGACGCAGGCCGTTGACCGCCGCGCCGATCGAGGCTCCGACGATCATCGATTCGGTCAGGGGCGTGTCGATGACCCGGTCGTTGCCGAACTCTGCCCACAGCCCGTCGGTGGCGAGGAAGACGCCGCCCTTCTTCCCGACGTCCTCGCCGAGCACGATGATCGATTCGTCGCGCCGCATCTCGTCGCCGAGGGTGTCGCGGATCGCCTCGATGAACGTGCGCGCCGGCATCAGTCGACGTCCTCGGCGTATACGTAGCGGGTCGCTGTTGCCGGATCGGGATCCGGCTGGGCCTCGGCGTAGTCGGTCGCATCCTCGACGGCCGCCTTGATCTCGGCTGCCAGGCGCTCCTCGATCTCGGGGATGAGCACGCCCGCTTCGACGAGCCGCGATCGGAAGACCGGCAGGGGGTCCCGGACCTTGTCGGCCGCCAGCTCCTCCTCGGAGCGGTACTTGGTCTGCTGGTCGTCGGACGAGTGGCCGGTGAGGCGCGTCACCTTCGCCTCGATGAGGCTGGGGCCCTCGCCCGCGCGCGCCCGGGCGACGGCGTCGCGCGCGGCCGCATAGCAAGCGAGGACGTCCGCCCCGTCAACGACGACCCCTGGGATGCCGTAGCCGGCTGCCCGCTCGGCGACGTCGGCCACGGACAGCTGCATCGAGGCCGGCACGCTGATCGCGTAGCCGTTGTTCTCGACCACGAAGACGAACGGCAGCTTGTGGATCGCCGCGAAGTTGAGGCCTTCGTGGACGTCGCCCTGGTTGCTGCTCCCCTCCCCCATGGTCGTCATCGCAACCTGGCCGCTCTTGCGGATCTTGGCGGCCAGGGCGATGCCCACGGCATGGAGGAGCTGCGTCGCGACCGGCGAAGAGACCGACACGAGGTTGTGCTCGTGTGACCCGTAGTGGCCCGGCATCTGGCGGCCGCCCGACGAGGGGTCATTGGCCGTCGCGTACTGGGCGGTCATGATGTCGCGCGGACTCATCCCGAAGGTGAGGCAGGTGGCGATCGAGCGGTAGAACGGCGCGATCCAGTCGTGGCCGCGCTGGAAGGCCCAGGCGATGCCGACCTGGGCGCCCTCGTGGCCCTGGCCGCTGATCACGAACGGGATGCGGCCGGCTCGGTTGAGGATCCACATCCGCTCGTCGAGCGCCCGAGCGAGCGCGACGTAGCGATACATCTCGACGAGGTCGGCGTCGGTGAGGCCGACGGCGGCTCCGAGGCTGGTCTCGCGTCCCTTGGCGACCGCCATCGTCGAGGCTGACCTCCCTCAGAAGTTGATGGAGCGGCCGTCGACCGCCATCGCGGCCTCGCCGATGACCTCCGACAGGGTCGGGTGGGCGTGGGTGGCCCCACCGATCTCCCACGGCGTCGCGTCTAGCTCGAAGGCAAGCGACGCCTCCGCGATCAGATCGGTCGCGTGGGGGCCGACGATGTGCACGCCGAGGGTGTCGCCGTTCTCCGTGCTCGCGATGACCTTCGCGAAGCCCTCGTACTCGCCGCCGATGATCGCCTTGGCGATCGCCTGGAATGGGACCTTGCCGACCTTGTATGGGGTGCCGGCCGCCTTGACCAGCTCCTCGGTCAGGCCGATCGAGGCGATCTCCGGGCGGCAGTACGTGGCGCGCGGCTGCTTCGTGTAGTCCATCTCGTGGACGTCACTCGCGCCGGCGATGACGTGCGCCGCGATGAGGCCTTCGTGGGCCGCCGTGTGGGCCAGCCACAGGCCGCCGATCACGTCGCCGATCGCGTAGACGTGCGGCTCCTTTGTGCGCATCCGCCCGTTGACCTTGATGACTCCCTTGTCGGTTTCGACCTTGGTCGTCTCGAGCCCGATGTCCTCGATGTTCGCGGCACGGCCCGTGGCGACGAGCAACATCTCGGCGCGCACCTCCTGGGGCTCCTTGCCCTCGGGCCCGACCATCAGGCAGATCCCGTCCTTCTCGACGCTGACCGCGGCGGCATCGAACCGGGCGCTGGTCATCACGGTCATGCCGCGCTTCGCGAAGCTGCGCTCGACGACCTTGCTGACCTCGCCGTCCTCGAGCGGCACGATCTGCGGCGCGTACTCGAGGAGGATGACCTTGACCCCGATGTCGGAGAACATGCTGGCGAACTCGACGCCGACGGCCCCGGCTCCGACGATGACGATGTCCTTCGGCAGCGTCGTCATCGTGAGGACGTCGTCGCTGGTCACGATCCGCTTGCCGTCTGGCTTGAGGCCCGGGAGGCTCTTGACGCGCGAGCCGGTCGCGACGATGACGTCGGTCGCCTGCAGCACGCGCTCCCCGCCCTTGCCCGGCGTGCCGTCCTCGCCCGGCTGGCTCACGCGGATCTTGTTGGGCCCCTCGAGGCGGCCACGGCCGTCGATCCAGGTCACCTTGTTCTTGCCGACCAGGCTCTTGAGGCCCGTCCACATCCGCTTGACGACCGCGTCCCTTCGGGCCGCCATCGCGGCGTAATCGATCCCGGCTTCGCCCGGCAACGTCAGGCCGAAGTCGCCGGCGTGACGGATCTGCTCGGCGAACGCCGCCGATTCGAGGAGGGCCTTGGTCGGGATGCAGCCGCGATGGAGGCACGTACCCCCGATCTTGTCCTCGTCGACGAGCGCGACCTTCAGGCCAAGCTGGGCCGCGCGAAACGCCGCGGCGTACCCGCCGGTGCCGGCGCCGAGCACGACGAGTTCGAAGTCATTGGACGAGCCGACAGCCATGGTGGTCGATGGTACGCGGGGCGTCGCAAGGGGCGCAACCGAAGGGGTCAGGCTGTGGGTCCGTGTGGGGGTCCTGTCACCACCCCATTACGGCCGCAGCCACCTCCGGCCGCGCCTCCTGCGACGTTGGTTGGTGGGGCGGAGGCCGGTGCTAGACTCGCGGCGCCGAGGGCGCCGGACGGATGCGGCGCGGGTGGTTCGAGGTTCGAGGACTTTGGTGGACCCAGCGATCCTGCTCCGGACGGGGCTCCTGGTGCTCCTCGCCTATGTCATGGGATCCATCCCGGTGGGTTCGCTCGTCGCCCGGCGAGTCGGCGGGCCGGACTTGCGTTCCGTCGGGTCGGGTCGGACCGGCGGCACGAACGCGTTGCGGGTCCTCGGGCGGAAATGGGCCGCGGTCGTCGTCCTGGGTGACCTGCTGAAGGGCGCCGTGCCCGTCCTGATCGCCCGCCTCGTGACCGGCGATCCGTGGGTCGAGGTCCTCTGCGGCGGGGCGGCCGTCGCGGGCGCCATCTGGAGCGTGTTCGCCGGGTTCCGGAGCGGCCGCGGCGTCGGAGCGGGCGTCGGAACGATGCTCGTCATCCAGCCGCTCGGCGTGCTGCTCGCGACGCCCGTGTTCGTCGTCGTCATCCTGCTGACACGCTACGTGTCGCTCGGATCGCTGCTGGGGTCGGCGGCGATGGTCCCGGCGATGCTGCTCGTGCTGCTGGTCGAGCCCCGCACGCCGCTCCCCTACGTGCTGTACGCCGCGGTTGGCGCCGCGTTCATCTGGCTCGCGCACGCGGACAACATCGATCGATTGATCCACGGCACGGAGCGCAAGTTCGACCTGGACCTGCTGGCCGGCAAACGCCCCAGCGGCTGACCGCAGCTAGGATCCGTGGCCTCGGACCGGATGGTTCCTGCCGAGCGGAGCGCTCTTGGGCGCACACGCCTGAGGGCGAGCACGGCAGGGTTCGTCCGGTGACAGGACCCCAATGCTGACCACACGAGGACCTCTTGGGAATCGATCGACCCGGGTCGGCTGACAACCCGGGTCGGGGATCACGCTGGTTCGGCGGGTCGTGGGTCGGCCCGCGCCGAGAGGACTGGGTCAGGCGCCGCGCATGCTCCGGAAGCAGTCGCTGCAGTAGACCGGCTTGCCGCTGGTGGGGCGGAACGGGACCTGGGCCTCGCGGCCGCAGTTCGAGCAGGTCGCGGCGAACATCTCGCGCGGTCCGCGATCGCGGTATGCACCGCCACCGCCGCCACCGCCGCCATCGTAACCGCCGGCCGAGTACCCGCCGCTAGCCCCGTAGCCGCCATACGAGCTATCGCCGCTCTCGGCGTTCCGGGCGGCCTTGCGGCTGGCACGGCACGACGGGCAACGGCGTGGCTCAGTGAAACCACGCTGCGCATAGAAGTCCTGCTCGGATGCCGTGAACACGAATTCCTGTCCACAGTCCGCGCAGGTCAGGTTCTTGTCGCTGTACACGAAAACGAAACTCCTCTCGGTAGCTGGCGCGACCCCGTCGGGTTCTCGCGTCAGCCGTGAGAGGAGTCCGAGTTGCGTCGAGCTACGTTCTGGCCACGGACGTTTCCATGGCATTTACCGGCGGGATGGTACGCGTCCGCATGCACGTTGTATAGCCCCGACTTTCGACGCTCGGAGTCGCCGGTCAAACGCCCTCGAACGGGGCCGTCGCGAAGAGGTGGCTGAATTGCTTGCACCAGATGATTGCGCTCGCGAATCGGCTCGGATCGGCACCCGCCGGCAGGTCGTAGCCAAAGCTGCCGTCAGTCGCCTTCAGCCGGCCGAGCTCGAGGGCATCGCTCGCGTAGCCCTTCGGATCGGGCGACAGATAGACGTACAGGTCGGGCCCGTTGCGGACCGAGAAGTCTTCAAGACGGAGGTGATATCGACCGGGCCCTACCTGGATCAGCGACGCGGTTCCCCGACCAAAGTGAAAGTCGTCGCTTCCGCTGAACGAGCCGGTGGCGATCGCCACCGGAGTCTCGGACGTCGCGGTCCCGGCGCGGGCCAGGGGAGATCCGGAGGACTCACCCGCCGATGTCGGGACCGCCGTGGCGAAGGATGCAGCGGGCACTGCCCCGGCAGCACTCGGCGCGGTCTCGACCAGGGACGTGCGGATGAGGATCGGCGAGCCGAGATACCAACCGACTGGCACGGCGACAGCGAGCAACGCGGCCACGACCGCGCTGGTTCGCCCCGGATGCCGCCTCCCGGCGGCGAACCAGCCGAGGCGGTGCGCGACGACGATCGCCAGCACGGCGGCCACGACCGACCCGATCGCGACCGGGATCCGGGCCTCGTAGAGGGCGGCGGCGAAGTCACTGGCGAGGTCGCCGATCCATGGCATGGGCGCCACCCTGCCGGGTGCGAGTGACGAGCCGATGACGGCCGGGTCGGTCAGGGCGAGGGCGCGACCGACGGCGCCACGGAGTACTCGCGCGTTGCGCTCGCGAGATACGACTCGACTTCGAGCGCCTGGCGGGCGTCGCCCCAGCCGAGCTCCTGGCCGAGGATCGCGGCGACCCGCGGTGCGATGCTCGCGCCCCGATCCGGCAGCTCGACGGCCAACCGAGTCCGACGGGCCAGGACGTCGTCGAGCGACAGGGCAAGCTCGTGGCGCGCCGCCCAGGCGACCTCCGCCTCGAGGAACGGCCGAGCGGGCACGAGCGGCCGAAGCAGCCCGAGCGTGCCGCCAAGGGCCGCGACGCCCGGGGCGTCGGTTCCGTGGCGGGCGACGAGACGAGCGGCCGCCTCGGGGTGCACGGCGACGATGTCCGGGATCGTCTCGAGCTCGGCAACGAGCCGCCCCAGCGCGGGGAGGTCGGCGGCTCCGGCAAGCGGCCAATCGGCGGTCGCGCTGGGCCGCGCGCGGGCACCGTCGCGCCCGAGTACGGCATCGATCACGTCGCGAGCCATGAGCCGGTAGGTCGTGTACTTGCCGCCGCCGATGCGCACCACGCCGGTCGATTCGATCGTGACGCGATGCTCCCGGGACGCCTTGACGGTCGAGCCGCTACGCGATGGGGCGATCAGTGGCCGCAGGCCCGCGTAGGTGCCGACCACGTCCTCGCGCCGCAGGTCCACCTCGAGCGTCTGGTTCACCGTCGCGAGGAGCCTGTCGATCTCCCAGCCGTCCGCGGCCGGGCGATCCGGCGGTCCGTCGAAGGGCGCATCCGTGGTGCCGATGAGCCAGTGATCGGGCCACGGCACGAGGAACACGACCTTGCCCGGGACGCGAATGGTCATCCCGGTCCGCGCCGGAATGCGCGCGCGGGGCACGACGAGGTGGGCGCCACGGCTCGGCAGGATCCGCGTCGACGAGCTCGCGAACGGGTGCGCCGGGTCGGCCGCCCAGACACCGGTCGCATCGACCACGGCCCGCGTGCGGACCTCGAGGTCCTCACCGCTGAGCAGGTCCCGCACGGTGAGTGCGGCGATCGTGCCGTACGACGGGTCGATCCGCAGCCCGGTGCCGCGGACCCGGGTGATCGCCACCGGCTGCGCCTCCGCACCCAGCGCGGCACGCACGACGGCCAGTGTGAACCGTGCGTCATCCTCCATGCCGTCGTGGTACAGCAAACCGCCGCGCAGGCCGGGGCGATGGAGCGGCGGGACCAGCTCGAGCGTTTCAGCCACCGACAGGCGCCGGTGCCAGCCCCCGTCATGTCGCGCTCCGAGCAGGTCGTACAGCGACAGGCCGGTGTCGAAGAACGCCTTCGTCACGATCGGCACGCCGTATACCGGGAACAGCAGGGGCTCGAGGGTGACGAGGTGCGGCGCCAGGTGGAGGAGCCGGCGGCGTTCGGCGAGCGCCTCGCGGACGAGGCCCACGTGGAACTGCTCGAGGTACCGCAGGCCGCCGTGGATGAGCCGCGAGGACCGCGACGACGTCCCGGCCGCGATGTCCTCCTGCTCGATGAGCGCGGCGCGGAGGCCGCGCGAGGCGGCATCGAGGAGGGCGCCCGCCCCGACGATCCCGCCGCCGACGATGACGACATCCCATTCGGTGCCGGCAAGGCGGGCGAGGTCGGCGCGTCGACGGTCGAGCGGTCCCGGCGCCTCCGTCACCGGTCCGGGTCGGGCGGGCGACCGCGGGAGATGCGCCACAGGACCCAGGCGGTGCCGATGATGAGGACGACGATGAGGATCGGAGCGTGGAAGATCGCAGCCTGGACGGCGGTCGGCAGCAGGCTGGTGAGCACCGCCGAGCCGAGCACGACGGCCACGACGGCGACCGCAACGAGGAGGGCCTCCCGCCAACCGGGCTGAGGACGGGCCTCAACCACGATCGGCCTCGGACGGGATGCCGATCGGAGCCACGAGGATCTTGCCGGCGTGGGCGGCCCCGCGGCGTGTTGCCAGCCCGGTCTTGGGCCGGTGGAACGTGACGGTCAGGTCGGCCCGCACGGCCGGATCGGACGGTTCGCCGCTCGAGAGATCGACCGCCGTCGGCGTATCGACGGCCACGACCGGGATGCCGCCGGCACGCGCCCGGTTGACGAGCTCGACCGCGGACCGGATCGGGTCACGGAGCGGCCCGCGCACGCCGGTCCCGAGCAGTGCGTCGACGATGACCGCGGCGCGCTCGATGCCCTGGCCGAACATCGCGAGGTCGCGCGGGCTCGGCACGAGGACCTTGGCGATGCCCGGGTCGCGCGCGATGCGGTCCCAGTTGCGGGCCGACGCGGCGTTCCGTGGCCGGGTGTCCGCCGAGACGACCGCGACGACGACCTGGGCCCCCACGAGCGCCAGGCGCCGCGCCGCGACAAACCCGTCGCCACCGTTGTTGCCCGGGCCGCACAGGATGACGATGGGTCCGCTTCCCCAGCGGCCGGTGTCCACCGCCAGCGCGCGGACCGCCCCCGCAACGGCCGTGCCGGCGTGCTCCATGAGCCGGTCCTCGGCGACGCCGAGCGCTTGGGCCCGGCGATCGGCGCCGGTCATCGCCTCCGCTCCGATCGCCGGCAGTGCCGACCGGCTCGCCCATCGGCGGCGCAGGCCGCGCAGGTCGAGCTCGAAGATGGCTTGGTCGTTGGCGGGAAGCGGGGCATCGGCGCCATCGGTCGCGACGGGGGCCGGCCCATCCGCTCCGGCACGGGCGCGGGTTGGAGACATGGCCTGCGAAGCGTAGCGGACTCGGATGCGGCGCTTCAGCCCAGCGGCAGCCGGGCGCGAATCGCGCCGTCGCCGGGGGCCAGTTCGATCACGCCGTCCGCGGCCATCGCCGTCGCCGCGCGCCGGACATTCGACATACCGTGCTGGCCGATCGGGCCCTCCAGCTCGACCCAGTCGCCGTCCGGCGCCAGCCGCAGGCGATCGAGGATCCGGCCGCGCAACCAGCGTATCGTCGACGAGAAGGCAGCCGCACGGCCTCCGGGCCGTGGGGCGGCAACCGGGACGGTCCGCTCGCCAGCCGCCGCGTACCGGCACCACGGCCGGGCCGGACAGTCCTCGCAGCGCGGCGCGCGCGGTCGACACAGGGTGGCACCGATGTCCATCAGGGCGTGGGTCCACTCGCCGGGCCGATCGGGCGGCACCGCCGCGTCCGCGGCTTGCTGCACCTCGACGGCAGAGAGCTCGTCTGGCGACCCGACCACGATCCGGCCGAGCACGCGTCGGACGTTGACGTCGACCGCCCCGACCGGCGCCCCGAACGCCAGCGCCGCCACCGCCCGAGCGGTGTACGGCCCGACACCGGGAAGGGCTCGCAGCTCGTCCAGAGTCACCGGGACCCGACCGCCGTGGTCGTTGACGATCACCCGGGCCGCTCGCCAGAGGGCCAGCGCCCGCCGATCGTAGCCAAGGCCCTGCCACGCTCGAAGCACCGCTGCGGGGGTGGCGTCGGCGAGGTCGCCAACGGTCGGGAAGCGCTCCATGAACTGCTCCCAGTAGACCGCCGCTCGCGCCGCCTGGGTCTGCTGGGACATGGCCTCCGAAACGAGGATGGCGTACGGATCGGTCGTCCGCCGGAACGCGAGGGGCCGTCTGCCCTCGACGTACCAGGCCAGGATGGCCGCTCGGAGGTCGACGGAGACGGGACTGCGCATCGGAAGGGGCACGCCCGGGAGGATAGCGGTCAGGCGTTATGGGACGGAGACCAAGGGTGGCGCGGGTGTCGGGGTGTCGCCCTTGATCGGGCCGTTCAGGCCGGTCGCCGCCAGACTGCGGCGGCGCCGATCGCGCCACCCAACGCCGGTAGCAGCACGGCCCAGGACCATATGGGAGGCGACTCGACGGGCGGAGCGGTCGCCGTGTCGGGCAGCGCGAGCAGCCACGCGCGCAACTGCCGCTCGGTTCGTGGAGCCTGCCCAGCGACCCACGGGCGGGAGTGCGGACCCAGGCCGGGCACGATGACTCCGTCGCGGATCACCCACACCGCGACCGCATAGTTGGTGATGTCCTCGAACGGCGGCCGGACGCCGCGCATCCGACCGATCGCCGCGATCACCCGGTCGCCCTGGCGATACCAGAAGCCGTCACAGCCGGCGTCCTGCACGACCCGCAGCCTCGCCAGGGAGACGCGTCCGATGAGGGTCTCGTCGATGCGGAGGTCGACGGCTTGGGGCCGATCGGGGATCTCCGGATTCGAGATCTCGTCAGTGACGACTCCGGCGAACGACCACTGGAGGCCGTCCGAGAGCCGAAACCAGTCCTCCTCGTCGCCGAACGTGTACGGCTCGCAGGCATATGCCGTCCCCGGGATGGCGAGCAACGCAATCGCGAAGCCGATGGCGATGACGCCACGCCTGACGCTCGACATTCCACCCCTCCAGGCGAGCTCTGATGGAGCGGAGACGACGGTCCATCAGCGGATGTGTCGGGGTCTGCGAGCGGGTAAGTGCGAGGTAAGGGCAAGTTGAGAGCTGGGTGGCCGGTGAGGCGTACAGTTCAGATCTCGCCCGCCTCCTGGAGGTTGAAGCTCGATGGCCGTCGCAGCACCCGCGTTCCAGGGCTTCCGACCCGAGGCGATCGCGTTCCTCGCGGAGCTCGCCGAGAACAATGACCGCGCGTGGTTCCAGCCGCGCAAGGCCGAGTACGAGCGTCTGCTCAAGGAACCGCTCGAGGCGCTCGTCGTCGCCCTGGCGGAGCGGTTCGAGGCTCGCGGCCTCCCGCTAGAGGCCGATCCGAAGCGGTCGATCTTCCGGATCTACCGTGACACGCGCTTCTCCCGCAACAAGTCGCCCTACAAGCGGCACCTCGGCGCCAGTTTCCCGTGGGTGGAGCGATCCGGGGGCGCGGAGACGTCCGAGACCCGGGCCCACGGCAACGGCGGCTATTTCCACTTCGAGCCGGGCGAGATGTTCGTGGGCGGGGGCATGTGGCAGCCGGACAAACCTCGGCTGGACGCCTTCCGCCAGGCGATCCTTGACGATCCGGGGCGCGTCCGTGCCGCGCTCGAGGATCCCGGGTTCGTTGCCGCGTTCGGCCCGGTCACGAGCCACGAGCAGCTGAAGCGCGTGCCGCCCGGCCTCCCGCCGGACCACCCGATGGCCGACTGGTTCCGCTACAAGGATCTCGTGTTCGGACACCGCCTCTCCGACGAGGAGGTCCAGTCCACCGCCCTGCCGGACGTGCTGGCCGATGCGTTCACGGCAGCGGTGCCGGCCTTCCGATTCCTCGCGACGATCGGCGGCTGATCCGCGTCGACCACGCGTCCTCGAGTCGATCAGGCGTCCTCGAACAGCCCGAGCATCCCCTCGGTCGGCGCCCAGAGCCAGCTGGGCAGGTAGGTTGCGGCGTAGGCGAACTCGTACGTCTCCTTCTCGATCTCGTACGCTCGGAGCAGGGCAGGATCGATGTCGACCGGGCGACCCGCCTGGCGCAACCCGGCCCTGTACGCATCGAGGAAGCGCTCGCGGGACCGTCGGAGCCAGCCGGGCAGGTCCAGTCCGGCGGATTCCAGTGGCCCGCCGTTCCGGGCTGCCGCACGCCGCCCTGCGCTGCGACCGACGTGGTCGATCGAGCGAAGCATCGAGGCGACGTCCCGCAACGGGTCCCGGTGCTCGCGTCGATCTTCCATCGAGGAAAACGGCTGCCCCTCGAAATCGATGATCCGGTAGCCGTCGAGCGCGATGAGCACCTGCCCCAGGTGGTAATCGCCGTGCGTCCGGCTGACCCGCGGCGCCGTCGGCAGCGCCTCGAGCACCGTCAGCTCCTCCGCGATCCGCGGAGCCAGGGTCCGGAGCTCCGCACCGGCGTCGCGGGATGTGACGTCGAGCGCCATCGCGAGCGTGGCTTGCGCACGCTCGGCCCAGGCGCGAACCTCGGCGCGTGACGCCTGTCGCGGCTCCATGTCCGGCAGGCCGTGCCCGTCGGCGAGGGCCGCGTGCAGGCCGGAGGTCAGCGTGCCGAGATCGGCCGCGACCTCCGTCGCGAACTCGAGGCTGACCGCGCCCGGGGCAAGGAGCCAGGCGGTCAACGTCTCGGCCACCGATTCGTAGGCGTCGGCCCCATCGGAGACGAACGCCTGGGCCATCGCGATCGTCGCGGTGCCGTGGCGGGCCGAGACCAGCTCCGCATACCCGCCGAGCGGCGGAACGGCGCTGAAGCCTGCCTCCTCGGACAGGAACGCGGTCATCTCGAGATCCGGGTTCAGTCCTGGCAGCAGGCGCCGGAAGGCCTTGAGCAGGAGGCGCTCATCAAGCACGACCGAGGTGTTCGACTGGTCCGCGCCGAGATCGCGTTCCGTGCCGGCAGCGATGATGGCTGCAGGATCGTCACCCGGGACGAGCTCGGATAACGCCCGTGCCGGACGGCAGACGAGGGCCGCGGTCGGAGGGATCGAGGGGTCGTCGGCCAGGGCGGCGATGGTGTGGCCCTCGGCCATCGCCACGGCAAGCGCGCGCCAGGCCCCATTCCCTGCCGCAGCGAGACGCAGCGGCTCCCCGGTCAGGGCGAACGTGTAGCGAGACGACGTCCCGTCATCGAGACCAACCGTCGCGATTGCCAGCACATGTGGGGCCGACGCGTCCAGCACGAACGCCGCCTCGAGCGCCAGATCGCTGATCGCGCGGCCCTTGGCGCCGAACCAGCGGGCCTCCGTGATCGCGTCGCGATCGAGCCGCCCGACGGCGGCCTCGACCTCCGCGCGCGTGATCAGATCTTGAGCATCACGTGCTTGACGACCGTGTAGTCCTCGACCGCGTACATGCTCTGGTCCTTGCCGTAGCCGGATTCCTTGAAGCCTCCGTGGGGCATCTCGGACACCAGCATGAAGTGATCGTTGATCCAGACGGTCCCGAACTGGATGGCCTTGGCCACGCGCATGCCGCGGCCGGCGTCGGCGGTCCAAACGGACGCGGCGAGGCCGAAGCGGACGTCGTTTGCCCACTTGATCGCCTGGTCCTCATCGGTGAATCGCTGGACGGTGACGACCGGCCCGAAGACCTCGTCCTGGACGATCTCGGACCTCTGGTCGGGCCCCGCGATCACGGTCGGCTCGTAGAAGGCGCCGGGGCGGTCCGGGCGGACGCCGCCGGTCACGATCTCGGCGCCGGCGCGCGCGCGATCGACCATGCCTTCGACCTTGTCGGCCTGGGCCTTCGCGATGAGCGAGCCCATCTCGATGTCGTCGCCCTCGGCCGGGTCGCCCCACTTGATCGACTTGACCTGGTCCGAGACCTCGGCCACGAACCGGTCGTAGATCTTCGGACCGGCGATGACGCGCGTGGCTGCGGTGCAATCCTGGCCGGCGTTCCAGTAGCCCCACAGCTTGATCGCCTCGGCGACCGCGTCGAGGTCGGCATCGTCGAAGACGATCACTGGCGCCTTGCCGCCGAGCTCCAGGTGCAGCCGCTTGACCTTCTCGGCCGCCACCTTGGCGATGTGCTTGCCCGTGTCGGTATCGCCGGTGACGGAGACCATTCCGACCTTCGGATGACCGACGAGGTCATCGCCGATCGCGGCACCCGTGCCGGTGATGACATTGAGGACGCCCGGGGGAAGGATGTCGGCGGCGAGCTCGGCGAGGATCAGGGCCGTCAGCGGGGTCCGAGCCGATGGCTTGAGGATCACGGTGTTCCCGGCGGCGAGGGCCGGGCCGATCTTCCAGCCGGCCATCATGATCGGGTAGTTCCATGGCGCGATCGACGCGACCACGCCCACCGGTTCGCGGCGGATGAACGAGGTGTGGTCGGCCATGTACTCGTTCGCGGCCTTGCCCTCGAGCAGGCGCGCTGCGCCGGCGAAGAACCGCAGGTTGTCGACGACGACCGGGATCTCATCGATCGCCGCCCCGACTGGCTTGCCGGCGTTCTTCGACTCCAGGCGACCCAGCTCATCCGCGCGCGATTCGATGGCGTCGGCGAGCTTGAGCAGGGCCTGGCTGCGCTCCTGGGGCGTCGTCTTGCCCCACGACTCGAAGGCCTTCTCGGCCGCGTTGGCCGCGCGATCGATGTCCTCGGCACTCGAGGCCTGGACCTTGGCGATGACCGTCGCGTCGGCCGGGTTGTCGACATCGAGGGTCTGGCCGGCCGCCGAGTCGACCCACTCGCCATTGATGAACTGCTGATAGGTCTTGACGCGCTCCGCGACGTCGGTCATCTCGGGGTGCCTCCTGGGCGTGGGTGACGGGGTCATGGGAAGTGTTGGTCATCGTAGTCCGAGGCGGACAGTCCGTCCCGCCACGTGGGCGATCGCAGCGGGCGCCCGTGGCGCGCGGCGCTGGCCTTGTGCTGCGGCCCGGCATCGAGAGTCCGGACGCCGCGCCTGACTCCCAGTCACGATCGACCAACGAATCCGCGTGGTTGCCGGCCCAGGCTGGCGCCTGCGAAGCCGGCCGTGCACGTTCTCGCAAGAGGGTGACTGATGGTCACTGTGCCGGCCCTGAGGCGCAAGCTGCGAGCCGGAGGAAGAACCCGTCAGCCCCGAGCGACCTGCTCGATGAGATCTGCGGCGCGGGCGGTCCCCGACGAGGCCTTGATCCGAGCGGACATCGCCGCGAGGCGGCTCGCGAGCGCCTGGTCGGCGAGCAGCTCGTCGATCGCGTCGGTCAGCTCCTCGTCCCGGAACGCGTAGGTCGACAGGCGCCGGCCGAAGCCGATCTCCTCGACGCGCTGGGCGTTGTCGACCTGGTCCCAGAACAACGGCAGGACGATCATCGGCTTGCCCTGATGGAGCGCCTCGGTGACCGTGTTGTTGCCGCCGTGGGTGAGCACGAGGTCGACCTGCGGCAGGATCGCCGGCTGCGGGAGGAACGCCTCCCCGACCTGGTTGTCGTGGAGCGTGATCTCGTCGGCGAGCGGGCCCTTCGACACGATGACCCGGTGCTCGGTCGTGGCCAGCAGATCGACGAGGCGCTGCATCAGCCCGACGTCCGCCGAGCCGAGCGACCCCAGGGAGAGGTAGATCAGCGCCCCATCCCGCTCGGCCAGGTGGTCCGGCAGCTCCCAGCCGGCCTCAGGCGCCCGGACCGTCGACTCGAGGCGATGCCAAGTGGGCCCCAGCGGATGCCGACGCGCGTAGTCCGCCTCGAGCGGATAGGAATACAGGTTCAGATACGGTGACTCGGCGATGAACTCAGGCCCGAACGGACCGTACGAGAGGCCCGCCTCGCCGTGCTCGCGGCAGAATGCGTCGAATCCGGCCCACAGATCGGCGTGGGTGCGGCGGACCTCCTCGAGGAAGGCCGGCCAGTCGCGCTGGTCGGCCGCCGAATAGCCCGACGAGAAGGGCGGCACGGCCGCGTCCTTGAGCTCGGCCGGCTGGCACGAGACGATCCGGACCCACGGGCGCCCCGAGGCGCTGATCGCCGGGAACCCAACGACGTTGTCCTCGACGATCGCGTCGGGCGCCACCTCATCGAAGATCTCGGCCAGGCGCGGGTTGACGTACCGGGCGCCGTCGATGAGCGCCTGCCAGGTCGGGGCGATGAACTCGCCAAGCTGCTCGAGCGTGCTCTTGCGGAAGACTGGCGCCGTATCGCGGATGAAGTCGATCCAGAACTGGCCGGGCACCTCGAGCTCGCTCGGGGGCGGCCCCAGCCGCATCAGCCGCTCCTCGAAGCCCTTCGCCTCTAGCGTTCCCGCGAACGACTCCTCCACGACGAACACGACGCGATGCCCCCGTGCCCGCAGGATCTGGCCGATCCCGACGCAGTTGTTCGTCGGCCCGAAGGCGCCTTCGGGAAAGAAGATGATCGTGCGCGCGTCCGACACCTCGGTCTCCGTCAGCGGATCTGGCCATCGATGATGGCGGACCGGCCGCGGTGATGCTCAGTGGCGCCGCAGGACGACGGTCGGGCAGCGCGACGCTGGAGACGCCCCGACGATCGCGGGCGCGTCCGTCGCGAGCCCGACGCTACCCCGCGACCACCAGCGCCGCAACGAGGATCACGAACGCGTCGATGCCGACCAGCGCATCGAGCGGACCCCAGCGCACCTGCCGATAGACGGTGCGGGGCCCCGAGCCAAAGCCGCGCGCATCCATCGACAGGGCCATCCGGTCGCCGTGCCGGATCGCCAGGACCAGCACACCGATGAGCAATCGTGGATGCCAGCCACCGCGCAAGCCGCGGATCCGGCGCGCCTGGCGCAGGGAGGTCACGTCTTCGGCGAAGCGCGGGATCGCCTGGTACGCCGCGAGCGCCCCGTAGGCAAACCGCGGCGAGACGCGGAGCTGCTGCACGAGCGAGTCCGCCAGCCGGGTCGAATCCGTGGTCAGCGTGAACACCGCCCCAACGGCCGCGATCGCCACGACGCGGAGGCCCAGTGCGACGCCGTTGACCGCGGCATCGGTGGCGATCCGGATGGGACCGAGGCTGAGCAGCGCCGCGCTCGTCGGGTCGCCGTTGCTCGCCGAGAAGAGCATGTTGAAGGTGCCAACGCCGACCGCCGCGATCCACAGCGGCGCGAGCCCACGGGCGAGCATCGCCGGCGGGATGCCGCCGAACAGCAGGCCGGCGGCGAGCGCGACGGCGGCGAGGATCAGCGGGGGCAGCGGGCTGAGGGTCAGCGCCAGTCCCGCGAGCCAACCGAACGCGATCGCCAGCTTCACGACCGGGCTGGTCCGGCCCAGCGGGCTGTCGAGCTGGCTATCGCCGAGCTCGAGGCGCTCGGCGATCATGCCGGCACCTCGGCCGGGGCCACCCAGCCCTCGTCGAGTTCCACGATCCTGGTCGCGACGTCGGCGACGAAGCGCCCATCGTGGGTCGCCGCGATCAGGCACGCCCCATTGTCGAGGTGCTCGCGGAGGATCCGGAGCAGGCTCTCGTACCCGCGCCGGTCCTGCCCGAACGTCGGTTCGTCGAGCACGAGGACGGCCGGTCGACGCACCAGGATGCAGGCCAGCGACAGGCGCCGCTGCTCCCCGCCCGAGAGCTGGTAAGGGCTGCGCTCGCCGAACCGCTCCAGCGGGAGTCCGAGGCGGTCCATGAGCGGCTCGACCCGGGCTCGCTCTTCGGCGTTCAGCCCGAGGTTGACCTCATCCTTTACCCGCTGGGCGAGGAACTGGCGTTCCGGCTCCTGGAAGACGTATCCGGCGCGGCGGGCGAGGTCGGCCGGGGGCAGCCTCGCCGGATCGGCGCCCAGCAGCTCCACTCGACCGTGATCCGGACGGAGCAGGCCGACGAGCAGACGCGCGAGCGTCGACTTGCCGCTGCCATTGGGCCCCACGAGGGCGACCCGCTCCGCGGCCCGGGCCTCCAGCGTGACACCCCGCAGGACCGGTCGTGCCCGATCGTACCCATACCGGACGGCGTCCGCACGAACGACCGTTGCGCGGGTCGCCACCGCGGCGGGATCCTGGAGGGCGGGCAGCGGCCCCGGTCGATCCTCCGGTTCGAGCTTGGCCGGCAACCAGACCCCGGCCGCCCGCAGCCGGCCGACCGATCGGGTGGCCACCTTCCTGGGCGGGCCGACGTCGATCATCCGACCATCGGCGTCGAGTGCCAACACGACATCCGCGAGCCGCCAGGCCTCCTCGACCCGGTGCTCGATCAGCACGATCGTCGCCGAGCGCTCGGCGCGGATCGATGCAAGCGTTGCCATCAGGGCGGTTGCCCCGGCCGGATCCAGGTTCGCGGTCGGTTCGTCGAGAACCAGCAGTCCCGGTTGCGCTGCGAGGGCTCCCGCCAGCGCCAGGCGCTGTTGTTGTCCGCCCGACAACCGTCGCGATCGATCGCGTTCCTGGCCCTGGAGCGAGACCGTGGCGAGTGCCTCGGGTACGCGTTCGCGCATCGCGTCGACCGCCCAGGCGCGGTTCTCGAGGCCGAACGCGACGTCGTCCTCGACCCGCTCCATCACGAGCTGGGTGGAGGGGTCCTGGAACACGATCCCGACCCGCTCGCCTACCCGTACCGTGCCGAGCTCCCGGACATCTCGACCGTCCAGCTCGAGCTGTCCCGTGACCGTGGCCGGGATGTCGCCCGGGATCAGCCCCGAGATCGCGAGGGCCAGGGTGCTCTTGCCCGAACCCGACGGTCCGAGCACCAAAAGGACATGGCCCGGCACAAGCTCGAACGAGATCCCGTCGAGCGCGGGTAGATCGGCGCCGCCGTGGACGACGCCGAGGTCCCGTGCGCTGACGGCGATCGGGGTCAGTCGGGGAACCCCTGGAGGACGCCGGCGTTCTTGAGCGCTCGATGGAGGGCCACCGAGCCGCCGGCGACGATAACGACCGCCGAGATCCCCATCGCGAGCCCACGGATGATCTGCAACCCGGGGGCGACGTCGGCGTAGTACAGCGCCCAGTCGTGGATCCAGGCGGCGGCCGCGCTCGCGATCGCCGCGGCCGCGAGCACCGGGAAGGACCAGAGCCGGTAGAGCGAGAACGCGAACACGAGCTCGGCGGCCGCGCCCTGCACGAACCCCGAGAGCAGCGTGTCGACGCCCCACTGGCTGCCGAGAATCGCCGATACGCCGGCTGCCACCATCTCGGCGAAGAGCGCGGCTCCCGGCTTGCGGACGATGAGCGGTGCGAGCACCGCAGGGACGAGCCAGACGGCGTAGGCGAGGTCCTTCGCCGGTGGGGCGAAGCTGAAGATGATGTCGAGCGGGCCCGCCCAGGCGAGGTTCCAGACCCAGAACACGACCCCGAATGCGACGCCGATGACCGCGGCGATGATGATGTCGCGCGTCCGCCAGCGCGTGTCGGGCACGAAGGCTGGCGCCGAGGTGTCGTACGCGGTGGCCATATGGACCGAACCTCCGGATCGATGCGGCCAGAGAACGCCGGCTCCGGGTGCCGCGGACGGCATCATCGATGACGTTCGGCCTGCTTCCTTCGCCGGTATGAGCCGGATCAGGTTCGGCGGGTCTGTGGCGTTCGCCACACTCTCAGCGCTCGAGGCGCTCCCCGGAGGCGGTGTTCGGTTGAGGGCCGAGCGTACCACGCTCGCGGATCCACGCCAGGATCTCGGCGACGATCTCGGGGCCCTCGGGCTCGTTGTGGAGCTCGTGCCGAAGGCCCGGGTATGTTCGCCGTTCGACCCCCGGGACCGAGACGAGCAGCTCGGACGCCGAGGCCGGAACGAGGCCGTCGTCGAGGCCGTGGAGGACGAGCACCGGGATCCGGAAGCCGCCGGGGGCCTCGCGACGGATGCGGGCCTGCTCGGCAAGCGCTTCGGCGCCGAACCGGGCCGTCGTGACCTTGGCGGCCGCGGGATCGGCACGCACCTTCTCGGCCACCGACGGGTCGCGCGACAGCGTCGCCCCGTCGAGGCCGTTGCGCAACGCGAGCGTCGGCGCGACCCCGCCCAGCAGCCGCGCGAGCCCCTTCTTCCAACCCGGTAGCGTGGAGTCCAGGCCCGGAGAGGACAGGACGGCGAGATCCGGCTGGGGCCGCCCGTCGAGCAGGTACCCCGCCGCCACGAGGGCGCCCATCGAATGCGCGTAGAGGACCAGCGGACCCTCGCCGGCGCCGCCCCGCACCGCGGCGAGGCGCTCGGCGAGGTCGTCGAGGAGCTGCGTCCAGCGCTCCACGTGGCCGCGCCGGCCACCCGATCCGCCGTTGCCGCGCTGGTCATACGCGTGGACGTCGAGGCCAGCGTCCGCGAGCTGGTCTCCGACGTGCTCGTAGCGGCCGGAGTGTTCGCCGAGACCGTGGAGGAGCAGGACCGAACCCCACGGAGGGCCCACCCAGACGCCGTCCGAGGCTGTCCCGGCAGATGACCAGTGTCGGGTCAACAACTCGGTCCCATCGGCCGCGGGGACCCGGCCGGTGACGGATGGCATGACCGCAGCGTACGCGACCGCCCACCTCGATACCATGCGGTCGTGAGCGTCGCGGATGGCTGGGTCGAGATCGGCGACCGCGTGTTCGTCCGCCGGTACGCGTTCTTCGACCAGAACATCGGAGTCGTCCTCGGCGACGGGGAGGCGCTCGTCATCGACACCCGGTCCACCCACGTCCAGGGTCGCGAGATCCTCTCGGACCTGCGCGAGCTCACGGCCTTCCCGGTCACGACGGTCGTCGACACGCACGGACATTTCGACCATGCCTTCGGCAACCACGTCTTCCGGCCGGCAACGATCTGGGGCCACGACAGATGCGTCCCGTTCATGGCCCGGACCGGTGAGGTCCGACGGGCCCGGGTCGCGCTCGAGACCCCGGAGATCGCGGCGGACCTGGCTGATGTCGTGCTGGACCCGCCGGACCGGACGTTCGCCTCGAGCATCTCCATCACCGTCGGCGATCGACCGGTCGACCTCGCGTTCCTCGGCCGTGGTCACACCGATCACGACATCCTGGCCGCCGTGCCCGGCGCCGACGTCCTGTTTGTCGGCGACCTCCTCGAGAACGGCGCTGTGCCCTTCTATGGCGACGCCTACCCGCTCGACTGGGCACGAACCGCGGCGGCCATCGTGCCCCGCGCAACGGGGGTCGTCGTGCCTGGCCACGGCAACCACGCGGACCGGGCGTTCGCGTCGAACCAGGCGGAGTCGATCGCAGCCGTCGCGGATCTTACGCGGCGCGTCCACGCCGGGGAGCTCACGCTCGATGAGGCGATCGCCGAGCACCCATTCCCCGACCATCCGCCCGACGAAGCGCGTCGCGCGTTCGAGCGGGCCCTCCAGCAGCTGCGCGACGAGCTTGCCTGAGTCGAAGCGCTCGACCTACTCCGCGACGCGCACGATCCAGCGACCGCGCGCGGTGCCGGCCACGATCTCATCGAGCGCCGGCTCGAGCGTCTCGAGCGTCACCTCGGTCACCGGGAGGCCGACGCTGAGGGGGCTGAGGTCCGTCGCGAGCCGCTCCCAGAGGGCGCGTCGCTTTGCGATCGGCACATTGACGGAGTCGATCCCGAGCAGCGCCACCCCACGCAGGATGAACGGGAAGACCGTAGTCTCCAGCGTGGGGCCGCTGACGTTGCCGCTCGAAGCGACCGCCGCCCCGGTGCGCAGGGTGCGCAGCACGTATGGCAGCGTCGCGGCCCCGACCGCGTCGACCGCCCCGGCCCATCGCTCCGATTCGAGCGGCCGCCCCTCGCCGGTCACCTCGTCCCGGCTCAGGACCTCGTGCGCGCCTAGCGCGCGGAGGCGATCGGCCTCCTCGGGCTTGCCGGTCGCTGCCCAGACCTCGTAGCCGCGCCGTACGAGGATGGCGACGGCCGACCCGCCCACCCCGCCACTCGCGCCCGTCACGAGGACCGGACCATGGTCGGGATCCAGCCCGCGCTCTTCGAGCGCGACGACGGACAGCGCCGCCGTGAAACCGGCCGTGCCGATGGCCATCGCGTCGCGCTCCGTCAGCCGCGGCGGGAGCGGCACGACCCACCCTTCCGGGACGCGCTCGTACTCGGCAAAGCCACCGTGGCGCGACACGCCGAGCTCGTATCCGTGGGCGACGACGGATGAGCCCGGGGGCATCAACGGGTCCCCGCTCGCGATGACTTCGCCTGCAAGGTCGATGCCCGGGACGAGCGGGCTGATTCGAGCCACCTTGCCGTCGAGGCGGGTCGCGAGCCCGTCCTTGTAGTTCACGCTCGACCAGGCGACCCGGACCTCGACGTCGCCGGTCGGGAGGTCGACGGCGGCGAACTCGCGGACGCCCCGCTCGACGCGGTCCGCGAGCTTCTCTGCGACGTAGGCTCGGAACGTGGCCGGGATCGCGGTCATGGCCACAAGACTAGCGAACGGGAACGGCTTCCGGACATCCTTCGTGAGGCCCTCGTGGTCTGAACGAGGAGGGTGCAGGGGTTGGCCAGGGTCGACATCAGGGGTAAGATAGGGGGTCTTACCTGCCCGCCCCGAGCGGCGACCCGCGTCCTCGGACGGGCCGGAATCGCAGCGGAGGAATGCAATGGATGCCTTCCTGATCGACCTCGAAAACAAGCCAGGTGAGCTCGCCAGGATCACGGAAGCGATCGCGGCGAAGGGTGTGAACATCACCGGTTTGGCTGGGTCGACCTGCGGCCTGAGCGGTCGCGTCGCGCTCACGACCTCCGATCCAGTCACGACTCGCCAGATCCTCGGTGACGCCAAGGCGTCGTACAAGGCCTACGAGGTGACCGAGACGGCCGTCGCGGACAAGCCCGGAACGCTCGCGAGCGCGTTGCGCCGCCTGGCCGACCGAGGCGTGAATGTCGAGGCAGTCTTTCCGACCGGCATGAGCGGCTCAAACATCCAGGTCGGGTTCGTCACCGACGATCCGGCTCGCGCCCGAGAGGCACTGCAGGCCGTCGGCGCTTCCCGCTAACGGTTCGATCGGGCCGGAAGGGGTCTCCCCCTCCGGCCCGATTTCTCATCCAAGCAGCGGATAGGCCCGGATCGTCAGGAAGTCGGCCATCCGCGCATCGAGGACGAGCCCGTCGAGGAGCGCGGCGGCCTCGCCGAGCCGGCCCGTCCTCTCGCCGCCGAGTGTGGCGACTTCCTCGTCGCGGATCGCGCGATACAGGTCCGCGTCGACGATCCGTCCGTCGTCCAGCCGGGCGCCGGTCACCCTCCATTGCCACAGCTGCGAGCGGGCGATCTCCGCGGTCGCGGCATCCTCCATCAGGTTGTTGATCGCCGCGGCTCCGTTGCCGCGCAGCCAGCTGTCGAGGTACTGCAGCGCGACGCTGACGTTGAGCCGGACGCCGGCCTCGGTGATCGAGCCGCCAACGACCCGAAGATCGAGCAAGTCGTCGGCCCCCACCGAGACGTCGTCCCGCAGCCGGTCCTTCTGGTTGGGTCGAGCGCCGAGGACCTCGTCGAAGATGCTCGTGGCCAGCGGCACGAGATCGGGATGAGCGACCCAGGTGCCGTCGAACCCATCACTCGATTCGCGGCGCTTGTCGTCGCTGACCCTGGCCATGGCCGTCTCGTTGACGAGCGGGTCGCGCCGGGACGGGATGAACGCGGCCATGCCACCGATCGCGTGCGCCCCGCGTCGATGGCAGGTCTGGACCAGCAGCCCGGTATAGGCCCGCATGAACGGGACGGTCATCGTCAGTTCCGAACGGTCGGGAAGGGCGGTCGTCGACGCGGCACGGAACGTCTTGATCGCCGAGAACAGGTAGTCCCAGCGACCCGCGTTGAGGCCCGCAGCGTGGTCGCGCAGCTCCCACAGGATCTCGTCCATCTCGAAGGCCGCCAGCACGTGCTCGATGAGGACGGTCGCCCGGATCGAGCCTCTCGGCATCCCAAGATCCTCCTGGGCGAACACGAAGACGTCGTTCCAGAGGCGTGCCTCCTCGGCCGCCTGGAGCTTGGGCAGGTACAGGTAGGGCGCGCTGCCGCGGGCGATGCGCTCGGCGCCGTTGTGGAACACGTACAGGCCGAAATCGAAGAGCGACGCGGACACCGGCGCGTCGTCGATCCGGAGGTGGGCCTCCTCGAGGTGCCAGCCACGTGGCCGCACCACGAGCGTCGCTGTGCGCTCGGCGAGCCGATAGGACTTCTCCGGGGTCTCGAAGGCGAGCGTCCCGCGGACGGCGTCCATCAGGGCGGCCTGGCCGGCGACGACATTGGCCCACGACGGCGAGAGCGCGTCTTCGAGATCGGCCATGAAGAGGCGCGCGCCCGAATTGAGGGCGTTGATCATCATCTTGGGCTCGGCCGGACCGGTGATCTCGACCCGGCGATCGTCGAGGTCCGGCGGCGCCGCGGCCACCTGCCAATGCGACTCGCGGATGGAGCGGGTATCGGACCGGAAGTCCGGGCGCTCACCGGCGTCGAGGCGATCCTGGCGCGCGGCGCGTCGATCGAGCAGTTCGCGGCGACGTGGCCCGAACCGTGCCTCGAGGCGAGCGACGAAGTCGAGCGCCTCGGGCGTCAGCACCCGCTCGGACCCAGGGACGCTGGGGCCACGGACCTCGATGCCGCCGCGCATTGGCGGAGTGTAGGTCAGCCGGGGATGGCCGTCGGGGTCGGCGTCGGGGTTGGTGTCGGCGTCGGAGTCGGGGTGGGTGTCGGCGTCCGTGTGGGCGTGGGGCTCGGGGTCGGCGTCGGCGTCGGCGTCGAGCCGTTCTGTTCCCGCCACAGGTATTCCCGCAGGGTCAGGCCCGTCGCATGGATCCTGGCGGCCTTGGTTCGGCCCATATATCGGTAGTGCCACGGCTCGTACTGGTAGCACGTCACCGCGGTCTTGCCCTTCGGATAGCTCATGAGGAACCCGTGGCGCCAGGCGTTGCGCTGCAGCCACCCGCCCACCTTCGTGGCGGCCCAGTCGGTGTAGTTCCAGGGCGCCGACCCGTTGTAGCCACGGAAATCGAGGGCGGTGCCGAGCTGATGCTCGCTGTGCCCGGGCCTCGCGCTCTCCTTGACCGCGACGGCCCAGCCGTGCACGCGCACCCAATAGCGGAACGTGGCCTTCTGGGTCGCATAACTGCGGAACGCCGACTGCACCAGGAACCGCGCACCCGCGGCTCGCGCGGACGCGGCCATCGACTTGAGATCCGCGATCGCGAGCCGGCGGACGTAGTAGCCGCCATTGAGCCCGGCCGACGAGGTCGAGCGCAGGTCTCCTGGTCGGTACGTGCTCGCCAGCCGATACGTGGGATCGAGCAGCGACCGGCGCCAGTCGGCGTACGACCGGTACTTCGTCAGGGTGTCCGCCAACCGGCACGACGGCAATGCCGGTGCCGCCGAAACCGAGGCGGCAAGCCCGCCGACGAGACCGATCGCCAGCAGGAACACGATGACGAACGAGAGGCTGCCGGGGGCAGGGCGGCGCGGTTCGAGGCGCGTAGCCTGGGGATCCATGACCCAAGCCTACCGGCCCGGGCCGACCCGGCAACCCCCACCGAACGTACCGCCGGGCGGCTGGCGCCGATGCCCCGAAGCGCGGGTCAGGGCGTGGCTGCGGGTGTAGGTGTGGCCGCCGGTGTTGGCGTGGCCGTGTGTGTCGCCGTGGCCGTCGGCTTTGGGGTCGGCTTCTTCGTCGGCTTCGGGGTGGGCCGCACCGTCGGCCGCGGTGTCGCCGGTGGTCGGCAGCTGCTGACGCCGCTGCTCGTCGATGAGCCGGGCTGTCGGTCGGGTGAAAGGAACTTGTTTGGCGGTGGCGTCCCGGTCGGCGAAAAGAGTGAGTCGGCGAGTGCTCGGATCGCCTTCAGGTCCGGCTCCTGGATCGACCCTCGAGCGTCGAACGCGCCCCGGACCAGGGGATGGGTGATGACCGCGCGATAGGTCTGGTCTCGGCCGACATGCGACATCGCGTCGGCGACGTCCGGCAGCAGCTTGCGCGGCACGTTCGTGGTGACCGTCGTCGAGAGCGCCCGGAGCAGGCCGATCGGGTCGTTGATGAAGCCGCCGTGGACGAGCCGGTCTCGGATGCCCGCGAGTACCTCCTGCTGTCGGGCCGCCCGGGTGAAGTCGCTTTCGCCGGCCGGCTTGCGCACGCGGGCATAGGCAAGGGCTGCCTGCCCGTCGAGGTGGTGGCGACCCTTTGTGATCGCGAAGCCTTGGTCGTAGCCGTACTCGTGGTAGCTCGCGTCGCAGAACGAGTGCTCGACGTTGACATCGACGCCGCCGAGGGTATCGACGACCTGCACGAACCCGGCCAGGTTGACGACGGCGTGGTACTTGATGTCGAGGTCGAGCAGCTTCCCGAGGGCGTTCTTGAGCACGTCGAAGCCGGTGCCGTCCGAGCCCGGGAACTGGCGCGGATGATGCCGTGCGTACGACACCAGCCCGTTGATCTTCGCGGTGTAGCGCCGGCCGTCAGCCATCGGGACATCGACCATGTCGCGCGGGATCGACACCATCGAGACGGTGTCGGCGACCGGGTCGAGCGAGGCCACGATCATCGTGTCGGTGAGGTAGGTGTTGCGCCCGACGCCCGCGTCGACGCCGACGATGAGGACGTTGAGCCGGGGCACCGCCGGTGTAGGCGAGGGCGCAAGGCTCGCCGATTCGCCGGGTTCGGCCGGCGTGAGGAAGCTGGGATCCGGTTCCGGAACGGCGCTCGGCCCGACCGCGATCGATGTCGGGGACGCGTCCCCGAAGATCGCCTGCGACGTCTCGCGCGCGACCTGGGTCGCGAAACCGGCGTACGCCTGCGGGGCCACAACGACCACGAGCAGGAGGGCGGCGATCGGGAGGGCGTCCTTGATGCTGGGGCGTGGTAACCGCGGATCGAGCAGACTCGAGCCCACGGCGACGAGCCGCCAGACCAGTAGCAGGCCCTGGATGGCGAGCAGCGTCAGGAGCACGTCTGGATCGACGATCGTGGCCGCCAGCCGCGGCAGGCTGGTCGTCATTCCGATAGCGAGGGCGGCCAGGATCAGGACGACGACTGGTGCGGCGAACAGCAACGCCCGGTTGCGGCGGCCGCTGACCAGGTGGCCGAGGCCGGGGACGATCGCATCGAGGACGGCAGGGAGATAGCGGCCACGCCCCCGCCGACCTGGCGCGACGGAGCCAGTGCGGCCACGCCCCGGCCGATCCGGCGTGACGGAGCCGGTGCGCTGGGATGACACGGCGCGCAGAGTACCAGACGGAGGTCCTGGGACCCCTCGGGCGGCAGGTTGCTAGAATGTCGGCCGCTCCACTGGCGAGTGGCCAAGCGGTAAGGCGCCTGACTCTGGATCAGGAGATCGAAGGTTCGAATCCTTCCTCGCCAGCCAACACCACTACCTGTTGGGTTTGTCGAACCGAGATGCACAACATCTGGTGGTTTGAGCGGGTGCGGGCATCCGTCGCCAAGGAGGCGATTCGATGCAATGGGCAGGCTCCTATGTTGTCAAGCCGCGGCTTGAAGCCCGAGCTGGCCCTCCTGGAGGAGCCGGAAGACCGGCCGGACGAGCTGACGCTTGAGACAGCGGATCGCCTCTCGCCAGGTCTTGCCCTCCGCCCGCTTGCG
>JBBQRZ010000020.1:0-52405 GCA_038214255.1 Candidatus Limnocylindrales bacterium
GGCCTTCTCGAGACCGTGCTTGAGGATCATCGGGTTAGCCCCGGCGCTGACGTTCCTGAGGCCCTCCGCAACGATTGCCTGGCCGAGCACGATGGCGGTCGTCGTTCCGTCACCGGCCACGTCGTCGGTCTTGGTCGCGACCTCCTTGAGGAGCTGCGCGCCCATGTTCTCGAACGGGTCGTCGAGCTCGATGTCGCGAGCGATCGTTACGCCGTCGTTGGTGATCGTGGGAGATCCGAACTTCTTGTCGAGGACGACGTTGCGGCCCTTTGGCCCGATCGTCACCTTGACGGCATCGGCCAATCGGTCGATACCGCGCTTGAGCGAACGACGAGCGGTCTCGTCAAAGATCAGTTGCTTAGCCAAACCAGTGTCCCTCCAGGAACCTATCGGTGGGTCGGGTGAGTGCGGCGGCGGTCTCGTCAGTCCTCGACGAGGGCCAGGATGTCCTTCTGGCTGACGATGAGGAGCTCCTCACCGTCCACCTTGAACTCCGTGCCGGCGTACTTGGCGTAGAGGACCTTGTCGCCCTTCTTGACGTCCATGGGCTCGCGCTTGCCGTCCTCGAGGATCCGGCCCGGGCCGGCGGCGAGGATCTTGCCCTCCTGGGGCTTTTCCTTGGCGGTATCCGGCAGGACGATGCCGGTCTTGGTCATCTCCTCGCGCGGGGTCGGCTCGATGACGACGCGGTCGCCCAATGGGCGCAGCTTGGCTGACGTTGCGGTGGCGGTGGCCAACGTGCATTCCTCCTGGTGACGACCATAGCCGGCCGTCGGGCATGAACTGCGGGCATCGGATCGGGCCGGGGTGAGGCCCCGATCGACGTCCATCACCGGATGTGTGGCACCGCGCCGGACTTCGTCTCGACTCGCTCGCCGGAACTCCCGGCCCCTGCGATCGAGGTGGTCTCGCGGTGCGTTTAGCACTCTCTGTGTCAGAGTGCTAAGGGGAGACTAGCGAACTCCGCACGCACCTGTCAACCCGAGCACGAGCCCGTCGCGCCTACCCGTGCTCGATCGTCACGATGACCTCGTTCCCGCGCAGCGACAGCGTCGCGCAACCCGGCCCGTCGAAGCCGATGTACCACGCGACGACACCCTCTGAATCGTCGAAGAGGACGGCGTCGCGCAAGGTCGGCAGCTTGGGCTGGACCTCGGGCGGACCCTGGTACGTGGGCTCGCCGATGTCGTTCGTGTTCGACATGTGATCGAACCGCAGCTGCGCCACGCGCTGGCCGAGCACGGCGATCGGCTTCCCGCTGCCGGCCTGGGTGTACGGGCGCTTCGCCCGCTGCAGCGTAGCCGTGGGCGTTCCACCGGATCCCTCGAGCGAGGCCTCCCCGAACACGAACCGCACGAGGTCGGCGCTCGTGTTGCCCTTGACGATGATGTCGAGCAGCCGGTCGGTCGGCGGGCGGACCCGCTGCGTCGCGATCGCGCAAGGGGTGACCGGGGTCGACGTCGGGACGACGGTCGCGGCCGAGGGCGCCAGCGACACACTCGAGGACGGCGAGACGTCCGGCGATCCGGAGCCGCCGGCGGCCTCCGAGGGCGCGCCGATCGGTCCCGCCGGGGTGGCCGAGGGGACCGTGGTCGAAAGGCACCCGGCGACCATGGCGACGAGCAGGGCGTACGCGGCCACGTCGCGGAGGCGACGGAGTGGCCAGGCTGGACCGGTCACGGATCCCTCCGGGAGCTCGGGAATACCCGATCGTAGTTCTCCACGAGTGTCGCACCCAGGACCTCGGGCGTCGTGCCCCGCCGCTCGGCCAGCCAGTCCCCGGTGACGCGGACCCACTCAGGCTCATTGCGGGATCGCGGGGCGCCCGGTGGAGCGAGGAACGGCGAATCGGTCTCGACGAGGACCCGATCCTCCGGGACGAGCCCCGCGACGGCCGCCGAGGCCTCCTCGCCGGCGCGAAACACGAGGCCCGAGAAGCTGATCGTTGCCCCGAGCTCGAGCGTCTCTTTGGCGTAGTCGACCGGCCCCGAGTAGGAATGGATGACGACACGAGGCGGGTTGGGGGCGAACGACCGGATCTCGGCGAGGAGCGCATCCTGAGCGTCGCGCCGGCCGGCCGCCGACCGGCAGTGCAGGATCGCCGGCTTGCCCGTCGTGACCGCCAGGGCGAGGTTGCGCCGGAGGTTGACGAGCTGGTCCTCGATCGGCGAGAAGACCCGGTCGTAGTCAAGACCGGTCTCGCCGATCGCGACGACGCGCGGATCGGCGGCCCACGCGACGATCCCGTCCCAGCCGTCGTCGTCAACATTGGCCGCATCGTGCGGATGGACGCCCACGGCCGCATCGAGCCACTCGAAGCGATCGACGAGGTCCAGCGCGCGCTCGCTCGACGCGACGTTCCAGCCCGGGACGAGGATCCGCTCGACACCGGCCAGTCGCGCGGCGCCGATCGCCAGATCGACATCACGCTCGAAGCGATCGGCGTTGAGATGGCAGTGGCTGTCGATCAGGCGCACCCGAGCATGGTAGGGCGGCGCCACGAGGCCGAGGCGACGACGCACCGGCGCGGCCGAAGGGTCAGGACGCCTCGGACTCGGTGTCGAGGCGCGGGAAGAGCGGCTCGGGCGCCGTCACGCGGCCGGTCTCGTCGGCGTGCGCCCCCCACATGAGCTCATCGAGGATCGGTGGCCCGACGTTCCCATCGGCAGCGTAGGGATATGGGTATCCGAGTTGCGCGAGCACCCGTGGTGCGACCCCGGGCATGTAGGGCGCGACCGCCAGACCGACGAGCCGGCACGCCTCGAGCAGGTCGCCGAGCACGCCGCGCAACTGTGCCGCGGCGACACCGTCGCCATCCTTCGCGGCCTTGGCGAGGACCCACGGCTGCTCGCCGTCAACGAGCTTGTTCGCGCTGCCGACGAACGCCCACAACTCGGCGAGGGCCTCGTGCAGCAGGCAGCCTTCTAGTTGATCCCGGTACGACCGCAGCCGGTCGGCCCAGCCGCTCCCCAGGGTCGACTCCCCCGCCCCGCGCGGCGGCGGCCGCTCCCCGTCCAGGTAGCGGTTGGTCATCGACACGGTCCGATTCACGAGGTTCCCGAAGTCGTTCGCGAGGTCCGCGTTATAGCGCCGCACAAACGAATCCCAGGAGACCTCGGCGTCGCGGTCGAACGGGACCTCGCGGAGCACGACGTAGCGCGCCCCGTCTGCGCCGAACGCCGCCACGAAGTCGTTGGGATGGAAGAAGTTGCCGCGACTCTTGCTCATCCGTTCGCCGCCCGCGGCGAGCAGCCAGCCGTGGACCCACACGCGGCGAGGCGCCTCGAGGCCCACGCTCCAGAGCATCGCCGGCCAGAAGACCGTGTGGAACCGGGCGATGTCCTTGCCGATGACGTGCAGGTCCGCCGGCCACCAGTGTGCGAAGGCGTCCATGTCGTCCGGGAAGCCGGCGCCGGTCACGTAGTTGATCAGGGCGTCGAACCAGACGTAGATCTTGCCCGCCTCCGGGTCCCAGGTGCCGTCCTCGCGCAGTGACGTCTCGCCGTTCTCGCCGATGGGGAACGGGATCCCCCAATCACCGGGAGTGCGTTCCCGGCTGATCGAGAAGTCCTGCAGGCCGCCGCGGATGAACCCGAGCATCTCGTTGCGCCGGTACTCGGGCTGGACGAAATCAAGGTGGTCGGCATACCACGCCTCGAGCCGCTCCTGGTAGGCCGACAGGCGGAAGAACCAGTTCCGCTCGGTCAGCCATTGGAGCGGGACGTCGGGGTGGTTCGGGCAGATCGTCCCGCGGGCCGTCTCGACGACGTCGGTCGCGTTGAGGAAGCCCTCGTTGGGGCAGTACCAGCCTTCGTAGATCCCGAGGTAGATGTCGCCGTTCGCATACGCCCGGCGGACGAGCTCCTGGGCAGCCCGGATGTGATCGGGGTCGGTCGTCCGGATGAAGCGATCGGAGCTGATGAGCAGTGCATCCTCGGCGGCCCGGAAGTAGCCCACCTTCTCGTCGACGAACTCGCGCGCGCTGCGGCCCTCGTCGAGCGCGCTCTGGGCGATGTTGATCGAATGCTCGTCGGTGCCGGTGAGGAAGCGCGTGTCGTCGCCCTTCATCCGATGCCAGCGTGCGACGACGTCGGCACCGATCACCTCGTAGAGGGTGTGCAGTCCGGGCTTGTTGTTCGCGTACGCGATGGCCGTGGTCAGGTAGTAGCGGGGCGACTCGCTCATGGGAGCGCGATGGTACCCGAGCCCCGCGCGCGGGCGCGGCCGATCGGGTCGCCCCGGTCGGATCGGGCGCCCGGCGGATCAGTGGCGGAAGTGGCGGGTGCCGGTGATGAGCATCGTCCCGCCGATGGCGTCGACGGCGGCGACCGCGTCCGCGTCGCGCACCGAGCCCCCGGGTTGGACGAACGCCGACACGCCCGCCTCCAGGCAGACCTCGACGGCGTCGGGGAATGGGAAGAACGCGTCGCTCGCACAGGACGCGCCCACCGTTGACGCCTCACCCAGCATCGCCTGGGCCTTGGCGACGGCCTGGCGGGCGGCGTCCACCCGCGACGTCTGACCGCTGCCCATCCCGACGAGCCGGCGAGCGCGGACGAAGACTATCGCGTTGGAGGTCACGCCGCGGACCAGCCGCCAGGCGAGGTCGAGGTCGAGCTGCTCGTCCGGTGACGGCCGGCGGCGCGTGGCGCAGGTCCACGTCCCGGGATCGTCCGTCGCGAGATCGGGCGAGGTCACGAGGACCGCGCCGCCGGCCGTGCGAATCGAGCCCGTCGGCCGGGCGGCGACGGACGGAACCGGGTCGTCGGAGGCCAGCGCCGGATCGACGAGCACGCGCAGGTTCGGCTTCGCCGAAAGCGCCGCAAGAGCCGCCTCCGAGTACGAGGGCGCGACGACGATCTCGAGGAAGATCGAGGTGAGCGCCTCGGCCACGTCGCGGTCCACCTCACGGGTCAGGGCGACCACCCCGCCGAACGCGCTGACCGGATCGGCCTCGAGCGCCGCCGACCAGGCATGGAGCAGCGACCCGCGCTCGGCGGCACCGCAGGGGTTCGTGTGCTTCACGATCACGACGCCCGGCCCGCGCAACGCCCGCGCCAGCCCGGAGGCCGCGGCGGCATCGAGGACGTTGTTGTACGAGAGGGCCTTTCCCTGGAGCGGCGCCTGCTCGACGCCGAACAAGCCGTCGACGAGCGTCGTCCCGGGCCGACGGTAGCGCGCTGCCGGCTGGTGCGGGTTCTCCCCGTAGCGCAAGGTCTCGATCTTCTCGAGCGCGATGGCCAGGGTCGCCGGATACGGGTCGTCGGACGGCGCCAGCAGCCCGGCCGAAACCATCCGGTCGGGCAGCTCGGCCGCGATCCGCGCGTCGTAGGCCGCCGTGTGCGCGAAGGCCTCGAGCGCGAGCCGGCGTCGAAGGTGGTCGTCGAGGCCGGTGTCGCGGCCGAGCGCCGCAAGGAGATCGTCGTACTGGGCGGGCGAGGTGACGATCGCGACGTTGGCGTGGTTCTTCGCGGCGGCCCGCACCATCGATGGACCGCCGATGTCGATCTCCTCGATGAGCTCGTCGACGGTGATGCCCGGACGCTCCAGGGCCGCCGCGAACGGATAGAGGTTGACGACGACGAGCTCGAACGGGGCGATCGCCGCTGCCAGCAGCTGCCGGCGGTGGTCGGGATTGCGGCGGTCGGCGAGGAGGCCGCCGTGGACGCGCGGGTGCAGGGTCTTGAGCCGCCCATCGAGCATCTCCGGGAATCCGGTCACGCTCGCGACATCCGTGACCTCGAGGCCGGCCGCCCGCAGGGCTCGAGCGGTCCCGCCGGTCGAGACGAGCTCGAAGCCGCGCTCGACGAGCCCCCGGCCAAGGTCGACGAGGCCCGTCTTGTCCGACACGGACAGGAGGGCTCGCCGCGGCACGGGCACCGCCGCGTCGGCGCGCTCGGGATCGAGGCGAACGTGTCGTCCGTCCTCGCCGACCGCCAGCGCGCCGGCCAGGAGCCAGGCCGCCGCACGGGGCAGCAGCCGGTGCTCGACCGCGCGGATCCGGTCGTGCAGGGCCGTGACATCATCATCCGGGAGCACCTCGACCGCCTCCTGCGCGACGATCGGACCGCCGTCGAGCGTCGCGCCGACGAGATGGATCGTGCTGCCCGTCGCCTTCACGCCATGGTCGAGGGCGTCCCGCACCGCGCGCGCGCCCGGAAACGCCGGGAGCAGCGACGGATGCGCGTTGAGGATGCGCCCGGCGTAGGCCGCCAGCACCCGCGGGCCGATGATCCGCAGGTAGCCAGCAAGCACGATGACCTCCGGCCGAGCGCCCGCGAGGTCCTCCGCCAACGCATCATCGGCTCCGCCGGCGACGAGGGCCGTGTCGATCCCCTGCTCGGCCGCCCAGGCGAGCGCCGGGCAGTCGCGGTCGGCGAAGACCAGCACGATCTCGCCGCCCAGCTCCCCGCGCTTCGCCGAGGCGTGGAGTGCCCGCAGGTTGGAACCCGCTCCCGACACGCCCACGGCGATCCGTCCGCTCACCCCCGCAATTCCTCGACATAGCGCGCGCCACCAACCGAGCTCGCCGCCACGACCGTGCCGACGATCGTGGCCGCGACGCCGTGCTCACCGAGGACCCGGACGGCCGCGGGCGCCTCGTCCGGTGCGGAGATCGCGATCATCCCCAGGCCGCCGTTGAAGGTGGCCCGCAGCTCGGCATCGTCGAGGCCACCCAGGGCACCCACGAGGCGCATGACGGACGGCATACCCCAGCTCGACGGGTCCATGCGCGCCGCGAGCCCGGGCGGGAGCGCTCGCGGCACGTTCCCCGGGAGGCCGCCACCGGTGATGTGCGCCAGGCCCCGGATCGCGACCGCGTCCCGGGCGGCGAGCACGGCCCGCGCATAGATCCGCGTCGGCGTTAGGAGGACCTCGCCGAGCGTCGCCAGCGCCTCGTTCGGCGCGGCGTCGAGCAGGGCGTCGGTCTCGGCGTCGCCGAGCGTCCGCCGGAGACGCGCCTGGTACGGCTCGGCGAGGTCGAGGTCCCATTGCGAGATCAGACCCCGAACGAGCGAGTAGCCGTTCGCGTGGAGACCGGACGCCGCCAGACCGATGATCGCGTCGCCCTCGCGGACGGCGCTGCCGTCGATGACCCTCGAGCGCTCGACGACGCCGATGCAACAGCCGGCGAGATCGAATTCGTCGACCTCCATCACTCCGGGATGCTCGGCCGTCTCGCCCCCGACGAGGGCCGCGCCGGCCTCCCGACAGCCGGCGGCGACCGACCCCACGAGCTCCGCGACGCTCACGGGGTCCAGCTGCCCCACGGCGAGGTAGTCGAGGAACGCGAGTGGCTCGGCCCCGCTGCACACGACGTCGTCGGCGCACATCGCCACCAGATCGATGCCGATCGTGTCGAACCGGCGTGCGGCCGCGGCGATCACCGTCTTCGTGCCGACGCCGTCGGTCGAGGCGACAAGCAACGGCTCGCGATAGCCCGCCGGGATCGAGAACGCCCCGCCGAAGCTGCCCAGGCCCCCGACGACCTCGGGTCGACGGGTCGAGTCGACGTGGGCGCGCATGAGCTCCACGGCCCGCTCGCCCGCCGCCACATCGACACCGGACCGCCGGTAGGCCGCCCGCCCGTCCCCACTCATACGCATTCCGGTGGAGCGTTATCCACGGGCCGGGACTGGCTCTTCGAGGATGAACTTCCGGCTCGCCGCGTCGTAGGGAACCGGTTCGGGATAGTTGCCATCGAAGCACGCGAAGCAGAACCGGTCGTACGGCAGGTCGAGCGCCGCGAGCACGCCGCGGATCGACAGGTAGCCGAGCGAGTCGGCACCGATGAACTCGCGGATCTCCTCCTCGGTGTGGCTCGAGGCGATGAGCTCGGTCTCGATCGAGGTGTCGATGCCGTAGAAGCACGGGTGGTAGATCGGCGGCGCGCTGATCCGGACGTGGACGGCCGCGGCCCCGGCCTTGCGCAGGAGCTCGACGATCCGCTTCGTCGTGGTCCCGCGCACGATCGAGTCGTCGACAACGACCAGCCGTTTGCCGGCCACGACCTCACGGAGGGGGTTGAGCTTGATCGTCACGCCGCGGTGGCGCATCCCCTGCGACGGCTGGATGAACGTCCGCCCGGCGTAACGGTTGCGGTACATCCCCTCGCGGTACGGCAGCCCCGAGGTCTCCGAGTAGCCGGCCGCGGCTGGGGCGCCGGTGTCGGGCACCGGGATGACGATGTCGGCGTCGACCGGATGCTCGAGCGCCAGCTGTTCGCCCATCCGGCGGCGCGCCTCGTAGAGGTTGCGCCCTTCCATGTACGAATCGGGGCGGGCGAAGTAGATAAGCTCGAAGACGCAAAGCGCCGGGGTGGCCGGCGCATAGCGGACCGACCGCGGCGGACGCCCGGGCTCGAGGATGACGATCTCTCCGGGTTCCACGTCACGCACGAACTCGGCCCCGACGATGTCGAGGCTGGCCGTCTCGGACGAAAGGCACCAGCCCGAGGTGGCATCCTCGTCGTCGGGCCATAGCCCGGCGTCATCGAGCGGACCGCCGGTCACTCTCGAACGGGGCAGGCGTCCCAGGACGAGCGGGCGGAAGCCGTGCGGGTCGCGCACGCCGATCACGCGGTGCTGATCAAGGATCACGAGGCTGAACGCGCCGCGGACGCGGGGCAGGACCGTCAGCAGCGCCCCGACCGTGTCCGCGGCCGGCTCGTCGGCGAGGAGCGCGGTCAGCAGCTCGGTGTCGGTCGACGCGGGCAGGCGCGAGCGACCGCCGCGCAACTGGTCGAGCAGCTCCCGCGTGTTCACGAGGTTGCCGTTGTGGCCGATCGCGATGGCCCGGCGCGGCCCCTGGCGATACGTCGGCTGGGCGTTCTCCCAGATCGTCGACCCGGTCGTGGAGTAGCGGCAATGGGCGATCGCGAGGTTGCCCCGCAGGCTCGGGAGCCGGCGCTCATCGAGCACGGTGCTGATCAGTCCGAGGTCCTTGTAGAGCATGAGCTGTTCCCCGTCGCTGACCGCGACGCCGGCCGATTCCTGGCCGCGGTGCTGGAGAGCGAACAAGCCGAGGGTGACCAGGGCCGCCGCTTCCGTGGGCTCGCCACCGGGCAGGACCGCGCCGAACACACCACACATCGGTCAGTCCTCCCAGCCGAGGGCGCGTGGGAGACCGTGGTCCCAGGCATGGCGGAGGGCGGCCACCGGGACCTCGAGCGCGTCAGCGATCCGGCTGCCCCGCTCCTCGGCCGCGCCCGTGGCGCCCGCGCCGGCCAGCTCGATCACGAGGCGGTCCCCGCCGACCGTCCCGAGCGGCTCGACCGACAGGCCGTGCTGGCGAGCCAGCAGCGTGAGCGCCGGAGCGAATCGCGGCTGGCACGTGACGACGATCCGGGACGGGCTCTCGCCGAACAGTTCGACCGCCGGCGAGTTCGCGACCGCGACCCTGGTCGTCGCGCCGAGGCCGCTCCAGACGGCCGCCTCGGCGAGGGCGACGGCAAGGCCACCGCCGGACACGTCCTGGGCCGACGCGACGAGCCCGCGGGCGATCGCCTCGCGGATGCCGGCCTGGAGGGCGGCTTCGCGCGCGAGGTCGAGGCCCGGCGGGCCATCCTCGACGGCCGCGCCGGCCAGCGCCGCGTAGGCCGAGCCCGAGAGTCCCGGTGTGACCTCGCCGATGAGCAGGATCTCGTCGCCCTCCGCGACGAACGCCGGGCCGACGAGCAGCGCGACGTCCTCGAGCAGCCCGACGACGCCGATCTCGGCGGTCGGGGCGATCGCGCCGCCCGGCGACTCGTTGTACAGCGACACGTTGCCGCCGGTGACGGGCACGCCCAGCGCCCGGCAGGCATCGGCGAGCCCGCGGACGCCCTCTTGCAGCTGCCAGAAGGCCTCGGGTCGGGTCGGGTCGCCGTAGTTGAGGCAGTTCGTCACGCCGAGTGGTCGGGCGCCCGTGATCGAGACGTTCCGGGTCGCCTCGGCGACGGACAGGGCGGCGCCGAGGTACGGATCGAGCGCCCCGACGGCCTGGTTCCCGTCGGTGGAGGCGACGAGCGCCCGGGTCGTGCCCCGGACCCGCAGGACCGCCGCTCCCCGGCCCGGTCCGGCGACCGTGTCCGCGCCGACCGTCGAGTCGTATTGCTCGAAGATCGGCCGGCGCGAGGCAAGGTTGGCCGAGCCGAGCAGGGCGAGCAGCACGGCGCCGGGATCCATCCCACGCTCCGGCAGCCGGTCGCTCGGATCGATCGAGACGCCGGGCGCCGGCGCGGCGCGTCGATGGGGCGGGGCGCTGCCGGCCCGCTCGTGCACGATCGCATCGCTCGTGAGCGCCCGGGCCGGGATCCGGGCGAGCTCGTGTCCCGCGCTCGTGACCGAGAGGTCGCCGTCGTCGGTGACGCGTCCGATGATTGCGACCGGCAGTCCCCAGCGCTCGCAGACCTCGCGGACCTCCTCCCAGCGGTCGGGCCGGACCGCCGCGCACATCCGCTCCTGCGACTCCGAGATCAACACCTCGAACGGCTCCATGTCCGGTTCGCGGCGCGGGATCGCGTCGAGGTCGATGGCGATGCCGGTGCCGGCACGATCGGCCGTCTCCGACGTCGCGCACGTGATGCCGCCCGCGCCGAGGTCCTGGAGGCCCTCGACCAGGCCGCGCTCGATGAGCTCGAGCGACGCCTCGATCAGGAGCTTCTCGGCGAACGGGTCGCCGACCTGGACCGACGGCCGCTTCGACGGATCGTCGTGGGTGAACGTCGCCGAGGCGAGCACGGACGCGCCGCCGATCCCATCGCGACCGGTGGTCGAGCCGAACAGCACGACGAGGTTGCCCGGCCCGGGTGCGGACGCGAGCGTGAGCCGGTGCTCCTCGAGCAGCCCGATGGCCATGACGTTCACGAGGGGGTTGCCGATGTAACTCGGGTCGAAGACGAGCTCACCGCCGACCGTCGGGACGCCGACGCAGTTCCCGTAGCCGCCGACCCCGCGGACGACCCCGTCCACGAGATGGCGGGTCCGGGCATCGCCCGGGTCGCCGAACCGGAGCGCATCGAGGACGGCGATCGGCCGCGCCCCCATCGTGAAGATGTCGCGCAGGATGCCGCCGACCCCGGTCGCCGCGCCCTGGTACGGCTCGACCGCCGACGGGTGGTTGTGCGATTCGATCTTGAACGCGACCGCGAGGCCGTCGCCGATCGAGATGACGCCGGCGTTCTCGCCCGGGCCGGCGACCACGCCCTCGCCGGCGGTCGGCAGTGTCCGCAGCAAGGGCTTGGAGCTCTTGTACGAGCAGTGCTCGCTCCACATCACGCTGAACATCGCGAGCTCGAGGTCGTTCGGATCGCGCCCCCCGACTCGATCGACGATCGCGTCGAGCTCGTCATCCGTCAGCCCGAGCCGGCGATGCAGCGGCTCGACGGACCGCTCGGCCACCGTCATCGCGTCCCGACCGCGGCCGGCGCCGCGTTCGCGGCGATCGCTGCGCTCTCGACGAGGGAGCGGATGATCGCGGCCCCCTGGTCGGAGCCGAGGATCGGTTCCGAGGCCCGTTCCGGGTGTGGCATCAGGCCAGCGACGTTCCCGGCGTCGTTGAGCACCCCCGCGATCGCCCGCAGCGAGCCGTTCGGATTGGCAAAGCGATCGTCCTCGGCCGCGGCGGCGCCGTCGCCGTCGACGTAGCGGAACAGGACCCGGCCCTCAAGCTCGAGGGCATCGAGGGTCGCCGGGTCCGCGAAATAGCAGCCCTCACCGTGGGCGATCGGCATCCGGAGCGGCCCGCGGGAGCCGAGCGCGTGGGTGAATGGGGTGTCGAGTCGCTCGGCCGCGATCCGCACCTCACGCCCGAGGAACCGCAGCTTGCGGTTGCGCAACAGGGCGCCGGGCACGAGTCCCGCCTCGGCCAGCACCTGGAAGCCATTGCAGATGCCAAGGACGAGCCCGCCGTCCCCGGCGAACGCGGCCACCGCCCGCATGACCGGGCTGAACCGGGCGATCACCCCTGCGCGCAGGTAGTCGCCGTACGCGAATCCACCGGGCAGGACGACCGCGGCCACGCCGTCGAGCGAGGCCTGCTCGTGCCACAGCTCGACCGGTTCGGCGCCGGCCAGGGCCAGGGCGTGAATCGTGTCGCGGTCGCAGTTGCTGCCGGGGAACACGACGACGCCGATCCGCACCGGCATCAGGCGATGCCGCCGATCGATTCGATCGCGTAGGCCTCGATGAGCGGGTTCGCGAGCAGCTCGGCCGCGAGCCGCTCGACGACGGCCCGGGCGGCCGCCTCGTCGGCGGCATCCACGGTCATCTCCACGCGCCGTCCAACCCGGATCGCGCTCACGCCCTCGATGCCGAGGTGACCGAGGCTGCCCTCGACGGCGCGGCCCTGCGGGTCGAGGATGCCGGGTTTCGGGGTGACGTTGACGGCATAGCGGTGGATGCTCATCGGGCGATGATGTCCTCGGCGAGATAACGGTCGAAGCTGGCCGCGGTGATCCGTTCGAAGGCTTGCACGTATCGATCTCGCGTGCCAGCCACGACGTCCTCGGGCAGCGCGGGCCCGGGCGCGGTCTTGTCCCACGGCTGGGCCTCGAGCCAGTCGCGCACGAACTGCTTGTCGAAGCTGGCCTGGGCCCGGCCGGGTTCGTACGTGGCGGCGTCCCAGAACCGCGACGAGTCGGGGGTTAGCGCCTCGTCGACCAGGATGAGCTGCTCCTCGACGGCGCCGCTTTGGTCATCGGGCCGGCGGCCCAGCGGCGGGCGCGCCCGTGGCGTGATCTGTTCCTCGGTCGGGTCAACGGGCACATGATCGAGATCGGCGCCGAGCCCGATGCCGAACTCGAACTTCGTGTCGGCGAGGAGGATCCCGGCTCGTCCGGCGATCGCGGCGGCACATCGATAGAGGGCGATGGCCTGGTCGCGGATTTTCTCAGCGACCGGTCCGGCGAGATCGGGCGGAACGACCCAGTGCCGGCCGATGTGTTCGATCATCGTGTCGAAGTCGATGTTCTCGTCGTGCTCGCCCTGCTCGGCCTTCGTCGCCGGGGTGAAGATCGGCTCGGGCAGCCGATCGCTCTCCCGGAGGCCGGACGGCAAGGGGATCCCGCACACGGCGCCGTGGTCGCGGTACTCCGTCCAGCCGGAGCCCGCCAAATAGCCGCGGACGACCGCCTCGACCGGCACGACCTCCGCGGGCTGGCAGATCATCACGCGACCGCGCCACTCCTCGAACGAGCCGACGATCACGGGTCCTTGGGGATCCTCGTCCGGACGCTCGGCGATGGCGATGTCATAGGCATCGCGGATTACCGCGACATCCGTGTCGAGGAGATGGTTCGGGACGATGCCGGCCGTCTCCGCAAACCAGAAACGCGACAATCCGGTCAGGACCCGACCCTTGTCGGGGATCTCCGTCGGCAGCACGACGTCGAAAGCGCTGAGCCGATCCGATGCCACGAGCAGCAGCCGGCGGTCGGGCAGCTCGTAGAGGTCGCGGACCTTGCCTGAGCGGAGGAAGCGCTCAGCGGTCGGCATCGGGCGCTCCGGCGGGAGCGACGGCGGGCTCGAGCCGATCCAGGCGCTCGATGATCGGATGGACGTGGCGCAGGAACGCCGCGTCATCGAAGCAGGCGTCGAGATCGGCCAGCGACAGCCGCTGCGCGACCGTCGGATCGAGCGCCAGCAGGTCGCGCAGCGGCGATCGCTCGTCGGCCGCCCGCAGCGCCGCGCGTTGCACGATCGCGTAGGCCTCCTCGCGCGACAGGCCGGCCTTGTCGATGAGCGCCAGGAGCACGCGACTGCTGGCGTGGAGACCCAGGCCGCGCACGATGTTCTCGCGCATCCGCTCGGACCGGACGATGAGTCCGTCGATGAGGCCGGTCATCCGAACGAGCATGTAGTCGAGGACGATCGTCGAGTCCGGCAGGATGACCCGCTCGGCACTCGAGTGGCTGATGTCGCGCTCGTGCCAGAGGGGCTGGTCCTCCATCGCCGTGTGGGCGTAACCACGGAGCAGCCGGGCCAGGCCGGCGATCCGCTCCGAGAGGATCGGATTGCGCTTATGCGGCATCGCCGACGAACCCTTCTGACCGGTCTTGAAGGGTTCCTGCACCTCGCCGATCTCCGTGTGCTGGAGGTTCCGGATCTCGGTCGCGATGCGCTCCAGGGAGCCGCCGAGGATCGCGATCGCCGTCAGCAGCCCGGCGTGGCGGTCGCGCTGGACGATCTGGGTGCTCACGGCGTCGGCGTGGAGGCCCAGCTCGGCGAGCACCTCGGCCTCGATCTCGGGGCCGAGATGGCTGTACGTCCCGACCGGTCCCGAGATCTTGCCGGTGCCGATCTCGTCGACGGCCGCGGCGAGCCGCGTCCGGCCCCGGTCGATCTCGAACGCCCACCCGGCGAGCTTGAGGCCGAACGTCGTCGGCTCGGCGTGGACCGAGTGCGTCCGGCCCATCATCACCGTGTCGGCCTCCGCCCGGGCACGGGTCACGAGCACGGCGATCAGCCGGTCGGCATCGTCGAGAAGCCGCCGGCCGGCGGCCTGCAATTGGAGGGCGAGGGCCGTGTCGACGACGTCGCTGCTCGTCAGTCCGAGATGGAGGTATCGGCCCTGGGGACCGACCGCCTCCGCGACCTGCGACACGAAGGCGATCACGTCGTGGTCGGTGGCCTTCTCGATCTCCGCGATCCGCTCGAGGTCGATTCGGGCGCTGGCCTCGATCGCCGCGAGGGCCTCGGCCGGGATCAGGTCGCGGGTCGCCTGGGCCCGGGCGACCGCAAGCTCGACGAGCAACATCCGCTCGAATCGGGCCGTATCGGACCAGATCTCACCCATCTCAGCCAATGTGTAGCGACGGATCATCGCAACGACCCGGCCCCGGCCGCGTCCCGAGCCACGGCGCGCGGGCGCGCGGCGCCAACCGGAGCGTCGCCGCTCGCCACCCCGATGTCCCGCCGCCGCTGGAGTCCCGGCCACGTGATCGCGTCGGCGCCCAGCTCCGCCCGATGACGCGCGGTCGCGAGATCCGGTCCCCAGCCCACGACGGTCAGGACGCGGCCTCCGTTCGACCGGTACTGCCCATCGGCGTCCCGGCTCGTTCCGGCATGGAAGACGAGGGCGCCGAGCGCGGCCGGCTCGGAGAGGCCCTCGATCCGATCGCCCGTTCGTGGGGTCCCCGGATAACCGTCGCTCGCGAGCACGATGCCCACGGTCGCGCCGTCGATCGTGGGCAGACGCGCCCCAGTCAGGCCGAGCGCCCGCCGCGCGTCGGCGAGGCGCCCCTTCGCGCTGGCCAGCAGCAATGGGCCAAGCGGTGCGGCGAGGCGCGGCACGAGCACCTGGGTCTCCGGATCGCCGAAGCGCGCGTTGCACTCGAGCAGGCGCGGGCCATGCGGCGTCAGCATGAGGCCCGCGTAGAGCGCGCCACGGAACGGGCTGCCGCGGCGGGCCAATTCCGCGAGGATCGGCCGGTGGAATCGGCCGACGAGCTCGTCGGCCGCGGCATCGGGGAGATCCGCGAGGGGCGAATACGCGCCCATCCCACCGGTGTTGGGGCCCGTATCCCCGTCTCCGAGACGCTTGTGATCCCGGGCGAACGGTAGCGCGAGCGCATCGACGCCATCGGTCAGCGCGATCAGGCTGGCCTCGGGCCCGTCCAGTCGCTCTTCGATGACAAGCGACCCGTCCAGGGCGGCGATCGCGACCTCGGCCTCGTCCGCGGTCGCGCAGACCGTGACGCCCTTGCCGGCCGCCAGGCCGTCGGCCTTGACGACCACGCCGTCGCCCGACGCGACGAGCTCGCGGGCATACGCGACGGCGGCCGCGCTCGCGCCGGCAGGGAACGATCGACCCGCGGCCGTCGGCACTCCGGCCGCCTCGGCGACGTCGCGGCAGAACATCTTCGATGACTCGATCCGGGCGGCCGCTGCCGTCGGGCCGAAGGCAGCCACGCCGCCTCGCGCGAGCTCGTCGACCACGCCCGCCGCCAGCGGGCCCTCCGGGCCGACGACGACGAGCTCGATCGCGTTGGCGGCGGCGAACGCCGCGATCGCCGGTCCGTCGGACGGATCGACGTCGGGGACGCGCCGGACCCGCGACTCGCTCGCGATCGCGTCGCTGCCTGGGAGCACCCAGACGGCGTTGACCCCCGGCTCGGCGGCGAGCTTCCAGGCCAGCGCATGCTCCCGGCCGCCCCCGCCGACTACGAGGATGCGGGTCGGCATCACGAGCGCCGCCGGGCTCACGCCGGGATGCCCGGCTTATGGCGCATCGGCCGCCAGGCGCGCTCGATCGTCTGGCTGCGCTCCGGTCCGACCGACACGAGCACGATCGGGACCCCGGCGTGTTCCTCGATCGCCGAGACGTAGCGCCGCGCATTCTCGGGAAGGTCGGCCAGCGCCCGGACGCCGTGGAGCGGTTCGTCCCAGCCGGGGTACTCATCGTAGACCGGCGTCGCCCTTGACAGCGCCGCGCCGCTCGAGGGCCACGTCTCGACCCGCCGCCCGTCGATCGCGTACGCCACGCACAGGCGCAGCGTGTCGATGCCGGACAGGATGTCGAGCTTGTTGAGCATGATCGAGCTCGCGCTGTTGACGGCCACCGCGTACCGCAACGGGACCGCGTCGAACCAGCCGACCCGTCGCGGACGCCCCGTGACCGTGCCGAACTCGCGGCCACGGTCGGCGATGCCCGCGCCGATCCCGTCGAGCAGCTCTGTCGGATAGGGCCCGGACCCGACGCGCGTGGAGTAGGCCTTCATGACCCCGATGACCTCGTCGACCTGGAGCGGCCCGATGCCCCCGCCCGTGCACGCCCCACCGGCGACGGGATTGGACGAGGTGACATACGGGTAGCTCCCGTGGTCGAGATCGAGCAAGGTGCCCTGGGCGCCCTCGAACAGCACGTGGGCACCACGAGCAAGGGCGCCCTGGACGAGCCACGTCGTGTCGTCGAGGTGGTCGCGCAGCCGGGCGCCCCAACCGGCCGCCATCTCGACGAGATCGTCGACCTCGAAGCAGTCCGAGCCCATCGACGCGAGGAGGAGGTTCTTGTCGACGAGGACGCGCTCGATCCGCTCGCGCAGCACGGTCCGGTCGAGCAGGTCCTCCATCCGCAGGCCGAGGCGCCAGGCCCGGTCGCCGTAGGCCGGCCCGATGCCGCGTCCGGTCGTGCCGACCTTCGCGCCGGCCAGGCGCGACTCGTTTCCCTGATCGAGCGCGAGGTGGTACGGCATGATCACGTGCGCGCTGCGGCTCACCCGGACCCGCTCGACGTCGATGCCACGCTCGGTGAGCATGTCGAGCTCGTCGATGAGCGTGACCGGGTTGACGACGACGCCGTTCCCGATGACGGACGTGATATGCGGATAGAGCACGCCCGACGGCGTCAGGCGGAGCTTGAACACCTCGTCGCCCCGGACGACGGTGTGGCCGGCGTTGTCGCCGCCCTGGTAGCGCACGACCATCGCCGTCTGCTCGGCCAGGAAGTCGGTCGTCTTGCCCTTGCCCTCGTCGCCCCATTGGAGCCCGACGATCACCGTGGCCGGCATCAGCGACGCCTCCGGAAGGCGGGCCGGGCCCACATGAAAAGGCCCCCGGCCTGGTGGCCCGGGACCCGGATAGACTGCTCCCGCGTCGCGCCGCCGACGTCTCGACGGATCGCCATCGTCTGGTCGCCCGGTCGTCTCTCGGGACGGCCGACGCGCCCTGCAAGCGCGATCGCTGACCTCCTGCTGCCGGGGTCGCCCCCGCTGCGGTCGAGGACGGCCGGAGTATACCAGCCGACTCTTCGCGCGAATGGACCGGCGAGCGCCCGGGGTACCTCCGTCCTGGAGCCGGGGTACCTCCGGTGGGTCCGGTACCAGACCCCCAGCCGGTAGCCTTCGAGAGGTGAAGCGCCTACTCGGGGTTCTGGCGTTCGCAGCTCCCGCTGCGCTCGGGATCCTCGTCCTCGCCGTGCCGGAACTCATGCCCCTGTCGCCGGAGGGTATCCGCCTGATCTTCAGCGCCGTGCTGGCCGCGTCGGTCGGCGTTTCGCTGACGACCCTGCTCGTGACGAGCCATTGGCGCTATCGATTCAACTCCCTGATCAAGGCGGCGGAGCGAATCGCCAACGGCGATTACACGACGACGGTCCCGACCAAGAGCCGTGGCCTCGAAGGCCGCCTGGCGCACGCGATCAACAACATCGCCGGGGCCCTCACCGATACGCACGATCAGGCCACGGTCGATCGGCTGACCGGGGTCGCGAATCGCCAGGCGCTCCTGGCGTCGCTCTTCTCGGAGGTCGAGCGGGCGTCCCGCTACGACCGCTCCCTGTCGGTCGCGTTCGTCGACATCGACCACTTCAAGGCGGTCAACGACAATTACGGCCATCACGTCGGCGACGTGGTCCTGCGCGGCGTGGCCCAGACGATCTCCGCGAACCTTCGTGCGAGCGACATGATCGGTCGCTACGGCGGTGAGGAATTCATGCTGATCCTGACCGAGACCGGCGTCGAGGAAGGGGCCGTCCTCACCGAAAAGCTGCGCACGCTCGTCCAACGGCAGCATTACGCCGTCGAGGGCAATCCCGCGCTGGCCGTCACGATCTCGATCGGCATCGCCGGCGGATCCGGGCAACAGCTGCGCATGGAAACCCTCGTGCGCGACGCGGACGCCGCGATGTACTCGGCCAAGTCGCTCGGCCGCAACCAGACGTACATCTTCTCGGAGCCCGACGACGACGCCCGGGTCCCGCGCGCCCCGATCTCGGCCGCCGGGCGGGCTCGTGCCGTCGAGATCGGCCAGCTGGCCCGTGCTGCGGCGACGGCGGCGCTCACGAGCGTCCTCTCGCCGCTCCCCCACTACCGCGGCCAGCCGTCGGCGCTGATCGCCTCGATCGTCGTCGCGCTCGCCCGGCAGCTCCAGCTGCCCGAGGCGGAGATCGACCGGTTGCGGGTCGCGGCCCTGCTTCACGACGTCGGCAAGGTCGCCGTCCCGGAGGAGATCCTCGAGAAGCCATCGGCCCTCACCTCGGCCGAGTGGCGCACCGTCGTTCAGCACCCGCGGATCGGCCAGGTCATCCTCGAGCAGGCCGCAGCCCTCCGCGATGCCGTTCCGATCATCCTCCACCACCACGAGCGGTTTGCCGGCCACGGCTACCCGTTCGGGCTGCGCGCCCAGGAGATCCCGCTCGGCGCCCGGATCGTCGCGATCGCCGATGCCTACGACGCGATGATCCACGACCGGCCGTACAAGCGCGCCATCTCGCATGCCCAGGCGATCGAGGAGCTGCGCCGGCACGCCGGGACGCAGTTCGACCCCGAGCTCGTCGAGCTGTTCTGCGACCTCTACAGCTCGCGCGCGCCCGAGCCGGACGCGACCGTCCTGGCCCTGAACGCCGCCCCGGCGGCGCATGAGCTGATCCTGCGGGACCCTGGCGCATCGCGCGGTCGGCGACGCCGACGGACGGACATCAAGGTGGCCGGTGGCGCCGACGAGGACGCGTCCGACGAGGACGAGCACCCGGCCTCGTCGACAGTGACCGAGACGCAGACGATGGCTGCCGACGGATCGCTGGGCCTCCTGCCCGAACCGGAGCCTGGCACCACCGTGATCCTGCCGCGGCGCCCTCGAGCCGGTGCCGATCCGAACGACGTCCCGCCGACCCTCACGCCGTCCCGCGTCGGACGCGGAGCCTCGGCGGCCGGCTGAGGGGTCTCACGTCCCACGTTTCTCCGCGGTGGTAAGCGCCGATGCATTCCCCGATGCGTGACGGATAAGGCTCGCCTGCTAGGTTCCTCCTGCCCGCCCCAGCAGCTGACCCGCCGTCGAAACGCAGGGTCGTGACCGGTGCAACCGGCCGACCGGGAAGGAGATCGGACACGTGAACAAGGTCATGCTCACGGGACGCCTCACGCGTGACCCGGAGATGCGCAGCCTGGCCTCGGGCAAGAACGTCACGACGTTCACCGTGGCCAGCAACGAGTTCATCGGGGGCGGCCGCGAGAAGGCCGAGTATCACCCCGTCGTGACGTGGGACCGGCTGGCCGAGATCGCCGGCACGTACCTCGGCAAGGGCCAGCAGGTGGCGATCGAGGGCCGGCTCCAGACCCGCTCCTGGGATGACGACCGTGGCCAGCGGCACTGGAAGACTGAAGTCGTCGCCTCTCATGTCGAGATGCTCTCGGGCCGGCGCAAGAAGGACTACGAGGCCCAGCAGGCCGCCGAGTCGCTCGCCGTCCAGGCCGAGCGCCTCGGTGAGGCGCCTCCGACCGAGCCGATCCCCGAGAACGGCGAGGTCATCGCCGGTCCCGACGGCGACGAAGACGAGGACGACGAGGAGCCGGCCGAGGAGACCGAGGCCGCGGCGGCGGTGGCCTGACGGAGAAACCCGATACCAACGGCGGCGGCGCGATCCCCTCCCGTGCCGTCGCCGGCCTCGCCTCGTTCAGACGAACTCGAAGAACGACACGGCCAAAATCAGGTAGACGATCACGAGCAGCGCGCCCTCGAGCCAGTTCGACTCCCCGTCGAGGGCGACCAGGGCGCTGATGCCGACGGCCGCCGCGACCGCCGCCACCTCGAGCGGGGTGAAGACCAGGTCCATCGGGCGGCCGATGAGCACCCCGACGAGGACGAGTGCCGGTGCGACGAAGAGGGCGACCTGCAGGCTCGAGCCGAACGAGACGGCCATCGCGAACTCCATCTTGTCCTTCGCCGCCAGCTGGACCGCGACCAGATGCTCGGCGAGGTTGCCGATCGTCGGGATGAGGACGACACCGACGAAGAACGGCGTGAGCCCGAACGAATCAATGAACCCCTGGATCGAGCCGACGAGGATCTCCGAGAGCAGCGCCAGGAGCCCAGCCGCGACGAGCAGGACGACGACCGCGATCCTGGCGCTCCATGCGGGACCGGCGTGGCCCGCCGGTTCGCCGTGGCCGCCGAGCGTTCGCGCCGGATTCGTGAACTGGTACACGAGCGAGAGCCCATAGCCGACGATCAGTGCGATGGCCACGATGACCGATTCCTCGGTCCGTGAACCCTGCGCGGGGTCGTGGGTCGTCAAGGCGAACACCGCCGGGACGAACAGGCCGATCGCCGCAACGACCAGCAGCGCCGCATTCGAGCCGGCGATGCGCTCGCTGAACGTCTGCGTGCCGTGGCGGAGGCCGCCGACGAGCACGCTCGCGCCCAGGACGAGAAGCAGGTTCCCGATGATCGAACCGGTCAGGGACGCCTTGACGACCTCGAGGAGGCCGGCCTCGAGCGCGAAGAACGCGATGATCAGCTCGGCGATGTTCCCGAACGTCGCGTTGAGGATTCCGCCGACCTGCGGTCCGGTCAGCGATCCCAGACGTTCCGTAGCAAGCCCGACGATCCAGGCCAGCCCGAGGATGCCGCCGGCGGCCACGAGGAACACGATCGTCTGGTCGGCATGGAGGCCGAAGTCCAGGACGATGCCGGCGATCCCGAGCGCGAGCGTCGCCAGCACGGCGATCCGGGCGACGGGCGAGAGTTTATCCAGGATCGGCAGCCCCGGTCGGGGGGTTCCAACGGGGCTTGCAGCGGCGGTCACCCGCGCATCGTAGAGGAGGCACGTACGGCTCCGTGGCGCGGCGGCGTTCGATACGTATCCGCAAGGCTGGGCCTGTGGGACTCGGGCCGGTCGTGACCTAGCGCGGCTCAGGCTTGCGCTCGGTGGCGATCCTCGCGACGCTCTTCGCGCTCGGCTCGCGGTTCGCCGGCAAGATCGTGACCACGACGCTGGGCTGGGCCAGCACGCTGCTCTTCGGTCGGGTACCGGCATCGCGCCAGTTCATCCTGCTCGGCATCACCTTCGGCTCCGTGATCTGGATGGTCCTGGTGGCCGGCGTCCTGTTCCCGAACGTCGGCACGTTCCTGCTCGTGCTCATCCCGCAGCAGACGATCGTGCCCGAGTGGATCATCCGGCTGGTCATGCTCATCGGCGCACTCATCGTCCCGGGCGTGGTCGGGCTCCTCGTCCTGGCGCTGAGTCCGCCGGCCGAACGACAGGGGCAGCGCGCCGTGATGTCCGTGCTGCGCGGGTATCCACTCACGATCCTGCTCGCGGTCCTGCTCGTGTTCCTGGCCTTGCTCGCGATCTGGCGCAAGGCTCGGAGCACCGCCAGGGGCTGGACGGACGCGCACGTGCCGATGGTCGTGAAGCCCGGGGCGTATGACGAGGTCGCCGACGACCTCGACCGCGCGGTGACCGCGGCCGGCCTCGAGGTGACACCGACCGAGGCCCCAGCGGCCATGTCGCGACCCGCCCGATGGTTGGCGGCGGTGGCCGGAACGGGGTCGCGGCGCTCGTCCCCGATCGGATGATCCAGCTCCACGGCCAGGACCTCGACATCCTCATCTACCCGATGGACCTGCTGATCTCGGGCAAGGCCGCCAACGTCGCCCGGGCCCGGGCCGCGATGGCCAGCAGACTGACGACCAGCGCCGCCCACCTGACCGTGAGCGCCGAGGCGCAGGCCATCGAGGATCGCCTGACGGCGCTCGCGCGGCCAGCCGCAGGAGATCCCGCTCGGCCGCCGCGCTTCGACGACGCCGCCGCGACCGAGTTCGAGGCGATCGACCGCGTCCTCGCGACGATCCAGATCCCGTACGAGGAGTGGGAGGTCCTCTACCGCCAGCGCCTCCAGGTCGAGCGTGACCTGCGGGCGGGCGCAATGGCCGGGGACACCGTCCTTGGCGCCGAGGGTGCCGCTGCCCAGGAGGGCATCCGGGCGGGGCTGTCGACCCTCGGCCGGCTCGCGCGAACGGGAGCCGGGGTTGCCGTCGACGTTGCCACGGACGAACGCACCGGCCAGGCCCTCGACCGGATCGCCGGCCCTCAGTGGCGCTGGGCGATCCGGGCCGCGTCGGTGGCCGCGATCGCCGCCCGCGAGGCGTTTCGCGCACCCGGGCCACGCGATCCCGACGACGCGATTGTCGGCGAGCGCAACGCCGGTGAGCCGTCCCGCTTCCCCGACCGCGACCGGGATGCCGACCGCGACGGGCACGGCGGACGCGACCCGGCCCGCGAGTCCGGCGACCGCGACCCGGCCCGCGCGTCCGGCGACCGCGACCCGGCCCGCGAGTCCGGCGGCCGCGACCCGGCGTTGGAGGCATCCCGCGGCGATCGCTGAGCCGCCCTCCTCAGTCCGCGGCCGGAACCTCGTACAGCCGGCGGCGCGTGATCCCGCTCGTCGCGGCGACCCGGCGGGCCGCGTCTCCGCGGGCGGTGCCCGACGCTACGAGCCGTTCGACCTCAGCGCGGGCGGCTGCGAGATCCGTACGCGCCGCCACGGCATCGACGACGACGCGCGCCATCCCGACGACGAGGACGAACTCGCCACGGGCCGGGATCGTGCCATCGGTGGCCGCGCCGACCAGCTCCCCGAGCGGCCCCCGGACGATCGTCTCGTGCACCTTGGTCAGCTCGCGGCAGACCGCGGCGGGCCGCTCCGCGCCGCAGGCCGCCGCAAGCTCGCCGAGCGTGGCGGCGACCCGCCCGGGCGCCTCGAAGACGATGCTCCCCCGCGGGTCGGCGGCGATCGCCGCCAGCCGCCCGCGCCGCTCGCGACCCGAGCGCGGCAGGAAGCCCTCGAACGTCCAGCGCGGCCCCGCCACGCCCGAGGCGGCCACCGCGGCCAGCACCGCCGAGGCCCCCGGGATGGGCACCACCCGCCCACCCTCGCCGGCCCAGGCCGCGACGAGATCCCCGCCTGGGTCGGACACCATGGGCGTGCCGGCGTCGGTGACGAGCGCGAGGTCCTGCCCGCCGCGCAGGTGCTCCAGGAGGGTGGCCAACCGGGCCGGTCCGCTCCGAGCGTGGAAGCTCGTCAACCGCGCGACGATCCCGTGACGGTCCAGCAGTCGCTTCGTGAGTCGCGTGTCCTCGGCCGCGACGAGTGGCACGGCGGCCAGCACCTCGAGCGCCCGCAGCGAGACGTCGGACAGGTTTCCGATCGGAGTGGAGACGACGTACAGCGTCCCCGGGCCGCCCGCCTCGGCACCGTCGGCCGCTCCGGCCGTTTCGGCCGCGTCGGTCGTCCCGCTCACCCGCGCGCCGAGCCCGGCCGCCGGCGCGGGTAGAGGTAGTCGACGCCCGCCGTGCGCGGACCGAGCTTCGCGATCGGCGGGACCTGCCGCTTGAACTCGGCCCCGGCCACCATCCGGTCGACTCGCTCGACCATCTCGCGCGGGAACCCGAGCGCGACGACCTCGTCGATCGACCGGCGCTTGTCGATCCGCCAGAACAGCAGTCGATCGAGCTCCGGGTAACTGAAGCCCGCCTCGGTCTCGTCGGTCTGGCCCGGCCACAGATCCGCCGACGGCGCCTTGCGGATGATCGCGTCGGGGACCCCGATCGCCGCGGCCAGCTGGCGCACCTGGCTCTTGTACAGATCGCCGATCGGGTTGAACGCGCTGGCCGCGTCCCCGAATACCGTCGTGTACCCGATGAGCGACTCGGTCTTGTTGCCGGTCCCGACCACGAGCCCGCCCCAGGTGACCGAGCGGTCGTACAGCACGGCCATGCGCATCCGCGCCATGAAGTTGCCCCGGCGCAGCGCGGACGCATCGCTCTCGGGGCCGTAGAAGCCGTCGACCATCGGGCTGATGTCGACGACCTCCGATGCAGAGCCGAGCCGGCGAACGACCTCCTCGGCATCCCCGCGCGAGGCGGGCGATGAGGTCCGGTACGGCATGAGCACGCACAGGAGCCGCTCGGCGCCGATCGCCTCGGCCGTCAGGAACGCGACGAGGGCCGAGTCGATCCCGCCGGACAGCCCGAGGACCGCTCGCTCGAACCCGGCCTGCCGGAGCTGGCCGCGGATGAACTCCCCGATGACTCGCCGCGCGACGTCGGTGTCGATCGCGAGCTCGATCGGGAGTTCGAATGCGGGGGCTCGTGTGCTCATCGCGAGCCTGCCTGGCGGTCGCGCCCGGCCTGCTGCTCCCCGGGGCGTTCTTCCTCGCCCTTCCCGTCCCGCTCCCGACGGAAGCCGATCGGGTGCGCCGGGAACCCGGGGGCCACATCGAGTCCGCGCTCGGCCCCCAGATCGCTCGTGCTGTCGTCGGCGAGACCGGCCCGCTCGGCGACGATCCGCTCGAGCTCGCGGACCTGCAGCTCCGGGCGCTCGTCGCGCAACAGCGGCAGCCCGATCCGCTCGCGCCGGATGTCGGCGATCGCGATCTGCACCTGGAACAGTCCCTCGTCGTAGAGCGGCGCCCCGAAGACGACCGCGCCGTTCGGCCCGATGACCTCGGAGCCGCCCCAGAACGAGATGGATTCGTCGACCCCGACCCGGTTGCAGAACACGACGAACGACGTCGTCAGCTGGGCGTAGGTCCGCATCAGCGTCCGCCAGGACGTTGCCGTGCCCAACCCGACCTCGTTCGTCGCCGCGAGGTCGCGACCCGGCGACGAGGAGACGTTGATGAGGATCTGCGCCCCGTCGAGCGCGAGCAGCTGCGGTACGGTGAGATGCCAGAAGTCCTCGCACACCGCGATCCCGAGCCCGACGCCCAGGCGCGACGGCGCAGCCCGGATCATGTCCCCCGCAGCGAAGAACCGCCGCTCGTCGAATAGGCCGTACGTCGGGAGAAACAGCTTGCGGTGGACGTGCCGGATCTCGCCGTCCTCGAGCAGGGCCGCGGCGATGAACAGCCGGTGATCGGCCGACTCCTCCACGAACGACACGATCGCCGACAGGTGCCGGGTCGCGGCCGCCAGCTCGGCCAGTCGCGGGTCGTCGAGACGCATGGCGACCTCGGACGCGAGGTCCTGGAGCTGATAGCCGGTCAGTCCGAGTTCGGGAAACACGACGAGATCGGCCCCGCCCGCGCGTGCCTCGTCGAGCAGCTCGTGATGGCGCGCGAGGTTCGCGTCGAGCTGACCGAGCTGCGGCGCGATCTGGGCCAGGGCGATGCCGAGCGTCTCCATGCCAGCGCGAGCATACGCGACGACCCGGCCGCCGGCCGGAGTCGGAGTGACGCCTGCTGGCCCCGATGCTAGGCTTCCGCGGATGTCCCCTTCCGGTCACCGGACGCCGCGCGGCGTCGGGGCTTTCGTGGCTGCCCTCGTGCTCGTGGGCACGGCCTGTGGCAGCCCTCCCGACCTCAGCCCGTCCCCCTCGAGGGCGACCGTCAGCGAGTCGCCGTCCAGTGCCCCGGCGAGCAGTGGACCGTTCCGGCCGATGACCGTTCCGGCGACCGGCGAGGCCCCGTGCGACGAGGCCGATCCGCCCGACGCCAGTCATGCGGCCTACACCGGGGAGTTCAGGCGGATCCGAGCCAAGGACGCCCGGACCGTCGTCTTCGACCTGTGCCGCCCCGACGTCGCCTTTCCGGCCAAGCTGGCGACGCCGTCGCTCGCGATCCAGGACACCGCGTGGCTCCAGTCGAAGATCCAGCTTTCCGGAGGCGACCCGCAGATCCTCACCGAGGTCAACGGCACGGGTCCGTACCGGCTCGACCAGTGGAGCCATGGCTCCGACATCACGCTCGTCCGCAACGACGCGTACTGGGGCCACAAGGGGATCCCGGGCGCGATCGTGTTCCGCTGGCGCGACGACGCCGGCGCCCGACTGAACGACCTGCGCGCCTCGACGGTCGACGCGATCGACGAGGTGGCTCCGGCCAGCGCCCAGGACGTCACCGCCGACCCGGACCTGCGGATCCTCGTGCGCCCCGGCTGGAACGTGGCCTACATCGGGTTCAACAACCGCTTCGCCCCGTTCGATTCCCCCGGCGTACGTCTGGCCATCGCCATGGGGATCGATCGCGACAAGATCGTGGCCACCCTCTACCCGCCCGGAACCGAGGTCGCGAGCCGGTTCACCCCGTGCTCGATCCCGTATGCCTGCAGCGGGCAGGCCTGGTACGAATTCGACCCGGCCGCGGGACGCGACGCCCTCAGCCTGGCCGGCTTCAAGACCGGCTTCAAGACTGTCATCCACTATCCGACCGAGCCGCGCGACTACATGCCCGACCCGGCCGGCGTCGCCGGGGAGCTTCAGGCCCAGCTCAAGGCCAACCTCGGCATCGTCGCGGACCTCGATCCCCTGCCGTTCGACCAGCTCGTCGCGGCCGCCGACGGCGGCAAGCTCGGCGGCATCTACCTGCTCGGAACACGGGCGAGCTTCCCGGATGTCACGAACTTCCTCGACACCCACTTCGGGCCCGACGCATCGGCGCAGTTCGGCAAGCGCTGGAACGACATCGCCGGGGCGCTCGACAAGGCCGCCGCGACCCCCGATGTCGCCAAGCGCGACAAGCTGTACGCGGCCGCGAACGGCGCGATCCGCCGGCGCGTGCCGATGATCCCGCTGGCCCACGTCGGCGAGCTCGCCGCGTACCGGGCCGACGTCCGCAAACCCCAGGTCTCCGGCGCCGGCACGGAACGGTTCGCCTCCGTCACCCCCGGCGACCGCGGGCAGTTCGCGTGGATGGGCGCGACCGAGCCGCGGAGTCTCTACTGCGCCGACGAGACCGATCCCGCGGCACTCCGCGCGTGCGCCCAGGTGTTCGAGGGCCTGATGGCCTACGACGCGATCGCGTCCGCCATCGTGCCGGCCCTCGCGCAGGCGTGCGTGCCCGTGGCCGACCTCACGACCTGGACCTGCACGCTCCGGTCGGGCGTCACCTTCCACGACGGCGCGGCGCTCGACGCGAACGACGTCGTCCTCTCGTTCGCCGTCCAGTGGGACGCCGAGCACCCGCTCCACCGGGGCCGCACGGGGGCATTCGAGCCCTTCCTCGATCGATTCGGGGGCCTCCTCCACCCGCCGGCGGCGCCGTCAGGCTGAGGCAGACCCAGGTCCGGGCGCATCGAGCGTCCGCTCGGGCCCAGTCGGCGGGGTCGCGGGACCGGCCGTCGCGGTCGCCGGGGCCGGGGCGGGCGAGGTCGTGGGCCGTCGGCCGGTGGCGAGCACCTGCTCGGCCGAACCGTCCACCTGGTCCGCGAAGTGGCAGGCGACGGCGTGTCCGGACGCCGCCTCGGTGAGCGGCGGGTCGATGGTCACGCACGACTCGGGGTTGCCGAGGCGCTCGCGCAGCCAACACCGGGTGTGGAACCGGCAGCCCGACGGGGGGTTCACGGGCGACGGCACGTCGCCGCGCAGGATGATCCGGCGGCGGCGGGCCTCGACGACCGGGTCCGGGATCGGGATCGCCGAGAGGAGCGCGACGGTGTACGGATGGAGCGGGTGGCGGTTGAGCTCGCGCGACGAGGTCAGCTCGACGATTCGCCCGAGGTACATCACGGCGATCCGGTCGCTGATGTGGGCCACGACCGAAAGGTCGTGGGCGACGAACAGATAGGTCAGCCCGAACTCGCCCTGCAGGCGCTCGAGCAGGTTGATGATCTGAGCCTGGATCGACACGTCGAGCGCGCTGATCGGCTCGTCCGCGACGACGAGGTCCGGGTTGAGCGCGAGCGCCCGCGCGACGCCGATGCGCTGGCGCTGGCCGCCCGAGAACTCGTGCGGGTAGCGGTCGGCGAAGTCGGGGTTGAGCCCGACCGTGCCCAGGAGCTCGCGTCCGCGCTCGCGCCGCTCGCGCGTCGTGCCGACCCCGTGGATGTCCATGGGCTCGGCGATGATGGCGGCCACGTTCATCCGGGGGTTCAGGCTGGCGTACGGGTCCTGGAAGATCATCTGCATCCGCCGCCGCATCCGGCGCAGGGCCGCCCCCTCGAGGGTCGAGATGTCCACCCCGTCGAAGACGATGCGACCCTCAGTCGGCGCGTACAGGCGAACGATCGCGCGACCGGTCGTGGTCTTGCCGCAGCCGGATTCGCCGACGAGCCCGAGGGTCTCGCCGCGGGTGAGGGCGAAGCTGACGCCATCGACCGCGCGGACGTCGCCGATGTGGCGCTCGAAGATTATCCCCTCGGTGATCGGGAACCAGACCTTGAGCTCCTCGAGGCGCAGCAGCTCCTCGCCGACGGCGGCGCCACCGCCGGCCGGGGTCCCGGTCGTGACCGGCGCCGCGGTCACCGGCGGCCCTCCTCGGGCGGCAGGGGTAGCCCAGCGGCGCTCGGGGCGGCCGAGGTCGGGCCTTCGTCGCCCGGGAACAAGGCGACCTCCTCGCCCGGCAGCGCGGCGACGTGATCGTCGATTGGCGCGAGCTCGTCGAGCACGATCCCCGGCGGCGGCGCCGCGACGAACCCGTATCGGAGCGGGCGCCCGGCCGCGGCCTCCTCGGCCGTGGGTGGGTTGTGGCAGGCGATCTGGTGGGTAGCTCCCACCCCGGTCGTCACGACGCGCACCCCGGCCTCGAGCGGCTCGAGCGCGGGGTTGTCGGTCCAGCACACGTCCAGCCGCCAGGCGCAGCGCGGAGCGAACGGGCATCCCACAGGCGCGCGGCGCTGGTCGGGCGGCGTGCCCTCGATCGGGATGAGCTGTTCGGGGCGCTCCTCGTCGAGGCGCGGGATCGAGTGCAACAGGCCGACCGTATAGGGGTGCGAGGGCGACGCGAACAGCTCGGGCGTCGTCGCCGTCTCGACGATGAATCCGGCGTACATGACGTTGATCCGTTGGGTCATCCCGGCGACGACGCCCAGATCGTGGGTGATGAGGATGAGCGCCGTGCCGGTCTCGGTCGTCAGGTGCCTGAGCAGCTCGAGGACCTGGGCCTGGATCGTGACGTCGAGCGCGGTCGTCGGCTCGTCGGCGATCATCAGGCGCGGCTCGAGGGCGAGCGCGATCGCGATCATGACCCGCTGGCGCATGCCACCGGAGAACTGGTGCGGATGACTGCGCAGGCGCGCCTCGGGCTGCGGGATGCCGACCATCTCGAGCAGCTCGATGGCGCGCTGGCGGGCCTGGGCGGTCGTGACCTTTCGATGCGCCTGGATCGTCTCGACCATCTGCTCCTCGATCGTGAGGACCGGGTTCAGGCTGGTCATCGGGTCCTGGAAGATCATCGCAATCTCGCGCCCGCGCAGGTCGCGCATGTCGCGTTCGGGCAGGGTCACGAGGTCGAGGTCGTCGAACCGGACCCGCCCGCCCTCGATCCGCCCGGCCGGCTTGGGCAGCAGCCGCATCATCGCCAGGCTCGTGACGCTCTTGCCGCAGCCGGATTCGCCGACGAGGCCGAGCGTCTCACCCGATTCGAGCTCGAAGCTCACGCCGTTGACCGCGTGGACGAGCGAGTCGTGGGTCCGGAAGCGAACGACGAGATCCTCGACCGACAGGAGCGGTCGGTCGGCGGTGTTGGCGCTCGTCATCGGCGCAGCCGCGGATCCAGCGCCTCGCGCAGGCCGTCGCCGAGCAGGTTGAAGCCGATCGCGGTGATCGAGATCGCCGCTCCGGTGAACAGGATGATGAACGGCGCCTGGCGGTAGAAGCTTGAGGCGCCCGTCAGCATCGTCCCCCACTCGGCGATCCGTGGGTCGGCCGGGCCGAGGCCCAGGAACCCGAGACCGGCGACGTCGATGATCGCCGTGGCCAGCGCGAGCGTGGCTGCCACGATGAGCGGCGTCAGCGAGTTCGGCAGCATGTGCTTGAACAGCAGGCGGAACGTGGGGGCACCCATCGATCGCGCGGCCACGACATAGTCCGACTCCCGCAGCGCGAGCATGCTGCCGCGCAGGATACGGGCGAAGATCGGGGCGTTCGTGGCGGCAACCGCGAACATGATCTGGAGCAGGCCGCGATCCAGCCACACGACGATCGCGATCGCGAGCAGGATGCCCGGGATCGCCAGGAGCACGTCCACGCAGCGCATGAGGATCGTGTCGATTCGGCCGCCGAACGCACCGGCGATGGCGCCGACCGTGCCGCCCATGACGAGCCCCATGAGCACCGAGACGACGCCGACGGTCAGGCTGATCTGGGCCCCGTACAGGATCCGCGAGAAGACGTCGCGCGATTGCCGGTCGGTGCCCATGAGGTGGGCCGCCGAGGGCGGCTTGAAGACCTGGCCCGGATCACGCCCGAGCGGCGTATACGGGGCGATGACCGGGGCCAGGATCGCCACCACGACGAACACGATGATGATCGCCAGCCCGATGAGCGCCGGACGGTTGCGCAGGAGCCGGCTCACGGCGTCGCGCCACAGGCCACGACTGGCCCGCTCGGGGACGACCCGCGGGACCGGCGTGCCGGCGGGAGCCGTGATCGACGCCATCAGCTGTACCGGATCCGCGGGTTGAGGAACGCGTAGCCGATGTCGACGATGAGATTGACGACGAGGAAGATCAGCGCGAACAGCAGGATCGTCGACTGGACCACGAGGTAGTCGTGGTCCTGGATGGCGTTGACGATGTAGCTCCCGACGCCGGGCCAGGAGAACACCGTCTCGGTGATGACCGCGCCGGCGAGCAGGCCGCCGACCTGCAGGCCGATGACGGTCGTGACCGGCAGCCACGCATTGCGCATGATGTGACGACTGTTGACCCGGGAGTCCGTGAGACCCTTCGCGCGGGCGGTCCGGACGTAGTCCTCGTTCGAGACGTCGAGCACGGCGGCGCGCGTGATCCGCGTGATGATCGCGAACGGGATCGTGCCCAGCGCAAAGGCGGGCAGGATCAGGTGCTTGAACGCGTCGAACAGGGCTTCGCCGTTGAGCGCAAGGATCGAATCGACGAAGACGAAATTCGTCTGGAAATGGACGTCAAGGCGCGGATCGAGCCGACCGCTCGCCGGCAGCAGGTGCATCTGCGCCGCGAAGATGTACTGGAGCGTGTATCCCAGCACGAAGATCGGGATCGAGATGCCCAGAAGCGAGAGGACGGTGATCACGCCGTCGCTCCACTGCTGGACGTGACGGGCGGCCAGGCGACCCAGCGGGACACCGAGACCGATCGACAGCAGCAGCGCCCCGACGGTGAGCTCGATCGTCGCGGGGAACCGTGACGTGAGCTCATCGATGACCGTCCGGTTGTTGACGACGCTCTTTCCGAGATCGCCGCTGAGCAATTGCCCGAGGTAGATGAAGTACTGCTCGTAGAGCGGCCGGTCGAGGCCCATCCGGGCCCGGATCTCGACGACGAGCTCGGGCGTGGCGTGCTGGCCCAGGAGGGACCGGATCGGATCTCCGGGGATGAGATGGACGACCGAGAAGACGACGATCGACAGTCCCAGCAGGACCGGGATCGCGCCGAGCAGCCGCCGGATGATGTATTTGAGCACGGACGCCTCGGCCGTCGAGTGCTGAGCGCTCCCCCGGGGCCGTGGGCCCCGGGGGAGCGTCGGTTCGCGGTGGTCGATCCGCTACCGTCGGACCCGATCAGCGATCGAGCCAGACCGGATAGAGCGGCTCGTTGAGGTTGCCGGCGCCCAGGAAGCCCTTGACGTCCGCCTTCGCAGCGGCCGGTGGCTTCGAATGGACGAGCGGCACGGTCGGAAGGTCCTTGGCGAGGATGTCCTGCGCGTCATTCCACGCGGCCTGGGCGGTCGCGTCATCGGGCGCGGTCGCGCCCTTGTCGAAGTCGGCCTTCAGCGCCGGCGGGCCGTAGGCGAACTCGGGGTTCGGCTTGTTCCCGTCGAAGTGGAAGAACGCGGTCTGCAGGAAGTTGTCCGGGCCCGGCCAGTCGCAGGTCCAGCCCAGGAGCCACATCGGGTACTTCCCGAGGGCCTCATCGGCGGTATACCCGGTCCGCCAGCCGGCGGTCTTGAAGGTGACCTTGAAGCCGGCCGCCTCGAGGTCGCTCGCGATCGCCTCGGCCAGGCCCTTCGGGTCCGGCATGTACGGGCGCGCGGTATCCGACGGGTAGTGGAGCTCGAGCGTCAGGGCGTCTCCCGAGAGGCCTGACGCGGCAACTTCGGCCTTGGCCTTGTCCAGGTTGTAGGTCGGGAGGTTGAGCTTCTTGTAGTACTGGCTGGCCGGCGGCATCCAGTTGTCGGCCGCCTCGGCCAGACCCGCATAGAACGTGTCGAGGTACGACTGCTTGTTCAGCGCGTACGCGATCGCCGTGCGGATGTGCAGGTTGTCGAACGGCTTGTGGGCGTGATTCATCGCGAGGTGGCCGACGTTGCACGACTCGCCGCGATCGACGACCTGGTACTTCGGGTCGGTCTTGAGCGTGTCGACGTCGCTCGGCAGGATCGTCTGGGCGAGATCGATGTCGCCCGCCTGGAGGGCGTTGAGCTCCGCCGACTGGTCGGCGAAGGGCCGGAAGATCACCTCGTCGAGGTGCGGGACTCGGTCCTTGTTCCAGTAGTCCGGGTTCTTCGCGATCGTGGTGTGGTCGCTCGGGACCCACTCCTTGAACTTGAAGGGGCCGGTGCCGACCATGCCCGTGCCCTGTCCCTGGGCGTACTTGCTCTTGGACGGGTCGGGGTTGTCCGCATCGCCGGCCTTGAGGGCGGTCGGGCTCTGGATGCCGAACTGCGGCAGCGGCGCCTGGGCGATGATGAAGTTCGATTGCGGGGTCTTGAGCTTGAACTCGACCGTGGTGGGATCGACCGCCTTCACCGACACGAGGTTCGAGTTCTCGGCCCAGCCGAAGACGGCCCCGAAGTAGTAGTTGTACGCGTCGCGCAGTTCCTTGGGGGCGTTCTTCTGGCGCTCGTAGTTGTAGACCACGGCATCGGCGTTGAAGTCCGTGCCGTCGTGGAATTTGACGCCCGTGCGGAGCTTGAACGTGTAGGTCAGGCCGTCCGCGCTCTTCGTGGGCAGGTCCGTCGCCAGGACCGGCTCGATGTCACCGAGCGTGCCGGCCTTGACGCCGAGCAGGCCCTCGACGACGTTGAGCTCGATCGAGGACGAGTTGCTGTCGCTCACCAGGGTCGGGTCCGCCAGGACCATGTCGCCCGGCAAGCCGACGACCATTCGACCGCCATCCTTCGGCGACGCCTCAGCCGCACTCGGCTGGACACTCGCCTCGGCACTCGTGGTCGGGGCCTGGCTGGCGGGTGGGGCGGCGGAACTCGAAGTCGCGCCACCGCATGCCGCGAAGACGATCGCGGCGGAAGCGATAAGCACGCCGATCCGTAGACGTACCATTGAATTTCCTCCTCCATGTGCCGGGCGCCCATCGGGCCGACCTTCCGGGCGGCCCGCAGGGTTCTCGGCGATTGCTTCGCGCATCCTAGCGCCTTGTCGATCCTGCGCACACCGGGCCGCGGATCGAGATCGATGCATTCGCCCTCGATCGCCTACCCGAGGATCCGGGGCTGGCGAGGCAGATGCCACGGAGCCCTCAGGACGTCGGGGGCTGCGGAGCCGGCCGGGCTTCCGGCCCCGTCGGGGGCACGGGCGCGGCGGCGGGGGCGGCTCCGGCCGCCGGGTCCGCCGGGGATTCCGCCACGGTCGACAACCCGAGCAGGGATGCAGCCGGGATCACTTCGGCGACCGTGGCGTCCGTGATCTCCTCGGCCCAGTGGCATGCCACTCGATGGCCCTGGCCGATGTCCCGGAATTCCGGATTGTCCGTGACGCAGTTCTCCGGATTGTTGAGGCGCTCCCGAAGCCAGCAGCGCGTGTGGAATCGACAGCCCGAGGGGGGATTCGCGGGCGACGGGACGTCGCCCGCCAGGACGATCCGCTTCTTGTGCAGGCGCGGATCCGGATTCGGGACGGCCGACAGCAGGGCGACCGTGTACGGGTGCCGCGGCGACTTGTAGAGCGTTTGGACGTCGGCGAGCTCAACCAGCTGGCCCAGGTACATGACCCCGACCCGATCGCTGATGTACTCGATCACCGACAGGTTGTGCGCCACGAACAGGTACGTGAAGTTGAAGCGCTCGCGCAGGTCGACGAGCAGGTTGAGGATCTGGGACTGGATCGAGACGTCGAGCGCGCTGACGGGCTCGTCGCAGACGATGAACTCGGGGTCGAGCGCCAAGGCCCGGGCAATCCCGATCCGCTGGCGCTGGCCGCCGGAGAACTCATGCGGATAGCGCCGGGTGTATTCGCGCCGCAGGCCGACGGCTTCGAGCGAATCGCCGACCTTCTTGTCGCGGTCCTTGCGCTTCGTCCATCCGTTCTCGGAATCGGCCTGGGCGAGCAGGCCTTCTCCGATGATGTCGCTGATCGGCATTCGCGGGTTCAGCGACGCCACGGGATCCTGGAAGATGATCTGCATCCGGCGCCGGATCCGCTTGAGGTCGCCACCCTTCAGGGCGAACACATCCTGCCCGTCGAAGATGACCTGACCGTCCGTCGCCGGCAGCAGTCGCAGGACGGTCCGGCCCAAGGTGGTCTTGCCGCAACCGGACTCGCCGACGAGACCGAGGGTCTCCCCGCGCTTGATCTGCAGGCTGACGTCGTCGACCGCGTAGACGCTGCCGACTTGCCGGCGCAGGATGCCGCCGCGGATCGGGAAGTATTTCTTGACGTTCTTGATGTCGACGAGGATCTCGGCCGATCCCATCCCGGCGCCGCGGTCGCGCGGAGCGTCACGTGTCGCGGTCGATGGGCTCGTTCCGGGCGGCTCAGCCGACGACATCGCGGACCGTATCTGCCGAATAGGCCTCGAACTTCTTGCGGCGCTCGGTCTCATCGGACGCCTGGAGCCAGCACCTCGATCGACGGTCGGCGCTGCCGACCTCGATGAGCTCGGGTTCGGTCTCGCATCGCTCCCATTGATAGGGGCAACGGGGCTGGAACTTGCAGCCGGGCGGCATCCGGAACGGGTTCGGAACGACCCCCTGGATCGCCGACAGCTCCTTGCCCCGCTTCAGCGCCGACGGGATGGAATTCAGGAGACCCTGGGTGTACGGGTGCTTGGGCGCGAGAAGGACCTCCTCCACGCTGCCGGTCTCGACGATGCGACCCGCGTACATCACCGCGATGTGCTGGACCGTTTCGGCCACTACCGCGAGATCGTGGGTGATGAGCAGGAGGGCCGTGCCGGTTCGCTCCTGGATCTCCTTGATCAGCTCGAGGATCTGCGCCTGGATCGTGACGTCCAGCGCGGTCGTCGGCTCGTCGGCGATGAGCAGCTTGGGGTTGCACGACAGCGCCATCGCGATCATCACGCGCTGGCGCATGCCGCCGCTCATCTCATGGGGATATTGCTTGGCCCGTCGCTCAGGTGCGGAGAGCCCGACCAGCCGCAGCGATTCGATCGCCCGGTTGCTGGCCTCCTTCTTGCCGACCTTCTGGTGGAGGATGACGGCCTCGCTGATCTGGTCGCCCACCGTGAACACCGGGTTGAGACTGGTCATCGGCTCCTGGAAGATCATCGCGATGTCGTCGCCGCGCACGTCGCGCATGTCCTCATCGCTGAGCTTCAGGAGATCGCGGCCGTCGAACCAGACCTCGCCGCCGGCGATCTCCCCGGGCGGGCTCTCGATCAGGCGCATGATCGTGTGGGCCGTGACGCTCTTGCCGCAGCCCGATTCGCCCACGAGGCCGAGGGTCCTGCCGCGCCCGATCTTGAAGTCGACGCCGTCGACGGCCTTGACCGTGCCATCCATCACGTGGAAGTAGGTCCGGAGGCCCCGGACGTCGAGCAGGACGTCGGATCCCGGCGCCCCGGCCGCGACCGCGGTGGTCGCATCGGGAGCGGCGCGCGTCACCGATTCGGACGACGTCAAAACTTGCTCCGCGGGTCCAGTGCGTCGCGCAGGCCATCGCCCATGAAGTTGATCCCGAGGACGGTGAACACGATGGCCAGACCCGGGAAGAGCGGCCACCACCAGTTACCGACCGGGATGAACCGGACGGCGCCGTTGAGCGCATTCCCCCACGTCGGCTGGGTCACGTCGACCCCGAAGCCAAGGAAGCTCACGAACGCCTCGGTCACGATGACACCGGCGACCGACAGCGTCGTGGCAACGATCAACGGGCTGAGGGCGTTCGGGAGGATATGCCGGAAGATGATCCGCCGGTCCCCAACACCGACCGCCCGAGCCGCCTCAACGAACACCTCCTCCCGCAGGGTCAGGAACAGACTCCGGACGAGGCGCGCCAAGCCCGGCCAACCGAGGAACGCGAAGACGAAGATGATCGAGACCCAGCTGCCGCCGCCCAGGAACTTCGAGACGACCAGAATCACGAATAGAAGCGGCAGGCTGAGCAGGACATCGACGAAGCGCATCAGCAGGTTGTCGATCCATCCCCCGAAGTAGCCGGCGATGCCGCCGACGGCGGCTCCGATGACCGCCGCAAAGAGCGACGCGCCCACACCGATGACGAGCGACAGCCGTGCGCCATTGACGACGACCGTGAAGACGTCGCGTTGCAGCCCGCCGGTGGTCCCGAATGGGTGCTCGAGGCTGGGCGGGCAGCCGCTGGACGCCAGGCTCTTCGGCGCCCCGGGGCAATGGGCCACAGGCGTCGGGACCTTGTAGAAGTCAAACGGGAAGAAGAACGGCAGCACGATCGCGGCGACCACGATGGACAGGAACAGCAGCGAACCAAAGACCGCGAGCTTGTGGCGCAGGAATCGCCGCCACGCGATCTGCCACTGGTTGAGCGAGACGAGGTTGACCTCGAAGTCCTCGCCCCCGGCTCCGTCGACCGGGGGGATGGCCCCCGGTCCGCCGGTGCCAAGCGGGTCCGTCGGCCGCAGTGTCTGGTCCAACGCGTCCTCCCCCTATCCGTACTGGACGCGCGGGTCGACAAACGCATATGCGACATCAGCGACGAGGTTGGCGAACACGACGATCACCGCCGTCACGAGCAGGATGCCCATCAGGACCGGGTAATCGAAGTTGTCGACGGCCTGGATGAACTGGCGACCCATGCCCGGCCAGGAGAAGATCGTCTCGGTCACGATCGCGCCGGTGAACAGGAACGAGATCTCCAGGCCGATGTTCGTCACCACCGGGAGCAGGGCGTTCCGCAGCGCGTGGCGGAAGATCACCGTCCGCTCGGGCACGCCCTTCGCGCGCGCGGTCTTCACGAAGTCCTGGTTGAGGGCGTCGAGCATCGCGGACCTGATGAAGCGCGAGTCGTACGCGATGCTCACGACCACGAGCGTGAAGACCGGCAGGACCAGGTGGATGCCCAGGTCATACAGCGCCGAGAGCGGTTGGGCGCCGACGAATGCCCAGTAATCGGGCGTGCCGAAGGTGGGCACGGTCCGCGTCGTCCACATCCCGCTGACCGGGAACCACTTCAGCGGTGGCGCCGCAAAGGCAGTGATGAGCATGATGCCGAGCCAGAAGGTCGGTATCGAGTAGCCGACATAGTTGGCGACCGTGAGCGAGGAATCGAACAGGCTGTAGCGTTTCACGGCCGCATACACGCCGGCCAAGAAGGCAACCGTCAGCCAGATCACATACGCGGTCCCGGCCAGGATGAACGTCGGCAGGATCCGCTGCCCGATCACGTCGGCGACCGGCCGGCCGTCGGTGATCGAATACCCAAGGTCGCCGTGCAGCATGCCGTTGTCGCCACCCGGCAGCTCGATCTTCAAGCCATTGAACTCGAACGTCCCGCCCGGGAGCGCGTTGATAAGGAACGGCTTCTCGCCGCACACGCCCAGCCACTTGCAGTACTGGATCGGGATGGGGTCGTTGAGCCCCCAGCGCGCCGCGAACGCCTCGATCTGGGCAGCCGTGATGCGCGGGTTGTTGGCGAACCGCGCGTACGGCCCGCCGGGAGAGATCAGGAGGATGAAGTACGTGATCAGCGAGATCCCGATGAGGACCGGGATCGCCTGGAGCAGTCGGCGGACGACGTACTTGCCCATGTCCTACGCCATTAACGGGGAGTCAGGACGCCAATGTAGCGGAACGCTGCGGGACCCGTGGGGGTCCCGCAGCGTGATAGTCCCTGAGGATCAGGGAGCTACTTCTCGATCCACCAGTCCTCGGTGTTCCAGTCCGCTTCCGCGGTCGATGGGTTCCCCACCATGTTGTGGAGCTTCGGGTTGATGAGCCACACGTTCACGTGGTTGAAGAATGGGACCTCGAACGTGTTCTTCTCGGAGGCATAGATGTCCGAGAAGACCCCGTACGCATCCTTGATCTTCGCGGTGTCGAGGGTGTGGACGATCGTCTCCCAGGCAGCGTCCATCTCGGGGATGCTGATCCGCGTCTCGTTGCCGCCCTGGTGCGGCGGCGCATCCGGGATGCCCTTGCTCGAGTAGTTCAGGTACGGCGAGGTCGGGTCCTGGCTGCTGGTGTACCCGTGCATGACGACGTCGAAGTTGCCGTGCTGGGTATTGCAGTCCTGGTCGTTCGAAACCTGGTTCCAGCCGCCGAACACGTCGGGAATGGCAGCCTTCGCGACGACCTTCGCCTTGATCCCGAGGGGAGTCAGTTGCGAAGCGATGAGGGTGATCGCGTCGATCCGGTACTGGCGGGTCGTCGTGCAGTACTCGATCTCGAGCTTCTTGCCGCCCTTCGCGCGGATCCCGTCGGCGCCGGGCACCCAGCCGGCGTCGTCGAGCAGCTTCTTCGCTGCTTCGATATCGCCGTTTCCGGTGTTGCTCGGCTCGTCCTTGTAGAACCAGAGCAGCGGCGACACGGAGCTCTTCGCCCGGGTGACCGTTCCGTTCAGCGGGCCGGTGATCACGGCGTTGACGTCGATCGTCAGCATGATCGCCCGGATGATGGACTTGTAGTCGGCCTCGCCGAACTTCTCCTTGAAGCGCTTGTTGTTGAAGTAGTTGCCTTCGTTGAACAGCTGATCCTGGATCAGCTTCTGATCGTCAGGGATGTCGGTGAGCTGCGGGACGTCGGAGTCGCTCAGGTCCTGCGCCATGTCGATCTCGCCGGCCCGGAAACCCTGGACCATCGGCGCGGAGTCGCCGTAGTACTTGAAGATCAGCTTGTCGAGGTACGGCTTGTGGCCGTAGATGCTCTCGGCGCTCGGATTCGGGATGTAGGTGATCTGCGCCGCCGGATCGATCTGCTGCGGGATGAACGGACCCGACCAGACGGCCGAGCCCGGATCGGCGAGCGGATAGAGCTTCTTCGGCGCGTCCTTGACGGGGACCTTGCTGATGTAGTGCGCCGGCAGCACCGGCGTCTGGTTGGAGAACTGACCGAGGTAGCCGCCGTAGATCCCCTTGTAATGGATCACGCAGTCGGTGCCGGTGGCGCCATCGATCCCGGTGATCTGGTCGAACCCGACGGTCCCGCCGTAGAGGCCGGCCTGGTCCTTGTCCATGACCCATTTCCACGTCGCCGTGAGGTCGGCGCACGAGATGGGCTGCCCGTCGGACCACTTCATGCCCGGCTTGAGCTTCCAGGTCACGTCCATGTTGTCCCCGGTGACCTTGGCACCGCCGTTGTCCAACGTCGGGACCTCCGTGACCATCGTGGGCACGTACTTGAGGTCGTTCGACGTGTCGACGAGGGCCTCGAGGGATGGTGCCGCCGCCTCGATATCGGCATTCGCCGCGGCGTAATACGGGTTCATCGTCGAGACCGTCTGCCACTCGGCCATGACGGCCGTCCCGCCCGTGGTCCCGGCCGGTTCGGGCGCGTACTTCGTGGTGGTCAGGTCGACCCCGGCCGAGGGGTTGACCGAGGGTGCGACGGACTCGGGCGCCGTCGATGCGGCGCTCCCGCCCGCTGAGGGTACCGTGCTGGCGGTCGTACCGCCGCAGGCCGCTGCCACCAGCATCGCGCTGAACAGCAGGCCGAAGAATCGTTTCTGCATCAAAGCTCCTCCGAAACGGTCTGTCTCTCCCACGACGCCGGATCCGTCTGGCGCGGACGTCTGGCGCTTATCACCAAGGGGTTCGAGCCTCCCAACTCGACGATCCCCGGAGTCAAGCGGCGACCGCACGGACTCAGGCCGGTGCTGCGCGTACTATCCACAGCCCCCTCGGGACTGTCAACTTCGACCCTAACGATCGTTCGGTTGGACGTCCGGCCTTGCCCGCTCTCAGTCCGGGCAGGGCACTTCGGCGCCCGCCATGGGCCGCCAGCGCAGATTCGGGTGACGCGCGGCCGCGGCCTCGTCGAGGCGCTTGACCGGGGCCGTCTGGGGCGCCGACTTCACGGTCTCCGGCGTTGCCTCCGCCTCCGCCGCGATCGTGATCAGGGCCTCGGCGAACGCATCGAGGGTTTCGACCGACTCGGTCTCGGTCGGTTCGATGAGCATCCCCTCCTCGACGATCAGCGGGAAGTAGATCGTCGGGGGGTGGAAGCCGAAGTCGATGAGCCGCTTGGCGATGTCGAGGGTCCGTACCCCGGTCCGGGCCTTGAGGCTGGCGGCGGACGCGACGAATTCGTGCTTGCAGGGCCGGTCGTAGGGCACGTCGAACGTGCCCGCCAGCCGGTGCTTTAGGTAGTTCGCCGCGAGCACCGCGTCGTCGCTGACCTCGCGCAATCCGCTCGCCCCGTGCGCCCGGATATAGGTGTACGCGCGCACGAGTACGCCGGTGTTGCCGACGAAGCTGCGCAGCCGACCGATCGAGGTCGGGCGCTCGCCGTGGCGCTCGAGGCGGAACGCGCCGTCGTCGTCGCGCAGGACCCGGGGCGTCGGTAGGAACGGGACCAGCGCCTCCCCCACCCCGACCGGGCCGGCGCCCGGTCCACCGCCGCCATGGGGCGTGCTGAAGGTCTTGTGGACGTTGAAGTGCATGACATCGAATCCGACTTCACCGGGCTTGAACCGGCCCAGGATCGCGTTGAGGTTGGCCCCGTCCATGTAGGCCAGGGCTCCAGCCGCGTGGACTGCCTCGAGGAGCTCGCCGATGCGCGACTCGAATAGGCCTAGGGTCGATGGGTTCGTGATCATGACGGCCGCGGTCCGCGGCCCGAGCGCGGCCTTGAACGCCTCGATGTCGACCCCGCCGTCGGCTGCCGAGCGCACGGTGATCGTGCGGAAGCCGGCCATCGACGCGGTCGCCGGGTTCGTCCCGTGACTGGAGTCCGGGACGAGGACCTCGTCCCGATCGGTGTCGCCACGCGAGCGGTGATACGCGCGGATCATGAGGATGCCGGTCAGCTCGCCCTGCGCGCCGGCCGCCGGCTGCAGCGACACCGCTTGCATCCCCGAGATCTCGGCGAGCGCCCCCTCGAGCTCCCACAGCAGCTGGAGGGTGCCCTGGGCCGCCTCGTCCGGGGTCAACGGGTGCAGGTTCGCGAAGCCGGGAAGGCGGGCGGCCCACTCGTTCAGCTTCGGGTTGAACTTCATCGTGCACGACCCCAGCGGATAGAAGCCGGTGTCGATGGCGAAGTTCAACTGGCTGAGATTGACGTAGTGGCGGACGACGTCGGGCTCGTTCATCTCCGGGAGTGCCGGGGGTGTCGTGCGGCGGGCCTCGGCGGGTAGCCGATCCAGGGCATCCTTGGGTGGATGCGGGATCTTGCCGCCGCCGCGGCCGGGTCGGCTGCGCTCGAACAGTGTCGGCTGGAGGCGCGGGCCGGTGACGCTCATCGGGCACTCCCGACGCTCGCCGCGGTCTGGCTGTCCTCGCCGGCCCCGGCCTCCACCCCGACGGGCGGTCGCCCCTCGAGCACGCCGTCAAGGGTCTCGGCGAACTGCACGATCTCGGCGGGCGTCGTCACCTCGGTCGCGCAGACGAGCAGGCCGTCTGCCAGGTTCGGGTCGTCGGGTTCGATGTCGGCCAGCACAAGCCCGGCAAGCACGCCCCGCTCGAGCAGCTTGCGATGGACGCTGCGCGCCCCCGGCACGCGGATCGCGAACTCATTGAGGTACGGGCCGGGGTGGAGCCGCGCGACGCCCACCCCCGCGAGAGCCGTCTCCAGCTCGGCGGCTCGCGCGGCCCCGATCGCGGCGACGTCGCGCAGGCCGTGCGGACCGATGTCCGCGAGGTAGATCGACGCGGCGAGGGCGAGCAGCGCCTGGTTCGTGCAGATATTGCTTGCAGCCTTGTCGCGCCGGATGTCCTGCTCGCGGGCACGCAGGGTCATGACGAAGGCGCGCTGTCCGTCGAGATCGGTCGTCATGCCGACGAGCCGGCCCGGAATCTGGCGGACGAGGGCATCGGTGGACGCGAGGACGCCGAGGTACGGCCCGCCGTATTGCGGCGGGATGCCGAGCGGCTGGCCCTCCCCGGCCGCGATGTCGGCACCGTAGGCGCCCGGCGGCGCCAGGACCGCGAGCGACACCGGCTCGATCACGGCGACGAACAGCGCGCCCGCGGCGTGGGCGAGCTCGCCGATCCGCCGCATCGGCTCGATGAGGCCGAGGAAGTCGGGGTTCGCGGCGATCACGCCCGCGACCGCCCGGTCCGGGTCGGCCAGCATCCGCTCGAGTGCCGCCAGGTCGGTCGTGCCCGCCGCGTCACCATCGCTGTGGAGCGGGACCTCGTCGAGCTCGAGGTCGCCGCCGAAGTAGGTGGCGAGGGTCTGGCGATAGTGGGGATGGACGCCGCGGCTGACGAGGACGCGCTCGCGACGCGTCGCGCGACAGGCCATCAGGGCGGCCTCGGCCGTGGCCGCGGCCCCGTCGTAGTGCGATGCCGAGACGACGTCGAGGTCGACCAGCTCGCCGAGCAGTGATTCGTACTCGTAGATGGACTGGAGCGTGCCCTGGCTCACCTCGGGCTGATAGGGCGTGTACGCCGTGTACCACTCGCCGCGGAGGAGGAGCTGGTCGACCGCCGGCGGGCTCCAGTGGCGGTAGACCCCGGCGCCGAGGAACGACACGAGGTCCGTCCGGTTCCGTCCGGCCAGGGCCTGGAGGCGGGCCGCCAGCTCGAGCTCGGGCTCCGGATCGGGCAGGTCCAGCGCGGAAGCGCGCAGGTCGGCCGGGATGTCCGCGAAGAGCTCGTCGACGCTGGCGAGGCCGAGGGTCGAGAGCATGTGCTCGCGGTCGGCCGAGGTGTGTGGCCCGTACGGCATCGTCCCGCTCAGCCCGCCGCGACGAGCGCGTCGTACGCCTCGCCATCGAGCAGCTCGTCGAGCTGGCTCGCGTCCGCGACGCGTACGCGGATCATCCAGCCGTCGCCGTATGGATCGCTGTTGACGAGCTCGGGCCCGGCCGCGAGGGCCGCGTTGATCGCGACGACCTCGCCCGAGACCGGGGCGAAGAGGTCGCTGACCGCCTTGACCGATTCGACGACGCCGAACGGGCGCGCCTGGTCGAGCCTCTGGCCCTCGTCGGGCAACTCCACGAAGACGATGTCACCGAGCTGGTCGGCGGCGTAGGCGGTGATCCCGACGGTCGCCTCCTCGGCGTCAAGGCGAACCCATTCGTGGTCGCGGGTATAGCGCAGGTCCTTGGGCACGCTCACGTCAGGCGCTCCTCCGGTAGAACGGCAGCGGGACGACCCGGGCAGGCACCCGGGCATCGCGGATCTCCACGTCGAGCATCGCGCCCGGTTCCCCGTCGGTCGGCGTGACATAGGCCATCGCGATCGGGACGCCGAGAGTCGGCGAGTGGGTCCCGCTCGTCACGACGCCCGTCCGCCGCTCGCCGGCATGGACCGGGTGGCCGTGGCGGGCGATGCCGCGTCCCTCGATGACGAGCCCCACGAGGCGGCGCTTGGGACCCTCAGCGGCGATCCGCTCGAGCGCCGTCCGGCCGACGAAGTCCACCTTCTTGTCGAGCTTGGCGACCCGGCCAAGGCCGGCGTCGTACGGCGTCGTCGTGAGGTCGAGCTCGTTGCCGTACAGCGGCATCCCGGCCTCGAGCCGAAGTGTGTCGCGCGCGCCCAGGCCGACCGGCACGCCATCGGCTCCACGGACGGCCTCCAGCAGCATGTCCCAAAGCTCGCCGATGCTCCCGGTATCGGCGAAGATCTCGAATCCGTCTTCGCCCGTGTACCCGGTCCGCGCGACGAGGGCCGGGATCCCAGCCACGTTGCCCTCGGCGATCGCGTAGTACTTGAGCCCGGCCAGATCGACGTCGGTGTGCGGACGCAGGACGTCGAGGGAGCTGGGGCCCTGGACCGCGACGAGGCCCATCGCGAGCGACCGGTCGTCGAGCACGGCCCGGGATCCGCGGAGCCGTTCCGCGAGGGCGTCGGAGACGGTCGTCGCGTTCGCCGCATTCGCCACGACCATGAAGCGATCGTCGGCCAGGCGATAGACGATGAGGTCGTCGATGATGCCGCCGTCCGACCCGCAGATCATCGAGTACTGGGCGCGGCCAACGGCCAGCGCCGCCGGGTCGGACACGATCGCGCCGGCCAAGGCCTCCGCGGCGGCCGGGCCTTCGACGAACAGCTCCCCCATGTGCGACAGGTCGAACAGCCCGAGTCGCTCGCGGACGGCCCGGTGCTCCGCGACGATCGACGCGTACTGGACGGGCATCTGCCAGCCGGCGAAATCGATCATCCGCGCCCCGAGCGCCGCATGACGCGCGGCCAGCGGCGACTCGTGGACGATCGGCGGCTGGCCGGCGAGCTCCGTCACGAGGCGGCCTCGGCCGTGGCGGCCGGGCCGTCATGTGAGGTCCCGATCGGTTCGAGGCGCTGGGCCTCGGCCGCCCGCGCGACGAGGGCGCGCTCAGTCTCAAAGGTCAGGACGCTGGGGGCCTCGTCGAAGTCGACCCACTTGACCTGGTCGAACTCATGATCGTGGCGCGAGAGGTCGCCGCCAGTGGGCTCCATGAGGAAATAGTGAACGGTCTTGTGGATCCTGCGCCCGGACTGGACGAACCAGTACTCGATCGACTCGAGCGGGCGGATGATCCGGACCTGGAGGCCGGTCTCCTCGGTGACCTCACGCAGCGCGGTCTGCTCGGTCGTCTCGTCGCGCTTTGGTGTTCCCTTGGGGAGGGTCCAAGTTCGACCGTCTCGTTCGCGCCGTCGACTCCCGACGACGAGTTGTGGGCGTCCGGCCTCGTACCGGACCACGATGCCGCCCGCAGACGTGGCGGTGGCGGTCCTCAGGCGTGCCACGGCGCCGTGGCGGCGCTCGGACGCCGACCCGACCCGGTGCGACCGGACCTCGCCCAGTGCATCTGCACGAGCGGTCGGGGTCGTCCACCACGGGCCGAGGGTCGGGCGGGCCGGGGCCCGCGCCAGCCGGCGCGAAGGCGGACGATGGGGCTGGCAGCGGCCCCATGCAGAACCGTGGGACGGGGTCGGGCGGCGGAGAAGGATGCGGCCGTCACGAGACCCAGCCGTCGCTCGCGCTCCCGCGTCGACGGCCGCACGAATCGAGCCGCCGGCCGGGCCGCGTACTTGGCGGCAATGCTATGTCCCATGGGAGGCTATGGTACCGGTTCAGTCGGCCCTTGCAAGCGGTTCCGTGAGCGCTTCGCCGAGGGCGGCGGCCGTCTCCGGTGCGAGCGAGCCCCGCGCGACGGCGAGCTCGATCTCGCGACGAGCCGCGGCCACGTAGAGATCAAGCACCCCGGGGGCGTGGGTCGCGAGGGCCGCCAGGTGCGATCGGAGCGTCCCGACGTCGCCACGGGTGATCGGGCCTGTCAGGGCCGCGCGGATGCCCAGGGCTCGGGCGTTGTCGAGCGTGCCCTCGATGAGCGGACCGTAGATCGCCAGCGATCCCGCCTCGTCGAGACCGGCGACCCGCCCCAGCTCCGCGATCGCGTCGAGCAGCGCGACGAATCCTCCCGCCGCAAGGACGGCCGCGGCGTGGTACGCCGCTTTCGAACCCGGCGCCAGGCGGACTGCGGTCGCACCGATCACTTCGGCCATCTCCGCCAGCAGCGACGCGAGCTGGTCGTCGCCCTCGATCGCGATGGTTGCTCCGTGGAGCGCGGCGACCGCGCGGTCGGTGTCGGCGAAGGCGACGAGGGGGTGGAAGGCGCCGACCTGCGTTCCTGCCGCCATCGCCGGCTCGAGCACCTCCGCGCCGAGGGCGCCGCTCGTGTGGATCATCGCCTGGCCGCCGTACATCCGGACGTTCCGTGCCAGCGGCGCGATCGCATCGTCGGGCACGGCCAGGATGATGAGCTCGACCTCCTCGACGAGCGCCTGCGCCTCGGCGAAGGCTCGGGCGCCCTCCACGGCCGAGCGGAGACGCTCGCGTCGCGCCGGGTCCCGGCTGGCCACGGCCTGGACCGGCCAACCGGCCCGCGACAGGGCGACGCCCAGGGCCGTCCCGACCGCGCCGCCGCCGATGATGCCGGTCGTGGGCCGCTCGCCCGGCCCGGCGTGCTGATGCGGATGCGAATGACCGTCCGGGTGGAGCACGTCCCCGTGGCGATGCTGGCCGGGTGGCGTGGGATCGAGGTCGATGCCGGCCGCCTCGAGCTCGGCGGCCGTCTCGGCCCGCTCCTGGGCGGCCTTCGCCCCTCGTTGCGCGTCCTCCGCCGAGCGGTCCCGCCACGCCTTCATGGGCGGCCGGGCGCAGGGGCCCGAAGGGCGCGGTACGCTTGCACGCATCGAGTGTAGCGAGCCAACGGAGACCGACGCGTGTCACGGATCGACCCCTTCGGCGCCAGGGCCGCGCTGGGCGCCGGCCTGCCGGACCTGTATCGACTCGACGCGCTCGGCGGTCGCACTGGCTCGGCCACGCTGCCGGTCACGGTCCGGATCCTCCTCGAGAACGTCCTTCGGCACGCGGGCGGCGGCATCGTGTCGGCCGAGGATGTCGAGACCCTCGCCGCCTGGCGCCCCGGTGTCGCGGCGGAGGCCGAGGTGCCGTTCATGCCGTCGCGCGTCATCCTCCAGGACCTGACCGGTGTCCCGGCCGTCGTGGACCTGGCGGTCATGCGCGACGCGATGGCCGACCTCGGCGGCGACGCCTCGAAGGTCGATCCGCTCGTGCCGGCCGACCTCGTCATCGACCACTCGGTCCAGGTCGATCGGTTCGGGACGTCCGGGGCATTCGCCTTCAACGTCGAACGGGAGTACGAGCGCAACGGCGAGCGCTACCAGCTCCTGCGCTGGGCGCAGACGGCGTTCCGCAACCTGCGCATCGTCCCGCCCGGGACGGGCATCGTCCACCAGGTCAACCTCGAATTCCTGGCCACGGTGGTCGACGAGCGGGAGGATCCGGCCGGGGGGCGGGTCGCGTTCCCGGACACGCTCGTCGGGACCGATTCGCACACGACGATGATCAACGCGCTCGGGGTCCTGGGCTACGGTGTCGGCGGCATCGAGGCCGAGGCGGTCCTCCTTGGACAGCCCCTGTACCAGCCGATGCCGCACGTCGTCGGCGTGCGCCTGACCGGGGCCCTGCCCCAGGGCTCGACCGCGACCGACCTCGTCCTTGTGGTGACCGAGCTGCTGCGCCGCCACGGGGTCGTGGGCGCGTTCGTCGAGTTCGCCGGGGAGGGCCTGGCCGGACTCTCGCTCGCCGACCGGGCGACGATCAGCAACATGAGCCCCGAGTTCGGGGCCACCTCGACGCTGTTCCCGATCGACGACGAGACATTGACGTACCTGACCCTGACCGGCCGCTCGCCAGAGCGTGTCGCCCTCGTGGAGCGCTACGCGAAGGAGCAGGGCCTGTGGCGCGAGGCCGGTGACGGTCCCCAATTCGACGAGCTGGTCATCCTCGATCTCGCGACCGTGACGCCGTCGGTCGCCGGACCGCGCCGGCCCCAGGACCGAGTCCCGCTCGAGTCACTGCGCGAGAACTTCCGAACGAACTTTCCCGACGGCCTGCGGGTCCTCGGCGACCCGGACGACCCGAAGCAACGGGGCCATCATGGCCGGGTCGAGGAAGCCTCGGCCGAGTCCTTCCCGGCCTCCGACCCGACGACCTTCCTGACGAGCCGCGCCGACGAGGCACCGCCTCCGGCTGCGCCGGTCCGGGCCGGAGCGCCCGAGATCGATCGCCGGTCGTATGCCCCGGTCGAGGTGGTCGTCGACGGCGAGACCGCGACGATCCGGACCGGTTCGGTCGCGATCGCGGCGATCACCTCGTGCACGAACACCTCGAATCCGACGGTGATGATCGGCGCCGGCCTCCTGGCCCGGAACGCCGTGGCGCGCGGGCTGCGCGTCGCGCCGACGGTCAAGACCTCGCTCGCGCCTGGATCCAAGGCGGTCACCGGCTACCTCGAGACGGCTGGGCTCATGGCTCCCCTCGAGGCGCTCGGTTTCGCGCTGGCGGGCTATGGCTGCACGACGTGCATCGGCAACTCGGGCCCGCTCGACGCACCCGTCGCGGCCGCGGTCGAAGAGAACGATCTCGTCGTCGCGGCGGTCCTGTCGGGCAACCGCAACTTCGAGGGCCGGATCCACCCGCTGGCGCGGGCCAGCTACCTCGCCTCACCGCCGCTCGTGGTGGCCTTCGCCCTCGCCGGACGGGTCGATATCGACCTCACGAGCGAGCCGCTCGGCATCGCGGACGACGGCGCGCCGGTCTTCCTGACCGACATCTGGCCCTCGGGCGACGAGATCCGCTCGGTCATCGGCAGCTCGATCGACGCCGATCTGTTCCGACGGACGTATGCCGTGGTGTTCGAGGGCGACGATCGCTGGCGCGCGCTGCCGATCCCGGCGGGCGACCGGTACGCCTGGGATCCGGCGTCGACATACATCGCGAAGCCGCCGTTCTTCGAAGGGCTCCCGAAGGGCGATCGGGCGGTCACGGACATCGAGGGCGCGCGCGTCCTAGCGGTCCTTGGCGACTCGGTCACCACCGACCACATCTCGCCCGCGGGCTCGATCCCGCCGTGGTCGCCCGCCGGCCAGTGGCTCCAGGAGCACGGCGTCGCGCCGCTCGATTTCAACTCGTATGGGGCTCGCCGCGGTCACCACGAGGTCATGATCCGCGGCACCTTCGGGAACATCCGCTTGCGCAACCGGTTGGCCGGGGAGCGCGAGGGCCCGTACACCGTCCATCTCCCCTCGCGCGACGAGGCCTTCATCTACGACGTCGCGATGCGCTACGCGGTCGAGGGGGTGCCACTGCTCGTCATCGCCGGGCGGGAGTACGGCTCCGGCTCGTCGCGCGACTGGGCCGCCAAGGGGACGGCGCTGCTCGGCGTCCGGGCCGTGCTCGCCGAGAGCTACGAGCGCATCCACCGGTCCAACCTCGTCGGGATGGGAGTCCTGCCACTCCAGTTCAAGCCCGGTGACACGGCCGCCTCGCTCGGGCTGACCGGGCGTGAGACGTACGCCGTCCGGGGAATGGCCGAGGGGCTGTCGCCGCGCCAGTCGGTCGCCGTGACCGCCACCCGGGACGAGGCCGCCGGTGGCGACGGTGGCGAGGTCCGCTTCGAGGCGATCGCCCGCCTCGATGGGCCGATCGACGTCGACTACTACCGCGCCGGCGGGATCCTGCCGGCGGTGCTCCGGCGGCTCGCGGACGTCGCAGGCGCCGAGGCCTGAGACCCCGCGCACGAAGAAGCCCCCGGGGAGGAACCGAGGGCTTCATCGCGGAGGAGGAGGAGGAGGATCGCGTTGTCCTTCTGACGCGGCACCCGCGGCGGCCGTGACGCCGGGGCGGTCGTCGGTCACCCGGACGACGATCGGTCCCGGCGCGGGCGGCACGGCCGCGACGATCAACGGGGTGATTGCCCGATCGAGACCGGCCCTCCACGAACCCCTGCCATTCGGCCCCCGTGGTCCGGGCGAAGACCCCCAGAAAGGTCCGCCTGCCACATTGCGGCCCACGGGCCGCTCGACCACGCTCCTGATGCAGCAAGAATGCCAAGCAGTAGAGAGCGAGGAACGAGCAGATGAACAGTCGGTTGAAAAGCCTCGGCGTCGTCCTGGTCATCATCGGGATCGCGTTCGTCGCGGGCGGCGGATTTGCCTTCATGAAGACCCAGGAGGGAGCGAAGTCGCTCCAGGCGTTCAGCGCGGCCCAGAACGTCACGCTCACCTACAACGAGGCTGGACAGCTCGTCGATGGCGGCAAGGTCGAGGAAGCGCAAGCCATCATGTCCCTCCTGACCAACGACTGGGGCTTTCCGGTCGTCGCCTCCGACCTGACCCCGAATGATCCGGTCGTGAACACCGCCAGCGAGTACATGTATCAGATGGCGACGATCAACTATCACACCCTCCACGGTACCCAGACGGTGGTCCTCGACAAGGACGTCACCGCCGCCAACGGTCAGGTCTACAAGGCCGGCACGTACGAGTTCCCGATCGCTGGGCGCTACTGGTCCGCCTTCGATCGATCCAACCCGATCGAGGCCGCTGCACGGGCACAGGCCTGGACCGGCGTCGCACATGGGCTGATCGCCGAGCTCGGCGTCGGCACCGTCACCGCCTCGACGCTCCAGATGGGCCTCGGCCTGGCTGCCCTCTTCGGCGCCCTCGGTGGCACCTTCATCCTGATGGGCCTGGGTCTCGTCTGGGCGACGCGACCGGAGACCGTCAAGGCCCCGGCCCTGCGGCCGGTGCTCAACCCCGCCTGATCGACGACCGTCGAGGTCGGGACGATCCACCGGACCGACCGAACCTCAGACGAGAAACCAGTCAGCAATGGAAACGGGGCCCGTAAGGGCCTCGTTTCTGATTGGGCCCGACTCCTCGAGCCAGGGCGTGGCGCCCCCGGACACGGCAACAGGGCCGAAGGCCCTGTCGATCTGTCGTCGTGACGATGGTGGGCGATACTGGATTCGAACCAGTGACCTCGCGGATGTGAACCGCGCGCTCTAACCGACTGAGCCAATCGCCCGAGGATCGCGACGCCACACCGGGGCGTCGGACGAGGCGCTGATCATACCCGCAGCCCCGGCCAGCGGGCAACGATCGCCTCGACATCGGCGCCGTCGACGACGACGAGCTTCTGACGGCTGGTGGCTCCGGCGACGATACGGACGTCACGCCGGGCGACGCCAAGCTCGTCGGCGATCAACCGGATCAGGGCGTTGTTCGCACCGCCCTCGACGGCCGGCGCCTGGACCTTCGCGCGAAGCACGCCGTCGATCACGCCGTCCACACGGTCGACCGCCGCCCGCGGCGTGAGCCGGACCGCGAAGCGGACATCGGAGGGACTCAAGGCCTCAAAAGACGCGCCACAGCACGCCGAGGACGATGAGGACGACGAAGCCCGACCAATCGACCATGCCCGACTGCGGGAGGACCCGGCGCACCGGCGCGAGGATCGGCTCGGTCGCGCGGATGAGGAAGACCGAGATCGAATTGCTCCCCGTCGGGTCGACCCAGGACATCAGCATCCGCCCGAGCACGAGGGCCCAGAGGGCGATGAGCAGGAACTGGATGAAGTTGACGAGGAACAAACCGAGCACGATTTGGAGTCTACCAGTCGATCTGCGGGCGACTCACCGGTGCTCGCCCCCGTGGTGATGCTCGTGCGGTCGCTCCCCGAACAGGGCTCGGCCGACGCGCACGATCGTGGCGCCCTCCTCCACCGCGAGCTCGAAGTCGTCGGTCATCCCCATCGAGAGCTGGCGACCGACGCTCGGCCAACGGGCCGAGACCCCCGCCCCCAGCTCGCGCAGGCCGCGGAACGTGGCCCGCGCCTCGTCCCGGCTCTCGGCCAGCCGGCCGATCGTCATCAGCCCTTCGATCGCGAGGTTCGGCAGCTCGAGCAGCTGGTCGAGCGCCCGGTCGAGCTCGCCCGGGGCGAACCCGGCCTTGGCCGGGTCGCGATCGACGTTGACCTGGACGAGGACCGGGTAACGCCCGCCGGGGCGAGCATCGGGAACGAGCCGGTCGAGCCGGCGGGCGAGCTCGACCGAGGCGATCGACTGGATCCGCTCGAAGACCTCGAGCGCCCGGCGCGCCTTGTTCGACTGGAGCGGACCGACGAGCTCCCAGCGGACGCCCGGGACCTCGGGCACCTTGGTGAGCGCCT
>JBBQRZ010000021.1:0-50369 GCA_038214255.1 Candidatus Limnocylindrales bacterium
GCAGGCCCCTCCCGAAGCGCCTTGCGGCTTTACTGATGCGAATGAACGCACCACCACATGCGGTATTAGCCACCCTTTCGGGCAGTTATTCCCCACTTCGGGGCAGGTCACCTACGCGTTACTCAGCCGTCCGCCACTAACGTTCAGAAGCAAGCCTCTGAACGTCCGTTCGACTTGCATGTCTCATGCACGCCGCCAGCGTTGATCCTGAGCCAGGATCAAACTCTCCGAATGAATCGCGTCGTCTTGCGACGACGACTTTCGATCCGAGGGTCTGATCGTTCGCTCATCCTTACCCGGATGTTTCCTGTCACTCTTCAATTGTTAAGGTGCAGCGTCGAGGGCGCGTCAGCGCGCGGCGCAAGACCCCGGATAGTGAGGCTTCGCAGTCGCGGTGTCAAACCCGCCGACCCTCCGAGCCGAGCTCGTCGGCCCGTTCGCGCCAGCCTCCCGGAGGCGGCACGGCGGCGAATACTAGAGGTGCCTCTCGGGGCTGTCAAACGGGTCGGCCTGTGGGGTCAGATCGGGCTCGATTCGACGAGGAGGACGAAGGCCGCGGCACTCAACCAGCACAATAGAGCGAGCTCCACCGACCCGGCATTGCCGGCAGGCCCCGTCAGCACGGCGTAGAACAGCAGGCCGAGGATCGCCGCGGCGCCGGCCTTGGCGAGGCGCAGCGCGATCTCGAAGAGGACGTGGCTCATGCCCGGGTCCTCAGACTGCCCGTCGGCCTTGCAGCGCCCGGATCAGCGTCACCTCGTCGGCATACTCGAGGTCGCTGCCGACGGGCAGGCCGCGGGCGATCCGGCTGATGACGCCCACGACCGATTCCAGGCGCTCGGCCAGATAGGCCGCAGTCGCCTCGCCCTCGAGCGTCGGATTCGTCGCGAGGATCACCTCATCGAATGGCTCCCCCGCCCGCTTGGCGGCCTCCGCTCGCTCGAGGAGCTCGCGAATCCGGAGTCGGTCGGGCCCGATGCCATCGATCGGCGAGATCGATCCGTGGAGGACGTGGTATAGGCCCTTGAACTCGGCCGTCCGCTCCAGGGCGAGGACGTCGAGCGGCTCCTCCACGATGCACAGGCGGCGCCGGTCCCGGCTGGGATCGCGACAGATCGCGCAGAGGGCCTGGTCGCTGATGTTGAAGCACTGGTCGCAGAACACGACCTGGTCGCGTACCGCGACGAGCGCCGCGGCGAGTGTCCGGGCTTCGGTGTCGGGCGCGCGAAGCAGGTGGTAGGTCAGCCGCTGCGCTGTCTTGGGTCCGATTCCGGGCAGGCGGGCAAATGACTCGATCAGGCGCGCGACCGGCTCGATGAGGGGGGTGACCACGCGCCGATCACATCCCCGGGATGCGCAGGCCGCCGGTCACCGCGGCCATCTTCTGCTCGGCCAGCTCGCGTGAGGCGCGGAGTGCGTCGTTGACCGCGGCGACCACGAGGTCCTGGAGCATGTCGACGTCGGCCGGATCGACCGCGCTCGGGTCGATCGTCACGCTAACCAGCTCTTGCTTACCCGTCACGGTCGCGCTGACCACGCCGCCGCCTGAGGACCCCTCCACGGTCGTTGCCTCGAGCTCCGTCTGCACCCGCAGCATCTCCTGCTGCATCTGCTGGGCCATCCGCTGCAGGTTGGCCATGCCCATGTCGTGTCTCCTCTTCGCGTCGTGTGCGCCCGCAGTGTGCGCGACGGCGGCCGGATCCTGCTAGCTCACCTCGCCGACGTCGACGAGATCCTCTCCGAAGATGCGCCGGGCCTCGGCCACGAGATCGTCGGCGGCGCCGGGGATCTCGAGATTGGTGGCGACGCTCCGGACCGTCACCGCCCGGCCGAGGAACTGCCCGAGGGCCGACTCGAGCTCCGGCCGTTTTCGCTCGGCGTGGTCCTTGAGGAACCCCTTGGTCTCGGGGAAGCCGAGGGTCACGACGTTGCCCTCGACGGCCAGCGGGCGGCATTCGGTGATGACCGCGCGGGTGGCCGGGCTGACCGACGCGACGACCGCCGCCCAGCCGTCGACGAGTCGCGCCAGGTCGGGCCCGGCGCTCTGTCCTCCGTCGGTCGGCGGCGCGGCGCTCGCAACGGTCGGCGGTGCCGGTCGAGTGGACCCTGGCTGGGAATCGCGTGCGGTCGGCTTGGATTCCGGCGCGGTCGGTTCGGGGTCGGACGCCGTCGACTCGGGTCCGCTCTTCGTGGGCTCGGGTCCGGCCGTCGTAGGCTTGGGCTCGTTCGTCGTGGGCTCTGGGCCGGCGGGAGCCCGCTGGACCAGGGCCTCGGAGCTGGTGACGCTGGCCTGGTTCGCACGCTGCGCGGACTCAGGCGGTGGCGCGGGGGCCCTGGCGGCCGCGCGGGTACTGGGCGTCGGTTCCGATGCCGCCGGGCCCGGCGCCGGGGACGTGACGGGGGCTCGGGTCGGCGTCGCGCCGCTCCCCGGCACCGCGAACAAGGCGAGTTCGAGCTGCAGTCGAAGGCCGCCAATACCGGCCCGATCCGGGTCGATCGCCACGAGCCGGCGGGCGACCGCCGTCAGGCCGACGGTCTCCCCGCCTGACGCGCCGGAGCCGGCCGAGGCGACGAGCCGGGCCCGGACGGCATCGACCACCTGGTCGAGCAGCGCCCGCGGATCGCGACCGCGCTCCTCCAGTCGATCGAGGATCTCGATGCCGGCGGCCGCGTCGCCGGTCAGCAGCGCTTCGAGGAACCCGTCGACCGCGGCGGCGTCGGCGAGGCCGAGGAGGTCACGGACCGCCCCGTCGGTGATCGTCTCCGGCGCTGTCGAGAGCACTTGGTCGAGGATCGACTCGGCGTCGCGCATCCCCCCGGCAGCCAGGCGAGCGATCAGGGTCAACGCCGCCGGCTCGGCGAGGCGGCCGTCGGCTTCGAGGATGCGGGCGAGCTTGCCTTCGATCTCCGGGACGGTCAGGCGCCGGACGTCGTAGCGCTGCAGCCGCGACAGGATCGCCGGCGGGAAGAGCGAGGGCTCGGTCGAGGCGAACATGAAGATGACATAGTCGGGCGGCTCCTCGAGGGACTTCAGCAGCGCGTTCCAGGCGGCACTCGTGATCTGATGCGCCTCGTCGAGGATGTAGACCTTCCGGCGCAGGTGACCGGGCGGGTAGGCCAGTCGGTCGCGCAAGTTGCGGACCTCGTCGATCCCGCGGTTCGAGGCCGCGTCGATCTCGAGTACGTCGAGCGTGGTGCCCTCGCGGATGGCCACGCACGCCTCGCACGCGTCGCATGGATCGCCGTCCTGGAGGTTCGTGCAGTTGACGGCCTTGGCCAGGATCCGCGCGAGGGATGTCTTGCCGGTGCCGCGCGGCCCGACGAACAGGACGGCGTGCGACACGCGATCTGTCCTGACCGCGTTGCGCAGCGTCTGCACGACCGCCTCCTGCCCGACGATCTGACTGAAGGTCTGGGCACGCCAGCGTCGATACAGGGCCTGGTGCGGAACGGTCGAGGTCACGACCTCCTCCGAGCGAGCGCGGAAGGGCTGGATGCGCCGTGCACCCTCCGTCGACCTGAGCGCTTCCGTGCCCACCATGACGAGCGGCTCGGATCAGGCCGTTCCGCGGCACTCGGCGAGGATCGCTTAGTGCTGCTTCCTTCCGGACCTGACACGGTTCGCGGTTCGCCGCTGCGCGGGACCCGATCCTCAACGTCGCATCGTCGGGCGGCGTTCGAGAGCGGAGACCTCGGGAGGGGATTCAGCCCTGCTGGAGCGGATTGCAGGTACAGGGCACCGCTAGTTCCCCGCCTAGCACGGCTCAAAGAGGATACCCCGCCCGAGGCGCCAACGCCGGCACCGGCCGATCCACGGGCAGGCACCGACCGTAGCGAGGCCCGCAGGCGGTCCAGGCGGAGGCGGCCGATCCGCGGGCAGTCACCGACCGCAGCGAGGCGCGCGGGCGGGCCAGGCGAAGGCAGCGTCCGAGGACCGGAGCGAGCGCACCGAAAGGTGCGTGAGCGAGGACCGCAGGCGCCATCGAACGGCTGAGCCGATCCGCGCGTCTCGCGGAGGATGGCGGAGAGGGCGGGATTCGAACCCGCGACGGGTTGCCCCGAACCGCATTTCCAGTGCGGCGCCATAGTCCACTAGGCGACCTCTCCCCGAAGACGGCGGGACCGGCCGGAAGGCCCGGCCGGTCCGTTGAACATCGAGGGTGGCGGAGAGGGCGGGATTCGAACCCGCGGTGCTTTCGCACACCGCTTTTCGAGAGCGGCACCATCAACCACTCGGACACCTCTCCGCGGGAGAGGATACCAAACCGCCGCCGCGCGACCCCTCGGCGCGGGACGTTTCAGCCGAGCGCGAGGGCGGCGAAGAGGGCCTCGGCCTCCTCGCGTCGGATGCCGCTGACGACCTTGATCCGACGCGGCAGGGCGGCATGCTGAGCTAGCTGGAGGACCGTTCCGGCGGCGCCGTCGCGGTCGTTCGGGACCGCGAAGACAAGCGCCTCGACATCGCTCTCGAGGAGTGCCCCGACGCACATCGCGCAGGGTTCGAGCGTGGCGAAGATCGTGGCGTCGGCCAGCCGGGTGCGACCGAGTCGACGCGCGGTCTCGCGCAGGGCCATAACGACGGCGTGCGCCGTGGGATCGTTCGATTCCTCCACCCGGTCATGGGCTCGGGCGACCATGGCCTCGTCCACGACGGCGACGGCCGCGTTGGGTCGCTCACCGCGCGACGCCGCGAGCTGCGCCTCGGCCAGCGCCTCGCCCATGAACAGCTCGTAGTTCATGAGCCGATGCTAGCAGACGGTCTCGGGCCTACCGTCGGGTCGGTGTCCCGCGGCACCGAACCGCAACCGGTCGCGTTGCGAGTGACACGCTAGGATGCCGGCGCATGGGGACGTCGAAACGCATCGCGATCCTGACCGGCGGCGGCGATGTCCCCGGCCTGAACGCGGTCATCAAGAGCGTCGTCTACCGGGCCACCGAGGCTGGCTACGAGGTCCTCGGCATCCGACGTGGCTGGGAAGGCTTGACCCACGTCCAGCCCGAGTTGCCCGACGGCGGTGGCACGGGGTACCTGCGCCCGCTCGATCGGATCAACACGCGCACGATCGACCGGACCGGCGGCACGATCCTGCATACGTCACGGACCAACCCGCGAAAGATGCGGGCCACGGGCCTGCCGCCGTGGCTCACGGAATCGGACCACGCGAAGTACGAGGTCGGGGACGGTACCTTTGACCTCACCCCGATCGTCCTCGCACACCTCGAGGCGCTGGGGATCGGCGAGCTGATCACGATCGGTGGAGACGACACTCTGTCCTATTCGCAGGTGCTCGCCGACGCCGGGGTGCCGCTCGTCGCGATCCCCAAGACGATGGACAACGACGTCCAGGGGACCGAGTACTGCATCGGATTCTCGACCGCGATCACGAGGGCCAAGGAGGCGATCAACCGGCAGCGGACAACGCTCGGTTCGCATGAGCGGATCGGCGTGTTCCGGATCTTCGGGCGCGACGCCGGGTTCTCCGCGCTCTACACGGCGTACGTCACGTCGGGTCGGTGCGTGATCCCCGAGGCACCCTATGACCTCGATGCGCTGGCGCGGATCCTAGCAGCCGACCACGCCGCCAACCCAAGCCATTACTCGTTCGTCATCACGGCCGAGGGCGCGATCTGGCATGGGGCGAAGATCTCTGACATCGGCGAGGCTGATGCCTTCGGGCACCGGCACAAGGCGAACGTCGGGGACGCGCTGGCCTACGAATTGCGCGCCCGGACCGGGATCGAGACGCTCGCCTCCGAGCTGACCTACGACCTTCGCTCGGGCGAGCCGGACTCGATCGACTCGATGGTCGCCACGACCTTCGCCAACGTCGCGATGGACCTCGTCGAGAGCGGCATCACGGCCCGGATGGTCGCGATCCAGGACGGCAAGTATGCGCACACGAACCTGCCCGACCCGGCGCTCGGGCCGCGCAAGGTCGACGTGCCGGTGATGTACAACGCCACACGATTCCGGCCGCGCTACGACGGGAAGCTCGGCGATCCCATGCTGCTGGTCGGCCTCGACTAGTCCTCTAGTCCTCGAGCCCCGAGAGGCCACGAATGGACCGGGCGAGCGCCGACATGTCGTCGTCCGCGTGACCCTGGGCGATGAGGCCCGACTCGAGCTGGGCCGCGAGGGCGCTCACCGGCAGCGCAGCGCCGAGTTGCGCGGCGAGGCCGAGGGCGATGCCGAGGTCCTTGCGGTGCAGTGCGACCTTGAAACCGAGCGGGTATTCATTGTCGATCATCCGACCGCTCCGGTTGGCGAGGACCCAGCTCTGGGCGGCGCCTCCGCCGAGCGCCGCGACGACCTGCTCGACGTCCAGTCCGGCCTTGATGGCGAGGACGATCCCCTCCGCAACGCCGAGGTAGGTGCCGGCCAGGATGACCTGGTTAACGGCCTTGACCGCCTGGCCGGCGCCGATCGGCCCGACGTGGGTGATGGTCCGCCCGATCGCCTCGAGGACCGGCCGCGCGCGCTCGACGTCGGCGGCATCACCCCCGACGAAGATCGTCAACGTCGCGTTTCGGGCGCCCTCGCTGCCGCCCGACACGGGCGCATCGATCATGTGCAGCCCGCGCTCGCGCAGGCGCGCGGCAAAGTCCCAGCTTCCCGACGGCGCGATCGTCGAGCAGTCGACGATGAGTCCGCCTTCTTGAGCTCCCTCGATGACGCCTTCGGGACCGAAGAGGACGGCCTCGACATCGGACGTGTCGGAGACGCAGATGACTAGGATGTCGGCCGCGGTCGCGGCCGCCGCGGCGGTCGAAGCGACCTCGACGCCAAGCTCGTTGAGCTCCGGGGCGCGGCCCTCGGTTCGATTCCAGGCCGTGACCGGAAAGCCGGCACGGGCCAGGTTGGCGGCCATGGCCGCGCCCATCGTGCCCAGACCCAGGAAGGCGACGCGCTCCACGCCGAGGATGGTACGGGTCGATCGCCCGGCGCGCTCGCTCTGGCGGAGGCTAGATCGCCGCGAACACGAGCGCGACGAGCGGCGGTCCGAGCTGGAGGAGCGCCGCGCGGAGGAGGCGGCGGTCGGTCGCCATCAGGATCAATCCGGCGCCGACCATGCACAGGCAGGCGAACAGCACGACCGGGCGACCCGCATCAGGGTTGCCGGTGGCGATCAGGGCAAGCCCGGCCAGGATGCCGCCCGCCAGGAAGAGGTTGTAGAAACCCTGGTTCACGGCCATCGGACGAACGACGTCGGCCTCCTCCTGGGTCGCGAGGCCGAAGCGCGGCCAGACGGTCGGGCGGATGAACGCGACACTTTCGAGGTAGAAGAACCCGACGTGGATCAGGGCGGCGATGAGCGCGGCCCCCTGGGCGATCGGCGGCATGCCGGCATCGTAGACGCGCGGTGATGCGCGGTGTCAACGTGCGGGAGTGGCGCGCCCGGCGGGACTCGAACCCACGACCTTTAGGTCCGCAACCTAACGCTCTATCCACTGAGCTACGGGCGCACACGGTGCCGCGGGGTTTCGAGGTCTGGCGGAGAGGGAGGGATTCGAACCCTCGAAGCAGGTTACCCCACTTGGCGGTTTAGCAAACCGCTGCACTAGACCTCTATGCGACCTCTCCGTCGTCACGGCGCGCGCCATCCTATCATCGCGTGGGCGCTTTTGGAGCCGGGCGGCGAGGTCCAGCCGCGTTGACAGGCGGCCCCGCGCTCGGCAAACTCCGAGCACGAATGAGCCGCTACTTCTACTTTCGATGCCCGGCATGATGGTTCCCGGTCGATAAGACCGGGGGCACGGGTCGTGCCGGGCGAACGAAGCAGAGGTGACACCTCTGCTTTTTTGTTTGGCCGACCGACCGACGAGGAGACCGCAGCGCGATGTTCGTCGTGATGGCCGCCAGCGCCACCGAGGCCGAGGTCCTTGGAGTCAAGAGCCACATCCTCGCCGAGGGGATGACGCCGTACGACCATGCCGGGGCCGAGCGGACCGTCATCGCCGTCGTGGGCGAGGTGGGTCCCCGCAAGCAGGTGCTCGCCAGCCGCCTGGCCGCGCTTCCGGGCGTCGAGACGATCACGCCGATCAGCCGCCCCTTCAAGCTGACGTCGCGCGAGTTCCACCCCGAGGACACCGTCATCCGCGTCCTCGACGCAGTGATCGGCGACGGCTCCCTGACGATGATGGCCGGCCCGTGCTCGGTCGAAAGCCGCGAGCAGCTATTCGAGACCGCAGACGCAGTCAAGGCCACGGGCGCGACGGTCCTTCGCGGCGGCGCCTTCAAGCCGCGGACCAGCCCATACGCGTTCCAGGGCCTTGGCGTCGAAGCGCTCCGCTACCTCGCCGAGGCGCGTGAGCGAACCGGCCTGCCGGTCATCACCGAGGTGATGGAGCCCTCCCAGGTGGACGTCGTCGCCGAGTATGCCGACATCCTCCAGATCGGCACCCGGAACATGCAGAACTACTCGCTCTTGCGGGATGTCGGGCGGGTTGCCCGGCCGGTGATGCTCAAGCGCGGCTACGGCGCGACGGTCGAAGAATGGCTCATGGCCGCCGAGTACATCGTCAGCTCCGGCAACCCCAACGTGATCCTGTGCGAGCGCGGGATCCGGACGTTCGAGACGTACACCCGCAACACGATGGACCTGTCGGCCGTGCCGCTCCTCCATCACCTGACCCACCTGCCGGTGATCGTGGATCCGAGCCACGCGACCGGGAAACGCTGGCTCGTCAAGCCGCTGGCGCTCGGCGGCGTGGCGGTCGGCGCTGACGGCGTGATGGTCGAGGTGCACCCGACGCCCGAGGACGCCCTCTCGGACGCCGAGCAGCAGCTCGACCTCGACCAGTTCCGTGACCTCATGGCGGTCATCGTCCCGGTCCACGAACACCTGCGCCGCCTGCACGGCGACGCCGTCCGGTCGGGCGCAGCCGTCGAGATCGAGGCGCCCGGCGGGGGCGCGACGACGTGATGACGGCCGACGTCGCCACGGTCCGCCCGGCCACGCGCCTGCGCGGCGAGCTCCGCCTGCCCGGCGACAAGTCGATCAGCCACCGGGCGCTCATCCTCGCGGCGCTGGCTGCCGGCGAGAGCTCGATCGTCGGTGCCGGCGATGGCGCCGACGTGCGCTCCACGGCCGGCGTCCTGCGGGCGCTGGGCGCGACCGTCGACCGCGTCGCGGGTGACGGCCGGACGGTCGACTACCTGGTCGCGTCGCCCGGCGCGGCCGGCCTGACGGAGCCGCTCCATACGCTCGACTGCGGCAACTCGGGCACGAGCCTGCGGCTCATCGCCGGGATGGTTGCCGGGCTGCCGATGACGTGCGTCCTCGACGGCGACGAATCATTGCGTCGGCGTCCGGTGGCTCGTATCATCGAGCCGTTGCGCTTGATGGGCGCGACGCTTCACGGGCGACGTGACGATTCCCTTCCTCCCCTGACCGTGGTCGGGCACACCCCGCTCCGGGCGGCGGACATCATGACGCCGGTGCCCTCGGCCCAGGTCAAGTCGGCGATCCTGCTGGCGGGCCTCCAGGCCCGAGGACGGACAACGGTGCGAGAGGCGGTCGTCACGCGCGACCACACCGAGCGGATGCTGCGAGCCCGTGGCGTCGAAGTCGAGCGGACCGAGGGACCGGATTGGGGCGTGGCCTGGACGGTCGAAGGAGGCGTGTCGGTGCAGGCGATCTCGGAACACGTCCCGGGCGACCCGTCGGCGGCCGCCTTCTGGCTCGTGGCCGGAACGATCCATCCCGACGCGGAGCTGGAGCTGCATGACGTCGGGGTCAACCCGACGCGGCGCGCCGTGATCGACCTGCTGCGCGCGATGGGCGCCGACATCGAGGAGCGCCGGGCGCCGGGCGGCGACCCGAACGACGCCACGGGCGAGCCTGCCGGCGAGCCGCGCGCGGACCTGACCGTTCGAACGTCGGCACTGCGGGCGATCGACCTCGGGCCCGATGAAGTGGCGGCGGCGATCGACGAGATCCCCATCCTCTGCCTCGCCGCCACGCAGGCCCGAGGCACCACGACGATCCGTGGCGCCGGGGAGCTGCGCCACAAGGAGTCGGACCGCCTGGCCGGGATCGCGGCCGGGCTGACCGCACTCGGCGCCCGCATCGAGGTCCTCGGTGACGACCTGCGGATCGAGGGCGGCACGCCGCTCCGCGGCGCGACGACCGACAGCCTCGACGACCACCGGCTGGCGATGACGTTCGCGATCGCCGGCCTCGTCGCGAGCGACCGAACGACGATCGGGCGGCCGGCCTCCGCCGCGATCTCCTATCCCGGCTTCTTCGACGACCTCGAAAGGGTGCGAGCATGACGAAGCGCGTCGTCCTCATCGGCCACCCGGTGGCCCATTCGCTCTCGGGCGCGATGCAGCAGGCGGCCTTCGACAAGCTCGGGATCGATGCCACGTACGAGCTGTGGGATCGCACGCCGATGGCCCTGGGCGACTCGATCGTCGAGATCCGCTCGGATGACTTCCTCGGCGCGAACGTCACGATCCCGCACAAGGAGCGGGTCGTCCCGATGGTGGACCGCCTGACCGAGGAGGCGAGCGCCATTGGGGCCGTCAATACGATCACCCGGGAAGGGCGGCGACTCGTCGGCCACAACACGGACGTCCCCGGTTTCCGGGTCGCGCTCGACCGGCTCGTCGGCAAGCAGAAGATGCCCAAGCAGGCGGTCGTGTTGGGCGCCGGCGGCGGGGCCCGGGCGGTGGTCTATGGCCTCATCACGGAGGGCTTCCAGCGCGTCATCGTCTTCAACCGCCACCTCCACCGGGCCGAGGGCCTCGTCAAGCACTTCGGCCGGAGCGCCGCCCACATGGAACTGCGGGCGATGCCGTGGCACGAGTCCATCATCGAGGCCGAGGTCGCCAAGGCCAAGCTTCTCGTCAACGCGACCTCGATCGGCCTCTCGGGTGATGTCAGCCCCGTCCCCGCCGAGGTCCTCCATGGCGAGCTGCTCGTGCTCGACGTCATCTACTCCAAGACCCGACTGCTCCGTGACGCGGCCGCGACCGGCGCGTCGACGGCCGATGGGGAGCTGATGCTGCTCCACCAGGGAGCGGCTGCGTTCACCCTGTGGACGGGTCAGCCTGCCCCACTCGACGTGATGCAGGCGAAGCTCGCCGAGGCCCGCGCCGGCGGGCTGCGCTCGGCCGAGGGAGAGCCGGCCGGAGCGGCGGCCGAAGCGCCAGCTGGCACCGCGGTCGAGTGACCGCGTTCCGGTTCCTGACCGCCGGCGAATCGCACGGGCCGACGCTCGGCGTCACGATCGAGGGCGTGCCGGCGGGTCTTGCACTGACCGAGGACGAGCTCGCGGTCGATCTCGCCCGCCGCCAGAAAGGCTACGGCCGTGGAGCCCGGCAGGCGATCGAACAGGACCGTGCCGAGATCCTGGCCGGTGTGCGCCATGGCCGGACGCTCGGGTCGCCGATCCTGCTGCTCGTGCGGAACCGCGACTGGGAGAACTGGACGCAGGTGATGGCGGTCGGGGCCCTCGACGATGACGCGGCCGAGGGCCTGCGGGTCGCGGCGGACGAGGGGAACAAGCGGGCGAGCCCGGTGACGCGGGTCCGCCCCGGCCATGCCGACCTCGCCGGGGCCCTGAAATACGGGTTCAACGACGTTCGCAACGTGCTCGAGCGGGCATCCGCCCGCGAGACGGCGGCCCGGGTCGCAGCCGGTGGCGTCGCGCGCGCCTTCCTGCGCGCCCTGGGCATCGAGGTGTGGTCGTTCACGGCCGAGGTCGGTGGCGTGGCGATCGACCCCGCGAACGCCACGCGCTCGCGTGACGAGGCCGACGCGTCGCCGTTGCGCTGTCCGGACCCAGCCGCCGAGGCGGCGATGATCGCCAGGATCGACGAGGCGCGGGCCGATGGCGACACGGTCGGCGGGGTGTTCGAGGTGGTCGCCCACGGCCTGCCGATCGGGCTCGGCTCGTACGTCCACTGGGACCGGCGCCTGGACGCGGCATTGGCCGCGGCCGTCATGAGCATCAACATCGTCAAGGGCGTGGAGTTCGGCCTCGGGTTCGAGCAGACGCGGCGATTCGGCTCGGGCGTCCACGATGTCATCGCCGGTCGCGGGGACGGCGGGCGCTGGATCCATCGATCCAATAATGCCGGCGGCCTGACGGGTGGCATCACGAACGGCGAGCCGCTCGTCGTCCGCGGCGCGGTGAAGCCGATCTCGACGCTTGCCCGGCCGTTGCCGTCGGCCGACCTGATCACGGGCGACGCGGTCGAGAAAGCGCACTACGAGCGTAGCGACATCAGCGTGGTCCCGGCGGCGGGCGTGGTCGCCGAGGCGATGGTCATGCTCACACTGGCACGGTTCGTCCTCGAGAAGCTCGGCGGCGACAACCTCGAGGACGTGATCACGAACCTCGATGCCTATCGGGCGCGGATCGCGCGGGTGCCCGAGGCGCCGGTCGCGGGCGGCCGGCGCGGGCTGCGCGATCCCGGTGAGGCGCCGGCCCGCGGCCTCACCGCCACCGACGAGGCCGGCTCGGGCGGAGACGACTGAGACGCGGGATGGACATCGTCCTCGTCGGCCTTCCCGGAAGCGGCAAGAGCGTCGTCGGCAAGCGGCTCGCGCACCGCCACGGCGCGACGTTCATCGACCTCGACGAATCGATCGAGATCGCGAACGGCCGCTCGATCCCGGACATCTTCAGCGAGGATGGCGAGGCCGCATTCCGGGCGATGGAGCGCGCGGCGATCGCGGACCTGGGACCGGCGGACGCCTCCCCGCGGGTCCGGCGCGTCATCGCAACGGGCGGCGGCGCGGTGGTCGACCCGCGCAACCGATGGTCGCTCTATCGTGGCCGGCTGTCGGTCTGGCTCGATGGCCGCCCGGAGGTCCTCGCGCAGCGGCTCCGCCGCTCCCACCACGTCCGGCCGCTGATCATCGGTCGCGACCCGATCGGCGCGATCCGCGATCTCACGATGCGACGCGAACGGTTCTATGCGGCCGCCGACCTGCGCGTCTCGGGCGTGGCCGAGGTCAACGGGGTCGTGGGGGCCGTAGAGGCGCGGCTGCGCGAGTCGCAGGCCGTGGGCGGTGGGGCCGGCACCACGCTCCTGCGGGCAGCCACCCCGATCGGGCGGATCGTCCTCGGTGATGGCATCGCGCCTGCCGCGGTGGATGCGGCCCTGCGGCGCCTGGAGGCGCGGCGGGCCATCCTCGTCTCGGAGCCCGGCGCCTGGGCGGCCGTCGGCACCGCGATCGCGGCCGCGCTCGGGACCATGGGCTGGCCGGTCGAGACGATCTCGCTGCCGCAGGGCGAAGCGGCCAAGCGCCTGGCTATCGTCGAGACGGCCGCGAGCGAACTCGCCCGGTTGCGGGTCGAGCGTTCGGAGCCCATCGTCGCGATCGGCGGGGGCGCCCTCGGCGATGCCGCCGGGTTTCTCGCCGCGACCTTCCTGCGGGGGATCCCGATCATCCACGTGCCGACGTCGCTCGTGGCGCAGATCGATTCGTCGATCGGCGGCAAGACCGCCGTGGACCTGCCCGAAGGGAAGAACCTCGTGGGGTCGTTCCACCAGCCGGCCGCGATCGTCATCGACGTCGCCGCGCTCCGAACCCTGCCCGAGCGAGAGCGACGGGCGGCGCTCGGGGAGGCGGTGAAGATGGCCGCGCTGGGTGACGAGCGGCTGTTCGAGCTGCTGGAGCACGACGGCCCCGATGTGGCGGCGGGGACGCCTGAGGTCTTCGCGCGGGGTGTCGCCGCCGAGCTCGTCGAACGCTGCGCCTGGGGCAAGGTCGAGGTCGTCCTCGCCGATGAGCGCGAGCGGGCTCCGGACGGCGGCCGGATCACCCTCAACCTCGGGCACTCCCTCGGCCACGCGGTCGAGGCGGCGGCCGGCTACGGCGAGCTGCTCCACGGCGAAGCGGTCGCCTACGGGCTCCGGGCGGCGACCCGGATCGGGGTGGCCATGGGCATCACGCCAGCTGCTCGGGCGGAGCGGATCGGGCGCATGCTGGATCGCGTGGGTCTCGCTCGCGAGCCGCTCCCCTACTCCCTCGAGACCGTGCTCGGGCACCTCGCCGCGGACAAGAAGCACGCGGCCGGCCGGCTGCGCTGGGTGCTGCTGACCGCCGACAGCGTGGAGATCCGCTCGGACGTGCCCGACGATCTCGTCGCGAAGGCAGCCGGATCGCTCCTTGCCGCCGGGAGCCCGCGGTGACGACGGTGCTCGTCCTCGAAGGTCCCAATCTCAACCTCGTCGGCACGCGCGAACCTGAGATCTACGGGAGCGAGAGCCTCGAGCAGATCCATGACGGGATCCGGGCGCGAGCCGAGGAGCTCGGCCTGGCGGTCGACTTCTTCCAGTCGAACCACGAGGGGGCGCTCATCGACCGGCTGCATGCGCGCGACTTCGACGCGGCGATCGTCAATGCCGGTGGCCTGACCCATACGAGCATCGCGCTCCGCGACGCGTTGCTCGCGGTAGAGCGTCCGTTCATCGAGGTGCACCTGTCCGACCCAGCGCGGCGCGAGCCGTTTCGCCAGGTCAACTTGCTGCACGACATCGCGCTCGAGTCGATCGTCGGCCTGGGTGCTCGCGGCTACCACCTGGCGCTCGATGTCATCGCCCGCTGGTTCGAGGATGCCGGTGGCTGACCGACGGTCGACCTCCGCGCCGGCCGAGTCGCCCGAGCTCCGACGGCTGCGCCGGCGGATCGATGCGCTCGATCGGCGGATCGTCGCCCTGCTCAACGAGCGGGCGACGGTCGCGCGCGACGCCGGGCGGGCGAAGGCGGCGGCCGGCCGTCGGGCGATCCGCGACGCCGAGCGCGAGCGGGAGATCCTGCTGCGCGTCTCGATGGCGAACGAGGGGCCGCTGCCGCAGGCGGAGCTCCTCGCGCTGTATCGACGGTTGTTCGTCGCGACCCGGGCGCTCGAAGCGCGCGACCGGGAACGGGAGCGGCGCGATCGCGACCGTTGACCTGAGCGGCCTGAGACCTCGCGGGGGCGGCGGCTGATGGCGCGGCCGTTGTCGACAGCGCCGAACGAGCGGTCCGACGGCCTAGCGAGCGGTCGCGGCGCGCAGCTCGGTCACGAGGCGGCTGAGCCGATCGACATCGCGCCCGTCCGGTCCGAGGGCATCAACCAGCGCCGAGGCGACGATGACCCCGTCCGCGCCTGCCTTCGCGATCGCCCGGACATGCGCCGGGCGGCTGACGCCGAAGCCGACCGCGACGGCGACCGGTGACGCCGCCTTGACCTCCCTGACGAGCCGACCGACCGTCTTCGGCAGGGCGGATCGAGCGCCGGTCACCCCGACGAGCGACACGCAGTAGAGGAACCCGCCGCTCCGCGCGGCGATCTCGGCACGCCGGGCCGGCGGCGTGGTCGGGGCGACGAGGTAGACGACCGCGACGCCCGCCGCCCGGGCGACGGCCTCGAACGGCGCGCCCTCGTCCGGCGTGAGGTCGGCGACGATCAGTCCCGCCGCGCCCGCCCCCGCCAGCCGGCGCGCGACGGCCTCTCCGTCGCCGCCTCCGAGGACCTGGTTGGCATACCCCATGGGCACGAGTGGCAGGTCCGGGCGTGCGGCGCCGATCCGCTCGATGAGGCGAAGGGAGGCCTCGAGCGTCGCGCCGGCCTTGAGCGCGGCGCCGGACGCGCGTTGCAGGGTGGCGCCGTCCGCGAGCGGGTCGGAATACGGCAGGCCCACCTCGAGCAGGTCGGCGCCCGCGTCGGCGGCCGCGAGCGCGATCCGGAGGCTGGTCTCGGCGTCGGGGTACCCGGCGACGACGTATGGGATCAGCGCCGCCCGTCCCTCGCCCGACGCCAGCGAGAAGGCGGCCGCGATCCGGCGGGCGCCGGCGGTGTCGTTCGTCCCGGTTGCCGTGTCGGGCACTCCGCGGACCAGGGTCGTCATCGGCCGTGGCGCTCCTGGGCGGCAACCACAGCCTTGGGCGCGGTCCGGCGCCACGCCGCGACGATGACCTCGCGAACGATCTCCGGATCCAGGGCGTCCAGCCGAATGCTGACCCAGCCGAAGCGACCGACGTACGGGGCGAGCGAGACCGCATCGGGGAAAGCAGCGAGCAGATCCGACTGTTGCGCCCGGTCCGTGCGAACGCTGCCCGTGCCACCATCCTGGCCCGTGATCAGGTAGATCTTGTCGCGGACCCGGAACGTGACGTCGCCGGCGTGCTCGGCGTCGCCCCAGGTCTCCTTCTCGTGCGTCCCCGGAAGCTCAAGGCAGAACGCCCGGAGCTCGTCGATCGTCAACCGACGCTCTCCCATGGCTCCACGTCGTCGAAGCGCGCTAGCGCGGCGAGATCCTTGTCGCCGCGCCCCGAGAAACCGAGCAGCACGAGGACGTCGGCCGGCCAGCCGCCCGCCAGCCCGTCGACCCCGGCCAGGATCCTGGGGAGGGCCGAGATCGCGTGGGCCGTCTCGAGCGCAGCCAGGATCCCCTCGGTCCGCGTGGTCGTCTTCATCGCGGCGACGGCCTCGCGGTCGGTCGCGCCGGCGACCTCGATCCGGTGGGCCTCCGCGAGCGCCGCGATCTGGGGCCCGATCCCGGGATAGTCGAGGCCCGCCGAGGCGGAGTGGGCCTCGACGACCTGGCCGTCGCGATCCTGGAGCATGAGCGACCGCGAGCCGTGCAGGATCCCCGGCGTCCCGCCGAGGATCGCCGCCGCATGGCGGCCGCTCTCCATCCCGTCCCCGGCGGCCTCGGCGACCGCGAGGCGGACCGACGGTTCGCCGATGAACCGGGCCAGCAGGCCGATCGCATTCGAGCCGCCGCCGACGCACGCGAGCGCGAGGTCCGGCAGCCGGCCTTCGAGATCGAAGAGCTGGGCGGAGGCCTCGTCGCCGATCCGGCGCTGGAGGTCGCGGACGATCGTCGGATAGGGGTGCGGGCCCATCGCCGAGCCCAGGACGTAGTGGGTCGTCTCGACGTTCGTGACCCAGTCGCGCATCGCCTCGTTGACCGCGTCCTTTAGCGTGGCTGTGCCGGAGGTCACGCGGCGGACCTCCGCGCCGAGCGCGCGCATCCGCAGGACGTTGGGCCCCTGGCGCTCGATATCCTCCGCGCCCATGTACACGACGCAGGGCAGATCGAGCAGCGCGCAGGCCGTAGCGGTTGCGACGCCGTGCTGTCCGGCCCCGGTCTCGGCGATGACCCGGGACTTGCCGAGGCGACGCGTGAGGAGCGCCTGCCCGAGGGCGTTGTTGATCTTGTGCGCCCCGGTGTGGGCGAGATCCTCGCGCTTGAGATACAGGCGGACGCGGGGGACGATCGGCTCGCGGCGTGCCGCCGCGGCCAGGCGTCCGGCTTCGGCATGGACCGCCTCGGCCAGGCGATCGGCTCGGTACAGGGCGGTCGGTCGACCGGCGAACCGCTCGAGCAGCAGGCGCAGGTCCGCCCAGAAGGCCGGGTCGTCGCGGAGCTCGTAATAGGCCGTTTCGAGTTGCTGCAGGGCGGCCATCAGAGTCTCGGGGACGTAGCGCCCGCCGAAGTCGCGCTCCATGCCCCACCGGCCTGCCCGGTCCGCATCGAGGAGGCCCGGGTGAACCGGAGTCCGACCGAACGGCACGTTCGGGCGATCGTCGCGGGCCGCGCGGGCGCGCTTGAGGAACAGTGTCGTCCGATACGGGTCCTTGGTCGGCCGCTTGGTGGGCTCGCGCGGAAACTCGACTCCTGAGGCGACGTCCACGCCGACCGCGGGGATCTCACGGAGCGCCGTGGCCACGTTGGCCGGGGTCAATCCGCCGGCCAGGGTCACCGGGAGCTCGCGCGCCACGGCCGCGGCCACGGCGACGGCCGCCCGCTGGCCGGTTCCGCCCGGATGCACGCCGCCGGCCGTATCGAGCAGGAGCCGCTCGACGCCGGCGGCGAGATGGGCGCGGCCTCGTTCGACGATCCGACCGGCCTCGGCCACCTCCCCCGGGTGGTCGGCCGGGATGTGGAGCACCTTCCAGACCGGCCGACCGACCGACGCGACCGACTCGATCGGCTCGCTCCCGCTGAACTGGACCGCGTCGGGGTCGATCGCGGCGACGATCGCCGCCAGCTCCGCGGGGGTGGCGTCCGCCGTGATCGCGACGATCCGCGGCCGCGCATTCCCCGCCGAGGTGACCGTCCGGACGGTCCGGGCCAGGGCGACCGCCTCCCCGAGCGAAAGGGCGCGAGGCGTGCCGGCGACCAGGTTGAGCCCGATCGCATCCGCCCCGCCGGCCACCGCCGCGACGGCCCCGCCCTCGTCGGTGACGCCGCAGATCTTCACGAACGGCCGCCGGGCCGCGTTGGCCCGGTCGGTCGGCGTCCGTCCCGCGGCCACGAACGAACGCGCGGCGGCGGTCGCGTCGATCGACCGCATGAGCGCCTCCCCGACAAGCGCTCCGTCGAATCCCTGGGCGCGCCACCTTGCGATGGTGTCGGCGTCGCGCACGCCCGATTCCGCGATCACGATGCGATCGTCGGGAACGAGCTCGCGCAGGCGGCGGGCTCGCTCGGGATCGACCTCGAGCGTCCGAAGGTCGCGGTTGTTGAGCCCGATCAATCGGGCGTTCGTGTCGAGCGCCAGGCCGACCTCACGCTCGTCGTGGGCCTCGACGAGTGGCTCCAGTCCGATCGACCGTGCCAGTTCGACGAGGGAGCGCAACCGGCCCTTGGCCCGGTGGAGCACCGCCAGCAGCAGGACCGCATCCGCGCCGGCGGCCCGCAGCACCTCGAGTTGGCGCGGATCGACGACGAACTCCTTGGCCAGGACCGGGATCGAGACCGCGGCACGCACGGTGCGGAGGTCCTCGATCGAGCCGCCGAACCAGTGCGGCTCGCACAGGACCGAGATCGCCGCCGCGCCACCGGCAGCGTAGGCGCGGGCGCGGGCGACGATGTCCTCGCCGGGCCCGGCGATGGACCCTGCCGACGGCGAGGCGCGCTTGATCTCGGCGATGAGATGGAGGCCGGGCGCGACGAACCGCTCGACGACGGGTCGGACCGGCGGTGCCTCGCTGAGATCGACCGGCGCGGCGAGCTCACCCTCGAGATCGATCTTCCGGCGGGCAGCGATCTCCTCGACGACGTTCCGGCCGGACCGGCGACTCGCCGGACCGGGCCGCGCCTCGACGACGGTCATGCCCGGGCCTCTGCGGACGTCGGCGATGCCGCCGCGGCCTCCGCCTCGCGGCGCTCGGCCCGCAGCCGCTCGAGCGTCTCGAGGCCCAGGCGCGCATCGATCGTCAGCGCGGCGCGCTCGATGCCGGCCTCCAGCGTCTCGACGACACCCGCGACCAGCAGGGCCGCACCGGCATTCAGCAGGACCACGTCGCGCCGGGCGCCTGGCTCCCCGCGCAGGACCGACTCGACGATCCGCGCATTCTCGTCGGGCGTGCCGCCGGCGAGCCTGGCGGTCGGCGTGACCGGCAGGCCCAGCTTCGATGCGGCGATCTCGTGACGCTCGATGTTATCGGGACCGACGTGATACAGGACGCCGGTGTCGTCGAGCGGCAGCTCGTCGATCCCTGCGCCGTGGATGACGAACGTCCGCTCGGTGCCCAGGCGCTGCGCCACCTCGGCAATCCGAGCCGCCGCGATCGGATCGCCGACACCGACCAATTGGCGTGTGGTGCCCGCCGGATTGGTGAGTGGCCCGAGAAGGTTGAACGCGGTGCGCACCCCGATCTCCCGGCGCGTCGGGCCGGCATGCTTCATCGCCGGATGGAAGCTCGGTGCGAACAGGAACGCGAACCCCGCGTCGCGCAACGACGCCGCTGCCGACGTCGCGTCGTGGTCGATCCGGACGCCGAGCGCGTCGAGCACATCGGCCGAGCCCGCCTGCGAGGTGATCGCCCGGTTCCCGTGCTTGGCGACCGGCACGCCGGAGGCCGCGACGACGAGCGCCGAGACGGTCGAGATGTTGAACGTTCCGCTGCCATCGCCGCCGGTGCCGACGACGTCGATCGTGCCGGCGGGTGCCTCGACGCGCAGGACGCGGTCGCGCATCGCGCCGGCGAAGCCCGCCAGCTCCTCGACGGTCTCGCCTCGCATCCGCAGGCCCATGAGCAACGCCGCGAGCTGGGCCGGGGTCGCCTCGCCATCCATGACCGCACCCATCGCCAGTCGCGCTTCGTCGACGGATAGCGTCCCGCCCTCGACGATCGTGGCCAGGGCGGCACGGACGTGCTCGCTCATCGGTCGGCCCCATCGCCGACGGCCAGCCCGGCGATCGCGAACGAGCCGGTCGCGGCGTCCAGGCGCGAGGCCTCGCCCTCGCCCGCGAGGCGCAGGAAGTTCGCGAGCAGGTGCGGGCCGTCGGGTGTCAGCACGCTCTCGGGATGGAACTGGACGCCCTCGAGTGGCAGCGCCACGTGCCGGATCCCCATGACGACACGGTCGACCTCGCTCATCGCGGTGACCCGCAGCTCGGCGGGCAGCGTCGCCGGGTCCACGGCGAGCGAGTGATAGCGGGCGGCCATGAATGCCGGCGGCATCCCTTCGAGTAGCCCTGCCCCATCGTGGGTCACTTCGGTCGCCGAGCCGTGGACCAGGGTCGGCGCCCGCACGATCGAGGCTCCGTACGCGGCCGCCATCGACTGCATGCCGAGGCACACGCCGAGCAGCGGGATCTCGCGCGCGGCGGCCACCTCGACCGTGGCCATCGAGACGCCGGCGTCGTCCGGGTCGCCCGGCCCGGGCGAGATGACGATGCCCCGCAGGTCCGCGGCGGGATCGTCGGCCAGCGCCTCGACACCGGCCCGGTCGATCGCGTCGTTGCGCACGACCCGAACCTCCGCCCCAGCGGCTTGCAGCGCCTGCACCAGGTTGAACGTGAAGCTGTCGTAGTTGTCGATGACGAGGATCATGGACCGGCTCCGGCTCCGGCCGAGGCCACCTCTACGGGCGATTCCCTGGGCGTCTCAGGGACGCCGGCCGCGAGCTCGATCGCCCGGCGGAGGGCCGCGGCCTTGTGTTCGGTCTCCTCGAATTCCTTCTCCGGGACCGACCCCGCGACGATCCCGGCGCCGGTGTGGACGTGCGCCTGGCCGTCCTTGAGGACGGCGCTGCGGATCGTGATCGCCGTGTCCAGGTTGCCGTCGTAGCCCAGGTAGCCCACGGCACCACCGTACAGCCCGCGGCGCTCGCCCTCGGCGGCTGCGATGAGCTGCATCGCACGCACCTTGGGAGCACCCGAGAGCGTCCCGGCCGGGAACACCGCCCGCAGCGCGTCGAGCGCGTCCAGCTCGGGCTTCAGGCGCCCCTCGACGTGCGACACGAGATGGAGGACGTGGCTGTAGCGCTCGACCTCCATGTACTTGCTGACCGTCACGGTCCCGGGTCGGGACACGCGACCCAGGTCGTTGCGTCCGAGATCGACGAGCATCACGTGCTCGGCGCGCTCCTTCGGATCGCGCTGGAGCTGCTCGGCGAGCAACTCGTCCTCGCGGGCGTCGATCCCGCGCGGCCGCGTGCCGGCGATCGGATGGGTCGTGAGCCGATCGCCCTCGGCCTGGAGCAGCAGCTCCGGCGATGCTCCGACCACCTCGTACCCTGGGGTGCGGACGAAGAACAGGTAGGGGCTCGGGTTGACCCGGCGGAGCGCGCGGTATAGCCCGATCCCATCGAGGGTCGCGCCCGTCGCCGGGTCGATCGGAAGGCCGAACGACTGGCGGCGCGCCAGGACGACCTGGATCGCCTCGCCCGAGGCGATCGCATCCTTCGCGACCTCCACGGCCTGGATGTACTCATCGCGACCCAGGCTCGTCCCGATCGGATCGGCCAGCGTAATGGGCGCCGCGGCCCGCGGCTTCGCACCGGCAAGCTCGCCGGCGGACGGGCGCGCCGTGCGCTCGAGCGCCTCGAACGCGGCGGCTTCGGCGATCCGGTAGCGACCGTCGAGATCGGCCGTCTCGGTGTGGAGCGAGGCGATCGCCGAGAGCGTGTGGGTCAGGTGGTCGAACACGAGCACGAGGTCGGATTCGATGTAGGCGGCGGTCGCAACCCCGACCGGATCGCGCTCGGGCAGCGGGACGGTCGGTTCGAACGCCGCGATCGCGTCATAGGCGAGGGCGCCGACGGCGCCGCCGGTGAAACGCGGCATGCCCTCAGTCGGCGCGACACGGCGGCGCGGGACGAAGTCGCGGATGGCGCCCATCGGATCGGCCCCATCGACGGTCTCGATCGGCAGGTCGGGGGCGTAAGTCGGGACCGTGACGGGCCGGGTCTGGATCCGGGCGAGGCCGTCGCGGACCTCGAGCAGGCGCCGGGGACCCACCCCGAGGAATGAATACCGCCCGAGCCGCTCGCCACCCTCGACCGACTCGAGCAGGTAGGCCGGGCCGCCGTCGTCAAGGCGGAGGAACGCGCCGATCGGGGTCTCGAGATCGGCCGGTCGCGTGGCGCGCAGCAGGATCGTGTCGGCGTTAGCGGCCAGACGCTTCGTCTGCGCCAGGCTGATCGGATCGGCTGTCGTCATCGCAGTTGGCCTCGAGAATCAAGAACGACCTTCGTCTCCGGGACGAAAGGTCGTGCCTTCCGCGGTGCCACCCTCATTCGGCGATGCCGCCCTCTCCTGACCGACGAGCGGGACGGTCACGTCTCCGCCGATCGGCGCTGCCCGATATCGCTGGCGCTCTGCGCCGGAGCCTACTGGCGCCTGCGGCGACCCAGGGTCGTCGCTTCGCGTTCGGTCCGGAGGCTCCCGGGTCCATCCCCCGCCGCCGTCACCCCGGTTTCCACCAGCCACCGGGTCTCTGTGCCGACGCACGACGGGTACTCGTCCCGTTCACAGCCCACTATTCCTGTTCGTGGCGCGGAGTATCGTCGCGCCTCCGCGGTCCGTCAAGCGAGGGGCGGGTCCTCGCGCTCGAAGCCGGAGCAGCGCACGACGGGCAAGGCAGGGTAACGGGGGAAGCCCGGGTCGGTGGTGGACCGCTCGCAGCGCCGGAAGGTCGATCCGCGACGCGTCGCGATCACCCGGGAGTGCCGGCACGAGCCGCACAGGCCGGCCGATGGGCCGTCCCAGCGAGCGTGGATCGGCGGTGCGTCGGCCATCAACGGACTCCAAGCCGGGTGGCGGAGAGGGTGGGATTCGAACCCACGAAGTCTTTCGACTCAGCGCTTTTCAAGAGCGCCGCCATCAACCGCTCGGCCACCTCTCCAGCGCCACAGGATAGCGGTCGTCGGATCATCCGTGGACGGCGCACTCAGGCCCGCGCCATGATCGCGTCGCGACCGAGATAGGGTCGCAGGACGTCGGGCACGGTCACCGAACCGTCGGGCCGCTGGTAGGTCTCGAGCAACGCCGCCACGACCCGGGCGAGCGCGAGGCCGGAGCCGTTGAGCGTGTGGACGAGCTCCGGCTTGGCGCCGGCCTCCGGCCGGTACCGGATCGCCATCCGGCGGGCCTGGTAGTCGCGGAAGTTCGAGCACGAGCTGACCTCGAGCCAGCGTTCCACGCCGGGGGACCAGACCTCCAGGTCGTACTTGCGTGCCTGGACGAATCCCATCTCCCGGGTGCTCATCAAGAGGACGCGGTAGGCAAGACCGAGCCGCTGGAGCAGGATCTCGGCGCGTTCGGTCATCCATTCGAGGGCCGCGGGCGAGTCGTCGGGTCGCTCGAAGAGCACCATCTCGACCTTGTCGAACTGGTGGACCCGCAGGATCCCGCGAGTGTCCTTGCCCGCCGCACCGGCCTCGCGCCGGAAGCACGGCGAGTACGCGGCGTATCGGATCGGCAGCTGATCCGCGTCGAGGATCTCGTCGCGGTGGAGGTTGGTGACCGGGACCTCGGCAGTCGGGACCAGGTACAGCTCGTCCCGCGTAACGACGTACATCTGGTCTTCCTTGTCGGGGATCTGGCCCGTCCCGGTCGCGGAGGCAGCGTTGACGACGGCCGGCGGCCACACCTCGGTGAACCCGTTCTCACGCGTGTGAACGTCGAGGAACCAGCTGATCAGGGCCCGCTGCAGCGCGGAGCCCGCGCCCTTGTACACCGGGAATCCCGATCCGGCGATCTTCGCGCCCCGCGCGTTGTCGATGATGTCGAGAGACTCGCCGAGCTCCCAGTGCGGGCGCCGCGCCCAGGTCCGGGCGCCCGCTGCGGCGTCGGCCCCGACCTCGCCCTCGAGCGGCTCCTCGCGGGCGAGGATCTCGCCCCAGGTGCGAACCGTCTGGTTCGCCTCCTCCCCGCCAACCGGCACGTCGGGGTCGGCCGGGTTCGGGATCCGCAGGAGCTGATTGTCGAGCGCCGCCTCGATCTCGGCGAGCTCGCCATCGAGCGCGGAGATCCGCTCGCCGGCCGCGACGGACGCGGCCTTCAGGTCGCCGACCTCGGGGCTATCCGGCGTGGCGCCGGCCATGATCGCCTCGCCGATCCGCTTCGACGCCGCGTTGCGCTCGGCCTTGAGCGTCTCACTCTCGCCGAGGAGGGTGCGCCGGCGCCCGTCGAGCTCGAGGGCGCTGTCGACGAGGCCGGGATCCTCGCCTTTGTCGATGGCTCCCTGGCGGATGACGTCCGGCTCGGCGCGGAGCCGCTGCAGGCCAACGCTCATGGTGCCTCCCGGAGTCGCCGCACGACGAAGGCCGGATCGAGGCTCGCGAGGAGCCAGCCCGCGCGCGGTCCGTTGGGGCGATCCAAAAACGCTCGGTAGATCGCATCGAACGCGCGGCTGGCCGGCAGGTCGAGCGCGCGCGCCGCGTCGAAGATCGCCGTCTGCCAGCCATCGCCCGTGGTCGGGGGCGTCTCGCCGACGGCCTCGGCGAGCGTCGCGAGGAACGAGCGCTGCGGTCCGTCGAGGGCCTCGACCGCCGCCGGCAGCTCGTCGTGGACCTGGATGATCGCCCGCTCGGGCGCGTACGTGGCCAGCCACGCTCGGGCCGACGCGACCCGCTCGTCGAGGATCGCGCATTCGCGCGGCATCAGCGGACCGCGCTTCTCTGCCGCGATCCGCGCCGCCACGTCGACTCCCGGGATCTGCACGAGCAGCGCGAGATGGCTGAACGGCGGTCGGAAGGCCGCGGCCTCCGCGGCGACGTCCGCTGCCGGGTCCACCAGGGAGTACCGGAACGTCGCCTCGTAGCCAGGTGGGAGGTCGCCCTTGACCTCGCGCCCCGCCGTGGCATCGGCGAACTTGTCGGACTCGTCGAACAGGCGCGGGATCTGGTCCGTGCCGTCGGGATCGAAGTCGATCGCGTGGTTCGGCTTGGGCCGCAGGAAGAGGAAGCGCAGCTGCTCGGCCGGGATGACCTCCGCGATCGCGTGCGCCGCCGCGCCGCGGCCCTTGGACGTCGACATCTTCTGTCCGCCGATGTTGAGGAACTCGTACGGGACGTTGAGGGGCGGCTCGCGCTCGAAGACCTCCCGGGCGATCGCGTCGGAGCGGTCGCGCGACCCGCCCGCCGTGGACAGGTCCTTGCCGCAGGGCTCGATCGTCACGCCGAACAGCGACCACTGGGCCGCCCACTCGAGGTTCCACGGCAGCTTCGCGGCACCCCCGAACGGCGAGATCCACCCGGACGTGCCGCAGCCCCGCGCCCACGCCACGAGATCGGGCCGGCATTCGAAGTAGACCTGCTCGCCGTTCCAGTCGGTCACGATCGTGGTCCCGACCTTGCCGCAGGTCGGACAGACGACCCCGAGCGGATGCCACGTGTCGGAGTGCTGGACGTTGGCGACGCGGCGATAGATGTCGCGCACGAGCGCGGCCTGGTCGAGCGCGGTCCGGATGAACGGATCCATCTCGCCCGTCGGGTAGATGTCGCTCATCCAGTAGTAGCGATCCGGGTGGATGCCGAGACCGGCGAAGGTGTCGATGAAGGTCTGGGCGTGGTGCCGGGCGTAGGAGGCGTGGCCGTCACCTTCCTGGTCGGGCACGCGCGCGAGCGGGCGGCCCATTTCGGTCTCCACCGCGTCGGGCGTCAGGAGAGACTGCGCGTCCATCGGATCCATGTCATCGACGCCGTAGAGCAGCGTCGTCTCGATCCCGTTGGCGCGCAGGGCGCGGGCGATCGCGTCGAGGATGACCGGGCCTCGGAGGCTCCCGACGTGCACGGTCCCGGACGGTGTCTTGGAGTCGTTGACGACCTGCGGGCCGGCGTCCCGTACCCGCTCCGCGAGTTCGTCCGCCCAATCCACGGCGTCTCCGAATGGTCTAGCTGATGCTGACGATCTTGTAGGTGAAGTCGCCGGCCGGCACCTTCACGACGACCTTCTCGCCCTTCTTCTTGCCGAGGAGCGCGCGACCGACTGGACTCTCGTTCGAGATGCGGCCCTCGGCGGGGCGCGCCTCCGTGGAGCCGACGATCGTGAAGCTCTCCTTGCCATCGGGGCTTTCGACGCTGACGGTCGAGCCGATCTGGACGTGGTCGGTCGAATGGTTCTCGGCAATGATCGTGGCGTTCTTGATGAGCGCCTCGAGCGTCTGGATGCGACCCTCCACGAAGGCCTGCTCGTTCTTGGCATCCTCATATTCGGCGTTCTCCGAGAGATCGCCGTGCTCCTTGGCGTCGTGGATGCGGTTGGCGACCTCGGGTCGCTTGACCGAGGTCATCTCCTCGAGCTCGGCGCGAAGCTTCTCGAGGCCGTCCTTGGAGAGGTAGGTGGGTTTGTTGTTCATGCCGGTGGCCCCCGCGATGCAGTGGGTCGGGTCTGGGCAGACCGGGCTGGGCGGTCATGCGGATAAAGGAAAGAACTCCAGGCGCTCCGCGGACTCCCCGCGCACCTGAAGTTCCGGCCGGACGCGAATGGTAGACGGGCTGTCGAAGGGTGTCAAAGCGCCCGATAGCGCCCCGATGGCGCTGGCCTTGCCGACACGCCGGCCCGCGCGAGGCTGCGGTCACGGACCCTCGCTGAGGCGGACCAGGCGCCGCTTGACACGCTGGAGCGAGCCACGGTCGGGGAGCGCGACGAACAGGGTGTCGTCGCCGGCGATGGAACCGGCGACCTCGGGCCAGCGGGCGCGATCGAGCGCGGCCGCGATCGCATGGGCGGAGCCCGGCAGCGTCCGCAGGACGAGCAGCAGGCCGGCTTCGTGGATCTCGAGCGGCAGGTCCGACAGCAGCTTGCGCAGCCGGTCCTCGCCGGACGTCTCGGCTTCGATCAGCCGGGGTGGCAGCGCGTACGCCGCCGTTCCCTCGCGCGGCACCTTGATCAGCCCGAGCTCGGCGACGTCCCGACTGATCGTCGCCTGGGTCGTGCGAAAGCCGCGCTCCCGCAGGGCGCCCGCCAGCTCCTGCTGGGTGCGGATGGGCCGCTGCTCGACGAGGTCGCGGATCGCCCGCTGGCGAAGCTGCTTCATGACCTCCATGGGGGCGGGCGCGGGTCCGGGCCTACTGGCGCAGCCAGACGACGAGCACGGCCGCGGCCAGCGCGACCCGGTACCAGACGAAGACCGACAGCGATCGCGTGCGGAGGTAGCGGAGCATGAAGTGGATCGCCACGAGGCCGGCCACCAGGGAGGCGATCGTGCCGACGACGAGGGGCGCCACCTCGACCGCGACCCCCGACTCGCCGGCGATCACCTTGCGGATCTCGAACAGCCCGGCGCCGAGCGTCACGGGCGTCGCCATGAGAAAGCTGAACCGAGCGGCATCCGGTCGATCGAGCCCGGCCAACCGCGCCGCCGAGATCGAGATGCCCGAACGGCTGATGCCCGGCACGAGCGCAAGCGCCTGTGCGGCTCCGATCCCGATGGCGACCGGAAACGTCACGCCCTCGATCGTGCGGTCACGCCGGCCCCAGCGGTCGGCGAGCCACAGAATCGCGGCCCCGACGACGAGCATGAGTGCCACGAGGCCGACCTCCCGGAAGCGGGTCTCGATGAGATCGTTGAGGAGGAAGCCGACGATCGCCGCCGGCACCGTGGCGGCGAGGAGGAGCCAGGCCAGGCGCCGGTCGGGCAGGTCCCGGAACGACCGATCCCGCAGGGCAGCCAGTCCCGCCGGCACGAGCCGTCGCCAGTCGGCCTGGAAGTAGACGAGCAGCGCCACGAGCGTGCCCATGTGGAGCATGACGCTGAACGCCAGTGACGTGATGAACGGGTCGTGCCAGCCCAGGAGGAACGGCACGAGGACGAGGTGCCCCGAGGAGGACACCGGCAGGAACTCGGTGAGTCCCTGCACGATTCCCATGATCAGGGCCTGGAGGACGGTGTCCATGGGTCAGCCGACCTCCATCGTCGCCACGCGACGCTAGCGGATGAACAGCGGGGCGAGGACGAGCGTGATCGTCGCGAGGAGCTTGACGAGGACGTGGAGCGATGGGCCGGCTGTGTCCTTGAACGGGTCGCCAACCGTATCGCCCACGACGGCCGCGGCATGGGCGTCGGAGCCCTTGCCGAGCACGTTCCCCTGGTCGTCCTTGAGGTGGCCCGACTCGATATACTTCTTCGCGTTGTCCCATGCGCCGCCACCGTTGTTCAGGACGGTCGCGAGCATGACACCCGAGATCGTGCCGACCATCAGCATCCCCGCGACGGCTTCGTACCCGAGCAGGACACCGACGATGATCGGCGTCGCGACCGCGACGAGACCGGGGGCGACCATCTCGCGCAGGGCCGCGCGGGTCGTGATGTCGACGACGCGGGCGTAGTCCGGGCGTTGACTGTAGTCCATGATCCCGGGCATCTCGCGGAACTGGCGCCGGACCTCGACGATGATCGCCTGGGCCGTCTTGCCGACCGCCCGGATGGCGAGCGAGCTGAAGAAGTACACGAGCATCGCGGCGATCAGCGCGGCGATGAAGACGTTGACGTCGGCCAGGTTCACCGAGTCCATCAGTGCCTTGCCCTGACGGGCGAGGATCAGGTTGACCTTGTCGATGTAGGCCGAGAACAGGAGGAAGGCGGCGAGCGACGCCGAGGCGATCGCGTAGCCCTTCGTGAGCGCCTTCGTCGTGTTGCCGACCGCGTCGAGGCGGTCGGTGATCTCGCGGGCGCCAGCCTCGGCCCGGCTGAACTCGGCGATGCCGCCGGCGTTGTCGGTGATGGGGCCGAACGTGTCCATGGCCAGGATGTAGGCCGTGGTCATGAGCATGCCCATCGTTGCGACGGCGGTACCAAAGATCCCGCCGACGTTGCGTCCGTCGGCAGCGAGGAGGTTCGCCTGCGAGCCGAGCCAGTGGCTGGCGAAGAGCGCGATGCCGATCGTGATGGCCGTGACGAAGGTCGTCTCGAAACCGACTGCCGTGCCCGAGATGATGTTCGTTGCCGGCCCGGTCTTGGACGCCTCGGCGATCTCGCGGACCGGGCGGAACGAGCCCGCCGTGTAGAACTGCGTGATGTACACGAACGCGACACTGGTCCCCAGCCCGACGATCCCGGCTGCGAAGAAGTAGATCCACGTCGGCAGGCCGAGGACCGCCCCGGTGCTGCCGTTCGTGTTCATCATCACAGCGGTCGTGATCCCGAGCCCGACCACGGACAACAGGGTCGTGACCCAGTAGCCGCGGTTGAGCATGTTCATCGGGTCCTCGGTCTCCTTGCCGCGCACGAAGAAGATCGCGACGATCGTCGCCAGGAGCCCGAAGGCCCGCACGACGAGCGGGAAGAAGATCCAGGCCTCGGGATGCGGCCAGCCGGCCGCGAGCGCGATGACGTAGACCCCGACCCCGAGGATCATCGCGCCGATATTCTCGGCCGCCGTGGACTCGAACAGGTCGGCGCCGCGGCCGGCACAGTCGCCGACGTTGTCACCGACGAGGTCCGCGATGACACCGGCATTGCGGGGGTCGTCCTCGGGAATGCCTTTCTCGACCTTGCCGACGAGGTCCGAGCCCACGTCCGCGGCCTTCGTGTAGATCCCGCCGCCGAGCTGGGCGAACAGGGCGACAAACGAGGCCCCGAAGCCGTAGCCGACGATGAGGAACGGCGCCTGCTCCGGATGCGTGAAGCCGCCGAATGCGACGAACATCAGATAGACGCCGAGGAGCGACAGGGCTACGACGAGGAAGCCGGACACGGCGCCTCCGCGCATGGCCACCTGCACGGCTTCGACAAGGCTCCGACGTGCCGCGGACGCGGTTCGCACGTTGGCCTTCACGCTGATGAACATGCCGATGATCCCCGACGCCATCGAGCACGTCGCGCCGACGAGGAAGGCGATCCCCGTGCGGACGCCGATCGGGGCGCCGGCGAGCTCGGGCACATCGGCCACGTCGGCGGTCTCGACGACCGCGATCACGACGCCGATGATGACCGCGCCGACGACGGCGAGCACCGCGATCGTCGTGTACTGGCGGCGGATGAAGGCGACCGCGCCTTCGAAGATGGTGCCCGCGACGGCCTGCATCTCCGCCGTTCCCGTGTCCCGGGCCAGGACGTCCCGCGCCAGGTAGAGCGCGAAGAGTACGGCGATGATGCCAGCGGGCAGGATGATCAGCTGGAGCGCACTGGCGTCCATCAGGTCTGCGGGTCCTCCAGGTGGGGTGTCTGGCCGGTCAGCGACCGGGCGCACGACGAGCGCCGCTGTGGTCGGCAGTCCGGGAAGAGCGCCTCGTTGGGTCCCGTCGGCATGCACCGAGGGCTGGGACCTTTCAGGCCGGCGGCGAGTGTAACAAGGCGCTCTTCGGCGGGTCAAACCCGCCCGCAGCTCGGGAATATGCAACCGGACGAAGCCCGCCCCGACGATGCGCTAGGGCAGCCCCTATACTGCCGGACTTGTGACCCAACGACCCGCGCTCGGGTGTCTCTTCGAGATCGTCGAGACCCTCGTTCTGACCCTTATCATCTTTCTTGTCATCCAGAACTTCATCGCGCAGCCCTACCAGGTCAAGCAGCAGTCGATGGAGCACACGCTGGAGCCCGGGGAATACGTCCTGGTCGACAAGCTGACCCCTCGCTTCGACCCGTACAAGCGTGGCGACATCATCGTGTTCACGCCACCGGCCGACTGGTCCAGCGACGGGACCCCGTTCATCAAGCGGATCATCGGCGTCGGCGGCGACACCGTCGAGGTCCGGGACAACGGCAAGGTCTACATCAACAAGGTCGCCCTCGACGAAACGTATCTCTACGCCGATCAACCGGGCGGCCCGCCGCAGGCCACGACATCCTCAGTCCAGCCGGCGACGTGGACGATCCCGCAGGGCGACCTGTTCCTGATGGGCGACCATCGCGCCAATTCCGCCGACTCGCGGACCTTCGGGCCGATCCCCGAGAGCAAGGTCATCGGCCGCGCCTGGCTGCGTTACTGGCCGCTCGATACCTTCGGGGTCCTCTCGACTCCCACCTACCGCGGCCTGTCGACGACCTCTCCGTGACCGGCCTCCGGTGAACCCGATCCTGGCGGCGGTCGCCTTGGCGGTCATCGCGGGATCCATCGCGGCCGTGTCCGCTCGCGAAGCGCGGACCGCCGTCCTCGCCTTGGCGCTGGTGCTCGTCGTCTCTCCGCTTCTCGCAGACCCGCTGGCCGAGCCCGCCGGCCTGGCCGCGCGGATCATCGGCGCCATCCTCGCCGCGTACCTGCTGTGGATCGTCGTGCGTGGCCGTCCGGTCGGCGGGATCGTGGCCCCCGAGACGGGTGGCTCGCGGATCGGCTGGCCCGCGGAGGTCCTCGTCGCCGGGTCAGCCGCGATCGTCGGCTTCGCGGCCCACGGCCTGGGCGCGCCGGCCGCCGGACCACCGCTCGCGAGTGCCGCCGGGTTCGCCGTCGCGGCCATCGCGGCGGTTCCGGTCATGACCGGGCGAGACGCCCTGCGCGTCGGCCTTGGGATCGTCGTGCTCATCGACGCGGGGTTGCTCGTCCGGGTCGGTCTGGGTGGCACGCCGGGGCCGCTCGAGGCGCTCGTGACGGCCGGCCTGGTCGCCGCGCTCGGGGGCGCGGTCGCAACGGCCGCTCTGGCGGCACGGTCGGACGGCGCCGGCGGCTTCGAGCTCGCGCTCGACCCACGCCCTCGGACGCGCCACGAGCCCGACGCCCATCCGCTCGATCGGCGCTGACGGCAGCCGAGGGTCCCAGCCCATGACACGCCGCTCGAGCCTAACGCGATGAGCCTCGTCCCGTTCCTGCTCGTCGCGGCGCTCGGCTCGGCCGCGCTCCTGCTCGCCCGGGGGATCCCGCGCGTTCGATCGCTCGGCGGTCCGGTCGTGATGGTCGCGGCGCTCGTGGCGGCGCTGACGATCGTCCCCGGTCAGGCCGTCGTCCTGGGCGAGGCCGGATTCGCGACGACGGAGTACCTGCGCGTGTTCCTCGTGTTGGGGTCGGTCGTCGGCCTGGGCCTGGTCATCGTCGGCGCTGCCGGCGCCGGTCATCCGGACGCGCCCGCCGTGACCCTGGGGATCCTCGGTTCGTCCGCGCTTGCTCTGGCCTTTCCGGACGCTCGGCTCGCGTTCATCGCCGCGACCGTCGGCGGCACGTTCCCGGTGCTGCTGACGGTCGGGGCGGGCGGCGGGCGGCTCGCCGCGACGGCTGGGGTCCGGGTCCTGCGCGCGACCGTCATCGCGGGCACGTTGGCGATCGCCGCGAGTGCCTGGATCGGGCGCGATCTCAGCGAGCTCGCAGCGCAACCGGTCGTGTTCGGGCTCGCGTATCTCGCGGTCGCCCTCGCCGTCGCGATCCGATTCGGCGCGATCCCGTTCCATACCTGGGCCGCGCGACTCACTGATTCGATCGACGAGACCGGGCTGCCGTTCGTCACGGCTTGGTCGGCTGGGGCGTTCGCGATCGCCGCGCTGGCCTGGATCGACGCCTCGATCCAGCCACTCACGATCCGGGACCCATCCGTCGGAGCGCTCGTGGACCTCGGGCTGGTTCGCCTCGTCGTGCTGCTCGTCGCGATCGTTTCGATCGTGCTCGCCTCCGTCGCCGCCTGGATCCAGGACGATCTCGAGCACATCGTCGGGTACTCGATCGTGGGCGATGCGGGCGTCGTCCTGCTTGCGGTCGCCGCGCTGGAGTCCGATTCATGGGCGCCCGGGCGAACCTGGATCCTCGCGTTCGTCGTGGGTCGCAGCGCGTTTGCCGCGTGGGCGGCGGCGGCTCGGGCGTCGTTTGGGACGGGCCGCGTCTCGGAGCTGTCCGGCTGGGTCTTCCGGTCGCCGCTCCTGGCCGGGGCGTTCGCCGCGGTCGTACTGGCGAGCATCGGGATCCCGGGCCTCGCGGCGTTCGACGCCCGGAGGAGCCTGGTCGATCTCGCCCTCGGCAGCCCGTTGAGTGGACTCGTGCTGCTGGGGACCTTGACGCCGCTGGCCTACTACGGGCGCCTCGCGGTCATCGGTGCCGCTCGTCGCGGGGGCACGGCGCGCGGGGACGAACGGAGCTGGCGCCCGGCGATCGAGGCGGTCGACCTCAACGACCTGCAGGCGTGGGTGGCGAAGACGTGGTCGGGCAACCGGGCTTTCGCCGCGAGCGCCACGGCCGGCCTCCTCGCCGTGTTCGCGGTCGCGGTCACAGCGGGCGCCTTCGGCGTGCGCGAGGCGGCGGCCGGCCTGCCGCCGCAGCTCGAGGGTGCAGTCGAGTCGTTCGCGCCGCACGAGCCGATCCAGTCCCTTGAGCCGAGTCCTGCCACGTCGGGCGCACCCAGCGCCGAGCCGAGCGCCGAGCCGAGCGTCGGGACCGAGCCGCCGGGCAGCCCGTCCGTCACGCCGTCTGCCTCGCCCTGAACGTCGATCAGGCGCCCGGCGCGAGAACCCACCGGTCGACGTCGCGCGCGTAGTCGAGCAGCTCGCTCGGGGTGAACCACAGGGCAAGCTCGGCGGTTGCCGCCTCCGGTCCGTCCGAGGCGTGGACGATGTTCTGGGCTGTCTCCAGGGCGAAGTCGCCGCGAACCGTTCCGGGCGCGGCCTCGTGCGGGCGGGTGGCGCCGTTGATCGCCCGGACGACGGCGATCGCGTTGGGTCCCTCGAGCGCCAGCGCGACGAGCGGGGCCGAGGTGATGAAGTCGACGAGTCCGCCGAAGAACGGCTTCTCGCGATGCGCCGCGTAGTGCCGCTCGGCGAGGTCACGGCCGATGTGGACGAGCTTGAGCCCGACGATCTTGAGTCCGCGCTCCTCGTACCGGGCCACGATCCGGCCCACCAGTTGACGCTGGACGCCATCGGGCTTGACGAGGACGAGGGTGCGTTCGCTCACGCAGGGTCTCCTTCTGAAGGCGGATCGCCGTCGGGTTGGTCGTGCCTGGCGTCGGGTTCGGCCGCCGCTCCGGCCGCAGGCAGCGGTTCGGGCTCGCGGCGGAGCGCGTCCGCGAAGGCGCGTCGGGCGTCGAGCTCGCGCCCGACGAGGCGATACGCATCGCCACGCACGAGGGCCAACCCGCGTTCGGTCCGGTCGATGACGAGATCGAGGACGGCCGGTGCGAGCGACGGTCCGAGACGCAGCACGAGCGACAGGTGAACGGCCGCCTCCTGGGCGTCGCCGCTGGCCAGGCATTCGCGGCCGTGTTCGAGGGCCGCCTCGGCATCGGGCAGCTCGGCGTCGTCGGCGAGCGGCTCGCCCGGGAGGTCCCACAGGCGAAGCGTGCCGCTGTGGGCGCTCGGGTCGATGACGGGAGCGCGGCTCGGCACGGCGACCGGCACCGGCGACATTGAGGCGGCATGGAACAAGGTCGTGGGCGAGGGCGGCGGCGCGGCCGGGTCGGCCGGCCAGATGGGGGCCCGGGGCATGCCCGCGAACGTCCCGTCGATCGAGCCGCCGGCGGCTTCGAGCGCCCGGGCGGCCAGCCGTCGGGCCTCGCTCGGACGGCCGCGCGCCGCAGCGGCCTCGGCCGCGACAACAAGGGCGATGATAGGGCCGTGATCGTTGCCGTCGAGGATGAGGCCGGCCGCTTCGCCTGCTCCGGTCAGGTCGCCGGTCCGCCAGCGCACCTCGGCGAGGTCGAGCAGGCCGTCGGCATCGAGCGCGTCCTGGCCGGCCATCGACTCGAGCTCGGCGCGGGCGAGCGCCAGCGAGCCGAGCCGCAGGTGGATCCGGGCTAGCGCGAGGTCGGGCCCGCGCTCGACGCTCGTCGTCATGCAGGCAGACGGAGGCGTCGATCGAGGCCGCGCAGGTAGCGCGCCGGGGCGACGGCGGCGAGGCGCAGGCCGTCGTCGACCATGAGGTCGGCGGCGACCCGCTGGACATCGTCGGCATCGACCGCCTCGATCGCCGAGAGGGCTTCCTCGAGCGTCAGCACCTTGTCGTGCAGCGCCTCCTGCCCGCCGATCCACGAGGCGACGTGGCGGGTTTCGTCCATCCGCAGCTCGAGGCCGCCCGACAGGTAGCTCTTGGCCTTGGCCAGCTCTTCGGCCGGGACGGGCTCGTCGCGGAGGCGCGCGAACTCGGTGAGGATCGCCGCGAGCGCCTCCGGCAGGCTCCCGGGATCGACGCCGGCCGAAACGACGAGGGCGCCGGCGTCGGCATAGTCGACGAGCCCGGAGCTGATGTCGTACGCGAGACCCTTCTCCTCGCGGACCGACAGGAACAGCCGGCTGCTCATCCCGTCGCCCAGCACACCGTTGAGCACGGCGAGCGTCCAGCTGTCCGGGTGGTCGCGGCGCAGCGCGGGCAGGCCGACGACGAGCTGCGCCTGGGATGTGTCGCGCCGTCCCACGTGCACGCGCGGGCCGGCGGGCAGGGCCGGGGCGGGAGCGTACCCGGGGATCGCGCCGTTGCCCTGGCCGAACGCCGTCCCGGCGAGCTCGGTCAACTCCGCGTGGGCGAGGTCGCCCGCCACGGCCACCACGGTGTTGGCAGGGCGATAGGTGACCCGCCAGAAGTCGCGGATCGTCGCTTCGGGCAGGGCCCGGATGCCGGGTTCATCGCCGCAGATCTCGCGGCCGAGCGGCCCATCGCCGAATAGCGCGAGCTGGAACAGCATCTGGCATTGCTCGACCGGGTCGTCCTGGTAAGAGCGGATCTCCTCGACGATGACGTTGCGCTCGCCCTCGATCTCGTCGCTCTCGAGCATCGGGCGCACGATCAGCTCGCCCAGCACGTCCATCGCCCGGGCGGCCTCCCGCCGCGGGACGCGCACCCAGTAGACGGTCGCCTCCCGGTCGGTGGCGGCGTTGAACGATCCGCCGACACCCTCGATCGCCTCGCTGATCGCCCGCGTCGATGGGTACGCCCGCGTCCCCTTGAAGGTGATGTGCTCCATGAAATGGGCCACGCCGGCCTCGGCCGCGGATTCCAGGCGTGAACCGCCCAGGACGTACGCGGCGATGGAGACCGAACGTGCCCCCGGGAGCCGGGCGCTGATGACGCGCGGCCCCGAGGGCAGCGCGGTCCGTTCGAACATTGCGACGGATGGTACAGGACGGAGGCCGACGCCCCGATCCCTGCGGGAAGCCGGGCGGCGTGAGCCCTGAGCCGGACGGAGCGCCCCTGGCGAGGCGCGCCGTTGGCTCGAGGTCGTGCGGCGGGTTACTTCGGCAGGAGCGGTTCGATCCAGGCCTGAGCGAAGAAGATGACGAAGGCGATCGAGACCACCCACATCAGCGGGTGGACCAGGTTGGCCTTGCCCCGGATAACCTTGATGAAGGTCCAGGCGATGAACCCGGCGCCGATGCCGACCGAGATGTCGTACGTCAGCGGCATGAGGATCATCGTCAGGAGGGCCGGGATGCCCTCTTCGGGATCGTTGATCGGGATGTCCCCGATGAGGGTGAACATCAGGAACCCGACCACGATGAGGACCGGCGCCGTCGCCGACGACGGCACGATGCCGGCCAGTGGCGAGAGCAGGATGGCCAGCAGGAAGAGCACGCCCACGACGACGGAGGTAAAGCCGGTCCGCCCACCCTCGGCGACGCCAGCCGCGCTCTCGATATAGGTCGTGTTCGATGAGGTGCCGGCGAGGCCACCGACGAAGGCCGCGACCGAGTCGACGAGCAGCACCCGTCCGACGCCTGGCACGCGTCCTTCCTCGTCGGTCAGGCCCGCCTGCTCGGCGACCCCCGTGACCGTGCCCATCGTGTCGAAGAAGTCGATCAACATGATCGAAAAGATCGTCAGCGAGGCGACGAAGAAGCCGAGCTTCGTGAACGATGCGGTCAGGTCGAACTGGCCGATCGTCGCGAAGCTGTAGGAGGCGACGATGTTGGTCGGGACCGTCGCCACCCCCAGCAGCAGCGCGATGATCGTCGTGATGATGATGCTGAGGATGAGCGCCCCGCGGATCTTCATGACGAACAGGGCGACCGTGATGAACAGGCCGATGATCGTCACCAGGGCCGCCGGGGTGGTCGGGAAGACGAAGGAGACCGGCGGGAAGCCGCCTGGCGGCGTGGCGATCAGGCCGCCGTTCACGAACCCGATGAACAGGATGAACAGGCCGATGCCCACACCGATCGCCCGCTTCAGGGAGAGCGGGATCGCGTTCATGATCGCCTCGCGGAGGCCGAGCAGAACGAGGAGCGTGACGAGCACGCCTTCGGCGACGATGACGCCCATCGCGCCGGCCGCGCCGAGCCCCTTCTGGCCCGCCAGCGTGAACGAGACGATGCCGTTGATCCCGAGACCCGCCGCCAACGCGAACGGGTAGTTCGCGACGACGCCCATGGCGATCGTCATGACGCCGGCGACAAGGGCGGTCGCCGCTGCCACCGCGACCTTGTCCATGGCCGCCCCGTGCGGGTCGCCCAGGATGCTCGAGTTCACAAAGACGATGTAGGCCATGACCATGAACGTGGTCAGGCCGGCACGGACCTCTGTCGGCAGGTCGGTGCCGCGCTCGACGAACTTGAAATAGCTCGCGATGCCGCCGGCGCCACCGGACGCACCGCCGCGAGACAGGCCGCCCCCGGCCGTGGCCTCGCCGGACGGGGCTTCACCGGAGGTGGCTTCACCGGACGTGCCGGGTCGCTCTACGCTCACCGCTCTCCCTTCCTCCAGTCATCCTCGATCGGCGCGCCGCGTCCCAGGGCGGGGCTCGGACCGCGCCACTACCCACCTGGCCGGCGGATCCGGCCGCACCCCCAATTCGCTCTCTCCGCCGGCCCGCGCTCGGGGCGGCTCCGGATCGCGCTACTCCTCCTCGTGGGCGTCGAGGCCGAGCAGCTCCATCTGGACGTAATCGGACGTGTCGAACTCGAGCTGTCGGGGGGCGAACGGCGAGGCGGACTCCTCACCGGACGGACCGATCGGCGCGAATTCGACGACGACGCGCTCATCCCCCTGGACGAGCGTGTAGACGAGCAACTGGTCGGGGCGCGTCTCGAACTCGAGATGCTCGAACGAATCGATGTTGAGGGTGATCGCCAACGGCGTGAAGTACGTCGACGTCTCGGGCGCCTCGGTGACGATCCGCTCGACCCAGCCGGTGCCGTGGGAGACGACCTCGCGGCCGCGCTGATAGCGGTAGGTCACCGTCTGCTTGAGCAGCGGTCGCAGGAGATGAAGCATGTCCGTGCGACTCGACACGACGCCCTGGTTCACGAAGAACTTGGCGGCCGGCAAGGTCGACACGATCGGGCACCTCGGGCGCGGGGCCGGGACGGCAGCACGGATGGTACCGCACGCCGGGGGCGCCAAGCGAGACTCCGCGCGTGGATGGCGGGAGACCACCGCGTATCATCGCGGCCATGCTGCTGGCGATCGATATCGGCAACACGAACGTGACGACCGGCCTGTTCCGCGGCGGAGTCCTTCGCTCCAGCCGGCGGGCCGTGACCCTCGCGCGGGCAACCCCCGACGAGGTCGAGGTCGTGCTCGACGGTCTGCTTCGGCTCGACGACGCCTCGTTCGCCGACATCGACGCGATCGCGCTGGCCTCGGTCGTGCCATCGCTGACCGGCGCCATCGAGTCGATCGCGGCGCGACGGGATCGGCCGCTGACGATCGCGACCGCCGGGACGGTGCCACTGCCGGTCCGTGTCGACCGGCCGGCGGAGGTCGGGGCCGATCGCCTGGTCAACGCGCTGGCGGCAGCCCGGCTCTACGGCACGCCGGCGGTCGTCGTCGACTTCGGGACCGCGACCACGCTCGATTGCGTCGCGCTGGACGGCGCCTACGTCGGCGGGGCGATCGCGCCGGGGCTGGAGCTCGGCCTCGAGGCACTGGCGGCACGGACCGCCAAGCTGCCGCGGATCGAGCTGCGGGCACCCGACCGGGCGATCGGCCGCGACACGATCGGCGCGATGCAGGCCGGCACGATCTTCGGCTACCAGGCCCTCACCGCCGGGCTGCTGGCACGGGTCCGACGCGAGCTGGCCGACCTCGAACGCGTCGAGCCGTCGGCGATCCACGCGATCCTGACCGGTGGCCTGTCGGCGGCGCCGTGGGCCGCCGCGCTCGAGGGCATCGAGGCGATCGATCCGGACCTGACGCTCAAGGGACTCGCGATCCTCCACGCTGAGGTCTCCGGCGGCGAGCGCCTGGAGCTCGGGCTGACGTGAGCGGCCGCCTCGCCGGGCGTTTGATCGGACTCGGCGTCACCGGGTCGATCGCCGCATACAAGGCAGTCGAGCTGCTGCGCCTGCTTCGCGCCGAGGGTGCCGATGTCGCCGTCATGCTCACTCCGGCGGCGACCAAGTTCGTCGGAGACCTGTCGTTCGCGGCGCTGTCGCGTCATCCGGTCGAGACCGAGATCCTCGACCTGCTGCCAGACGGGCGAATCGGCCACATCGTGGTCGCCGATTCGGCCGATGCGATCGTCGTCGCGCCGGCGACCGCGCACTGGCTGGGCGCGATGGCCACCGGCCTCGCCGGCGACGTCGTCACCGCCACGGCGCTCGCGACGACCGCACCGGTCGTCGTCGCCCCGGCGATGGACGGTGAGATGTGGTCGCACCCGGCGACGCGGACGAACGTCGCCCGCCTGCGCGACGACTTCGGGTACACGATCGTCGCGCCGGCCGCGGGCGAGCTCGCCTCAGGACAGTCCGGGACGGGCCGGCTGGCCGACCTGCCGGCGATCGTCGACGCCGTCGTCGGAGCGATCGGCGAGCGGCCGGTCCGCGCCACCGACCCCGACGCCCGGCCCCCGCTCGTCGGCTTGGCCCATGACGCCGATCTGACCGGGCGGCACATCGTGGTGACCGCCGGCGGGACGCGCGAGTCGATCGACCCTGTCCGCTACCTCGGCAACCGCTCCACGGGAAAGATGGGCGTGGCGATCGCCGCGGCGGCGCTGGATCGGGGGGCCCGCGTCACCCTCGTGGCCGCGAACATGGAGGTCGCGCCCCCGCGCGACGCAACGGTCGTCGCGGTCGAGTCGACCGCGGAGCTGCGGACCGCGCTCCATCGACTGATCCACAGCGCCGACGGCGCTGCCGGGTTCGACGCCCTGGTCATGGCGGCAGCCGTCGCCGATTTCCGTCCGGCTGTGACCGCCGATCGCAAACTGGAACGGATCGCCGGCCTCCGCCTGGAGCTCGAGACAACGCCCGATGTCCTCGCCCAGATGGCCCGGCTCGTCCGCGGGACGGATCGCGAGGGCGAGGTCCACCAGCCCGTCGTCCCGAGGCCCATGCTCGTCGGGTTCGCGGCCGAGACCGGGTCATTCGACCGGGCCGCGGACAAGCTTCGGCGCAAAGGCGTCGACCTGATGGTGGCCAACGACGTGGCGGAGCCCGGCTCGGGGTTCGGGACCGACACGAGCCGAGTCTCGATCCTCGCGGCCGATGGATCGCGCGAGGACCTACCGCTGCTCACCAAGCGCGACGTCGCGGATCGGCTGCTGGACCGCGTGGCCCGTGCGCTGGACGAGCGTGACGGCGACGCGCAGACTCTCCGGCAGGAGCCAGCACGAACGGAGCTCGCATGAGTGCCTCGACCGACGCGGTGCGCCGACTGACCGTCGCCGACATCGCCAAGCTCTATGCCGACGGCACGCGGCTGCCGATGCTGACCGCCTACGACTACCCGACCGCCCAGATCCTCGATCAGGCCGGCATCCCGCTCCTGCTCGTGGGCGACTCGCTCGGGCAGGTTCTGCTCGGATACGACTCGACGATCCGCGTGACGATGGCCGAGATGCTCCATCACACAAAAGCCGTGGTCCGCGGGTCGCAGCGCGCGCTCGTCATCGGCGACATGCCGTTTCTGAGCTACGCCTCGATCGATGAGGGCCTCGAGAACGCCGGTCGATTCCTCCAGGAGGGAGGCGCCCAGGCGGTCAAGGTCGAAGGGGGCACGCGCTCGGCGCGCACGATCGAGTCGCTCGTCCGGTCCGGCATCCCGGTCATGGGCCACATCGGGTGGACCCCGCAGGCGCAGCACGGCCTGGGCGGCAAGGTGCGCGTCCAGGGCAAGACCGTGGAGCAGGCGCGGGCGTTGCTCGCCGACGCCCTCGCCGTCCAGGAGGCCGGCGCCTTCTCGATCGTGCTCGAGCTCGTCCCGGCCCAGCTGGCCGGCGCGATCACCGAGCGCTTGCGGATCCCGACGATCGGAATCGGGGCCGGGCCTCTCTGCAGCGGTCAGATCCAGGTCGTCACGGACTTCCTCGGCCTGGGCGACTTCATCCCGCGCCACGCCCGACCCTATACGCATGTTCGTGAAGCGATCACCGAAGCCGCCCGAGCCTATGCGGCGGACGTCGCGGCCGGGACCTTCCCCGGTGACGCCGAGACGGTGCGCATGGATGACGCGATCCTCGACCAGGTCCTCGGGCGTGGCGAGCACGACCGGCCCGCGGGCTCGATCCCGGTTGGCGGCATCCCGCTCGACCGCGACCTCTGAGCTCATCAGCCGCCGCCCGCGGCGCGGCTGACGCCCGCCCGTGACCCGCGTCCTGCGGACGCGCACCGAGCTGCGCGATGCGCTCGCCGAGGCACCCCGGCCGATCGGCCTCGTCCCGACGATGGGCTGGCTGCACGAGGGCCATCGAGCGCTGATGGCCCGCGCCCGAGCCGACAACGCCACGAGCGTCGTGACGATCTTCGTCAATCCCCGCCAGTTCAACGAGGCGGCCGATTACACGCGCTATCCCCGGAACGAGGCACGGGACCTCGAGATCGTGGAGGCGGAAGGCGTCGACCTCGTCTTCGCGCCCTCCGTGGACGAGGTCTATCCGCCGGGCTTCGATACGACCGTCGCCGTGGGGGAGGTCGCGCGGCCGCTGGAGGGTGCGGCTCGACCGCGCCACTTCGAGGGGGTGGCGACCGTCGTCGCGGTCCTGTTCGGCCTCGTGCGCGCCGATCGAGCCTATTTCGGGCAGAAGGACGCCCAGCAGGTGATGGTGATCCGCCAGATGGCGCGCGACCTCGCGATCGGGACCGAGGTCATCGCCTGCCCCACGATCCGCGAACCGGACGGGCTGGCGCTGTCGTCCCGCAACGTCCACCTCTCCCCGGACGAGCGCGCCGCGGCGCCCGTGCTGCACCGCGCCCTGGTCGCCGCACACGCGGCGTGGGCCGGCGGCGAACGCTCCGGCGACGCGCTGCGGGCCACGATGCGCGAGGTCCTCGCGTCGGAGCCGCTGGCCGATGTCGCCTATGTCTCGATCGCGGATGGGATGACGCTGGCGGAGCTTGAGCGAGTCGATGGGCCGGCACTTGCGTCGCTGGCGGTCCGATTCGGGGCGACCCGGCTCATCGACAACGAACCACTGGGCTGAGCGCGCGGTCGGTCCGCAAATCGCGGCAACCGGGAACCCGCGCGCGGCTGACGGTGTAGCGGAATCTGACGCGGGTCGCGGCCCCGACCCGCGTCTCCGCCGCGTCCACCGGTCCGGGCCCAAAGTGGGCCTCCCTGTCACGAGTCGCCGATGAACTTGCATGACCGCCGGCCCGGATCGCCATCTGGGGTGCGTGGCCCTGCGTGTTCGTCACGGAAGCGTGTCTGGGAGTCCCAGCGCCCGCAGGAACATTGACAGGAGCCGCGCCCTTCGCCGCCGAGTCAGGCGGCCGCGAACTCGGCCTCCTCGGCCACCTCGAGGATGCGATCGATGAACAGATGCTCCCACAGGAGCGCCTTGATCTCGGCGATCTTGCCGTGGTCCGCCGGGTGCGTCTTGACCAGAAGGTCGTGGACCTCCGAGGTCACGGCGTACGTGTCCTCGGGCACGATCGTCGCGAACAGGTCGGCTGCCCGGATGGCGTCCAGCAGCCAGCGAGCGGGCTGGTAGCCACCGGTGAGCACGAGTCCCACCGCATCGCCGCCGACCACTGCGCCTTCTCGATGGGCCCGGACGATCGCTCCGATGACATCCTCCCGGTCGCCCGGCACGATGACGAGCGAGCGCGGCCCGATGCGTTGGAGCATGTGGTCGGGCTCCATCGCCCCGATCGCCACTCCACCGATGACCAGGTCGAGGTCGGGTCCCGGGTGGATCGTCTCGCCGTGGACACCCTCGAGCACCATCGCGAGGGTCGGGTTCGAGAGGATCGGCCGGTACGGCAGCACGCCGAGCAGCGGAACGCCCTGGCGCGCCAGCCCACGCTCCAGCGTCAGGGCGAGCCCGGGCTTCGCGTCAAGGTCGACCTTGTTGACGATCGCCCCGGCCACCCGCACACCGTGCCGCTCGAACAACGCCGCGTTGAGCACGATCTCGTCGATCGGCCGGCCGACGCCGCCCTCGGACACGACGACCGCTGGAGCGCCCAGCAACCGGGCGACCACCGCGTTCGAGAGCCCGATCACCGCGCCGACCCCCGCGTGCCCGGTGCCTTCGATGAGGAGGATGTCGCGCTCGCGCGCGAAGGAGGCGTGCGCCGAGCGGATCCGCGCCGGCAGGTCCTCGACGACGCGGCCGTCGATGTACGACTGCGTGAAACCCCGGGGGATATGGACCGGACTCATCCGCTCGAGCGGCTCCGCGAGGCCGAAGACCGTCTTCATCAGCACGGCGTCCTCGTCGGCCGGCACGCCGTCCTCCATGACAGTCCGCTGGCCGACGGGCTTGAAGAATCCTGCCGACAGGCCTCGTCGCTGGAACCCGTCCAGGAGCCCGAGTGCCACGGTCGTCTTGCCCCGGTTCTGGCCCGTGGCGGCGAGATAGACGTGGCGCATCCATGTAGCCTACCCGGCGGCTATCCGGGCGGAAGCTCAGCCGTGGGCGCCGGTCTTGCGCTCGACCAGGGCGAGCGCATCACGCAGGCGCCCGATCGTCTCGGCGTCGACCGCGTCGGACTCGAGATACGGCCCGAGACGCTCGAGGATGTCCGTGACCAGGCCCATGAACACGCTCGCGTCCGCCACGAAGAACTGTGGCTCGTTGTTGTACCGGACCAGGGTCAATCGACCCTGGAGCACGCGGCGCTCCTCGACATGGGCGACCTGGGTGGCGAAGTTGTGACCCTGGATGCCATCCGGGTTGTTGAGGAAGTTGAGGGCGTTGTCGATGGCCAGCCCGAAGCGCGCTCGCCAGGCGACAAGCCGCTCGTGGACCTCGGACGGGATCCGGACCTCGGCCACCTCGTCGAACACCTCGGGCGCGACGGTGAGCAGCCCGACCAGCGTCGTCCCGGCCCGCGGCCCGAGCATGACCTGCAGGCTCCGCTCGAGGGTGAAGACCTCCGAATCGAAGCGCGGGCTCGTGATGACATCGGTCAACAGGTCCTCGACGTTGTCGAGGATGCCCGGCTCCGCCACCGCGTTCGAGAGGTGGAGGATCTCCTCCTTGAACAGGAACTTCTCTTCGTGATCGAGCATGGCGGCGATGGTAGCACCGGGGATGTCGAACCCCAGACCTCTTGATCGGGGGTTCTGGGCGGCCGCGTGAACGCGATCGACTTACGGATAGAGGCCGCGCATGTCCATGGCGTCGGCGACCCGCTTGACCGCGAGCAGGTACGCGGCGGTGCGCATGTTGCACTGCTCACGGCGGGCAACGGCGAGGGTCTCCGAGAATGCCTTGACCATGATCTCCTTGAGCTTGGCGTTGACGACGCTCTCGCTCCAGTGATCGCGGTTGAGGTCCTGCACCCACTCGAAGTAGCTGACCGTGACGCCCCCTGCGTTGCACAGGATGTCCGGGATCATGAACTTGCCGTTCTTGAACAGGATCTCATCAGCGTCCGGGGTCGTCGGTCCGTTGGCTGCCTCGGCGATGAGGCGCGCCTGGATGTTGCGCGCGTTGTGGGAGGTGATCTGGTTCTCGAGCGCCGCCGGGATGAGGATCTCGCAGTCGACCTCGAGCACCTCCGCGTTGGAAATGTCGGAGGCGCCGGGAAAGCCCTGGACGGTGCCGTGCTCCTGCTTCCACGCGACGACCTTTGGGATATCCAGGCCGCCGGGGGCGTGGATCCCACCGGTCGAGTCGGACACCGCGACGACCGACGAACCCTCCTCGGCGATGAGCCGCGCGGCGATCGAGCCGGCGTTGCCGAAGCCCTGGATCGAGACCCGGCACGTGGGCAGCTCCAGGCCGAGATGGCGGGCCGCCTCGACGATGCAGAACACGGTGCCGCGCCCGGTGGCCTCGTTTCGGCCCTCTGAGCCACCGAGGCTGATCGGCTTGCCGGTCACCACGCCCGGGACGGTGTACCCGGCATGCATCGAGTAGGTGTCCATCATCCAGGCCATGATCTGGGCGTTCGTGTTGACGTCCGGCGCCGGGATGTCCTTCTCCGGGCCGACGAGCACCTCGATCTCGGTGAAGAACCGCCGGGTCAGGCCCTCGAGCTCCTTCTGGCTCAGCCGCTTGGGGTCGACGATGACGCCGCCCTTGCCGCCGCCGTACGGGATGCCGACCACCGCGCACTTCCAGGTCATCCACATCGCGAGGGCCTTGACCTCGTCGAGCGACACGTCCTGGTGGTAGCGGATGCCGCCCTTGGCCGGTCCGCGGCCCAGGTTGTGCTGGACCCGGTAGCCGGTGAAAACCTGGACGGATCCATCGTCCATGTGGACGGGAAAGTTGACCGTGAACTCGCGGCGAGGCACCCGCAGGACACCTCGCAGGCCATGGCCCAGGTTCAGGCGGTCGGCGGCCAGATCGAACTGCCGTTGCGCGACTTCCCAGGGATTGATCCGCGCAGCGACGTGCTCGGTGGTCATGGAAGGAGGAACCTCCGTGTCGGGCGGCCGATCGCGGCCGTCTCGTGCGAGTGGGTCGTCTCCCGGACGACCTTACGGGGCGCGTCGATCGGGCCTGGGGGAAAACCTCCGGACCGCCACGCGCGCATCATCTGCGCCGCGGAGTATAGCCCGAGGACCGGATCCGTCGCCGGCCGATGGTACCGGTCGCCAAGCTTCCCGCAACCATGCCGCAACATTCACGTCCGCCGCGGAGCCGGCTGGCGGTGCCCAACTCCCAGTTACGTAGCCCAAACGAACGGGCGTGGCCGCGACCCCAGGATGCTGTCTGGGCAATGGACCGTGCACGTTCATCGCGAAAGCGTGACTGGCAGTCCAGCGACAACGCGCGGAGGGGTGGCACCCGGACGGTTCCTGTCGCGGAGCCCACTGGGCGCACGGCGCCTGTGCGCCAGCACGCCAGGGTTCGTCCGGTGAAAGGACCCCACACCGACCCTTCCTGGACCCCTCGAGGTACCGGCTAGGACGGTCGGTACATCACCGCAGCCCCGACGCATCCCGGACCGAGGTGCGGCCCGACCGACGCCCCGACCAGCTCGATCGTCACGGTCTCCGGGTCCAGGCTCGGCACGCGGGCGAGCAGCGCCTCTCGGAATGCCTCGACGCCCGGCGCCACCGTATGGAGGATCGCGATCCGCTCGATCGGTCGCTGGGTGATCAGCTCCATGAGGCGCTCGCGCGCCTTGCCCCGAGTCCGGACCCGGTCCGCCGTCTCGACAACCCCGAGCCGGACCTCGATGATCGGCTTGACCGAGAGCAGCGTCCCGATCGCGGCCTGCCGACCGCTGATGCGGCCGCCCTTTTTGAGGTATTCGAGCGTCTCGAGCGCGACGTAGATCGCCATGTCCGGGGCCCGGGTGCGGAGCGTCTCCGCGATGTCGCCCGCCGGTCGATCGTCGGCGGCCATCTCGACGCCCATGCGACAGAGGATCCCCTCGGCCATCGACGCACCGAGCGAGTCGACGACGTGGATCTCGCGGTCGGGCAGCATGTCGCGTGCGATCTCGGCGCTCTTGATCGTGCCCGAGAGCGCGCCCGCGACGTGGATCGAGACGATCGCCTGGGCCCCCGTCGCGAAGGCGGCTTCGTACGCGTCCCGGAATTCCCCCGGTGACGAGGCCGCCGTCGTTGGGAACGGCGCATCGGGCGCGGTCATCCGCTCCCAGAACTCGGGGCCCGACAGGTCCACGCCGGCCTTGTAGGTCTCGGCACCGAACGTCACGAGCAGCGGCACGACCGTGATCTCGTTGGCCGCGGCCTCGGCAGGATCCAGATCCGAGGCGGAGTCGGTGAAGATCGCGACGCGGCTCAAGGTGGCTCCTCATCCTCCTCGGGGCTCCCGGGTGGGCGCGGCGTTTCGCGCATGATACGGGCCTCCGGCACCGCGACACGGCCCGAGAACGCGGGACAGGGCCTCGACCGTCTACGCTTTCGGGCACATGGATCGATCGCTGCGGGCCGTACTGGCCGGCACCTTCACGCTGCGCTTCAGTACGGGTCTCACGGGCGCGATGCTGGCCGTGTACCTCGCCAAGCTCCCCGAACACGGTGGCCCGATCGTCGCCGCCTCGACGCTGGCCGTCCTCCACGCGACGTTCTACGTCGCCGAGCTGGTCCTGTCGCCCGCCTTCGGCGTCATCTCGGATCGACTGGGCCACCATCGGGTGATGCTGTTCGGGCCCGCGTTCGGCGCAGCCGCGGTGATCCTGACCGGACTGACGACGAACCTTGCGGTCCTCGGCGGGACCCGCCTGCTCGAGGGGGCATCGACCGCCGCCAGCATCCCGTCGATCCTCGGATTCATCGCAGCCGTGACGGCCGGCAACGAGCTGCTCCGTGGCAAGGCCGCCGCCCGATTCGAGGGCGCCACCCTGGCAGGGATCGGTTCCGGGTTCGCCGTCGCCCCGCTCCTGTTCGCGGCGCTGGGACCGGTGGCGTTCTTCCTCAATGCCGTGCTCTACGGCGTGTCGTTCCTGATCTATCGATTTGGGGTCGCCGACCACGACGCGGACGAGCGCGCCGTTCGTGCGGCCGCGCAGGAGCCGCGCGTCGACTGGCGCCGGTACCGGACGCTGCTCCAGACGTCGCATGTCTGGCTGTTGGCCCCGACCTGGATCGCGGTGAACGCCGCGATCGGCCTGTGGTTCAGCCAATCGGTCTTCCAGTTCTCCAGGGCCGATCCGCGGTTCCCTGATCAGGCCCTGCTCCGCGGCTTCAGCCCCATCCAGATCTCCCTGGCGGCGGTCGTGATCGGCATCCTGTTCGGCGCGGGCCTGCTGTACTGGGGCAACCGGTTCAAGAACACGCGCCGGACGACGATCCTCCTCTACGGGATCCTCGGCGGAGGCGTCCTGGCCCTCGGCGGGATGGCCGTCAATCACGGCGAGGCCCTTCCGCTGGTCGTCCCGATCCTCGGCGTGGCCGCAGCGGCCTTCGGCCTGTTCGTGCTGGCCGGCGCGACGCCGGCGGCGCTGGGGCTGCTGGCGGACATCTCCGAGAAGTTCCCCAACGACCGCGGCGCGATCATGGGCCTCTACAGCGTCTTCCTCGCCGTCGGGCAGATCGTCGGGGCCTTGCTCGGCGGCCTCGCCGCGGACTGGCGCGGCATCGACGGGCTGCTCATCGGCACGTTCAGCCTGTTGCTCATCGCTCTCCTGCCGCTCGCCCAGCTGCGCCGCGACGAAGACCAGCTGACCGCGCCCGCGACGTGATCGACGGCCGGCCCTGGACGCCCGTTCCGCTGGCCCGGGGAAGCCACGGGGGCGTCGTGGCGCCCCACCACCTCGCGACGGCGGCCGGGCTGCACGTGCTTCGGACGGGGGGCAGCGCCGTCGATGCGGCCATCGCGACCAACGCGGTCCTTGGTGTGGTCATGCCCGACGGTTGCGGGATCGGCGGCGACGCCTTCTGGCTGATCTGGGACGCGGCGACGGGCACCGAGCATGCGCTCAACGGCTCGGGCCGCGCCCCGCGCGCGGCCGACGCGGCCGGGTTCCGGGCGCGGGGCCTCACGGTCCTGCCCAAGCTCGGGCCGCTCTCGATCACGGTCCCCGGCGCGGTCCGCTCGTGGGGCGATGCCCACGCCCGATTCGGGCGGCTGTCGCGCGACGAGATCCTCGCCCCGGCCATCGAGCTGGCGCGGGCCGGCTTCCCGGCCTGGGACGGCTTCATCGACTCCGTCGAGCGGATGTCCGAATCGGTCGCGGCGGCCATCGGCCCGGATGCCGGCTTCTTCCACGTCTATCGTCCGCACGGCCGCGCCTGGCGACCGGGCGAGCGGGTCCGGCTGCCCGCACTGGCGACGACGCTCGAAACCCTCGGGCGCGACGGGTTCGACGCGTTCTACGACGGGGATCTCGCCGGCCGACAGGCGAGCGGGCTGGCCGCGGCCGGTTGTGCGATCGACGCCACCGACCTGCACGACCACACCTCGACCTGGGGCGAGCCGATCGAGATCGACTATCGCGGCGTCCGCGTCACCACGCATCCGCCGAACAGCTCGGGCATCGTCGCCCTCGAGCTCCTGGCGATCCTCGCCCGATTCGAGCCGCCCGGGCCGGAGGCGTTCGGACCCGACGGCGTGACCGACGCGACCTGGATCCACCTCGGGATCGAGGCGGCGAAGCTGGCGATGGCGGATCGCGATGCGATCCTGTCCGACCCGATGTTCGGCGAGGTCCCGGTCGCCGGATTGCTGGATCTCGGGCACATCGCGGACCTGGCCGCGCGGATCGATCCGCGGCGCGCGGCCAGTCCGAGCCCGTCGACCAACCCGCCCGGTGGCGGCACGATCTACTTGGCGACCGTCGACGGACAGGGCAACGCCGTCAGCCTCATCGAATCGAATTACCGGGGGTTCGGCTCCGGGGTCGTCGATCCGCTGACCGGCATCCATTACCACGACCGAGGCAGCTATTTCAGCCTCGATCCGGCCCACCCCAACCGCCTGGAACCGGGCAAGCGGACGCTCCACACGTTGCTGCCCGGGATGCTGTTCCGCGACGGCATCCCGAGCCCGTGGGTCGTGGCCGGCGCCATGGGCGGCGACGCGCAGCCACAGATCCATGCCCAGCTCGTCAGCGCCCTCGTCGACGGCGGCCTCGACGTGCGGACGGCGATTGCCGCCCCGCGCTGGTTCGTCGAGCCCGCAGACCATTTCGAGCCACCGACCGACGTCCACCTCGAGCGGCGCCACGTCGAGGGCGTGGCCGCCGAGCTCGAGTCCCGCGGCCATCGGCTCGTGCCGACGGCGCCGTTCGATCCGGACCTGGGGCACGAGCACGCCATCGAGCTCATCGACGGGGGCCCGGCCGCGGCCGATGGGTCGGTCAGCGCGGCCACCGACCCGCGCAGTGCGGGGACCCCGGCCGTCTGGTAATGAGCGGGGCATATGCGATACTGCCGCCACCGGTGGCCGGCAGCGCTCACACGAAGCCGCCACCGGTCGCCATGTCCGGAACGCGGGCGCTGGAGGAGCCGGTGACCTCGAACGTCGGCCAGAACTACCCGTACACGAGCGAGGCCGAGGCCGAGCGCGCCGCCACGATCG
>JBBQRZ010000022.1:0-49826 GCA_038214255.1 Candidatus Limnocylindrales bacterium
ATCTGGCCGCCGCCCTCCGGATAGAACGGCGTGCGGTCCAGGATGATCTCGGCTTCGCCGACGCCCTGGAGTTCCTGGTATTCCACGCCGTCGCGAATGATCGCGACCACCCGCCCGTCTGCGGTGGTTCCCTCGTAGCCATGGAACTGCGAGTCGCCGCCCCGCCGGACAAGGGATTCGTAGAGCGCCGTGCGCTCCGCATGACGCGAGAGCTCCTGCCTGCGGCCGCTGCGGCTACGGTTGCGCTGTTCGGCCAGGGCCTCCTCGAAGCCGAGGCGATCCACGCGGACTCCATACTCGGCCGCCAGCTCGATCGTGAGGTCGATCGGGACGCCGTACGTGTCGTGGAGCCGGAAGGCGATCTGGCCATCGAGCACCGGGGCGTCGTCCGGCAGGGCTTCGGGCCGGCGCCCGATGATCCGCTCGGCGGTGGTGAGCGGCTTCAACGCGTCTTCCAGGTGGATCGTGCCGGAATCCAGCGTGCGGGCGAACTGGGTCTCCTCGCGAATGATTGCCGCGATCACCTCATCGTGACGTTCGAGGAGATGCGGATAGGCGCCCGCCATCACGTCGATGACGACCTGCGATGTCTCGGCGAGGAACGGCTCACGCCGGCCCAGGAGGCGGCCGTGCCGGACTGCCCGACGGACGATGCGGCGCAGCACGTAACCGCGGCCTTCGTTGGACGGAAGCACCCCGTCGGCGACCAGGAACGTCATGGCGCGCGAGTGGTCCGCGATGACCTGATAACTGAAGCGTTCCTTCTCGAAGGCGGCCGGATCGTGGCCGAGGAGGGCGCGCATCCGCTCGTGGATGGGCACGAAGATGTCAATGTCGAAGTTCGATGGAACCTGCTGGAGGACGCTCGCCAGCCGCTCCAGGCTCATGCCGGTGTCGACGCTGGGGAACGGCAACGGCACGCGCTCGTCGGGGCGCTGGTCGAATTCCATGAAGACGAGATTCCAGATCTCCAGCCAGCGCGGGCAATTCTCGCTGTGGTCCGGAATGCACTCCGGGCCCTCCGAGAGATGCGCGCCGCGGTCGAAATGGATCTCGCTGCACGGGCCGCACGGGCCGGTGTCCGCCATGCGCCAGAAGTTGGAGTCATCGCCCTTGTCGACGTTGCCCCACTTCGCCATGCGCTCCGGCGGCAAGCCGATCTCGTCACGCCAGATGTTCCACGCGACGTCGTCGTCCGTGTAGGTGGTGGCAGCGAGGCGCTCACCCGGAATCCCGAGATCTCTGGTCAGGAAATCCCACGCGAATTGGATGGCGTCACGCTTGAAATAGTCGCCGAAGCTCCAATTGCCCAGCATTTCGAAGAACGTGTTGTGACGGGTTGTCCGGCCAACTTCCTCGAAATCGTTGTGCTTGCCGGCGACGCGCAGGACGCGCTGGTAGTCGACCGCGCGGGTGTAATCGCGGGTTTCTGCCCCGGTGAGGACGTCCTTGAACTGGACCATCCCGGAGTTCGTGAAGAGCAGCGTCTGGTCGCCGGCCGGCACGAGACTGGCGCTCGGGACGACGGTATGGCCACGCTCGGCGAAGAACTCGATGAACCGGGCCCGGATCTCCGCGGCGGGCCGGGCCGTGATCCGGGGATCGGGGTCGCTGGTGGGGGGCATCGGCCGCAATGGTACCGAACCGGACGGTCCTCACCCTGATAGACATCTCACACCCCCGCCCGACGTCTGCTGATGCGAAGGCACCTGCGTGGTGCGGCAGCGTCTGGCACGGATATCCCCACGAGGAAGGGAGCGCGACATGGCGTTGATGAGGAAATGCGAGAAATGCGGCACGGTCGACGAGCGCCAGACGTGGACGACTGCCGACGAGGCCGCGCAAAAGGGCGCGTTCGAGCAGTGGTCCTGTCCGATGTGCGCCTGGTCCGAATTCGAGCTCGTCGACGCGGAAGAGGCCCGGGCCTCGAATTCCCCAAGGTGATGCCGAGCTGATCGACGAGCGGCGGGGTTTCTCAGACCGCTCTCAGGCTGCGACCAGAGGATCGGGCCCGTCCGATCTTCCCTGACCAGCCCGGAGACGCGCCATGCCCCGCCCGATCCCAGCGCCCGACATCGAGGCGATCGACGACGACGACCGACCGATCGGCCGGTTCCTGACCCGTCGCGAGGTGCTCGCGCTCTTCGGCGCGTCAGGCGCCGCCGCCGCCCTCGCCGCGTGCACTCCCGCGGCCGGCGCCAGCAGCGCGGCCAGCGGATCGGTGGCCGCGAGTCCTTCGGCCCCTGCCCTTGCGAGCGCCTCGGTGGTTGCCGCTTCGGGTGGCATCCCGTCGTGCGTCGTCGTCCCGGAGCTCACCGAGGGCCCGTACTACGTGGACGAGAACCTGCAGCGAGCCGACATCCGTGTGGACACGGCGACTGGGATGCCAGTAGACGGCGCCGCCCTCCGCATCGACTGGGTCGTCTCGCAGGTCGATGGAGCCGCGTGCAGCCCGCTGGAGGGCGTCATCGTCGACGTCTGGCACTGCACCGCGCTGGGCCTGTACTCGGATGTCAGCGCCCAGGGCTCCGACACGACCGGTCACGACTTCCTGCGGGGCTACCAGAAGACCGATGCGGCCGGGAAGGCCTCGTTCACGACGATCTATCCGGGCTGGTACCAGGGCCGTGCCGTCCACATCCACTTCAAGATCCGGACGGACCCTGCGGCGTCGGTCGGCTTCGTCGCGACCTCGCAGCTGTTCTTCGATGACGCCTTCAGCACCAGGGTCTTCGGAACCGGCGTCTATGCCGCGAAGGGCGCCGCGGATACGCCGAACGCTTCGGACAGCATCTACGGCCAGAGCGGCGGTACCACGCTGCTCACGGTGGTGCCGGACGGCGACGGGTACAAATCGACGTTCGAGATCGCGGTGCAGCCCGTCTGACGGCCCACTGGCCATACCCGATCCCCAAGACTTAGCCGTCCCGGCGGGTGCGCACGCGGTCGCGCCAGAGGGACCAGAGGCGGGACCCGGCGATCACGGCGCCGACGAGCGCACCGATCGTCAGGCCGCGCAGGAACTTGGCGGTCGTGCGCTCGTCGTTCACGCCCGGCGCTGGCGCGTCGGCCCGAGCAGGGCCACGACCGACACGAGCCCGATCCCGAGCCAGGCCACGATCGATGCCCCGAGAAGATGGAAATCGCCGATCGTGAGCGCATCGACCGCGAGCCGGCCGGCGACGATGTCGCCGCTCCAGGCCCCCAGGACCGCGGCCCCGAAGACGAGCGGCAGGCGGCCGCCGGCCGATCCCCTCAGGAGCACAGCGAGCGCGGTATGGAACGTGCCCACTAGCAGCGCGAGCACGGGGGCAGGGCCGATCACGCCTCGAGTATAGGACCGCACTGCCGAGCCCCAGACGGAGCCCGGCAGTGCGGCGAGCGATCCTAGCGGTCGATCCTGGTGATGAACGTGCCCCAGTTCGCGAAGAGTGAGCGCGGCTTGGACGTGATGAACTCGTCGGCGACCCACAGGTCGCCGTTCTCGTCGGCCACGGCGGCCGAGTAGTCGCCCCACCGAGCGGTCCCGTTGCCGCCCTCGACCCGGTAGCCCGTGAACCCGTCCTCGGGCCCGGCGCCCGCGCCGATCAGATGGACGCTCCCGGCCGAGCCGGTCGCCGAGAGCGGGATCCAGGCCGCGCTCGGGTAGCAGCTCCTGCCAACGAGCGTGGCACCCATGGCGGCATCACCCGCGGCGTTGACCGCGATCGAGCCGTACATGACGTTCGCCCGGTTGACCGAGACATACCCCTGGTTGGCGATCGAGCCACCCAGCACGCCCCCGTCCCAGCTCGGCTGGACCGCAAACCATGCGACGCCGATCTGGACGTTCCCGTTCTGGGTCTTGATCACGGTGTTGAGGTCGGACCAGAGCTTCCCGGCCGAGTAAACCGTCTGCTGCATCCGGTCGTCGTTGCCGGCGAGCAGCTCGAGGTGCTCGACCGACTTGACGCCCTCGAGGCCGGCCGCTTCGGCGTCGCGCAGCGGGGTGGGCCCGTCGCGCTGCTCGGCGTCGGGTGGCTGGCCGTAGGACTGGCTGTCGAGAACGCGGACCCAGGGCTGGACCTGGTTCGTCGTCCCGATCGTGCTGGTCCCGGTCAGGGCCCAGACCGCGGTCCGGTTGTCCAGGGTCGCGGTGAAATCGAGCGCCGACAACGCGTACGCGGTGCCGCCGCGCGCGAGATCGTACGCGCCACCGGCCGGCGTCGTCGCCGGCTGGATCGTGTAGGCCATCCCCTCCTCGAGCGGGATGCCGTCGAAATGGAGGCCGGACAGGGATCCCCCGCTGCCGGTCTCGAGCTGCGCCTTCGAGAACCCATAGACCTGGGCACCGTTGAAGAACGCGCCGAACGGCTCGAGCGAGTACTCGTTGGTCGAGATGAAGAACGCGTACGCGTCGGCGCCGATGAGCGGCTGGTCCGCGAAGCACGGGCAGTTCGGATGGTTCGCGACGGTGCCGTTGCCGTCGGTCGTGTCGAGGTCGTAGATCCACCAGTCGCCGCGCGGGTCGGCGGTCTTGCTGACGGCCAGCTTGACGTGGCTCTCGTCGCCGAACGCGCAGGTCGCCGAGTCGGTCGGGACGTCGAACGAGGTCAGGAACCAGCGCTGCGTCGGCGGGTCGTAGTAGCAGCGCGGATCACCGACGAAGTCGCCGAACACGAGCGGGTTCGCGCGGATGATCTCGGGCGCGACCCCGAAGAGCTGATTGAGCGGCGTCGGGCCTGCGAGCGTGGCGCCCGCCGGGCTGTAGACGGCGACGGCGCTGTTGACCGCCTCGACGACGAAGCCATTGCCGACGCACAGGCCCTGGTCGGGCGGTTCCGTGCTGAAGTTCGTTCCGGCGTCGGCACCCGTGCCACTGAACCGCTGCTCCGCGTGGGACAGCGCGTCGAAGCCGGTGGCGCCGGTGTTCGACGTCGTGACCGCCTGGCCCGCCGGTGCGGGCACATGGGCGACCGGCACGCGGGCCGCTGACTGCGAGCCGCTGACCTTGGCGTCGAGGTTCTTCTCGCGGGGACCGAACTCACCGACGCTCGCCACTCCCCGGCGCGACGGGCTTGGCCACCTTGGCGATGCGACTGGTGCCGACCTTCGTGATCGAGGTCTTGGCGCCGTGCATCCTGGCCGTGGGCTGGGCCGCGCCGGCGGTGACCGGCAGGACGGCCGCGACGAGCGCGAAACACGCCACGAAGATCGCCACCCGCGACCAGATCGAGCGGCCGGACGGCGTCGTGCGCGAACCGAACCTGTGCTTCCTCCTCCAAGGCCCGGGGCATTCCTGACGGATCGCCGAATGCGACGGTCACCGGGCCTCGGCCGCCAGGATCCCGGCGGGCGGACGGTGGGTCGCGAGGCTCCGGTATACAACGATTGAGGGCCGCCCGTCCCCGTTCCCAGGCCCGTCTGGTGCCGCGACGCAACGGGAAGTTTTCCGGGCCGGCGCGTCGGCCGCCGGCCGCGCTCGTCAGGCGGCGATGCGACCTCCGCCCAGGACCTCGGCGCCGTCGTAGAGCACGGCGGCCTGTCCGGGCGCGACGGCCCAGACTGGGGTATCGGTCACGACCGTCCAGCGCCGCTCGCCGAGGGGCCGGACCTCGGCCGGCACGAGGCTCGCCCGGTGGCGGATCCGGACCTCGGCCCGGAACGGGGTAGCCGGCGCAATCGGGGCGATGAAGGAAGCACGCTCGATCGTGAACTCGCGCGTCTCGAGGTCCTCGCGCCGGCCGAGCTGGATCGTGTTCGATCGGGGATCGATGCGCGACACGTAGCGCGGCGCCCCCAGCGCGACGCCCAGGCCCTGGCGCTGACCGACCGTGTAGGCGGCCGTGCCGCGGTGCTCCCCGACCCGCTCTCCGTCGCGATCGAGCAATGGCCCGGGCTCGGGCTCCCAGCCGGCCCGCTCGCGAAGCGCCTCGCGGTAATCGCCTCCGGGCACGAAGCAGATCTCCTGGCTCTCGGGCTTGTCGGCCGTGGCCAGGCCCAGAGAGCGGGCGACCGCGCGGACCTCGGGCTTGGTCAGCTCGCCCAGCGGGAATCGGGCATCGTCGAGCTGGTCGGCGCGGAGGCCATACAGGAAGTAGGTCTGGTCCTTGTCGGGATCGCGGGCCTGCAGCAGGCGGGCGCGCCCGTCCTCGCCCACGGCCCGCCGCGCGTAGTGTCCGGTCGCGACGGCTTCGCAGTCGTAGAGGTGCCGCGCCCGACCGAGCAGCGCCCCGAACTTCACGTAGGTGTTGCAGTCGACGCACGGGCTCGGCGTCCGGCCCTCGAGATACGCATCGAGGAACGGCTGGAGCACACCGGCGTCGAACTCGCGCTCGAGGTTCATGACGTAGAACGGGATGTCGAGCTGCGCCGCGACCCGTCGGGCATCGTCGGCGGCATCGAGCGAGCAGCAGCTCTTCTTGAACTCGGAGTAGGTGTCGGCGACGTCGTGGAGTCGCATCCAGATGCCGACGACCTCATGACCTTGCGCGTGGAGGAGCGCCGCGGCGACCGAGCTGTCGACCCCACCCGACATCGCGACGAGGATCCGGCTCACGCCGAGACGCCCTGCCCAAGCGGATCCGCGGCGACCGCCACCGATCCGACTCGCATCGAAGCGATGACCCGTGGCACGACCTGCGCCGCGGTCGCGATGTCCTGGTCGCTCGTGGTCCGCCCGAGCGAGAGACGGAGCGCCCCGCGGGCCTCGTCCTCGGGATAGCCCATCGCCGTGAGGACGTGGCTGACCTCGGTGGAACCGGTCGTGCACGCGGAGCCGACCGATGTCGCGATCCCCTCGAGGTCGAGCGACAGCGACACGGCCGCGCCGTCGGTGTCGCGCGCGATGATCGAGAGCAGGCCCGGCAGCCGGTCGGTCGGATGGCCGGTGAGCTCCGTGCCGTCGATCGCGAGGATCGCCCGGCCCAGGCGGTCACGGCCCGCGGCGAGACGCCGGACCGTCGCCGGTCGCTCCGCGCAGCTCAGCTCGTAGGCTGCCGCCAGCCCGACGGCGCCCGCCACGTTCTCGGTGCCGGCCCGGCGGTGCCGTTCCTGGGTCCCGCCGTGCTGCTGCGCGAGGATGTGGGTCCCGTGGCGGACGTACAGCGCCCCGACGCCCTTGGGGCCCTCGAACTTGTGGGCACCGAGCGACACGAGGTCGGCGTCGAGGGCGGTGACGTCGAGATCGACGTAAGGCGCTGCCTGGACCGCGTCGACATGGAGAAGGACGCCCTTCCGGGCGCGGACCCGGAGCGCGACCTCCTCGATCGGCTGGATCGTGCCGACCTCATTGTTGGCGAGCATGATCGACACGAGGATCGTCCGGTCGGTCAGGGCAGCCTCGAGCTGGTCCGGATCCACCCGGCCGTAGCGATCGACCGGCAGCTCGACGACCTCGAACCCGAACTTCTCGAGGTAGCGCAGCGTGTGCCCGACCGCGTGATGCTCGACGGACGAGGTGACGATCCGATGGCCGTGCCCCTTCCCGGCCCAGGCCGCGCCCTTCAGCGCGAGGTTGTTCGCCTCGGTACCGCCCGACGTGAAGACGATCTCACGCGCTTCCGCCCGAATGCGCGCGGCCAAGCGCTCGTGGGCCTCGTCGAGCCCGGCGCGGGCCGCCCGGCCGAACGCGTGCGCCGAGGACGGATTCCCGAAGGATTCCGTGAGGAACGGGAGCATCGCGTCGAGGACCTCGCCGCGGAGCGGGGTCGTGGCCGCATGATCGAGGTAGATCGCCATCGGGCCCGATTGTACGTCGGGCCCTCGCCTACGACGCCCGGATGCGGTACAGCCGTCCGCTGATCGTGACCGCCCAGAGCTCGCCGTTCTCGCTCTCGCCGAACGAAGTGATCTGGGCCGACGAGTCGGCCCGCAGGGTCGGCGTCGCGCCGCCGCTCGGCATCGTCCAGATCCGGCCGCTGCAGTAGTCGGCGAAGACGTACTGACCGATGAGCGCCGCGTCCTGGTGGCCCCGGTAGACGTACCCACCCGTGATGGAGCAATTCCCGCCCACGTGGGAGTACTCCGCGACCGGGAGCGTGTCACCGGCGAGCGAGCAGGTGGTGGACGCGTAGCAATGCTTGCCTTCCATCACGTTCCAGCCGTAGTTCCGTCCCCCGGCGTAACCGGACGGCTCGCGATCGATCTCCTCCCAGCGCGACTGTCCGACGTCGGCGATGAACAGGCGCCCCGTCCCGCGGTCGAACGAGATACGCCACGGGTTGCGCAGTCCGTACGCCCAGACCTCGTCTCGACCGTAGCGCGCGCCCGCGAACGGGTTGCTCGGCGGGATCGAGTACCGGCCATACAGGCCGGCGCCGGTGCCGTGCACGTTGATCCTGAGGACCTTGGCCAGGAGGTTCTTCGCCCGGCTCTGACCGTTGCGATCCGGATCGCCCGCCCCGCCGCCGTCCCCGACGCCGATGTAGAGGTAACCGTTGGGCCCGAACGCCATGGCGCCGCCGTTGTGGTTGGCCCGAGCGCTGTGTTCGATGACCATGACGTTCCGAGCGGTCGACGTGCTGACCCGGGTCCGGGTGCTGTTGGCCGTGTAGCGCCGCACGACGATGTCCCCGCCGACCCTGGTGTAGTAGACATAGAGGGCGTGGTTCGTCCTGAACTGCTGATCGAAGGCGAGCCCGAGCAGGCCCCGTTCGGAGCCGTCGTCCTCCACGATCGAGCGCAGGTCGAGGAAGTATCCGGGCTGGATCACCCCGTTCCGGTACGAACGGACCGTCCCGCGTCGTTCCACGAGGAACAGGCGGTTCGTGCCATCGTGGGCGTTCGTCACCTGCGTCAGGGGGCTGAGGCCGCTGGCCCCCAGGCTGAGCCTGATCGAGAAGCTGGCCGCCGAGGCCGCGAGCGGGCCGGCGAGGGCGACGAGGGTGGCCGCGAGGGCCAGGACGAGGGCCGCGACGGCGTGCGGCCGGTGAGGTCGAGGTCGCATGCCCCCACCCTACCCCGGCTCGGCGCCTCCCGTCACGCGGCCGGGACCATCGGCTGTCGTCCCGCGATGACCTCTGCGTCAGTCGGCCGCGTCGGACTCCGCGGCCCGGCGCAGATCATCGGCCCGGCCGACCTCGCGCCGGCGGTCATGCTGGGAGAGCTGCCGCTTGCGCAGGCGGATCGACAGCGGGGTCACCTCGACGAGCTCGTCCCCGGAGATGAATTCGAGGGCGCTCTCGAGCGTGATCGGGCGGGGCGGTGTCAACCGGAGGGACTCGTCGTGCGAGTGGGTCCGGATGTTCGTGAGCTTCTTCTCCTTTGTCGGATTGACGTCCATGTCGCCCGAGCGGCTGTTCTCGCCGACGATCATGCCCTCGTAGACCTCGACCCCCGTGCCGATCAGCAGGTCCGAACGCTCCTGGAGGTTGAACAAGCCGTACGAGTTGCTCGTCCCCGCCCGATCGGAGACGAGGACGCCGTTCGTCCGGTGGGTGACCTCGCCGGCCCACGGCCCGTAGCCCTCGCCGATCTGGTGCAGGAGCGCCGTCCCGCGGGTATCGGTCAGCAGCTGCCCGCGGTAGCCGATGAGACCCCGGACCGGCAGGACGTACTCCATCCGGACGCGGCCGTCGGCATCGGTGGACATCTGCTCGAGGCGCCCCTTGCGGCCGGCCATCGCACCCTGGATCTCGCCGATGTAGTCGGGCGGGATGTCGATCGTGACCCGCTCGTACGGCTCCTGGCTCTGGCCATCCACGGTCCGGAGCAGCACCTCGGGACGCGACGCGGTGAGCTCAAAACCTTCGCGCCGCATCTGCTCGATGAGGACGGCGAGCTGGAGCTCCCCGCGTCCGCGCACCTCGAACGCCTCGGAGGTATCCGCGGGACGAACTTCGATCGAGACGTTGCCGAGGACCTCCTTTTCGAGGCGGGCCTTGATCTGGCGGCTGGTCACGAACTTGCCCTCGCGGCCGGCGAGCGGCGACGTGTTGACGCCGAACGTCATCCGCAGGGTCGGGGCGTCCACGTCGAGTCGAGGCAGCGGCCGCGGATCGGCCGGGTCGGTGAGCGTGTCGCCGATCGTCACCTCGGGCAGGCCGGCCACGCTGACGATGTCACCCGCGTTGGCCTCGGAGATGTCGATGCGCTCGATCCCGTGGGCTGTCTGCAGACTCGTCACCGTGCCACTCAAGGTCACGGTCCGCCCCGGCTCCACCGTCCCCGCGGTGTCGTCCGATTCCTCGCGCACGACGCTGATCCGCTGACCGACCCGGATCGTGCCGTTCCAGATCCGACCCACCGCCATCCGCCCGACGTAGTCGTTCGCGGACAGGTTCGTGACGAGCAGCTGGAGCGGATGGCCGGGCTCGTGGGTCGGCGGCGGCGTCACCCGGACGAGGAGGTCGAGCAGCGGCCGCAGGTCCGTGCCCGGCTCGTCGAGGGCGGTCGTGGCCGTGCCGAGCTTGGCGTTCGTGTAGACCACCGGGAAGTCGATCTGGTGGGCATCGGCGCCGAGATCCATGAACAGCTCGTAGACGTCGTCGAGGACTTCGACCGGTCGGGCGTCGGAGCGATCGATCTTGTTGAGGGCCACGACCACCGGCAGGTGCCGGGCCATCGCCTTCTGCAGGACGTAGCGGGTCTGTGGGAGTGGACCCTCGGCGGCGTCGACGAGGAGCAGGACCGAGTCGACCATCAGCAGGGAGCGCTCGACCTCGCCGCCGAAGTCGGCGTGGCCCGGCGTGTCCACGATGTTGAGGCGGACCGCGCCGTAGTCGACGGTCGTCTGCTTGGCGAGGATCGTGATACCCTTCTCGCGCTCCAGATCGCCCGAATCGAGGACCCGGTCCACGAGGGCCTGGTTCGATCGGAACGCGCCCGTCTGCCGGAGCATCGCGTCCACGAGCGTGGTCTTGCCGTGGTCGACGTGCGCGACGATCGCGATATTGCGCAGGTCGGACCGGATCGCGGAGGGCATGGCGGCGCCGGCACTCGGGGTCTGGGTCATGGGCCGCGCAGTGTCGCACATCGATCGTGCGGCCGCTCACGTTCGGCCCGGGCGACGCGAGCGCTCCGCTCCTGGTCCACCCATCGCGGCGATGCCCGCGTCCCGGGGAAGCGCCTGCTAGCATCGCACCGTCCATGACCGTCGCTGCCGTGATCCTCTCCGCGACCGCCGAGGGCGCCTTGTCCGACGCGCTCGGCCAGCCGCGCGTCCGCCGCCTCGCCGACATCGCCTGGTCCGGCGGCGCGATGCCGGCCGTCGTGGTCTCGCCCGATCCCGACGGCTCGGTCGCGGGGGCTCTCCTCGGGAGCGAGGCCGTGCACGGCTTGCCCGCCGCGATCGAAGGCGGTCCGGCCGGTCAGATGGTGCACGGCGCGGAGCTCGCGCTTGCCGACGTTCGCGACACCACCGCCGTCCTGCTGTGGCCGAGCCGGATGATCTGGGTGGGTCCCGAGACCGTCACCTCGCTCATCGAGGCTCATGGCATGGATCGCGCGGCGATGTTGCGTCCGGTGTGGCAAGGCGAGCCGGGCTGGCCGGTCCTGCTTCCGACCGCGCATCTCGACGAGCTGCGAGCCGTCGGACCGGACGCGATGCCGCCGGACGTCGTCGACGCGCTCGCCCGGTCGATCCCGACACACCTCGTCGAGCTGGGCGACCCGGGGGTCGTCCACGATGCGGAGACCTCGCTCCGCGACCTGCCGGCCTATGAGGGACCGCCGGATCCACCCGGCGGCCACGTCCACGAGTGGGGCGAGGACGTCATCGCCGACGCGGGCCTCGCCGGGGCTGCAAAGGAAGGCTAGTCGGCTTCGGCGACGCGGCCCGATCCGCCGCCCGCTCCATCGGATGCCAACCCATCGCGGATGCGCGCGAGCGGGACCGTCGCGGCGGCGATGCCGCCCACGACCAGGGCGACCCCGGCAAGCTGGCTGGCCGAAGGCGTCTCGCCGAGCAGGATGATCGCGAGGCCGACCGACAGCACCGGCTGGACGAGCAGGATGATGGACGTGATGACGGCTGGCAGCCGCGGCAGCGAGATCGAGATGCACAGGTAGCCGATCGACTGCGAGGTGAGGCCCAGCAGGGCGAGCCAGCCTAGGCTGGCGAGCGGCGGCGTCGGGTCGAGGTCGCCGCCGACGATGCCGGCCGCGGCGGCCACGAGCGCGGTCCCGATGGTGGCGATCGCCACCGGGCCAGCCGGCCGGCGCGGATCGCGGCCACCGACCCGGATGATCAACAGGTAGCCCGAGTAGCATAGCGCCGTCAATACGCCGAGCACGACGCCCAGGGTCGGCGCCGCGCCGTAGGCTCCGGAATCCACGACACCCGAGATCAGCACGACGCCGAGCAGCACGACCGGCACGGCGACGAGGGTCGCCCGCGAGGGCCGCTCCCCGAGGACCAGCCACGCTACGACGCCAACGATCAGCACCTGGAGGTTGCCCAGCACCGTCGCGAGCCCGGCCCCGACCGCACCGATCGCGTGGTGCCAGAAGAGCAGGTCGCCGGCGAAGAAGACACCCGCGACGATGGCGAACCGACGGGCCCGCCCCGGCAGCGGGCCGTAGCGCCGTCGCTCGGCGAGTGCGACGAACGCCAGGAGGGGCAATCCGAACAACGCCCGGAACACGGCCCCGGTCGAGGGTGACACGTCTGCGTAGCGATAGAGCACTCCGGAGAACGCGATCGAGAGCCCACCGAGCAGGGCGGCCAGTCGCGGCCGCCGGGCGATCGCGTCGATGAGCGGGATCCCGACGTCGGGGGCGCCGGTCAAGCCTGCCGTCAGGCGCCCTTCTCCGGTGGACCCATGAATCGGAGCCCGAGTTCCTCGAGCTGGACCGGATCCGGCGGCGAAGGGGCCTCGAGCATGGGATCGGTGCCCGATTGCGTCTTGGGGAAGGCCATGACTTCGCGGATGTTCGTCTGGCGCCCGAGGACCGCCGCCCATCGATCGATGCCGAGGGCAATGCCGCCATGGGGTGGGGCGCCGTATTCGAAGGCGTCGAGGATCGCTCCGAACTTCGCGCGCATGCCCTCGATCGTCTGGCCCTGGAGTCGGAAGCTCCGCTCGAGCAGGTCGCGCCGGTGGATCCGGATCGATCCGCCGCCGAGCTCCCAGCCGTTGAGCGCGAGGTCGTACTGCAGGGCCCGAGCGCGGCCCGCCGGATCCTCGGGCGACGGCTTGGACGGGTCGCCCGAGGCCGTCTCGAGCAGCGCCTCGTCCTCGGGCAGGACGCCGCTGAACGGGTTGTGGGTGGCGTCCCAGCGGCCGAGCTCCTCGTCCCACTGGTACATCGGGAAGCGGTTGACCCAGGCATACGCGAGGACGTCGGGATCGGCCAGACCAAGGCGTTCGCCGAGCTCCACCCGCAGCCGCCCGAGGACGTCCGCGGTGACGGCCGCGCTGTCCGCGACGATGAGGATGAGGTCGCCATCCCCGGCTCCGGCCCGCTCGACGAGCGCGCGCTGCGTCGCCTTCGAGAGGAACTTCGCGATCGGGCCCTTGATCTCGCCGCCCGGCTCGACTGCGAGGTGGGCCAGGCCCTTGGCGCCGAACCGTTTCGCGCTTTCCGTCAGCTCGTCGATCTCGCGGCGCGTGACCGCGGCCATGCGCGGCGCCACGATCCCCTTGACGCGGCCGCCGGAGGCCAGCGCTTCGTCGAAGACCCGGAATCCCGAGGCGGGCGTCAACGCCGGCGCCAGGTCGACGAGCTCCATGCCGAAGCGCACATCGGGCTTGTCGCTGCCGAATCGCTCGATCACTTCGTCGTACGTGAAGCGTGGGAATGGAACCTGCTGGAGCGGCCGATCCGGCGCAGTCGCGCGCGTTACCTCGATCACCATCGCCTCGATGAAGGCCATTACGGTCGCTTCGTCGACGAAGCTCATCTCGAGGTCGAGCTGGGTGAACTCGGGCTGGCGGTCGCCGCGCAGGTCCTCGTCGCGGTAGCACCGCGCGATCTGGAAGTAGCGGTCCATGCCCGCGACCATGAGGAGCTGCTTGAGCTGCTGCGGGCTCTGGGGCAACGCGTAGACGTTGCCCGGCTGGAGCCGACTCGGGACGATGAAGTCGCGGGCGCCCTCCGGCGTGCTCTTGATGAGGGTCGGGGTCTCGACCTCCACGAAGCCATGCGCATGGTGGACTTCGCGGATGGCCTGGACCATCCGGCTCCGCAGCATCAAGCGATCGGCCATCGGCTGGCGGCGGATGTCGAGATAGCGGTACTTGAGCCGCAGGCCCTCGTCGACCGGCGCATCGGGCTCGTTGATGTAGAACGGCGGGGTCTTCGCGTCGGACAGGATCTCGAACGTGGTCGCTCGCAGCTCGATGTCGCCGGTCGGGAGCTTCGGGTTCTCGGTGCCGGGCAGGCGCGGCGCGATCTCGCCCACGACGGTTACGACGAATTCGGAGCGGACGCGACTGGCGACCGCGTGGGCGTCCGGCGCGTCGGTCTTGTCGATGACGACCTGGGTGATCCCGTGGCGGTCGCGCAGGTCGAGGAAGATCAGCTGGCCGTGGTCACGGCGCCGGTGGACCCAGCCGGCGAGCCTTGCTTCGGAGCCGGCGTCCTCCGCCCGCAGCTGCCCGGCCGTATGGGTCCGGTAGGGCGTGGCAAGACTCGGCTCTGCGTCGGTCATGGCCGCGTCATGGTAGCGGCTGGGTGGCCGCCGGACCGCCCGTGGAGGTCAGTCGCGACCGCGCAGCAGCGAGACCCGGAACGGTCGGAGCTCGCCCGTCGCATATCCGCCGGCGATGACCGGGTCCTCTTCCATGAACCGGCAAGCAGCGTCCTCATCGGGCGCTTCGAAGACCGCGATGCCGGTGTTCGTGCGCCCAAGAGTCGGGCCGACCAGGATGAGGATGCCGTCGGCAAGCGCGCGCACGAACCGCTTGAGGTGGACACCCCACACGGCCTCCTCCTCGGCGGTCATCGTCTCGGCGAAGTCCTCACGCGGCGGATGGATGAAGTAGATCCACTCCGCCATTCAGGACGGGATGTCTGGGCGAGCCGCCACGCTCCAGCCGATCAGCTCGCAGCCGAGGTAATGCGGCGCGACCTCGCCCGGCGTGCAGTCGGCGCAACCCCAGCGGGTCAGGCCGCCCTCGTCGGGCAGGAAGCCGATGCCGCACGCGTTCTCGGACGGGTCACAGGTACGGTGGTGGCAGGCGTGGTCGCAGTGGATCCAGTGCTCGCAGGTGCACTCGGCCGTCGTAGAGGGAGGCCGAAGGAGGCTGGCCGGGAACGGATCGGGGGGCTGCACGGCTGGTGGCCTGATTGTGGACCTGCCGTCAACCAGAACTCGGCCGCCTCGTTGCGGCAGAAACGTCAGCGAGCGGCGGCCGGCTCCATCCGGTCGACCCACTGGCGTCGCCACGCCGGCGCCTCGAATGGGTTCGCAAAGTAGTCGGTCTGGTGCGCGATCTTGTCATCCCGGGTCTCGATGATCGAGACCATGCTCACCGGGATTCCGTCGCCGTAGTCGATCGTCCCCTCGATGATCCAGGCTTCGCCGGGTGCCAGGACGCGGCGGAGCGAGATCTTCGGCTGGCCCGGGCCCGATCCCGTTGGGTAGTTCCGGTTCACGGCGGCGGCGTTCTCGCGCCCGCGGATCCGCTCGCCGGATTGCGGCCAATCCTGGACGAAGTCGTCGGCGACCATCTCGTCCTGCGCCCGAGCGAGGGTCTCCATGTCGCCCGCTTCGTAGAGTGCCTCGATCTTCGCCTTCATCTCGCGGTCATCCATGGGATTCCCTCCGTAACCGGCGAGTCGCGCCCGGGACCGGATTCGCGGCGACAGTCGCGTCAGCTCGTCGATCCCCAATGGTACGCCCGCCCCGTTACTGGGACGTCGCGAGCCTGTCGCGAGCCGCTCGTCGCGCGGTGCCCGTCAATCCTTGTTGAGGCGGTGGCGGTGGGCGGCGTGCGAGCGCGCAACCTCCCCGGCGAGGTCCCGGACCGGGACGAGCTTCTGGGTGCCGGCCGGGAGGTCGCGCATCTGGACCTCGCCGGTCGTGAGCTCATCGCCGACGATGACCGCAAAATGGGCGCCCTCGCGGGCAGCAGCCTCGAGCTGCTTGCCGAGCTTGCGGCGCCCGAGCTCCGATCGGGCCACGATGCCGGCGGCCCGGAGCTCGGTCGCGATCCGCAGGCGAGCGACGGTGTCGTCCGGGTCGGCGCCGACGACGACGGCGGTCGGGGCGGAGGCGTCCGCGCCAGCCTCGCGACCCTGCTCCTGGAGCGCAAGGATGAGCCGATCGAGGCCGATCCCGAAGCCGATCCCGGGCGTCGGCCGACCGCCGAGCAACTCGACCAGGCCGTCGTAGCGGCCCCCGCCGCCGAGCGCCTGCTGCTGACCCTCGCGGCCGGCCAGATAGAACTCGAACGCGGTCCGCGTGTAGTAATCGAGCCCGCGCACCAGCCCGGGCTCGAGACGATACGACACCCCGAGCGCGTCGAGGTGGGCGCGAACGTTGATGAAATGCTCGGCGCACGCGCCGCACAACCGGTCGATCATCCGCGGCGCGCCGGAGTTGAGGGCGGCCATCGCCGGATCCTTGGAATCGAGCAGGCGCAGGACGTTGCGTTCCAGCCGGTCGCGCTCGAGCGGCGGCAGCTCGTCGGCGTGCCCCCGAAAATAGGCGGTCAGCTCCTCGACATACGCCGGGCGACAGGCCGGATCGCCGATCGAGTTGAGGAGGACGGCAACGCCCGCCACGCCGGCATCGCCGTAGAAGCGCGTGCCGAGCTCGATGATCTCGGCGTCGACCGCCGGCCCCGGATCACCGATCGCCTCGACGTCGAACTGCCAGAACTGGCGGTACCGTCCGGCCTGTGGCCGGTCGTAGCGGAACATCGCGCCGATCTCGAATAGCCTCACGGGCTGCGGCCAGGTGTACATCCCGTGCTGGACGTAGGCACGGACGATGCCCGCGGTCGGTTCCGGCCGGAGCGCCCACGACTCCGATTCGTCTGTTCGTGGGACGAGCCGGAACAGCTCCTTCTCGACGATGTCGGTGACCTCGCCGACGCCACGCTCGAAGACCGCGGTCTGCTCGAACATCGGTGTCTCGATGCGGCGGTAGCCATAGCGGCCCGCGAGCTCGGCCGCGAGCCGCTCCAGGTGGGTCCAGGTCGGGGTCTCGTCGGGCAGCAGGTCGCGGGTTCCCCGCGGGGCGCGGAAGGTGGGCATCCGCGGCGTCAGCCGAGGTCGCGCTGGACGCTGATGACGTCCTTGAGATTCTCGATCCGGCTCATGACCTTGGCCAGCTGGGAGACGGATGCGACCTGGAGCGTGGCGGTCACCACGGCCGTGTGGTCGGGCGTGACCCCGACGTGCGCGGCGAGGATGTTGACCTTGTTCTCGGCCACGACCTGGGTGATGTCCGACAGCAGGCCGGTTCGGTCGTACGCCTCGACCCGGATCGCGATCGGGTAGGTCTGGGTCGGCTCGGCTTCCCATTCGACCTCGATGAGCCGACCGACCTCGCGCTCGTTGACCACCGTCGGACACGATTGCAGGTGGACGGTGACGCCCTTGCCGCGGGTGATGAAGCCCACGATCGGGTCGCCCGGGATGGGCAGGCAGCATTTTGCGAAACGCACGAGGAGGTCGCCGACGCCCTTGACCCGGACCCCGCCGGTGCGCACCGTCTGCTGGGGCGGGGCGACCGTCGGGAGCGTGCTCTGCCCGTCGTCGACGACCCCGAGGCGCATGACGACCGCCTGCGCCCCCACGGCGCCGTAGCCGATGGCCGCGTAGAAGTCGTCGATCGACTCGTAGTTCAGCGCCCGGGAGACCTCGGTGATCTTCTCGGCGCCGACGGCCGAGATCGAGGTCCGGGCAAGGCGGCGCAGCTCGCGCTCGAGGGACTCGCGGCCGTGGACGATGTTCTCATCGCGGTCCTTGCGCTTGAACCATTGGCGGATCTTTTCGCGGGCGTGGCTCGTGCGCACGACGTTGAGCCAGTCGCGCGACGGGCCGTGCTCGCTCTTGGTCGTCACGATCTCGACGATGTCGCCGTTCTTGAGGCGGTAATCGAGCGGCACGAGGCGGTTGTTGACCTTTGCGCCGATCGTTCGATGCCCGACGTCGGTATGGATCCGGTAGGCGAAGTCGAGCGGGGTCGCGCCCGCCGGCAGGTCCTTGATGTCGCCCTTCGGGGTGAACACGAAGACCTGGTCCTGGAAGATGTCGAGCTTGATGCCCTCGACGAACTCGGTCGCGTCGGCCACGTCGCGCTGCCAGTCCATGAGCTGGCGCAGCCAGGCGAGCTTGGCGTCGTACTCGCGGTCGGACTTCGAGCCCTCCTTGTAGCGCCAGTGCGCGGCGATGCCCACCTCGCTGACCTGGTGCATCTGGTGGGTCCGGATCTGGATCTCGAGCGGCTTGCCGTCGAGCGCGATCACGGCCGTGTGGAGCGACTGGTAGAGGTTGTTCTTCGGCACCGCGATGTAGTCGTCGAACTGGCCCGGGATGGGCCGCCAGATCGAGTGGACGATGCCGAGAGCCGCGTAACAGTCGCGGACGTCCTCGACGAGCAGGCGGATGGCGTAGACGTCGTAGATCTCGCCGAACTCCGCGCTCTTGCGCTGCATCTTTTTCCAGATGCTGTAGATGTGCTTGGGCCGCCCTTCGATGTCGGCCTCGATGCCCGCGGCGGCGAGCTTGGGACGCAGCTCGGCGACGGCGCGCTCGATGTAGCTCTCGCGGCCCTTGCGCCGCGTGTCGAGGAGCTTCGCGAGCTCCCGGAACCGCTCGGGCTCGAGCACCTTGAAGGCGAGGTCCTCGAGCTCCCATTTCATCTGCCAGATCCCGAGCCGCTCCGCAAGCGGCGCGTAGATCTCCATCGTCTGGCGGGCGATGCGCTGTTGCTTCTCCGAGGGCAGCCCGTACAGCGTGCGCATGTTGTGGAGGCGATCGGCCAGCTTGATGAGGACGACCCGGATGTCCTCGGCCATCGCCAGGAACATTTTGCGGATGTTCTCCGCCTGCTGTTGCTCGTGGCTATGGGTGCTGAAGCGGGACAGCTTCGTCACCCCGTCGACGAGCTGGGCGACGTCGCCGCCGAACTGCTCCTCGATGTCGGTCAGGCTGTATTCGGTGTCCTCGGGCACGTCGTGCAGGAGGGCGGCGACGACCGCGACCGGATCGATCCCGAGGTCGGCGACGATCTGGGCCGAGGCGATCGGGTGGGTGACGTACGCCTCGCCGGTCGCGCGCTTCTCCCCCGTGTGCGCCTCGACCGCCAGGTCGAAGGCACGATCGATCGGCTCGAGGTCTGCCGACGGGTGGTGCTCGACGATCGAGGCCTTCAACACGGTGCGGAGCCCCTCGAGGTCCGGGGTCGCTCGGGCGGCGCCCTGGACGACGGCCGGCGTTCGCCGCGGCCCACGACGAGAGCGGCGCTCGGCCGGCTTGACGGCGGGAGCGCCTCCCTTCGGGCGGGCGGGGTCCGGACGCGGAGTAGTGGTCGCCATGCGGGCGCAAGGATAGCAGCGAGCTCCGCACGATCCCGCTCAGCGATCGAAGCCGAGCTCCGCCAGCACCTCGCGTGCGACCGCCGATTCATCCCACGGCCGCTCGCCCGCAGGCCCGACGATCGAGCGCTCGTGGCCCTTGCCGGCCAGCAGGACGAGATCGCCGGGACGCGCGCGCTCGAACGCGGCAGCAATCGCCTCGCGTCGATCGGGGATCAGCAGGAGATCGTGCCCCCGTCGGCGGCCGGCGGCCTCGGCGCCGCGGGCGATGTCTTCGAGGATCGCCATCGGGTCCTCGCCGCGCGGGTCCTCGTCGGTCACCACGACGACGCGACAGCGCTCGCCGGCGATCCGGCCCATCTGGGGGCGCTTGGCCGTATCCCGCTCGCCAGCCGAACCGAACACGGCGATCAGCCCCCCACCCCGGGCCGCCACCGTCGGCGCCAGCGAGTCGAGGACCGCGCCCAGCGACGCCGGACTGTGCGCGAAATCGACGACGACACCGAATGGCTGGCCCGCTTCGATGCGTTCCATCCGACCCGGGACGCGGGTCACCTCGGCGATGCCGGCCCGGACCGCCGCCGGGTCGAGTTCAAGCGCCTCGCCCAGGGCGACAACGGCCAGGGCGTTGTGGACGTTGAAGCGACCGGCAAGGTGGACGTCGAGGTGACCGGACGCCGTCGGGGCAACGATCTCGAGCTGCAGGCCGGCGGCCCCCTCGGCCACGTGCGTCGCCCGAACGTCGGCGGCGGCCTCGGTCCCATACGTCAGAACGCGAGCACCCGCCTCACGTGAAACCCCGATGAAGACGCCGGCCGACGGGTCGTCGAGATTCACGATCGCGGCCCGGGCCACTGGGCCGGCGGGCGACCCGGTCGGACGCCGGAGCCGCTCGAACAGCGAGAGCTTGGCATCCCGGTACGCCTCCCACGAGCCGTGGAGCTCGAGGTGCTCGTGGGTGAGGTTCGTGAGGATCGCGATGTCGTAGTCGACGGCGGCGACCCGATCGAGCGCGAGCCCGTGCGAGGTCGTCTCGAGCACGACCGCCTGGTCGCCGGCATCCACCATCGCCCGGAGGGTGGCCTGGAGCTCGGGCGCCTCGGGCGTCGTGGCGTGCGCGGCGTGGTCCACGGTCGCGCCGCCGACCCGGGTCGCGATCGTGCCGATCATGCCGGTCCGGATGCCGGCCGCCTCGAGAGCGGCAACGGCCAGGTACGAGGTCGTCGTCTTGCCATCCGTGCCCGTGATCCCGATCACCGTGAGGGACCGCGACGGATCGCCCGACCACCATGCGGCGGCCTCCGCCAGCGCCGGGCGGACTCGATCCACGACGAGCTGCGCGGCCGTGAGCTCGGGGAGTGGCCGCTCCACGATCAGCGCGACCGCGCCCCGTTCGGCGGCCGCGGCGGCGAAGTCGTGGCCATCGACGTGCTCGCCCGGGACCGCGACGAACACGCCACCGGGCTCGACGACCCGCGAATCGTGCGTGACCGGCGCCCGGACGACGAGGTCGCCGAGCGCCCCGCTGCCGGCCGGGCGACCGTCCAGGCGGGCGCCCCGCAGCCGGCCCTCCGCGGCGAGGCGGGCCAGGAGCTCGGCCAGCGGGCGAGGCGACGGGGAAGTCGTCATCGGCGAATCAGGCGTCCGGCCCGGCTCGCCACCCAGCCCACGGCGTACCGCCACGGTCGGACCACGCGCTCGTGGGCACCGCTCATCTCGACCCACTCGGCGCCGAACGAATGCTTGTGCTCGTAAAGCCCGAACATCGGATCGCCCTGGACCGGGAGGCGATGATCGGGGCCGATATCGACGCCCCCGAGGTCCATCTCGACGCAGCGCTCGCGGATGGCGAGCTGGATCGCCCGCCAGCGCAGCAGGTGCATGAGCCCGGGATGGTCGGAGCGGGCCGCATCCTGATCGCCGGAGTGGACGGTCGTCAGCCGCTGCCCATGGCGGTAGAGGATCAGCCCCCCGACCGCCTCCCCCGCCCCGTCCTCCGCCTCGAGGTAGACGAGCAGCCCGCCGTCGTGGGCCAGTCGCCACCATGGGACGAATGCGCTGCGCGGCCCCAAGCGGAACCCTCGCCGACCGCCGGTCGACTCGAGCAGCGAGTAGAACCGGTCCAGCGCGGCGTCGAGCGGACGGGCCGGCGGCGCGAACAGGCCCTCGCCGTCGGGCCAGCCGGCGGTGTCGTAGCGGGCGATCGTCAGCTCGCCGCCGCCGGCGCCCTTGATCCGCTGGCGCGTCGACTTCGTGAACCCCGCGTGGATGGAATCGTCGGTCGCGTCGGGCGGCAGCGGGAGTGCCAGGCGATGGCGCGACGGCTGGATCTCGGGGATCGGACGAAAGCCGAGGTCGCGGAGCCGTTCGCGGTAGCCGGATGCGGCCGGGATCTCGGCATCCGTCGCCACGACGTCGATGCCCGCACGGGCCAGGTAGGCGGTGAGCTCGGCCAGCCGCTCGGCGGTCCGCTCGACGGGCTCCCCGGCCGACACCGGGCCGCGCGGCACATACGCGCTCGCGCCCCCGACGAACGACCACGGCCGGACGAGCGCGAGCGCCCCGAACCCGTTTTCGAAGACGAGGTGGCGCGCCGACCAGCCCGAACGCGCCCGGTGCTCGGCCCACGCCCGCGACTGGTAGACGTGGCCACCCGGGACCTGGACCGTTCGGGCGTCCCAGGCGGCGAGCTCCGCGTCGTCGGCCTCGCGGACGGTCACTCGGCGCCGCCGAATGCCGGCGCGCTGCCCCCGCCGGCCAAGCCGTGGCGGCGCCGCGCCCACCAGACGCGCGCCCGGCCGGCGCCCTCGTAGACCTGCCGCCCGAGCGGGTCGAGGACGAGGTCGTAGGCGCCGATGTAGCGCACCTCCCGGCCTCCGAACCCGGTCTTGAAATGGGCGATCCCGCCGGTTGCGAGGCCCCACAGGTCGTAGCTCGTCGCGCCCTGCTCGCGCGAGGTGCGGATCGCCTCCCACTTGAGGAGGTAGTTGGCGCGCGTCTCGGCGCCCTCGGCGGTCATGCCGCCGTACGGTTCGACAACCCGTGGCCCGCAGCGGACGAGGAAGAGCGCGGCCTGGGGCGTGCCATCGGGCGACTGGGCGAATAGGAGCCGCGCCCGCCCGCTCGGTCGATACGCCTCCCAGACGTCGCGGTAGGCGGCCTCGGTCCTGATGAGGAAGCCCGCGCGATCGGCGGTCTCGCGGTAGATCCGATAGAACTCGACGAGGCGATCCCCCTCCGCGTCGACCACCTCGATCCCGCCGGAACGGGCCTTGTTGACGTACTGGCGCCACTTCTTGCGCAGATCGCCCCACAGGACATCCTCGTCCGTCGTGAGGTCGATGATCCGGGTCGACAACGGCTGGATCGGCGCGGCCGGCTGCCAGCCGGATCCCTCGAGCGCGCGACGCACGGCCCCGCCGGAGTCGAGCGGGCCATCGAGCTCGATCTCGGGGTCGATCCGCAGGTGGGAGACGCGCCCGGCCATCCCGTTCAGCCGCGTCCGGACCGCCTCGCTGAAGGCCAGGATCGACGCCGCGGACCAGTCGCCCGCCACGGGACCGCGCGGCGCATAGGCGAAGCCCCATGGCAGCGGGCGCGGCCGCCGGACGAGGATCTGGGCACCGATCGACGGAGCGCCTTCGGGACCCGGGACGAGGAGTCGATGACCCTGCCAGCCGTTGACGGCCTTGACCTGCGCCCAGGCCGAGAGCTGGAGGTAGGACCCAGGGTCGCTCGCCGCCACGTACTCGTCCCAGGCGGTCGCGGGCTCCGGCCCCATGATGGACGCCTGTCCCGCGGTCTGGGCCGGTGCGGTCGCGTCGCGGGTCACGATCGGCGCGGACCGCGAGAGGCGTCGACCATGAGCCCGACGATAGAGCGCAGTTCCCCGATCCGCAAGGCGAGCGCGGCGCCGACTCCGACGAGCAGCCAGGTCGCCCCGGCCGCGACCATCCGTACCAGCAGGAGGCCACGGGAAGGATCCGTGCCGACGAGGACGGCCGAGACGCCGGCTGCGGCGAGCGACGCCACGACGGTCACCACGAGCGAGCGGATGCCGAGGCTGATGATCGGACCCGCCGCCAGCTCCGGCACGCGCCGGTGGAGCGCGGCGAACAGCACGATCGCCTCGATCCAGGCCGCGATCGCGATCGCCGCCGCGAGCCCGGGCAACCCGAGCGGCCCCACGAGGACGACGCCCAGGGTGGTGTTCACCACGACGGCGAGGATCGCTGCGGCCACCGGGGTGCGGGTGTCCTGCTGGGCATAGAACGCCCGGGCCAGGACCGCGATGAGGGCATGGGCCAGCAGGCCGGGCAGGAATGCGAGGAAGGTCGCCGCGGACTCGTCGATGGCGGTGGCGTCGAAGGCGCCGTAGCCGAAGAGCAGCTCGACGATCTCGTGGCGGAGGACGATGGCGATCCCGGTGATCGGCAACATCACGAACGAGAGCAGCCGGATCGCCTTCGAGATGAGCCCCGCGAACTCCGTCAGCCGTCCGACCGCCGCCTCGCGGGAGAGGGAGGGAAGCACGACGATCCCGAGCGGGACCCCGATGACGCCGATCGGGATCTGAAGCAGCGTGAAGGCCGTGTTGAACGCAGTGACCGCGCCGGGTCCCTGCTCCGTCGCGAGCGAGGTCAGGACGACGAACGTGATCTGCGACACGCCGAGGCCGAGCGCGCGCGGACCCATCAGGGTGATCGCCTTGCGCGTGGGCGGATCGCTCAGGTCGATCGTCGGGAGGTGGCGATAGCCGACGGCCCACACGTTCGGCAGCTGGACGAGCAGGTGGCCGATGGAGCCGGCCACGACCGACAGTGCGAGACCGGTGACGCCAATCGAGGGGCCGAGGAGTAGCGCGCCACCGATGATCGCGACGTTGTAGACGATCGGGGCGATGGCCGACGCCGCGAACCGACCGCGGGCGTTAAGCACGCTCGTCGCGACCGATCCGAGGGCAAGGAAGATCGGGCTCAGCAGCATGATCCGGGTCAGGCCGATCGTTCGCGCCCAGCCGGCCCCGTCGAACCCGGGCGTGATGATCGGGATGATCACGGGGGCAAACAGGAAGAGGACAAGCGCCAGCACAAGCAGTGCCACCAGCATGAGGTTCGTGACGGTCGAGACGACCCGCCAGGCCCGATGCTCCTCTCCGGTCCCGAGCAGGCCCGACACGACCGGGATCAGCGCGGACGACAGCGCGCCGGCTGCCACGAGCTGGAAGATCAGGTCGGGCAGGCGGAACGCCGCGAAGAACGCGTCAAGCTCGGGACCGGCCCCGAACGCGTTGAGCACCACGACCGCACGGACGAACCCGAGCACGCGCGAGACGAGGAAGAACGCCGAGACGATGATCCCGGCGCGGACGAGCGCCCGGGTCGTCGTCACGCGGGCGACCCGGGTTCGGGTCGGGGTTCCGGTCCGGCGCCCGCCCGCCGACGCGCGCGCGGATGTGCGTCCCGGTACGCCGCGCGCAGGCGCGCGGGAGACACGTGGGTATAGATCTGCGTGGTTGCCAGGCTCTCGTGCCCGAGCAGCTCCTGGACGACGCGAAGGTCGGCCCCACCGTCGAGCAGGTGGGTCGCGAAGGAGTGCCGCAAGGTATGCGGGGAGACGCCCTCGGGCAGGCCGGCGTGACGGCACAGCCGGTCCAGGCGGTAGCGCAGGCCACGCACGCCGAGCGCGCCACCCAGGTGGTTGAGGAACAGCTCCGCGGGCGGCCGGCCATCACGTCGTCGGAGCTCGAGGAGGATCGGACGGCCGTCCTCCAGGTAGGCGGCCAGCGCAGCCAGCGCCGGTCTCCCCAGGAGGCCGATCCGCTCCTTGCGGCCCTTGCCCATGACCCGGATCTCGCCCCGGCGCAGATCAAGCGACCCGAGGTCCGCGGCCGCGAGCTCGCTGATCCGGAGCCCGGCGGCGTACGCCGTCTCCACGAGGGCGCGATCTCGCAGGGCGAGGGCCGTCGCCACCGCCACACGGTCGGCGCGTGCAGTGCTGGCGTCGGCAAGCTCGTCGTCCACGGCCGCGAGCAGCCGCGTGACCTGGTCGACTTCGAGCACGCGGGGTAGCCGCCTGGGCAATCGTGGCGTCGCGATCGCGCCCCACGGATCGCCGACCGCAAGGCCCTCGCGGACCGCCCAGCGATGGAACGAGCGGATCGCCGCCAGTCGCTGCGCAACGGTCGTCCGGGACCCCGCGGTCCCCAGCCGAGCGAGGTACGACCGCAGCTCGGGGCGCGAGGGCGAGCGCCAGTCGGTGCCGCGCTCGTCGAGGTAATCCAGGTAGGTCCCGATCGTCGTCGTGTAGGAGCGGATCGTGTGCGGCGACACGTCGCGGGCCGCGAGGGAGCGGAGGAACCGTTCGAGCGCCGGAGCGGTCGCAGGGTCGCCCGCGACCGCGCTCACGCGCCGGCGGCCGGTTCGGTCGGGCGGGTCCGCCGGCTCGTGCTGCGGCCGGCACCGGCTCGCGTGGTCGGACGGCCCCGGCCGGTGGGTCGGCGCCCACGCGCCGGTCGCGCCAGGGCGGCCGGGTCCGGGGGTCCACCGGCGTATCGCTCGCCGGGGACGATGTCGTCGGGGGCGGTGTCACTCGTGGAACCGCAGACGAGGCAGATCGCCGTCTCGCCCTTGCGCCCGAGCGGGCCGTCGTCCGCGTCGTGGACCCCGCCCAGGGGCTCGTAGTTGGTCGTGTAGTCGCACTTTGGATAGTTCGAGCAGCCCCAGAACACGTTCCCGGTGCGTCGCGCCCGACGCGGCACGAGGTGGCCATCGTGGTTCTTCGGGCAGATGACCTCGAACGGCAGCGGGTCCGGCGGCGGCGGTCCATCCTTCTTGATGTAGTCGCAATCGGGATAGCGGGAGCACCCGACGAACGGGCCGAATCTACCGTTCTTGGCGACGAGCGTCCCCTCCCCGCACTTGGGGCAGACCTCGCCGGTGCCCTCCTGGGGCGGCGGCTCATCGCCCGGCAGCGGTCGCGATTCCTTGTGCTCCGGGTATTGCGAGCACGCGAGGAAGCGCCCGTTGCGCCCGAGACGGATCACCATCGGGTGACCGAGCGAACAGACCTCGTCGGTCTCCTCGGTCGTGAAGTCGCGGCGCCGGAGCTCGCGCCGCTTCTCGGCGACCCGGTCGCGCAGCGGCCCGTAGAAGGCCTGGAGGAGCGGGACCCAGGCACGCTCGCCGCGGGCGATCTCGTCGAGCTCCTCCTCCATCCGGGCCGTGAATTCCAAGTCGACGTAGTCCCCGAAATGCTCGACAAGCAGGTCCGTGACGACGGCCGCGACCGGCTCGGGGCGGAGTCGACGCTCTTCGACGCGGACGTATCCGCGATCGACGATCGTCGAGATCGTGGCCGCGTACGTCGAAGGCCGGCCGATACCGTGCTCCTCGAGTGCCTTGATCAGCGTCGCCTCGGTGAAGCGCGGCGGCGGTTCGGTGAAGTGCTGCGTCGGCGCGACATCGCGGACCGTCGTCGGGTCGCCCTCGGCGAGCTCGGGGAGACTGCGCCCGGACCCCTCCTCGTCCTCGTCGGCCCCGTCGTCCCGCCCTTCGGTGTAGACCCGGGCGAAGCCTTCGAACAGGGTCTTCGTCGAGCTGGCGCGCAGCTCGTAGGGACCGTCCGCGAGCTCGACCGTCGTGGTCTCGAGCTCCTTGGGCGCCATCTGCGACGCCAGGGCACGTTGCCAGATCAGCCGGTAGAGGCGGAGCTCGTCCGGCTTCAGGGCGCCGGCGAGCGAATCCGGATCGCGCCGGAAGCTCGTGGGGCGGATCGACTCGTGCGCCTCCTGGGCGCCCTTCGACTTCGTCTTGTAGACCCGGCCCTTCGGCATCGTGAAGGGCTGCCCGTACCGCTCGCCGATCACCTCGCGCGCATCCCCCATCGCGATCCCGGCGATCGCGGTCGAGTCCGTCCGCATGTAGGTGATGAGCCCGACGTGCCCCTCGGGCGTGTCCGCCCCCTCGTACAGGCGCTGGGCGATCGACATCGTCCGCTTCGGGCTGAACGAGAGCTTGCGGCTCGCCTCCTGCTGGAGGGTCGAGGTCGTGAACGGCGGCGCCGGGGAGCGTTTCTGGGTCCGCACGCCAACCTTGCGTACGACCGGCCTGGTATCCCGGAGGGCGGCGACATGGCGGCCTGCCGTTGCCTCGTCGGCGACGGCGAGCGGCTCGCCGTCGATCCGCACGAGCTCGGCAGCGAAGGTGTCGCCTGCAACGGTCGCGAGGATCGCCTCGATCGTCCAGTACTCGCGGGCCGTGAAGGCCTCGATCTCGCGCTCGCGCTCGACGACCAGCCGCACGGCCACGCTCTGGACGCGCCCGGCCGACAGGCCCCCGCGGACCTTGCGGGACAGGAGCGGGCTGAGCGTGTAGCCGACGAGGCGATCGACGATGCGTCGCGTCTGCTGGGCGTCGACGAGGTTCCGGTCGATGTCGCGCGGATGCGCGAAGGCCTCGCGGATGGCGGACTCGGTGATCTCGCTGAAGGTCACCCGGTGGGTCTTGCCCGCCGGCACGTGCGCCGCCTCCGCGACGTGCCAGGCGATCGCCTCGCCCTCGCGGTCGAGGTCGGTGGCGAGGTAGACGGCGTCTGCTCCGCGGGCGGCCTTCTCGATGGCCGAGACGTGCTTGCGGCGGTCGTCGGAGATGACGTATTCGGGGGCGAAATCGTGGTCGACGTCCACCCCGAACTTGCCCTTGCCGGGGTTCTCCGGCAGGTCGCGGACGTGGCCATAGGAGGCCAGCACGCTGTAGTCGGAACCGAGATACCGCTCGATGGTGCGCGCTTTTGCAGGGGATTCGACGATCACGAGGTTCTTGGGCACGGCCGGGAGTGTAGCACCGGGTCCTTCGCGGACCCTTACCCGGAGTCAGACCTCGCGGATCCGCCGCAGGAAGTCCTCGTCGATCTCCAACTCGCCGTCAAGGCTCTCGTCCAGTACTCCGGTGGATGCCGGAATGAGCTCGCCACCGGACCCGTTGGCGCCGGACTCGGCCACGACGCCAGCCGGCAGCAGCACCTCGAGACCAGCGGCGGCTGCGGCGGCGGGCGGGATCTCCACGAAGCGGATGTGCAGGTAGGCGAAGAAGAAGACCGACGCCGAATCGTCGACGAAGACCGGGCGCTTGCCGTTCATCATCCGCAAGTTCGTGCAGCGCAGGCCCACGTCGCTGTTGGACGGCAGCTCGTAGAGGTCGGCCAGCAGCGGTTGCTCGCCGTTGACATGGAGGACGACATTGCGGATCACGTTCGACATCGTGCTCCGCAACGGGTGGTCGCGGCAGGGGCCCGATGGTCCCGCCTAGGGATGGTAGAAGTCGACGACCAGGCGGACCCGGCCCGACGATACCCACACCCCGATGCCGACCTGGTTGTACTTGCTGTTCATCAGGTTGACGTAGTGACCGCCGCTGTACGGCTTCTCATCCTGGAAGTAGCGGTGGCTCCCCAGAACGGCGCCAAACGGGTTCCCCGATCGGCAGCCGAGGTTCTCGGCCCAGTCGTAGTTCGTGTATCCGGCCCGACGCAGCCGGTCACCCGGGGTGCCGCCGATGAAGTGGTTGCAGATCCCGCGGGTCGCGATGAGTTTGGCGTAGGGCCGGGAGACCTTGGTGCTGATCCCGGTCGAGAGTGACAACGGCGCGACGCCCCGGCCGCCCGGGCTGCTGCAGTCACCGGTCGAGGTGACCCACCCGCCCGTGCGCGTGCAGTTCATCAGGTTCAGGTAGTACCGCTCGACCGCCGCCCAGCTGCCACCGCCGACCGAGCCCCCACCGCCGCCACCGCCCCCACCACCGCCGCCGCCGCCACCACCGCCGCTTGGCGGGTTCGACGTCGGCGGCTTCGAGGCGGTCTTGCGCGCGGCGGGCTTGGCCAGCGTGTGGAACGTCGCGGTCGCGGCCGTGGCGAGATGGGCGCCGGTGGTACCGGTGGCGGTGGCCGCCACGGTCGCCATCGCCGTCGCACCGTATGGCAAGGATGAGACCGGGGTGAACACCAGGACCGTGTCGCCCTCGGCGAAACTGACCTTGCCGGCTACGCGCGCGCCCGCCACGGTGACCGCGAAAGCCGATCTCGTGGAGGCATGGTTCATCGCCTGCGTGAACCGGACTGAGATCGCCGCATCGCGAGCGACATCGGTCGCCTTGGCCGCCGGCCGGAACCGGACGACGGACGGCGCCGCGATCGTCCGCAAGGAGATCGACGCGGCCGGGACCGGGGCACCCTGGGCATCGCGCACGCCGTCGACGACGAGCCGATACGGCGCATCGGCCGCGAGCGCGGCCGTGGGGGTGAAGACATAGGTGGGCGCGCCGCCGAGGGCATTGATGAGCCGGAGCTTGCCGGGTGCCGCGGGCACGAGCCGAACGGCGGACGTGACCGACGCGGCATCGACGGCCTGGTCGAAGGCGATCGTGAAGGCGGACCCGACCGACACGCGGTTGCCGACGGCGTCCTGGGCGCGGATCCGCGCGATCGTCGCGGCCCGGGTCAGGAATGCGGCTCGGGCCGGAGTCGTGGATGGTCGGCCGGACCGGGCGAGGGCCCCCGGCTGCACGCTGATCGCGTAGTACGTGCCGGCCGCCCAGTGGGCGCGCGGGGTGACGGTCAGGACGGTGTCATCGGCGCTCCACGCGAACGCGACCGCTGCCGACGGCTCGACCGCGATCGACGCCTCGACCGATGCGCGGTCCATTGGCGCGCTAAATCGGATGGTCACCGGGGCGCCGACCTCGACATCGGTGCCGACGCGCATCTGGAACGCGGCCTGGGTCAGCGGGACGATCTCGGTCGGTGGGGTCGCGACGGTGGTCGCCGGCCGGGCAAGGCCGATCGCCCCCAGCCCGATCATCGCGCCCAGACTGAGTGCGACGCCCGTCCTCGCAACGATCGATCGACGGAGTACGGCGCCCGCGACGATCGGGAACAGGACGGGAATGGCGAGGAGCGTGACCGCGTACTTCCGCAATACAGAACCTGCTGCGACGCGGGGAGGACGGCATTGGGGTGGCCGTCCACGTCACGCTGGGACGCGACCGCCGGTCAGGGTAGCACCGGGTTGCGGGAACGAGCAACCCGGCGGATGCCCTAGCGTCAGCGCGGGCGCGGCATCGACGGAGCGCCGAGCAGCGTACCCGCCGGTCGGAACCGGCCGTGGACGCCGACCACGAGGCCGCGCCGCTCGAGCATCGCGAGGGCCGCGAGCACGGTCGCGACGGGCAGCCCGGCCGCTGCAACGATCTCGTCGACGGTGACGTGACCGCGCGCGACGTGTGCGGCCACCGATGCCTCCGTCGGCCCGATGCCCTGGATCGTCGCGGCAGCCACCGCGTCTTGGATTCCGCCGATAACTCGCGGGCCGAGGCCGAGGTCCGCGATGAGTTGCGGGATGCCCGCTACGATGTGCGTGTTCTGCTCGAATTCACGGAGGAACGCCAGGCACCCGGCCGACGCCGGCGCGTCCAGGGGGCCGGGGACGAGGAAGCACTCGCGACCCTGCTCGAGGGCCCACGAGGCCGTGATCAGGGCGCCGCTCCGGGCCGGGGCCTCGACGACGACCGTGGCCTCCGTCAGCCCGCTGATGATCCGGTTCCGGCGTGGGAACGTGCCGTGGGTCGGCGCCACGTCCGGGGCGAGCTCGGAGACGACTGCGCCACCCCCGGCGACGACCGCGGCACTCAACCTGCGATGCGCGCTCGGCGAGAGGACCGCATGGCCGCCGCCGATGACCGCCACCGTGGTCCCGCCGGCCCGTAGCGTGGCCTCGTGGGCGGCTCCGTCGATCCCGAAGGCGAGACCCGACACCACGGCCGCGCCGGCCGCGGTCAGCTCGACGGAGATCCAGCCGGCGGTCGTCCGGCCCATCGTCGTCGCCCGACGCGTGCCGACGACCGCCACAGCGTGCTCCGTGACGAGGGCTCGGGGATCGCCGTGCACGAACAGCACGTGGGGCGGCATCTCGATGGCCGCGAGGCGGCTGGGATAGCCGGGCTCCTCGATCGTCAGGACGCGGAGGCCCAGGCTGCGGACACGGGCGAGCGTTCGCTCGGCGGTCCCGGCCGCGTCGGCGATCGCGACGGCGAGGGAGTCGGCGATCGGACGGCGCCCGCCCGACTCCGGACGAGGCTCGAGCGGCGGTGTGCCGGCCAGGCGACCGACGCCACCTGGCTCGGAGGCGGCTGCAAGCACGGCACGACCGGTGCCAAAGCGGGCCAGGAGCGCGGCAAAGGCGATCGGCCCCAGCCCGTTGACCGCCGTGAGCACGGTCCAGGCATCACGCTCCGGCTCGTAGGGATCAGCCGGCGGAGGCGCGCTGGCCGACCGAGCCGTCCCGGATCGCGGGCCCCGGGTCTCGACGATCGCGCCGGGCGGGTCCGACCCAGGAGACCCCGAAACGCCCACCCCGAGCACCTACGACGCCAGCGCGCCGGCGGAACGCGCCTCCGCCGATCGGAACCAGGCCGCCTCGTCGAGATGCTCGGCCTCGACCGCGTCCCGCCCCGCGAGATCGGCGATCGTCCGGGCGACACGGAGCAGGCGTTCCGTGCCGCGTCCGCTCGCCCCTTCGGCCTCCGCCAGGCCGATCAGCCGGTTCGCGGCTGGTCCGGTCAGGCGGCATGCCTGGCGCAGGGCGCGGCCGCGCAGCCGGACGTTGAGAACGGCCGCCGGTCGGTCTCGGGCCAGCACGCGGGCTGCGGCGATCCGGGCCGCGACCTCCGCCGACCCCTCCGGTTCGCCGACGGCGACGAGGGACGCGGCGAGGACTCGCGGCATCGGCACCCACAGGTCGATCCGGTCGCGCAGTGGGCCGGACACCCGACGCGCGTAGCGCTCGATCGCCGGGGGGTTGCAGCGGCAGTTCGACTCGGGCACTGATCCGGCATAGCCGCACGGGCACGGGTTCATCGCGGCGACGAGCTGGAACCGCGCAGGAAAGGTCGTGACCCGGCCCGCTCGGGCGATGACCACGCGGCCTTCCTCGAGCGGTTGGCGGAGCGACTCGAGGACGTCCCGGTCGAACTCCGCCAGCTCGTCGAGGAACAGGACGCCCTGGTCGGCGCGCGTGACCTCGCCTGGGGTCAGGTTCGGGCCGCCGCCAACCATGGCGGCGTACGAGATCGTGTGGTGGGGTGCACGGAACGGGGCTCGCCGCCGCAGCTCGTGGATGGGCCCCTCGCCCGCCGCCGAGGCGATGATCGTCGCCGCCAGGGCCGAGCGATCATCGAGCGGCGGGAGCAACCCGGGGATGGTCCTGGCCAGCAGGGTCTTGCCGACGCCCGGCGGCCCGGTCAGGAGCAGGCCGTGCCCGCCGGCCAGTGCGATCTCGAGCGCCCGTCGCGCACCATGCTGACCGCGAACCTCGGCCAGATCAGGCACCGCCGCCTCGGGCAGGACGATCGCTGGAGCGGGCGCGACCTGGCCCTCCCCGATCGTCACCCGCGGCATGGCGACCGGGTTTCGCCTCGGCCGGCGCGCCCGCACGGCTTCAGCGGCCTGCGCGATCGACTCCACGCCCATGATTGCGGGTCCGCCCGCCAAGCGGGCCTCCTCGACGACAGATGTCCCAACAACCACCCGCGCGATCCCCGCCGGGAGTGCCGCGACCATCGGCAGGATGCCCGGGACCGGCCGCACGTCCCCGCCGAGCGACAGCTCCCCGAGGAACGCGACCGGCATCGACCCGGCGCGCACCTGCTCGGAGCCAAGCAGGATGCCAAGCGCAATCGCGAGATCGAGCGACGACCCGCCCTTGCGAAGGTCGGCCGGGGCGAGGTTGATCGTGATTCGGCGCGGTGGGAACGTGAAACCGGCATTGCGGATCGCGCCACGAACCCGTTCGCGCGCTTCCTGGAGCGCGGTGTCAGCCAGGCCGACGATCGTGAAGCCGGGCAGGCCGGGCGCCACGTCCACCTCGACGCGGATGAACCGGCCGTCGAGGCCGAACAGCGTGGCGGAGGGGACGACGGCCAGCACGTCGCGCACGCTAGCGCCGGCGACTCACCCCGGGCTTACCCGCTATGGCCGCGCCGCTCACGCGCGCCGGCGGTACGTCGCCGCGTCACTGGCACGTCGCCGCGCCACGCGTTGCGGCCCGTCAGCGCGCGGGCACCGCCGCCCTCGCGGTTGCCTCGACGGTCGGCTTGTCGATGCCGCGCGCGAAATGCAGCAACGAAACCCCGAGCGCCGAGTCGGCCTTGGTGAACATGAACGGAGCACCCGAGTTGAGCGCGCTGATCGCGCCCCGGTACTCGTTGACGATCTGGTGGTCGATCGTCCGCTTCAGGGCGCCTTCGGCGTTCTTGACGTTGATCCCGGTGAACGCGTTCGAGCGATTGAGGACGAGCTGGACCTTGCCGGCCGGATAGCCCAGGTGGCTCATCGTCTCGAGGATCAGCCGGACGTTCTTGAGGCACGAGAGGTCGGCCGTCATGACGACGAAGATCTCCTCGGCGACCTCGAAGATGCCCAGGTTGATGTCGTCGAGCCGCTTGTCGACGTCGACGATGGTGTAGTCGTACAGCGTCGTCAGGTGCTCGGCGATGATCGGCAGGTGCTCAGGGCGGACGAGCTCGGCGGTCTCCGGCGAGGGTGGGGCGAGCAGCAGATCGACCCCCGAATCGTGCTTGACCATGACGTTGCGCACGATCTCGACGTCGATGTTGGGCGCGGTCACGATGTCGACGATGCTCTTTCGGTCCAGCCCCAGGTCCAGGAAGACGCGGTGGTCGCCAAACTGGAGGTTCGCATCGACCAGGGCGACCTTGCGGCCGAGCTCGCGGTGGAGGGCGATGGCCGCGTTGATCGCGATCGTCGTGGTCCCGACGCCGCCCTTCGCCCCGTAGAAGGCGAGGATCCGGCCCATCGGCGGTCGGGCGAGGAGCACGTCCCGCGGCGCGAACCGCGCCAGCAGGCTCTTGATCCGGGCGAGCAGCTCGGCGGGGTGGAACGGCTTGATGAGGTAGTCGTCCGCGCCGGCCCGCAGCCCACGCACCTTCTGTTCCACTTCCCGTTCGGCCGTGAGCATGATGATCGGGACGTGGGCCGAGCCTCCCTCGTCGCTCCGGATCTTGGCCGCGACCTGGTAGCCGTCGAGCTTGGGCAGCATGACGTCGAGGAGGATCAGGTCGGGCGGATCGGCGCGCCACAGCCGGAACCCTTCCGCGCCGTCGCCCGCGATGATGACCTCGTACCCCTCCTGCTTCAGGGTGTACTGCAGGAGACGCTGGACGTTCGGGTCGTCATCGACGACGAGGATCTTTGCGGCCATCAGTCATCCATCTCGATCGTTCGGGGGGTGGGATCGCCAGCGGGGTCCCCCGGCGCCGCGATTATAGGGCCCGCCAAACGCGCTTCGAGGAACGCTTCCCGCAAAAATGCGATTACGCGTTGCTCGTACGCGTCAGGCGCCGTCGCGTGGCCGGCGCTGTGCCCCGCCCGTGGAACGATCCAGTGCTCGGCCGACGGGCCGGCCAGCACTGCCAGCCGCCGCCCGTCCTTCGCCGGCACGATCGTGTCCGCCACCCCGTGGATGAGCAGCAGCGGAACGGGATCGACGAGTCCGATGACTCGGGCCGGTTCGGTGGCGCGTGGGTCGGCCCCGGGTGAAGCCGCTGCGGCGTCGAACAGGCGCGCGGCGATGAACCGGCGCCCGATCCCTCGCATCCGCGCCGCGATCGGCCCGATCAGCTCGGGCGGCACCGAGTCGGCCACCACGGCGACGATCGCCGGGCGCGGTGGCGGGACCGGATCACGAGGCGCCATCGGATCGGCATCCGCGCTGGTGAGCGATCCATCGCCGAGGACGGCGACCGCGGCGATCGCGCTGATCCCGCCCATCGACGTCCCGACGAGGGCGACCCGGGTGATCCCCCGCTCGCCGAGCCAGTCGAGGGCGCCGGCGATGTCCTCGACCTCCAGGAGGCCGAAGGTGGTCGGCCCGTCGTCCGACGCACCGTGGCCGCGGAAATCGAGGCCGAGCACGCCGGCGGTCCCCCGCAGGAACGGTCCGTATTCGACGAGATCGGGCGCGATCGAGCCCGAGTAGCCGTGGAGCAGCAGGATCGCCTCGTGCGGATCGGGCGCCCAGTCCCCCGTCTTGCCGGTTCGCGGCAGCCACCTCGCGGCGAGGCGGAGGCCGTCGCGTGAGCGCAGCCGGACGACCTCGCCGCCGAGCGCGTCGATCGCCGGACCGAGCGCAGGCTCGTCCGGCGTCGTGCGGGGCGGTTCGAGGAGGCGACGCGCCCCGTGCCGGCCAAGCGCCCGAAGCGATACCACCGAGGCCGCGGCGATCGCGACGGTCGTGGTTGCGCGCCGGATCACCCGCCCGCCGGCGCCGACCCGGGATCCGCGGGGCGAGGCGGGGTCGTGCCGCCACCGCCGGGGCCACCCTGGACGCGAGACGGTGCCGGCGTCCCCGGCGCGCCAGCGGCGGGCCCGGATTGGACCGGCGCAAGGTACTCCATGAACGGCTGCAGCAGGCGCGTGTATTCGACCGGGATGACGAACTTCGTCGCCGGCCCCGCGCCGAGCGCCTTGAGCGTCTCGAGGTACTGGAGGGCCATCGTCTTCTGGTCGACGGCCGTCGCGGCCTCGAAGATCCGGGTCAGGGCCAGGCTGAAGCCTTCGGCCCGCAGGATCGCGGCCTGCCGCTCGCCCTCGGCCTTGAGGATCTCGGACTGCTTCTGACCCTCCGCGACGTTGATGGCCGACTGGCGCGCGCCCTCCGATTCGGTGATCACGGCGCGCCGGGTCCGCTCTGCCGACAGCATCCGGTTCATCGAGTCGAGGATGTCGCGCGGCGGGGTGATCTCGCGGATCTCGACGCGGGTGATCTTGCCGCCCCAGTTCTCGGTGATCTCGTCGAGCTTCGTACGCAGGACCTCGTTGATCTGGTCGCGCTTGGAGAGGACGTCATCGAGGAGGAAGTCGCCGACGACGGCACGCAGGTTGGTCGTCGCGACGCCGGCCAGGGCACCCACGAAGTCCTGGACGTTCACGACGCTCTTGAGCGGATCGACGATGCGCCAGTAGATGAGGAAGTCGATCGGGATCGTCACGTTGTCCTTGGTGATGGCCGTCTGGCTCGGCACCTCGACAAACTGCTCGCGCAGGTTGACCCGACGCGGCCGATCGATGAACGGGATGAGGAACACCAGGCCCGGACCCTTGACGAGCGAATCGTCGGTGTTGCCGAGCCGGTAGACGACGAGCTTGTCACCGCGATTCACGACGCGGATCGACAGCCACAGGACGAGCAGCGCGAGAACGACGATCGCGACGGCGGTGATCAGCAACGGTAGGTCCGGCATGAACGTGCCTCCAGGGGGACGGGGTCAATCCGATGATGTGGCGGGCTCGACAACGAGGGTGAGGCCATCCTGGCGCAGGACACGCACGGTCGCCCCGGGCTCGGGCGACGTGCCGTCCTCGGTGCGGGCGGTCCATTCCTCCCCGGAAGCGTAGACCACGCCCAGGGGCCGCAGCGTCGTTCGCACTTCGGCCAGCGTCCCCGCCGGCACCAGCGGTCCGGTCGTACCGATGAGCAGGGCGCCACGGCGCCACCGGATCACGACCGACAATACGAACAGGACGTAGGCGGCCGTCACGGCGGTCAACCCGACGATGATCCGCGGATCCACCGAGATGACCGGTGCGGCCGGGTTGCCCGGCGCCGTATAGAGCGCCGATGCGCCCAGGGCGAAGCAGGCGATCCCACCGATCGTGAGGAGGCCGTGGCTGACGACGCTGTGCTCGAGGATGAACAGGATCACCGCCAGCACGATCAGCAGGACACCGGCCACGTTGAGCGGTAAGCTGCCGAAGCCCACGAAGGCGAGAACGATCGCGACGCCCCCGAGGATGCCGGTCACGAAGTTCGGGCTCGAGAGCTCGAACAGGAGCCCGTAGAACCCGAGGGTGAAGAGGATGAACGCGATGTTCGGGTCCGAGACGAGGTGGAGCAGGCTCTGCGCCGGGTTCATCGCGAGCTCCACCGGGACCGCCCCGGCCGTTCGGATCGTCGTGGTCTGGCCGCGGATCGTGGTGGTTCGCCCATCGGCGAACGCGATCACCTCCTCGATCGATCCGGCGATCCCGTCGATGGCGTGCACGGAGAGCGCCTCGCTGGCCGGCGAGGATCGGGCGTTGCGGACGGCCTGCTCCGCCCAGTCCACGTTCCGGCCGCGCGTTTCGGCGATGGACCGGATGCTCGCGACCGAATCGTTGAGGACCTTCTGACCGAGGGCACCCGGGATGTCCTCGCCCTGCCCGCCCACGGGCGTGGCCGCCCCGATGTTCGTGCCCGGCGCCATGAGCGCGACGTTCGCCGCGAGCGTGATGAAGGTACCGGCACTCGCGGCGCGAGCGCCCGATGGAGCGACCCAGACGATGACCGGGAGCGGTGTCTCCAGCAACGCCGAGACGATCCGGCTCGTCGCCTCGAGGCTGCCGCCCGGCGTGTTCAGCCGGATCACCGCTGCCGCCGCACCGTCGCGCCCAGCTCGGGCGATCCCTTCCTCGAGGTAGCCGGCCAGCACGCTGTCGACGATGCCGGTGGCGGGCAGGACGACGACCGAGCTCGCGCCCGCTGGCCCGGGCGGCGCGCCGGTCGTGATGGCGGAGCCCGTCGCGCCGTTGCCACAGGCGCTCGCGACGAGCCCGAGCAGGCCCAGCAGCAGCGGGGCAGCCAACGCGATGCGAGCGGTGCGACGAGGCAAGAAGCCCTCCGAACGCGGCTACTGTACCGCCGCGCTCTCGAGCTCCTCGAACACGAGCTGGCTCCAGGTCTCCATGCGGTCGACCACGCCGGCGACCTCGTCCACCGTTGCGAACGCCCCGGCGAGCTTGTCGACCTCCCGGACCGCGACCGGGCGCCCGGCGGCATCGGCCACGAAGACGATCCCGAGGTGGACGGCCCCGACCTCCGTCGTGTCGTCGTTGAGCAGTGCGACCGGCTCGAACGCCGGCTCGAAGTCGGCGACGACCTCCTCGTTCCACTCGCGGCGCAGGCCACCCGCGACGCCGGCGTCGCCTGGGTTCAGGTGCCCGCCGACCCCGATGGACCAGCGGTCGTGGAGTCGGGTGTCCACCCCTGCCCTGGTCCGGCGCATGAGGAAGTAGCGCCCACCGTCGCGCAGCACGAGGTACGGGATGATCTGCTTGTGCGAATGGTCGATCTCCATCGCCTCGCGCGCTTCGTACCGGCCGACGCGCTCGACGACCGCCAGGAACTCCGCGACGCCGTCGCGGCGCAGGCCGTGCCACGACCCCTGCTCCGGGACCACGGCGCGAGGCACGACGAGCACGCGCTCCTCGCTCATCGGTCCGCGGCCGCCAGGCGCTCGCGCGCCACCCGCAACCGGTCGGCGACCGCGGCTTCGTCGGGTCCGTTCGCCGCCGAGATCGCGGAGGACCAGCCCTCCAGCACGGCGATCAGGTCACGGATCCGGGCGGCGATCTCCGGGCCGTTCGTCGCGACGATGCCGGCGCCCATCGGCACATCGCCGCGCGCCAGACGCGTCATGTCACGCCAGCCCGTGGCCGCGAGCGTCGCAACGGTCGGCCAGTCCTGGCGCTCCCCCGCCGTGCCGCCGGCGACGGCCTCCACGAGGGACGCGGCGACGATCAACGGGAGGTGACTGATCGCGGCGACCGCCGCATCGTGGTCTGCGGCGGTCATCCGAACTGGCCGCGCCCCCACCACGCTCGCCAGGTCCTCCACCCGGCCCACGGCCGCCTCGTCCCCCGACGGGACGATGACCCACGGCCGATCGACGAGCAAATCGGCGCTCGCCGCCGCAAAGCCATTCGTCTCGCGCCCGGCCATCGGATGCCCGCCCACGAACCGCAGGCCAAGGCTCGACGCTCGGCTCACGATGGCGGCCTTGGTGCTCGCGACGTCGGTGATGACCGCGTCCGGCGCCAGCGCACCCTGCCAGGGGCCGGCGAGACGATCGAGGAGCACGACGCACGCGGATGCGGGAGCGGCGAGGACCACGAGATCCGCCCCGTCGAGCGCCGCTTCGGGCGAGGTCGCGGCGAGGTCGATGACCCCGGCCTCGAGCGCGCGTGCCGGTCCGTGGCCCGCCGGGGTCCAGGCGGCCACCGAGGGGCGGGAGGCACCCGACTCCGCGAGGGCCCGGGCGATGGATCCGCCGATCAGCCCGAGTCCGAGCATGGCCACTCGCATACGACCGAGTATCGCAGCCGCCCGGCGGGGTCGTCGTCCTCCCATGTACCCTGTCAGGCGGGGCATCCGTGTGGGGGGCGAGCACGTTGCTCGCCCAGCTCGTTCGCGAGGACACTTGATGCCATCCGCTTCCCGCCCCACCCGAGTCCTGCTTGTCGACGACCAGCCGTTGCTGACCGACTCGCTCGCTCGCCTGCTCGCGGCCGAACCCGACATCGAGGTCGTCGGCATCGCCGGGTCCGTCGCCGAGGCGAAGCGGGTGACCCGCGAGCGAATGGACGTGGTGCTCATGGATTACCGGCTGCCCGACGGGACCGGGGCGGAGGCGACCCGGGTGATCAAGGCCCGTTGGCCGTCGACCCGGGTCGTGATGCTCACCGCGATCGGCGACGATGAGACCGTGCTCCAATCGATCCAGGCCGGCGCCGACGGCTATCTCACGAAGGATCAGGCGGTCGATGACGTCGTGAACGCCGTGCGGGCGGCGCGGGCCGGCGAGACGCTGCTGCCACGGTCGGTCATCGTCGGGATCGCACAGCGCCTCTCGGCGGCGCAGGACCGGCCGGCCGGCCGACATTCGATCGAGCCCTTGACTGCGCGCGAGCTGGAGATCCTGCGGGCGCTCACCGAGGGCCTGCCGACTCCGGAGCTATGCGAGCGGCTGTCGATCTCGCGCAATACGCTGCGAACCCACGTCCAGAACATCATGACGAAGCTGCACGTGCACTCGAAGCTCGAAGCCGTCACGGTGGGACTGCGCTATCGGATCATCGATCCGCCGGCGAGCGACGACCGCCTGTACTAGCCCACCCGACGCCGCTTGACTCGCCGTTCGGCGAGACGGCGCTCGCCCTCGTCGGTAGGGGGACCGGGGTCGTCAGGCGGATTCTGGCGTCGAAGGACCTCGCGCCGCTCGACCTCGCGCCGCTCGTTGTCGAGGAAGGCGCCGCAGCGCGGACAGCGGCGCTCCTCCGCGAACAACGACTCGAGCGGCGAGACCGTGTAGATCTGCCGCCCACAGGACCAGCAGGCCAGTCTCGGCATGTCCCCCACGCCCCTTCTTGTGTCCGTCGCGCCCCCGGCTAGACCGATGGTAGCGCCGCGAGCGCCGCATCGACCTTCTCGGCCGGATACTCGTAATCCTCGAGCGACCCATCGAGGTATCGCTCGTAGGCGGACAGGTCGAAGTGGCCGTGGCCGCAGAGGTTGAAGAGGATCACCCGGGAGTCGCCGGCTTCCTTGGCAGCGAGGGCCTCGTTCATGGCCACGCGGATCGCGTGCGTCGGCTCCGGAGCTGGCAGGATGCCCTCGGCCCGGGCGAACGTGACGCCGGCTTCGAAGCTCGCTCGCTGGTGAACGCTGCGGGCCTCGATGTGGCCGTGCTCCTTGAGCAGGCTGACGAGCGGCGCCATCCCGTGGTAGCGCAGGCCGCCCGCGTGGATCGGATCCGGCATGAAATCGGAGCCGAGGGTGTACATCTTGACGATCGGCGCCATCTTGCCGGTGTCGCCGAAGTCGTAGGCATAGACGCCGCGGGTCAGGCTCGGCGCCGCCTCGGGCTCGACCGCGATGATCCGGTGGTTCGCGCCCTCGCGGAAGTTGCGCCCGAGGAACGGGAAGGTGAGCCCGGCGAAGTTCGAGCCACCTCCAGTGCATCCGATGACGATGTCGGGCGACTCCCCGGCCATCCCCATCTGCTCGAGCGCCTCCTGTCCGATGACCGTCTGGTGGAGGAGGACGTGGTTGAGCACCGAACCGAGGGCGTACTTCGTGTCGTCGCGGGTGGCCGCGTCCTCGACGGCCTCGCTGATCGCCATGCCCAGCGAGCCCGGGCTGTCCGGATCCTCGGACAGGACCGTGCGGCCGTAGTTTGTCGTCAGTGACGGGCTGGCGACCACCTCGGCGCCGTACGTTTCCATGAGGATGCGCCGGTACGGCTTCTGGTCGTAGCTGGCGCGGACCATGTAGACCTTGACATCGAGCCCGAAGACGGCGCCGGCGAACGCGAGCGCGCTCCCCCACTGGCCGGCTCCGGTCTCGGTGGCCAGGCGCTTGACCCCAGCCTCCTTGTTGTAGAAGGCCTGGGCGAGAGCCGTGTTCGGCTTGTGGCTCCCGGCCGGGCTAACGCCCTCGTACTTGTAGTAGATGTGGGCTGGCGTATCGAGCGCACGCTCCAGTCGATGGGCCCGGTAGAGCGGACTCGGACGGTACAGGCGGTACGCGTCGCGGACGGGCTCGGGGATCTCGATCGTCCGCTCCGCCGAGACCTCCTGGGCGATGAGCGCCATCGGGAAGAGCGGCGCCAGGTCGTCCGGGCCGATCGGCTGGCGGGTCGCCGGGTGCAGCGGTGGGAACAGCGGGACCGGCAGGTCGGCGGCGATGTTGTACCAGGCACGCGGGATCCGCGATTCATCGAGGACGAACTTCGTCTGACCGGGATCCGATGGCGCCATGACGGGCCTCCTGGGGACGCGGCGACCGGCCAAGGAACGGGGCCGGGGACTGGAGCCTAGCGCCCGCGGGGGCGGCGACGCAACCAGCCCGGGCGACGCGTTGGCGAGCCGGACCCGATGAGGGGCAGGACGATGAAGGCCCCGCCATCGTGATCATTACCTTTACCCTTGTCACCCTGCCCCTTGTCACCCTCCCCTTGTCATCGCCGTCGTGCCGGTGCGAGCAGGGTCGTTGCGAGTCCCCGTTGCCCTTGTCGTGACCGGGCGCGGTCCCGCCCTTGGTCGGGCACGACGGATGATCCTTGCCCTCATGGCGGACGGGGCGTGGGGTCGGGGCCGGGGTCGGCTTCGCGGTCGGCCGCGGCGTGGGTGCCGTCGGCCGGGCCGTTGGCCGCGGGGTCGGGGCGGGCGTCGGCCTGGCCGTTGGGGCGGGCGTCGGCCTGGCGGTCGGGGCCGGCGTCGGTTTGACGTTGGGAGGCGGGACCGGCGTCGCCGTTGGCCGGGCCGTTGGGCGCGCGGTGGGTGCGGGGGTCGGCGGCGCGGTTGGCCGGGCCGTCGGGCGGGCGGTGGGTGCCGGCGTGCGGCCGGGCGGGCTGATCGGGCGGCCGGGCGTCGTCGTCCCGGAACCTGCCGGGGCCGGTGACTGGCCGGCCACTGCGGGCGGGGAGGCCGACGCCGGCGCGACCGATGACGACGGCGTCGGCACGACCGCGATCCCCGATGGCGAGGCCGATGGCCCCGGCCCGCCGCTCGACGACGGGTTGGCGCTCGACGATCCGCTTGCCGCGACTCCCGAGGGAGACGGCGCGACGCCCGACGCACCCGGACCGACAATCGAAGTCGGGACCTGCGCGATGACCTGGCTGGGGTTGGCCGATGCGGCCGCTCGCCGCTGCACCTCAACGCCTCCAAGCCCGAGCGCGACAGTGGCGAGGACGAGATTGACGAGGCCGAGGGCGAGGACGAGGCGCGCGCGCTGGCTTGCGGTCACGACGATCCGGACACTCCTTCCGCCGATGGTCCGGTCTAGGGAAGGACCCGATGGTACACGTCCGGCGGGACATCCGGGCGCGGGCCGAAGGCCGCGCTCGTGACAGGCACGTATCGTGCCGGGCCACCTCCGGTGACGCTCTCGAACAGGGTCAGTCGATCGGCGACGAGGTCAATTCGGCGTTCCTTCATGGCGTTCGCGAGGCGGCCGGCCACGAGGGTGCCAGCCGCGAGGCCGTCCGATCGTGCCAGCGTGAGGTGAGCGCGGAACGGTCGGTCATCGCGCGGCCAGCCGGCCTCGACGAGCCGCTCCCCGACCCGCGCCGCGAGTGCGTCGAGCTCCGGCGCGCCCGACACGATGCCGACCCACAGCGTCCGCGGCCGGCCACGTTGCGGAAACGCACCAGATTCTTCGATCGAGACCCGGATCGGAGCACTCTCCGCGGCCGCCAGGTGGACCGCCTCGCTCGTCGGCGGGATCCGTTCGTCCGGAGTCGGACCGAGGAATCGGAGCGTCAGGTGCAGCCCGTCGAGGCGGACCCAGCGGACGTCGTGCATGCCCTCGGGCAGGCCCGCAGCGCGGACCTCATCGACGACTGAGGCCACGGCGCTCGCGGCGTTCTCGGGGAGTGGCACCGCGACGAATAGGCGTCGGCCGGGCATCCCCGCATAGGGATCCGTCCACCCTCGATCCGCACCTCGGGTCACGCGGATCCGGCCGGCTCCCCGACTTCGCGCAGCCACGTCGCGCGATCCGTGCGTAGGACCTCGAGTGCCTGACCGGCCTCGCGCCAGCCGAGGACGTCGACGGTCTTGTCCTCGAGCGCCTTGTAGGTGTTGAAGAAGTGCTCGATCTCGACGAGCCGGTGCGGGCGGACCTGGTCGAGCCGCTCGATGTGCTGCTGGTGGGCGTCGCCGAGCGCGACACACAGGACCTTGAAGTCGAAGCCCTTTTCGTCCCGCATCTCCAGGCCGCCGATCGGCCGGGCCCACACGTGACACCCGGTGAAGGTCGGTTCGTCGATGATCAGCAGCGCGTCAGTATGGTCGCCGTCGCCGGCTCGGGTGCCCTCGATGAAGCCGTAGTCGAAGTTGTAGTAGACGGCGCTCGACAGGACACGATCGAGCCGAAAGACGCGGGCCTCTTCGTCGTACTCGTATTTGTTGCGCGATCCACGCGGGATCTCGACGAGGATCTCGACGATGTCGGGAAAGGGTCCGGGCGGCGTCACCCGGTCAGTCTAGCCTCGGCCGGCGAGACGGCCCCGACGGGTCAGTCGTTATAGAGGCGTTCCTCGATGAGCTTTTCCTGCACCGTTCGGCCGTTGGGGTCGAAGCAGGAGAACTCGAAGTGCTTCTCGAACTCGAGATCCACGTTGTCCTGGCCCCCGCGGTTCTTCTCGACCGAGACGATCACCCAGTCGCGGAAGCGCTGCGCCTGGTAGGGGTTGAATTCGATGTTGACCTTGGCAACGATGTGGTACTTCTCATTGAGGATGAGGATGATGTCGGCCTCGTAGTTGATCGCCGACGAACCGCGCAGGTGGAAGTTGCGCAGGCGCGACGCCTTGAGGCCTTCCTTGTCCGCGGCCACGATGCTGACCATCGGCACGTCCTCGGACAGAGCGATGTCCTTGAGGCCGTTGACGATGTAGGTGACCTTCTCCGACTCGTTCTCCGGCTCCGGGACCTGGGGCACCTTCTGCATGTAGTCGACGAAGACCACGAGCCGTCGATCGCCGGAGAGGACGCGGTGCTGCTGGACGAGCTTGCGGATGTTGTCGATCGTGCTCGCCGTCTGCGAGCCGCGCAGCAGGAACAGGTTCTGCCCGTAGCGGGCGATCCGATCGAGCGACGGTCGGAGCCGCGGGTTGTTGGCGAGCTCCTGGGCACCCGCCCCCTCGGCCTGCCAGGTTCCGAGGATCTCCTTGCGGACGTCCTGGATCTTGATCGCGCCGGTCTTGTGGGGCAGATGCGCGAGCGCCGACTCCATGGCGATCATCCGATTGAGCAGGTAGGCCTCGTCGTGCTCGAAGCACAGGTACAGGACGTTGGCCTGGCCGCCCGACGCGATGTTGCGCGCCATCTGGAGCGCCATCGTCGTCTTGCCGGTGCCCTGCGCGCCGCCGATGAGCAGCAGCTCCCCGGCCCGCAGGCCGGTTCCAATGGTCTTGTCGAGCGGTGTGAACCCGAGCGGGACCGGCTGATACTCGGACAAGTGTCCGGTCGTGACGCGCTCGTTGAGGTCGACGAGTACGTCGAGCGCGGAGCGCGGAGCCATGCTGCCGTTGTCCGTGTCGAGGCGCCAGTCCGGGCTTTGGGCTGGTGACGGAGCGCTGGTGTCGGTGGTCACGAGGTGAATGCCTCCCCGGAGAGATCTGCCTGCCGCGGCGCTGCGACGGCCCGTAGCGTAGCATCCGGGCACCGCCAAATCACCCACCCGGACCGCGCTAGTCCGCACCTCGGGCCGCGATTGTCGGGTTCTCGGCGATCTCGTCAAAGGTCCGCGCGATCGCCCGGATCGCCGATTCGTAGTTGCCCAGGTCGAGCCATTCGTTCGGGGCGTGGGCGTTCTCGTTGGGCTGGGTGAAGCCGAGCAGCACGACCGGCACGCCGAGCACGGACTCGAAGCTGGCCGCCACTGGGATCGACCCACCCTCGTAGATGAACAGCGGCGGCTGACCGAACACGGCCTCGAGCGCACGGCCTGCCGCCTCGGCTACCGGGTGGTCGCGCGATGTTCGACTCGCCCGGCCGCCGCCGAGATCCTGGACTGTGACGGTCACCCCCGGCGGCGCGATATCGGTGACGTAGTCGCGCAACGAGGCGAAGATCCGGTCGGGATCCTGGTCCACGACGAGGCGACAGCTCACTTTCGCGTGGGCCCGGGCCGGGATGATCGTCTTGGTCCCCTCGCCCTGGAACCCGCCCCAGATCCCGTTCACGTCGAGTGTCGGCCGGGTCGCGCGGCGCTCGAGGGTCGGATAGCCGGCCTCGCCGACGAGCGCCGGGACGCCGATGGCGGCGCGGTAGGCCGCCTCGTCGAACGGCAGCGCCTCGATCCCGGCTCGCTCCTCCGCGGTGAGCGGCACGACCGCGTCGTAGAAGCCGGGGATCCGGATCCGCCCATCGGGTCCCTTGAGCGCGCTAATGATCTGCGCCAAGGCGTTGATCGGGTTCTGGACCGCGCCACCGTAGCTGCCCGAGTGGAGGTCGACCGGTGAGCCCGTGACGTCGATCTGGGCGTACATCAGCCCGCGCAGGCCAACGGTGATCGCCGGCAGATTGCCCTCGAAGAAGCCGCTGTCGCTGATGATCGCGACATCGACCGGGAGGCGCTCGCGGTTGACGACAAGCCACTCGTGGAGATGGAGGGAGGAGCTCTCCTCCTCACCCTCGAACAGGTACCGAACGTTGATCGGCAGCGAGCCGCGCGTCTTCAGGAGCGCGGCCGCAGCCATCACGTGCGCATGGATCTGGCCCTTGTCGTCGGCGGCGCCACGGGCGAGGATCCGCCCGTCCTCGACGACCGGCTCGAACGGCGGCGAGTGCCACTCATCGAGCGGGTCGACCGGCTGGACGTCGTAGTGCCCATAGACGAGCACGCTCGGCGCGTCGGGGGCGTGCAGCCAATCGCCGTAGACGACCGGATGTCCACCGGTCTCGGCGATCTCGACGTGCTCGATCCCGGCGCTGCGCATCGCCTCGGCCAGCCATTCGGCGGCGTGACGAACATCCGGGGCGTGTGCATGGATCCCGGAGATGCTCGGAATCCGCAGGAAATCCTGGAAGTCGGCGAGGCGTTCCGCGTGCGTCGACTCGAGGTGCTGCTCGAGGGAATCGGAGGTGGCGGGTGTCGATGACATGAGCCCGAGTCTACCGGCGGAATCGAACGAGCGAGCCGTCGCCGGCTCGCTCGTCGTGTTCGTCGCGGGCGGTGAGCCGCCGCGGGTCAGGCCGGCTGCGGATTTGGCTCGGGGATGGGCTGCGCCGGCCCGACCACCGAGGGGATGCCGCGCTCGTTGGACTTGGGCGGCAAGTCGGTGAAGAAGGTCTCGAACTCCTCAGCGTCGACCGTCTCCTGGGCCACGAGCCGTTCGGCCAGAGCCACGAGCTTGTCGCGGTGCTTCGTGAGGACGTCCGTGGCCCGCTCGTAGGCCTTGTCGATGATAGTCCGGATCTCTTCGTCGATCTGCTTGGCGATCTCGTCGCTGTAGTTGCGCTGCTCGCCGATCTCGCGACCGAGGAACACGAGCTCGTCGCGCTTCCCGAAGGAGAGGGGGCCGAGCTTGTCGCTCATGCCGAATTCGGTGACCATGCGCCGCGCGAGGTCGGTCGCCTTCTCGATGTCGTTGCTGGCGCCCGTCGTCGTGTCACCGAAGATCAGGCGCTCGGCGACAGTGCCGCCGAGGAGGCCGGCGATCTTGTCCTCGAACTCGGTCTTGCTCTGGAGGTAGCGGTCCTCCCGGGGCAGCGCCATCGTGTAGCCGAGGGCCATGCCGCGGCTGATGATCGTGACCTTGCTGACCGGGTCGCACTTGGGCAGGACGCGCTGGACGACGGCGTGACCGCCCTCGTGGTAGGCGATGATCGCCTTCTCGGCGTCCGAGATGACCCGCGACTTGCGCTCCGGCCCGGCGACGATCCGCTCCAGGGCCTCCTGGAATTCGGACATGCCGATGACCTTCTTGTTGCGCCGCGCCGACAGGATCGCCGCCTCGTTGACGAGGTTGGCGAGGTCGGCCCCCGAGAAGCCCGGCGACTGGCGGGCGATGCCCTCCACGTCGACGCCCTTGTCGAGCGGCTTGCCCTTCGTGTGGACGCGCAAGATCTCGACGCGACCGCGGATGTCGGGCCGGTCGAGGATGACCTGCCGATCGAACCGACCCGGGCGAAGCAGCGCCGGGTCGAGGACGTCGGGTCGGTTCGTGGCGGCCACGACGATGACGTTCGTGTTGGTGTCGAAGCCGTCCATCTCGACGAGGATCTGGTTCAGGGTCTGCTCCCGCTCGTCGTGGCTGCCTCCGAGGCCGGCGCCGCGCTGGCGACCGACCGCGTCGATCTCGTCGACGAACACGATGCATGGCGAATTGCGCTTGGCCTGGTCGAAGAGGTCGCGCACGCGGCTCGCGCCGACGCCCACGAACATCTCGACGAACTCCGAGCCGGAGATGCTGAAGAACGGCACCCCGGCCTCGCCGGCGACGGCGCGCGCCATCAGGGTCTTGCCGGTGCCGGGAGGTCCGACGAGCAGGACACCTCGCGGGATCCGCGCCCCGAGGGAGTTGAACTTCTCGGGGAACTTGAGGAACTCCACGACCTCCTGGAGCTCGGTCTTGGCCTCGTCGACCCCGGCGACATCGGCGAACGTGACGACGGTCTTGTTGCCGAGGAACATCCGCGCCCGGCTCTTGCCGAAGCTGAGCGCCTGGTTATTCGTCCCCTGCGCCTGTCGCATCATGAAGAAGATGAAGCCGCCGATGATCAACAACGGCAGCACGGCGGTCAGCAGGAGCCCGAGCCAGGACGTGTCGGGAGCCGGGTTGGAGGTATAGATGTCCGCGAGGAGGGGCTTGTTGCCCTCGGCCGCGGCCTTCTTCATGTCGCTGTAGACGTCCGTCAGGACGCTCGGAACGTTGACGGTGTACTGGGGCGGGCTGCCGTCGACCTGCACCGTGAGCGCGGAGCCCTGCTGGGTGACCTTCTTGACGGCCCCGCTCTGGACGTCATTCAGGAACTTGGAGTAGCCCGTGGACGTGGGAGTGTTCTGGGACGAGATCCAGGTGAACAGCAGCGCTGCCGTCCCCACGACGAGGACCAGCATCACGATGCCGTTTCGGAAGAACTTCGGGTTCAAGAGAGAGCCTCCGGATGCGAGCGGGCACGACCGTGCGTGGTCCGCATGTGCCGAGTATAGCGGCGGGCCCCATACGGGCCCCCTGACGGACGTCCCCCGTCATCCATCCCTACGGACGGACTACGCCGCCGGATGGCGACGGACGCAAGGATGAAGGATTCGACATGGGTCCCGGCGACGATCGCGGTCACCGGGTGGGGTGGTAGCGGAGGGCGGATTCGAACCACCGACCAAGGGCTTATGAGTCCCCTGCTCTACCACTGAGCTACTCCGCCACGGAATCACGCTCAGTTACACGACATAACTGGCGCGGAGCTTGACCGCAGTGCTTATCGAGCCTATAACTATGATGGTCTTTTCGAGGAGAGCCGCCACAGTTATGAGCTCAACCACACGTCGCACTCGGTCCGATTCTACAGCCGCGCCGGACGTTCCCGCCAACCTCGCCTCGTTCAGCCGCCACCTGCGGGCTGAGAACAAGGCGCCGTCCACGATCGTGACCTACGCCAAGGCGGTCACCCAGCTCGACGCCTTCCTCGAACGGGACCATCGGCCACGGGCCGTCGCCGAGCTCCGCCGTGAGGATGTCGAGGCGTTCCTCCTCGACCTACAGGATGCCGCGCGGCAACCGGCCACGGTCGCCCAACGCTTCCGCTCGCTCCAGCAGTTCTTCAAGTGGCTGGCCGAGGAAGGAGAGATCGAGCGCAACCCGATGGCGACGATGCACCCGCCGCATGTCCCGGAGACTCCCCCACCGGTCCTGCGCGAAGAGGAGCTCCGGCAGATCCTGGACGCGTGTGGTGGTACCGGGTTCGAGGAGCGGCGCGACAACGCGATCATCCGGCTCTTCCTCGACACCGGAATGCGCCGCGGCGAGCTGGCCGGCCTGCGGGTGGAGGACGTCGACTTCGACCAGGACATCG
>JBBQRZ010000023.1:0-48371 GCA_038214255.1 Candidatus Limnocylindrales bacterium
GGACACGATGTTCGTGCTGAGCTTCACGTCCGGTGGCGCCGCGAACGCCGAGATGTGGATCCGCGACTGGATCGACACGTGGGGCCTCCGCGTCCACGTCCTGGACCGGACGATGTCCCTCGCCGCGATCAACGTCACGGGCCCCCTCGCCACGGAACTCATGCGGCGAGCCGGCCTCCCTGACGCTCCCCGGTTCCTCGGTCACGTCCACGCCGACATCGCCGGCGTGCCCTCCCACGTCATGCGCCTCTCGTTCACGGGCGAGGCCGCCTTCGAGCTCCACCACCCGATCGACCGCTCGGTCGAGCTGTGGCGCGCCCTGATGGATCTTGGCCAGGACCTCGGGATCCGGCCGCACGGACTCCAGGCGCTGTTCGGCCTGCGGCTCGAAAAGGGCCACGTCATCGTCGGCATGGACACCGAGCTCGACACGACGCCACGCCGGCTGGGTATGGACTGGGCGGTCCGCGAAGGCGTCTCGCTGGGCGACGTCAGCACGCTGGGCAAGCTCGTGGTGTCCGGTCCTGACGTGGTCGAGGCGCTGGAGCGGCTCTATCCGTGCAACGTCGCGGACATCAAGCCCGGCCGCTCCCGCTACGCCCTGCTCCTCAACGAGCGCGGCCACGTCATGGACGATGGCATGATCCTGCGTGAATCGGACACGAGGTTCGTGCTGAGCTTCACGTCCGGTGGCGCCGCGAACGCCGAGAGGTGGATCCGCGACTGGATCGACACGTGGGGCCTCCGCGTCCACGTCCTGGACCGGACGATGTCGCTCGCCGCGATCAACGTCACGGGCCCGCTCGCCGTCCGGCTGCTGCGCCGCGCCGGACTGCCCGAACCGCCGCGGTTCCTCGGCCATGTCCACGCGGACATTGCCGGCGTCGCGTGTCACGTCATGCGGCTCTCGTTCACCGGCGAGGCCGCCTTCGAGCTTCACCACCCGGTCGACCGGTCGGTGGACCTGTGGGGCGGCCTGATGGACCTCGGGCGCGACCTCGCGATCCGGCCGCACGGCCTCCAGGCGCTGTTCGGCCTGCGCCTCGAGAAGGGCCACGTCATCGTCGGGATGGACACCGAGCTTGATACGACGCCGCGCCGGATCGGCATGGATTGGGCGGTCCGCATGGAAAAGCCGCGCTTCATCGGCCGGGCGGCCCTGGAGCGGACCGCGAAGCTCGAGGATCATCGCCGCTGGATGGGGTTCGTGATGGACGGCGAGGCTCCGACCGAGGGGATGCCGATCTTCGGTGGCGGCGAGATCATCGGGAACGTGACTGGCAGCTGGACCTCGCCGCTGCTCGGCAAGGCGCTCGTCCTCGGCTGGCAGAAGCGCCTGCCGTTCCGTGACCGGGTCGAGATCGACGGTCGCGAGGCGGTCGTGACGTCGACCCCGTTCTACGACCCGGAGGGCCAACGTGCGCGCGCGTAGGCCGCCGGTCCTGCGCGTGGTCGCGAGCGCGGCGGCCCTCGATGCCGCGCTGTGGATCGACGAGCGCGGGATCGGCGACGACTTCGAGCCGCTGGTGCTGCGCTGCGCGCCGGACGAGACCTTGGCGGTCGGCGCGGTCCGGGTCGAGGTGAGCGACGCGGACGCGATCGTCGAGCCGGACGGCGGCTTCACGGCGCTCCTGTTCGACGCTGGCGAGTTCTCCGAGCGAGTCGCGGGCCACGTCGAGTGGAAGCTCCCGACGGAGCGGCCGGCGTTCGCGCAGGGGGCCGTCGCGGGCGTGCCGGCCAAGCTCTACCTCGATCCGAACGGCGCGGCGACGATCGTCGTCGCGACCGCCTACCTCGACGAGATCACCCGGCGGCTGGGATGAGCCAGTACACCGAGACCCTGCTCCCGATCCGCTGGCCCGGCCGGCGCAAGAAGGCGTACGACGTCGTGATCATCGGCGGGGGCGGGCACGGCCTGGCGACGGCGTACTACCTCGCGACCCGCCACGGGATCAAGAAGGTCGCCGTCCTCGAGGCCGACTACATCGCCTCCGGGAACACCGGCCGCAATACGACGATCATCCGCGCCAACTACGGGATCCCTGAGGCGGTCCGCTTCTACCAGCACTCGCTGGAGCTGTACCAGGGGCTCGAGGCGGAGACGGGGGCCGCGATCCTCCACCAGACCAAGGGCATCTTCTGGCTCGCGCACACTGAGATGGCGATGCGTACGGAACGAGCGCGCTGCCTGACGAACACGGCCTGCGGGGCGAAGACCGTGATGGTCACGCCGGCCGAGCTCAAGGAGCTGGTCCCGCAAGTCGACCTGACCGGCGGCGGACGTTACCCGGTGCTGGGCGCCTCGCATCACGTCGAGGGCGCGACCGCGCGCCACGACCGGGTCGCGTGGGGCTACGCGGCAGGTGCCGCGGCTGCCGGCGTCCAGATCTTCCAGCACACCCCGGTGACCGGCCTGGTCCGGGACGGCGATCGGGTCGTCGGCGTCCAGACGGCCGACGGGCCCATCTTGGCCGGGGTCGTGCTGTCCGCGGTCGGTGGTCGCGTGTCGGCGATGGCCGCCCACGCCGGCGTCCGCCTGCCGGTCCGGACCCATCCGCTCCACGCGTTCGTCACGAACAACTACGCCCAGGGCTTCGGGCCGATCGTGGCCAGCACCGAGCTCATGTGCTACGTCTCGCAGACCGAGCGTGGGCAGATGCTCATCGGGGCGGAGTTCGATTCGCAGCCCTCGTACTCGCGCCAATCGTCCTTCGCGGCGTTGCGTGGCTACTCGTACAAGATCACGCGGATCCTCCCGTTCCTGGGCGACCTGCGGATCCTGCGGACGTGGGCCGGGATCTGCGACATTTCGGCCGACTACTCGCCGATCATGGGCACGACCGGCGTGGACGGTTTCCTCATCACGACCGGCTGGGGGACCTGGGGCTTCAAGGCGATTCCGGCCGGAGGCGAGGGGATGGCCGAGCTGATCGCCACGGGCCGCCCCTCGGCGTTGATCGCGCCGTTCGGGTTGGACCGGTTCCGGCGCGACCACGTCCTGGCCGACCAGGGCTCGGCGGGGACGCGCTGATGCTGTGGCTGACGTGTCCGCGCTGTGGCCACCGTCCGCTCGACGAGTACACCTTCGGCGGGGAGCGTCGGGCGATCCCGGACTCGATCACGGATTCGGATGACCGCGACTTCGACGACGTGTGGGTCTTCGAGAATCCCGACGGGGTCACGACCGAGCGCTGGTTCCACTCGGCCGGCTGCCGGCGCTGGCTGACGGTCCGGCGCGACACCTCGACCGACACGGTCGTCGAGGTGCTTCGGTGACTCGACTCTCCGAGCGCTCGATCGAGATCGTCCTGCGCAACCGGGTCTACGTCGGGGTCGGGGCGATCGAGCGGCTCCCCGAGGTGGTCGCCGCGGCCGGTGGCTCGGGCGTCTTCGTCGTGACCGATCCGGGCGTTCGCGGGTCGGGGGTGATCGACCGAGTGCTCGCGGTGCTCGCGGCGGCGGGCGTCGAGTCGGCCGTCTTCGCCGAGGTCGAGCCGAATCCGGGGGCCTCGACCGTGGAGCGCGGTGCGGCCGCCCTGCTGGCGTTCGGGCTCAGCGACACGGTCGTCGTGCCGGTCGGCGGCGGTTCGGCGATGGACACGGCGAAGGCCCTCGATCTTCGGGCGGCCAACGACGCGCCCGTCTGGGAGCTCGGCTATGACGACCCGGCGCTCATCCCGGGTCGGCCGGTCGTGGCGGTTCCGACGACCGCCGGGACCGGCGCCGAGACGAACTCGTTCGGCGTCATCACGGACGAGGCCGCCGGTCGGAAGGCGTACATCGGCCACCCGTCGCTGCTGCCGGTCGCGACGATCCTCGACCCGGCGCTGACCGTCGGGCTGCCACCGGCCGCGACCGCCGCGACCGGGATCGATGCGCTGACCCACTCGCTCGAATCGCTGTTGTCGGCCAACCCGAACCCGTTCGCCGAGGCGATCGCGCTCGGGGTGATCCGCACGGTGGGGGAGTGGCTGCCGACGGCCGTCGCCGACGGCACGAACCTCGAGGCGCGCTCGCAGATGCTCGTCGCCTCGCACCTCGCGGGCGTAGGCCAGGCGAGCGGCACCGGCGTCGGGCTGGTCCACGCCCTCGGGCACGCGATCGGGACGCGCGGCCGGCTGCCCCACGGGATGGCCCTGGCGACCGTCCTGCCCGAGGTGCTCGACTTCTATCGCGGCGTCCGCGACCGCGAGCTGGCCCTCGTCGGGATCGCGCTCGGGGTGGCGAGCGCGACCGAATCGGCGGCGAGCGCCACGGGCGTGGCCATCGGCGCGATCCGCCGGCTCTGCGGGGCGGTCGGCCTGCGGCCGCGACTGCGGTCCCTCGGCTTCGACGAGGCCGCACTCGACACCGTCGTCGCGGACGCCCTCGCCGACGCCGCGATCAACAACTCCCCGCGCCGGCCCTCACGCGACGAGGCCCGAGCCATCCTGGCGGCCGTCCTCGACTAACGGGGCCTGGGGCCCGCCCTGCCCCGCGCCGCCAACCCGCTAGCCCTTGTCGATGAGCGGCTTCACCTCGCCGACGAAACGCTCGAGCGTCTCGACGTCGTAGGGCGCGGGCTGCTCGGAGATGACCGTCCGGAAGCCGAGCTCGACATACGGGCGCAGTCGGTCCGCGATCTGCTCCGACGAGCCGTTCCAGAACGTGCTGTCGTCGGCGACCCGGCTCATCGGCGTCCGGTTGTGCTCCATGTGGTCCTTCCAGACGCGGTCCGCCTCGGCCTCGGAGTCGCGGATCGTCAGCTTGACCCCGAGCGTGAACTCGATGTCGGCGATGTCGCGACCGACGGCTGCGCAGTGCTCCTTCAGGACCTCGACCTTGTGGGTCATGACCTCGGTCGGGCCCATCGCGTTCCACAGGTCGGCGTACTTGGCGACGGTCCGCAGGGTCTTCTTCTCGCCGCTCCCGCCGATCATGATCGGCAGCCGCTTCTGGACGGGCAACGGGTTGTGGCGCAGATCGTCGAACTGGTAATGGCCGCCGGGCTCCGACGTCACCGACTGCCCATCGAGGACGCCGCGTATCGCGCCGACCGATTCGTCGAGCCAGTCGAGCCGCTGACCGAACCCGGACCCGAAATCGATTCCGTGCGCGCGGTGCTCCGCCTCCATCCAGGCGCCGCCGATCCCGACGATCGCCCGTCCCGCGCTGATGTGGTCGAGCGTCGCCGCGATCTTCGCGACGAGTCCCGGATTGCGGAAGGTGTTCGCCCCGACGAGCAGGCCAAGGCGGGTCTGCTCGGTCGCCATCGCCCACGCGGCGAGCGTCGTCCAGCCTTCGACGATCGGCTGGTACGGGTCGCCGAAGATCGCGTAGAGGTGGTCCCAGATCCAGAGGTGGTCGTACCCGAGCCGATCGACGCGCTTGGCGCCATCGAGCAACTCCGGCCAGGTCGCGGCCTGGCTCCACAACAGGATCCCGGTCTTGAGCTCGGTCATGGGGGGCCTCCGGATGGGCGGGCGGGGCCCTCAAGTCTAGAGCAGCGGCGGGATGGCTTTTAAGACCGGACGTCGGTCAGAACGGCTCAAGGCAGCGTCGCGAGGTCGCCCTCGATGAGGTCGCGGTCATCCTGGTCGGCGATGCCGTCGAGCGCGGCGATGGCCTTCGCCTTCCACTCGGCGGCGGCGCCCGAATCACCGGCGACGGCGCTTGCCCGGGCCATCGTCTCGAAGGCCGATGCGATGTCCCAGTCGCGATTCCCGGCGGCTTCGTTGATCTCGACGCATCGGCGGGCGTGCCAGAGTGCCGGCTCGGCGCGGCCCAGGACCGCGTAGACCCGCGAGCACTGCCACTCGCCGCGGGCAAGGCTCGCGGGCGAGGAGTCCGCTGCCCGCCCCCAGTGGAAGCGCGAGGCATGCGCGGCATGGATCATCTCGTCGGTCTCGGCGGGCGTCCGATCGGCCTTCTCGAGCAGGGTCCAGGTGTGGTTGAAGAGGGCGACGCCGACGGCCCGATGGGTATCGGCGTCGAGCTCGGTCAGGGCGTCGAGGGTCGGGGCGCTCATGGTCGATACCTCCGTGACGTCAGGGGTGGGGCTGGCCAGCTGGCCGACGATGTGCAGGACGCGCTGGAGACGGAAGGCCCGGGCCTCGATCCGACCGCGATGGTCGGCCAGCAGTCGACGCCGCCCCGCGGGATCGTCCTTGCCGAGATAGGCCCGGATCGTCTCCAGGGGAACCTCGAGATCACGGAGCCGGACGATCGTCCGCGCGGTGTCGAGCTGATCGCGCCGGTACGAGCGATAGCCCGTTTCCGGATCGACCCAGGCGGGCCGCAGGAGGTCCAGCTCGTCGTAGTGGCGCAGCGCGCCGACGCTCAGCCCGGCCAGCCGGGCGAAGCGACCGATGACGAGGAGGTCCGGGTCAGCGCGATCCATGGCGGCATCGTGGACCCTCGGCCTACCCGAGAGTCAAGCCCCCTCCGTGGTTAGACCCGGTCCAACTCCTGGTCGATCGCGCGGAGGATGAACCGTGCGGCCTCGGCGCTCTTGCCGCCGAGCTTCTCGCCCTCGTCCTGCTCCAGGGCCCGCATCAGGTCGGCCAGGAACAGGTCCATCGAGGGCGAGCGTTCGAGGCTCCCGTCGGCGAAGGCCGACTCCAGCCGAGCGACGGCCAGCCGGGCGTTGTCGACCGTGTGGCCCTTGGCGGCGATGAGCTCGCGGACGTCGGAGCGGGCCGCTTCCGCGGCCGGCCCGACGCTCGTCACCGCAAACTCCGGATCGTCCGTCGCAGCAGCCGCGCCGGCGCGCCACCGCCGTCCCCCGGCTCGACCTCGCCATGCGCTAGATCGACTTCGACAAGCGCCGGATCGGCCGCGACGGCCGCGACGGCCGCGACCTCCGTGACGTCCGTGAGGGCACCGGCGTCCTCGGACGCCGCATCACGCATCCGCCGCCAGTCCGACTGCAGCACGCTCATCGCCAGCTCGTCCCACCAGCGCCCGTCCCGCCAGATCGACTCGCGCGACCGGCCCTCGATGACGAACCCGCACCGCCGGTATGAGCGGATGGCGCGCTCGTTGAACTCGAACACGAACAGGGCGATCCGGTGCAGTCCCAGCGTCCCGAACGCGTGGTCGACCATGAGGCGCGTCGCCTCCGTCCCGAAGCCGCGTCCCCAGGTGTCCTTCTCGCCGATCGTGATGTGGTAGAGCGCCGAGCCGTTCTCGGCGTCGAGCTGGCTGAACGCACAGGTCCCCACGAGCCGATCGGTCGAGGCCTCGTGGATCGCCATCGCGAGCGCTTCGTTCCCGACGACCCGCGACACGAAAAATCGTTCGATCTCCTCCGGCCGCATCGGCGCTTCCTGGTATCGGGCGAGGCGCGCGATCTCGGGATCGGCGTACCAGCGCCGAAAGGCCGCCAGGTTCGCGGGCACGTGCCGGCGCAGCACGATCCCCGACCCCGCCAATGCCTCGGGAAACCACGTCCGCTGCACCATCTCCGGCACGGTATACCATCGCCGCCATGCGCGGCTGGAGCGAATTGGCCGAGCGCGTCGCCGCAACGACCCGGACGTCCGAGAAGACCGCGCTGCTGGCCGAATACTTTCGCAACCTGGCTCCCGATGAGCTGGCGATCGCGGCCGTCTTCCTGACCGGCCGTCCGTTCGCGGAGACCGATCAGCGGGCGGCCGGCCTGGGCTGGTCCGCGATCGCGACGGCCGTCGCGGAGGTGGCGGGCGTCAGTCGCGCCGACCTCGGGGCCGCCTATGACCGCCACTCCGACCTGGGCCTCGCGGTCCAGGACGTCCTCGAAGGTGTGGGCCACGCCCCCGACCCGGCGGTCAGCCCGACCCTGCCCGAGGTGGCCGCTGCGTTCAGCGCGATCGAGGCGGCGTCGGGCCCGGGCCGCAAGGCCGCCATCCTGCGCGGCTTGCTGGAACGCGCGGACCCTCGCACGGCCCGGGCGATCGTCAAGGTCATCGGCGGCGACCTGCGCATCGGGCTCCGCGAGGGATTGGTGGAGGCCGGCATCGCCAAGGCGTTCGATCGCCCGCTCGACGCCGTCAAGTGGGCCGGGATGCTGACCGGCGACGCCGGCCGACTCGCGGAGCTCGCCCGCGACGATCGCCTCGACGAGGCCGAGCTGACACTCTTCCATCCCCTCAAGTTCATGCTCGCCTCACCGGCCGAGGACGCCGCCGAGATCCTCGCCCGCCTGGGTCCGGAGGTCTGGGTCGAAGACAAGTACGACGGCATCCGGGCGCAGCTGCACCGGCGCGGCACCGACGTCCGCCTCTATTCGCGCGACCTCCACGACGTGAGCAACCAGTTCCCCGAGATCGTCGAGGCGGCGCGGCCGCTCGCCTGGGACGGAGTCCTCGACGGCGAGATCCTCGCCTGGCGCAACGGCGCCGTCCTGCCGTTCATCAGCCTCCAGACCCGCCTCGGGCGGAAGACGCCATCCGCCGAGATCCTGGCCGAGGTGCCCGTGATCTACGTCGCCTTCGATGTCCTCGCGCTCGGGACCGGCGACGACGGGGCGGGCGATGCCACGGTCGAGCCCCTCCTGCGGGAGCCCCTGGAGGTGCGGCGGCAGCGGCTCGATGCGATCCCGTTGCCACTTGCCGACGAAGGCGGACATTTCGCGCGGTCGTACCTGTCCGTGGCCGCCGATGTGGAGGCGCTCGAGGCCGCCTTCGCCGACGCCCGCGGGCGGCGGAACGAGGGGCTGATGGTCAAGGACCCGCGGAGCGGCTACTCGCCCGGCCGGCGGGGCCTCGGCTGGCTGAAGATGAAGAAGGCGCTCGCGACGATCGATTGCGTGGTCGTCGGCGTCGAGGTCGGCCATGGCAAGCGCCACGGCGTCCTGTCCGACTACACGTTCGCGGTCCGGGACACCGAGCGCGATCGCCTCGTCAACATCGGAAAGGCCTACAGCGGTCTGACCGACGCCGAGATCGCCGAGATGACGCGCTGGTTCGAGGACCACACGATCGCTCGCTTCGGGCGGTACCGGCAGGTCGAGCCCTCGATCGTCGTCGAGATCGCCTTCGACGTCATCGTTCGATCGACCCGGCACCAGTCGGGATTCAGCCTGCGGTTCCCGCGGATCGTCGCCTTGCGCCCCGACAAGTCGACCGGCGAGATCGACACGATGGAGACCGTGACCGCGCTGTACGAGGGCCTCCAATCCGGCGCCGAGCACCTGGTGACCGCCCGGGCACGACCGGCGACGCCCGCATCCTGACCCTTCCGGTGGTCGGCGGAGCCGCTATCCTTGCGCCCATGTTTGCCGGTATCGGGGGCGCCCAGCAGACGGTCGCCCTGACCCTTTACACCGACGCCTTCGTTATCCACGGCACGGTCGAGACGCGCCAGCGCCGGGTCACCGACATCCTCAACCTCGCTGAAGACCAGTTCCTGGTGATGTCGAATGTGAGCTTCGACGAGTTCGGGACCCGGGGCCTGGCGGTCCGCGCCGACTTCGCCCAGGTGAATCTCAGCGCCGTCCTCTTCGCCGTGGCCGAGGAGCCGGTCGACCCGGCCCCGGAGCTGCGGACGCCGAAGGTCGCCGAGGAGGCGCTCATCTCGGTCCCGCCCTTCAAGGTCACGGGCCTCATCCACCTGCTGCCTGCGCGCTCACTGCGCGAGGGGCTGTCCGAGCTGACCGGCCACTTCCTGCCGGTCACGGACGGGACGTACTGGTCGGACACGCTCGGCGAGGCCCGCGCCACCGCGGCACTCGTGGCGGTCAACCACTCCCGCGCGCAGATCCTCGCGCCGCACCACCAGGTGGACCCGTGGACCGGCCTCGACCGGAGTCCCGGTGGCCCGGCGCCAGACCGCTAGCCGATCCTCGCTTAGCGGTCGACCGGCAGGTCCAACCGGTTCCCCCATTCGGCCCAGCCCCCGTCGTACACGGCCACGTCGTCGTGCCCGAGCAGGGTGAGGACGAAGGCGAGTTTCGCGGCGGCGACCCCCGACCCATCGTAGGCCACCATCCGCCGACCGCGGCTGACGTTGTGGGCGTGGAACTGCTCGCGCAGCGCGGCCGGCTCGAGCAGGCGCTGGTTGCCGGGACGGTGCAGTGACCCGATCGGGATATTGAGCGCGCCGGGGATGTGCCCGAGCCGTCGGGTGTTGCCCTCGAAGCCGCGGAACTCGGCCGGGGCGCGCGCGTCGAGCATCGTCACGTCCGGTGCCCCCAACAGGGCGCGCACGTCGACGGTCGTCAGGTGCATCCGGTTCGGTCCACGTGGGGTGAACTGAAGCGACGTTGCCATCGGGGCGGCTGGCCCGATCGTCGCGCTCGTCATCGGGCGCTTCTCCGCCTCCCAGGCCGGCAGGCCGCCATCGAGGACCCGGACGGTGTCGAGGCCGTACGCCCGCAACGACCACCACGCCCTCGCCGCGTACAGGCCCTGCGTGTCGTCGTAGAGCACGACCGTGCTGCCGTCACCGATCCCGGCTTTGGACGCGGCCGCGGCCACGCGATCGGGGCCGGCGAGGCGCAACCCATCGGAGCCTTCGGGCTCGTCGGTGAGCTCCGAACGCCAGTCGATGTGGACCGCGCCCGGGATGTGGCCGCCGTTGAATACGTGCGCGCCGCTTCCGTCGGGCCGCCACCGCACGTCGACGATGCTGATGCCGGGCCGTCCCAGTTGCTCGTTCAGCCAGTCGGTCGTGGCGAGGTACTCGGGGCGGGGAAGGCCGGACATCGCCGTATGATACGGCCGTGGTCGCCCCGGTTCCGCCCGACGCCGAGCGCCTGGCGGCGGTCCGGGCGGCGCTGCCGGCCCTGGCGGCGGGTATCTACCTCAACACCGGGTCGGCGGGCCCGCTGCCGGCCGAGACCGCGGCCGCGATGGCCGACATCGCCGAGTACGAGCTGACGACCGGCCGGAGCCACGCCGACTACTTCAGCGAGACCCTCCAGCGGATGGCCGAAGCGCGGGCGGCCGTGGCCGCGGTGCTCACCGCCGACGTCGACGACATCGCCCTGACCCACGCGACGACCGACGGGATGAACCTGGGCGTCTGGTCGATCGATTGGCGGGCCGGCGACAAGGCGGTGACGACGACGCTCGAACATCCCGGTGGAGTCGGCGCGTTGTATCGGCTGCGCGACCGGATCGGGGTCGAGCTCGCCTTCGTCGACGTCGCCGCGGCCGCGGACGACGCAGCCCTCCTCGCGGCCTTCGCGGCCGCCATCGACGACCGAACTCGCGCCGTCGTCGTCTCGCACGTGCTGTGGGCCACCGGGGCCGTGTTGCCCTTGGCCGCGATCGCCGCGCTCGCCCACGAGCGCGGCGCGATCCTCGTCGTCGACGGCGCCCAGGGCGCCGGGGCGATCCCGGTCGACCTCGCGGCGACCGGCGCGGACGTCTACGCGATCTCGGCCCAGAAGTGGCTGCTCGGCCCGGAGGGGATGGGGGCGCTGGCGATCGGCCCGGCCGCGCGCGACCGCGTCAGCCCGGCCTTCGCCGGGTACTTCTCATTTGCCGAGGCCGACTCGTCGGGCGTTGCCCGGCCATGGGAGGATGCGCGGCGCTTCGAGGCATCCGGCTATCACCGTCCCTCCATCGTCGGGATGGCCCGTTCCATCGGCTGGCTGAGCATGTACGTCGGGCTGGGCTGGGTCTACGAGCGGGGCGCCGCGATGGCCGCTCGCGCCGCCGATCGACTCGTCGCCATCCCCGGCGTCAAGGTGCTGACCCCACGGGATCGGATGGGGACGATCGTGACGTTCCGGATCGCAGGGTGGACGCCCGAGGCGGCGCTCGACGAGCTCGGGGCCCGCGTGTTTGCCGTCGCTCGCACGATCCCTCTCGTGGATGCGATCCGAATCTGCCTCGGCTTCTTCACCAGCGAGGAGGAGATCGAGCGCTTCGCCGGGGCGGTCGAGCTCCTGGCTGCGCACACGCCCGAGACGCTGCCGTCGCGGCGGGTCCTGACGATCCTCGACTCGTGAGCAGTCGCCCGCCCGTGGAGCCGATCCCGTCCCGGTCCTGGGCCGAGGTCCGCTGGCGCCAGTTCCGCCACGCCCCGCGTCCGGTGGTCCGAGCCGTGCTGTCCAGCCTCGTCGTGGCGATCGTCCTCGCGTCGCTCTATCTCGCCTACGACGTGGCCATCGAGCGGGGCGCGAGTCTGCCCGGTGGGGACCTGCGGCTGCTAGCGATCGCGGCCTACATCGCGATCGTGCTCCTCGTCGGCAGCCTCGTGACGTATCTGGTGGTGCCGCAGCCCAGCGGATCGGGCACGGCCCGCCGGCGAACGGGCTGGAGTGCCGCCCTGGGCTTCTTCGCGGCGGTGCCGATCGCGTACCTCGTGCTCGTCGCCGCGACCCAGATCCTGCGGCCGTTTCTGGTCTAGACCGGCGCGTCGGCGCACCACTACCGGCTCGGACCGTGAAATCCCGGTAGTCCATTCGTACCATTCCACGGTACTCTCCCGTGGCTATCATCCTCGGTGTGCGAACGGCGTGCCGCTCGCCCCGGAATCCGCCGATCCCCCGAGGTTCCCGTGTCGATCGAAGAGCTGCACGTCGCCCTGCCGAAGCTCTACGGAGCACCCGCTTATGCCCGGCCCCATCCGGTCATCGATACCGGGCCGCGGCCGTTCGACCCGGACGAGCTGCCGATCACGGCGGTTCAAACGGACGAGGAGCGCGAGCTTGCCGCCAGCTTGCCCGCCCACGCGTGGGCTCCCGGCGGCGCGATCATCGAGCTCGACGGCCTTCGGGCGCACGAGGGAACCCAGACCTCGACCGGCCTGACCGCGCGCGCCTTCACGCTGCGCAGCATCGCCGGGCGTCTCCTCGGGAGCGACTGAGCCACCCGGGCGACCCACCTCGGCGGCGGGTGTAGCATCCGCGCCTCGGGGGAGTAGCTCAATCGGTTAGAGCGGCGGGCTTATATCCCGCTGGTTCCAGGTTCGAGTCCTGGCTCCCCTACCATCCCCACCACGGCCGCCCGCCCGTCCGTCTCCGAGCTGATGCCCGAATCCCGGCCCCGCGCCCTCGCCCTCGCCATCCTGCTGTCGGTCGGCGTCCTGGGCGGGTGCTTCCCGGCATCCGGGAATGTCGCCGGCGCGGTCGGCAGTCCGGCCCCCGCCGCCGACGTGCCGACGTCGTCGGCCCCCGATGCGAGCCCCACGGCCGCGGCACCGTCCGTCACCGTTTCGATCCCGCCGAGCCCGTCGCCGACCGCCGTGCCGAGTGCAAAGCCGACGGCCTTGCCGACGCCGAAGCCGGTCCGGTCGGGCCCGTTCCAGGTGAACCTCTACCACACGGGCGACTTCGTCAGCCAGACCACGAAGGAGCACTGCGTGTCCGCAGCGATGCAGATCATGCTCAACATCGCGGTCAAGGGCCAGGACCGCACGGCGCAGAGGCAGGCGGACCTGGCGCGTCTCGCCCGGGAGCTCAGCGCGTCACCAACGCATGCCACCGAGCCGCTCGGCTGGGCGCTCGGGCTCCGGCAGCGTGGCGCGGGTCGGTACGTTGTCGACGTCGCCCCGACGCGGACTGCGGCCCTGCGCCGCGCCGTGCGGGCCATCCGCGCCACCGGGCGCCCGGTCGGCCTGCTCGTCTGGCGGGGCGCGCATTCCTGGGTGCTCCACGGCTTCACCGCGACGGCCGACCCGGCCACGTCACCGGATTTCAAGATCACCGGACTGTGGATCAGCGATCCGTGGTATCCACGGATCAGCTCGATCTGGGGCCCGTCGCGCGCGCCCGATCAGCTCGTCAAGCCGGAGCGGATGGGTGAGGACTACCTGCGCTGGCGGCGCCCGACCGGGCGCTATGCGGGCATGGACGGTCGTTTCGTCCTCGTTCTCCCGGTCGCCGACCCCGCATGACCCGCGGCCCTCGTCGCGGCCGCGCGATCTCCCTTCGCCTGCGGCGTCGTCAGCGTGCGGCGTCGTCAGCGTGCGGCGTCGCGGACCAACTCGATCAGCTGATCGCGGCGACCGGCGGTAAGGCTGCGCTGCGGCGGCAAGCCCGTGATCCACGTGGCCACTGTCTCGGGGGTGAGGACCGCACAGGCGGCGGTTCGCTCCACGGTGGGGGATGGGCCAACGACGGCGGTATAGACCTTGACGACGAAATCCATGTCGTCGTGGCCGAGCCAGCGCCGGACGCGCTCCGCGTCACGGACGGCCCGTTCCATCGGGTTCTCGAGCGAGATCCAGCCGCGTGCCCCGCGGACCTCCCAGTTTCCCTCGCGGACCCGGGTGACGGCGGCGGGCGGCAGCTCGCGGAGGACCGCGGCGCCGAACGGACCGACGACGAGGTCGCCGACCCCGCGACCGTCGGGCAGGGTGATCTGCGAGGCCACGACGACCTCCTCGGGCAACCCGGCCAGCGCGCGGACGACCGTGGAGCGGTGCGGCCGATGACGCCGGACCGACGCGAGATTGCGGGCCAGACGCGAGCTTCCGACGAGGACGAAGCCGGCGGGCCCGACCAGGGCGATCGCCCAGATGACGATCCCGGTGGCCGTCTGCCCGGGGTCGGGTCGCGCGCCCGCCAGCGCGTGGCTGAGCAGTGGAGTGGCCAGGGCGATCCAGGCGAGCACGAGGCCGCCGACCACGAGCAGGGTGCCGGCCACGGTGCCGGTCAGGAGCGGCGCCATCGAATGGCGCTGGGGTGCCCGGGACGGGGTGATGTGCTCCATGGGCGGATTGTCGCGCCGGGCATATGAGGCGCCTATGACTCCACGGGGGTAAACGTCGTCCGCCGGTTGGACCAGCGACCGACCCGGAGTCCACCGGACCGGCTCCCAGGTGGTGCCGTGCCGTCCCCGGTCGGCGACGCGCGACGGGACCCCCGTACCATTGCCCGCCCCCTGCACGCCACCCATGCTCGCCTCGGGTCCGGGCCAAGTCTCCGGGCCGGAGGACCGCCATCATCGTCACCGCTCGCCGGGGATCGCGCAGCGCTCGGAGCGACGGCCGACCCGCCTGGGTAGCGACCGTCGGCGCCTCCTTGGCCGCCCTGGGCATCCTCCTGGCCCTCGTCGCGCCCGCGCTCGCCGGTTCCGGGCCGACCCGCCTGTCCGGAGCGTCGGTATCGCCGGCGTCCGGCACCACCACCACGACGATCAGGATCAGCGTCCATTACCGGAATCGGGAAGGTTCGCCCGCCGACTGGGTCCGCGTGACCGTGGCCGGCGCGGCGCGGGTGATGACCACGACCGACGCGAGCCCCGATTGGAAACAGGACGTCCTGTTCGCCTGGTCGGGGCGGCTGCCCGTCGGGACGCACCCGATCACCATCGAGGCGATGAGCCGCGACCGGTTCGACGACCAGCTCGTCGCGGGCTCCGTGACGATCGCGGTCGCGCCCACACCGACCCCCAGGCCGACGCCCGACCCCACGCCCAAGCCGACCCCGAAACCCACGCCCCGCCCGACCCCGCGGCCGACCCCGGCCCCGACGCCCAAGCCGACGCCCGCGCCAACCCCGAGGGTGACCGCCGCACCCGCCCCGCGATCGACGCCGGCGCCCGTCGGCGGAGTCGTCGCGACACCCGCGCCAGATCCCACCGCCACGAGCGCTCCGTCCGACGGCTCGCCGACGGCGACGGTCCCCGCGTCCGGCTCGCCGAGCGCGTCAGCCTCCGCCGAGACCTCCGCCTCGCCGACGGCCCTGGCCGTCCTGCCCGGTACGCTCAAACCCCTCGATCCGGGCTCCGGGGGCGCGACAACGTCTCGCGGCGGTCCGGGTACCGGTTCGAATCAGGCCTGGGGCGCCCTGGCCGCGGCCGTCGGTGAGATCACGCTCGGCCGACCGGCCTTGCCGCCCCTCGGCCTCGTGGCAACCCTCGCGACGACGAGCGCCGTCGTCGGCGGGACGATGGCGTTCAGCCTCTTCGGCAAGCGCCGCCGCGATGGGGACCCGCCGGATTCCGATGATGTCCTCGCCGGACAGGCGGCGACGGGGATGACGGCCGTCGCCACCGGGCTGGCCTCCGAGATCAGGCCCGCCGCGGGGGTCGTCGTGGCGCCGCCCGGTCCGACGCCGCTCGATCACGAGCTGGACATGCCGCGCTGGCGCCGTCCGTCGCTTCTCGTCGCTCGCAAGGCCGACCCCACCCGCAATGCGACCGTCGCCCCGCGCCTCACCTTCGATCACGGACTCGTCGGCGCGCTCGACGGTCGCGAACGGCGACTCATCGGGTACAACCTCGTGCGGCTTCTCGACCAGCCGGACGAGCTACGCGGATCGGAGATCGCGTTCCTCGACCAGGGCGACGAGGTCCAGCTCCTCGAGAAGCGTGGCGTCTACTGGCTGGTCCTCTGCCCCGACGGGCTCCAGGGCTGGATCCACAAGATGACCCTCGGCGAGGTGGTCGGCGAACCGCTCAAGAGCGATACGCCCACCGCGACGATGCCGATCGACGCCGAGACGTGGACGATGGGGGAGGACCTCGATCACGACGTCCTCGCGGCCTTCCTCGAGAATCGCCGCCGCGCCTGAGGGTCGAGGCCCTCGCGCCGCAGCACGAGGATGTGCTGGTGGGCGATGTTCGGCACGAACACCCGCGGATAGCCGTACGGGCGCAGTCGGGTGCCGGCCTGGTGCCAGATGAGGTCGCCCTTGGGGACGAGGCCGGCCGAGGCCGCACGCGCGGCGAGATCCGCCCCGACGAACTGGTAGCGGCCCTCCTGGTACGCGTCGCGGACGATGACGGCGGCGTACCGCCCGTCGCGCAGCACCCGTGCGATCTCACCGAAGACCTCGCCCATCCGATCGAGGTAGGCCGGATAGTCGGCGGCGTTCGCGATGTCGGCCGACAGCTCGCTGACCATCGCGTAGTCCGTGCGTCGATTGGCATGCGTCTCGGCGAGGCTGCCGCCCGCCATCGTGAGCGGCAACTGGATGTTGTAGGGCGGATCGGTCGCGACGAAGTCCACTGATCCGGCCGCGATCGTCGGCAGGATCTCAAGGGCATCGCCCACCCGCAGCTCGCAGCCAGAGGGATCGAAGGTCCGAGGTCCGCCCGGGTCTGACGCCGCGAGGTCGGCGATGGCCGGGCCGGCCCCGTCGCGCTCGCTGGCGAGGCGCTCGACGACGCCGGCGTAGACCGCCGCCCAGCGCGGATCGAGCTCGATCCCGAGGGCGCGCCGCGGGCCGCGGGCGATCGCGGCTCCAAGGAGGGTCCCGCCGACCCCGGCAAAGGGATCGAGCACGAGCTCACCGGTCTTGCTGAAGAACTCGATCAGGCGGGCCATGAGGCGCGGGGGCTTGTTCGCGCCATGCGCCTTGCGCGCCGCATGCCCCAGCTCCGATGGGTAGGCCGTGGCCAGCACCGACTTGGTGAAGTACAGCCACTCCTCGCCGGGCAGCTCGTTGAGCTCATTGGCGGGGTGGGGAGCGCGACGGCCGTCGGTCACGCCGCCCAGCGTAGTCGAGCTGTCCGGGTGGTGCCGGTACGTATGCCGATGTTCGGGGCGTGCATCGGCACCTAGAATGGGTCGATGGCCGCAAGGTTCACGAGCGCGCGGTTCGTGGGACGCGAGGACGCGTTCATTCGGCTCGCGTCCGTGCTGCAGTCGGCGGCCGCCGGCGATGCCGGCGCGCTGCTGATCGAGGGCACGGCCGGCGTGGGCGCCACCCGCTTCATCGACGAGGCGGTCCGGCGCGTCGGCGCGCTCCAGGAGCCGATGCTCGTCATCCGCGGCGGCGCTCACGGCCCGGGCACGGATCGTCCCTACGGCCCATTCATCCGCGCGCTCCGGCCGGCCCTCGCGGCGCTGTCCGACACCGAGCTGGAGAAGGTGACCGGCACCGCGGCCATCGAGCTCACCCGCCTCCTGCCCGAACTGGCCACTCGCCTCGGCGAGCGGCGGCGTGAGCGCCGGCAGACGACGGTCCCCGAGCGACGCCAGGCGCGGCTGCTCGAGGGGGTGCTCGGGGTCGTCGGGCGGCTCAGCGAGCGGCGGCCGGTGCTTCTTGTCATCGAGGACCTCCATCGCGCCGACGCCGGCACGCGGACCCTGTTGAGCTTCCTCGCCCGGATCGCCCGCTTGCAACGGCTTGCGATCGTCGGCACGCACCAGGGCGACGCGATCCGGCGGGTCGACCCATGGTCGGGCGACCTCGCGGCGCTGGATCGGGCCCCCCGGCCGCCGTCGCGGCTCACGCTCGGCCCGCTCGGACGCGACGACCTCGCGCGGCTGATCGAATCGATCGAAGGGGAACGGCCGTCGGCGAGCGTGCTCGTCGTGGTCGTCGAGCGGTCGGCGGGTCGTCCGCTCATCGCCGAGGAACTGCTGGCGGCCCGTCGCGAGCTCCCGACCGTGTCGCTGACGTCCTCCTTCCAGGATCTCGTGCTGGCTCGCGTGGCCGTCCGCTCGCCGGAGTGTCGCCGGGTCATGCGGCTGCTGGCGCCGGCCGGCCGGCCGCTCGATCGGGACGATCTCGTCGCGATCGGCGAGGCGTTCGAGGCCGACGCCACGAGTGCCCCACCGCGGTCCTCGAGCGGGCCCCGCCGCGGCGACGGTGTCCTCGACGCCGATCTCACCGCCGGTCTCGAGGAGGCCATCGAGCACGGCTTCGTCATCGATTCGCCCGACGGCCTGACGCTCCGGCACGAGCTCGTCGGTCACGCGATCGAGGCGGACCTGCTGCCGTCGGCGCGCGTGCGCCATCACGCGGCGGTCGCCACGGCGCTGGGCGCCGACGCCTTCATCGCGATGCACCACCACGTGGCGGCGCACGATCCCGCGGCCGCGGGGGTCGCGGCAGTCGCCGCCGCCGACGCGGCCGCGGAGATCGACGCACCGGCCGACGAGCTGGCCGCCCTGGAGCTCGCGATCTCGGTCCGCGGGTCGGCGTGGGCCACCGCCTCACCGCGCTCCGCCAAGGCCGGCGGGCGGGCGCGGGCGGCGTCGGGCGGACGCGTCGCCGACGACCAGGCTTCGACGCCCGAGGAACTCGGCCTGCGCGCAGCCGAGGCGGCGTTCGCCGCCGGACACGCGGTGCGCGCGGCGGCCTACCTCGATGCGGCGATCGCCGGCGTCGATGCGCGTCGCGACCGGACGCGCCTCGGGCTGATCCATCACCGGCTCGGTCAGTTCCTGCGGGTCGCCGGCGACGCCGAGGGCGCCCTCGCCGCGCGCCTCCGGGCGGTCGACCTCGTTCCCGATGCCGTCTCGCCCGCGCGCGCCCAGGTGGTGGCCGGTCTCGCCCAGGTCCGGATGCTCGAGGGCACGTTCTCCGACGCCGAGCGCCTGGCCCGCGAGGCCATCCGGATCGCGCGGGCGTGCGATCCACCCGCCCGTTCCTGGGAGCTCCATGCCACGACGACGCTGGGCGTCTCGCTCGGCTGGCGGGCCGACCCGGAGCGCGCGGTGGCGATGCTCGCCGACGCGCGCCGCATGGCCGAAGAGCAGGGCGACCTCGACGAGCTGTTCCGGGTGTACGCCAACCTGACGACCGTCCTCGACCTGGCGGGTCGGCATGAGGAGGCCGTCGCCGTCGCTTCCGAGGGCATCGAGGCGGCCCGCTCGGCCGGGCTCGAAGCCGTCTACGGCAACTTCCTGCGCGGCAACGCGGCCGACTCGCTGTTCCTCCTGGGCCGCTGGGACGAGGCGCGCTCGCTGAGCATGACCGCGCTCGAGTGGCTGCCCGCGGGCGTGAACTTCCTCAACACGCTCGTCGCGCTGGCCACGGTCGAGATCGAGCTATCCGCCGGGGAGGCCGCCGGCCGTCTCCTGGGCCAGACGATGCTCGAGCTCGAGGCGGTCCCCGACGCGCAGCAGGCGGTCCCGCTCCATATCGCGGCAGCGTCGTTCGCGCTGTGGCGTGGCGACATCCCGGACGCGCGGCGCGCGACCGACCGCGGCCTAGCCCTCGTCCAGGAGACCGAGGACTGGATCCTCGCCGCGCGGACTGCGGCCACGGCCGTGGCCGTCGATGCCGCAGCGGCGGCCGAGGCGAGGGAGCGCCGCGATCTCGCCAGCCTGGCCGCGGCGCGCGAACATGCGCACGAGACGATCCATTCGGCGGATGCCACCGTCAAGCGTCACGGCGTGGCCCGGACGCTCGGGTCACGGCGCCTGGCGGACGCCTACCTGGCGACCGCCCGGGCGAATCGTCGTCGGGTCGACGGCCGTGACGACCCGGGGACCTGGGCGGAGGTGGCCGAGCGCTGGGCCGCGCTCCACGTGCCGTACGAGGTCGCTCGCGCCCGCTGGCATGAGAGCGAGGCGCGGTTGGGATCGGGAGCTGGACGGGCGGGTCGAGCCGATGCGCGGGCTCCGCTCGTCGAGGCCGCGTCGATCGCCGCGCGCCTGGGCGCCATGCCCCTGCTCCGCGAGCTCCGCGAGCTGGGCCGTCGCGCCTTGATCACGCTCCCGTCCGAAGTCGACGAACGGCTCGCCAGGCACGACGATCTGGTGGCCACCGGGACGCGTGGCGCGCCATCCTCGGGGGTGGCGACCGCGGTGGGCGGCGACGGCAACGGTCACGCGTCGGCGCTCGTGCGCGGCGTCATCGGGACAACCGACGCGCCGCCACGGGGCGACACCTTCGGCCTCAGCAGCCGCGAGCGGGAAGTGCTGGCCCAGATCTCGCGCGGACGGACGAATCGCGAGATTGGCGAGCGCCTGTTCATCAGCCAGAAGACGGTCGGCGTCCACGTCGGCAACATCCTGGCCAAGCTCGGGGTGTCCGGCCGGGTCGAGGCCGCCGCGGTCGCGATCCGACTCGGGTTGACCGAGCGGCCCTGACGCCGGGGGCCCTGCGGTCACGCCGGGCATGAATAGAGACCCGGAGGGAGGTCTCCGGGTCTCAATGAGGACGCTCGTCAGACGGACGCAAATCCGCCGGACGAAGTAGAAGCGAAGTGGTGGTGCCTGATCAGATCCAGCGGCGGCCGGCGGCCAATGTCAGGGCGATCGCGATGAGGGGGCCGATCGTGACGGCGATGCGCCACGCGCGGTGGGTGAGTTCGTGACGGGTCACGGGGCAGGCTCCGGAATGACGCGAGACAGGCCCTGCGTCAGTGCTCCCGCAGGGGAAGGTGAGGCTAGCCCCGCGACCGTCCGGGAACAATCCGGACCATGGTACTGGGGGGTACTAGGTCACCGGTACCAGGGCTGTCGTTCCCCGGTCGCTCATCGGGCGCAGACAAGGTAGATTCGGGGCGACATCCCCGACCGCGGCCACCCGCGTCTACCGAGGCCCTTCGATGAGAACGACCCGCTTTCTTGCCCTGGCGGCCATCCTGTTCGCCACGATCGGCTGTAGCAGCGCGACACCGGGCTGGACGTACGCGCCCGCCCCGTCGGTCACGCCGATCGCGAGCACCGCGGGTTCTGGCGCTCCGAGCGGGGCGGCACCGAGCACCTCGGCCGCGGCGAGCGCGCCGGCTCCGGCCTCGGCTCCCGCCTCGGCCGGTGGGAGCGCGGCGGCAGGAGGTACCGTCCTCGAGCTCGCCGCGCTGAACGTCGCCTTCGACCAGACCGCCCTTTCGGCGCCGGCCGGACAGCCGTTCCAGATCCACTTCAAGAACCAGGACCAGGGCACGCCCCACAACGTCGCGATCCACCAGGGGAGCCCGACGGGGGCCGAGGTGTTCAAGGGCGAGATCTTCCCGGGCCCGGCCGAGCGCACGTATGACGTGCCCGCCCTCCAGGCCGGTACGTACGGGTTCGTCTGCAGCGTCCACGCGAACATGACGGGAACGCTCACCGTCAACTGACCTCGGAACCCTCGTGCCTCGGCACGGCGAGCAGCTCTGCTACGCGGACGCCTATGCCCGGAGCGTGGGGGCGATGGTCCGGCTGGTCGACACCGGTGAGACGACGTCCGTGGTGCTCGATCGGACCGTCTTCTACCCGGGCGGTGGCGGGCAACCCTCCGACCGCGGCGTCGTGGTCCGGGCCGCCGACGGACGTACCTGGACGGTCCGGTCCGCGCGCAAGGTCGATGGCGAGATCGTCCACGAGCTGGAACCCGCCGACGGCGATCCGCCTGCCGTCGGGGACCAGGTCCAGGTCGATCTCGACTGGGCGCGCCGCCTCGCCCTGATGCGAACGCACACGGCGCTCCATGCCCTGTGTGGCGTCGTCTGGCGCGACTACGGCGCGTTCGTCACCGGCGGGAACATGGAGCCCGGGGCGGGCCGGATGGATTTCGAATTCGAGCGGATGAGCGGCGACCTCGTGGACGCGATCGAGGCAACGGTCAACGCCGAGCTGGCCGCCGCCCGCGAGGTGCGGGTCGCGGTCCTGCCCCGCGACGACGCGTTCGCCATCCCCGATCTCATCCGCACGAAGGTCAACCTGCTCCCGCCCGGGATCGAGGAGATCCGGACGATCGAGATCGTCGGGCTCGACCTCCAGGCCGACGGCGGTACCCACGTCGCGAACACGCGCGAAGTCGGCCGGATCCGGGTCACGGGCTACGAGTCGAAGGGCCGGATCAACAAACGGATCCGCATCAGCGTCGACGACCCGGGATGACCGCCCGGAGGGAGCACGACCGGCCGACCCGCGCGTGACCGGCGTCCTACACTGGCCGGCGACCAGCCGATCGAGCCCGGAGGTCCCGCCGACCCGTGCCGTCCCTCGACCTCACGCTCCAGCTCGACCTGTCGGTGCGGATGCTGATCGCAGCGATCCTCGGCGCGGCGATCGGCTTCGAGCGCGAGATCCACGACCACCCGGCCGGGATGCGGACGCATCTCCTGGTCGCCCTCGGCGCGGCGATCTTCACCGAGCTGTCGATCTTCGGGTTCGGCGCGGTGTCCGGAGCTTCTGGCGGGGCCCCGGTCGACCCGACCCGGATCGCCGCGCAGGTCGTCTCCGGCATCGGCTTCCTGGGTGCCGGCGCGATCATCAAGTACGGGACATCGATCCGCGGCTTGACGACGGCCGCCAGCCTCTGGGCGGCGGCCGCGATTGGCATGGCGGTCGGGGCGGGCTCGTGGGTGGTCGCGCTCGTCGGCACCGCCATCATCGTGTTCTCGCTGTGGCCGCTCCACGTCGTCTTCGCCAGGCTGCGCCCGCACGGGACGCGCCAGCTTCGGCTCCGCTTCCACACCGGGCGGCTCGAGGTCCTCGGTGAGGTGACTCGCCAGCTGACGGCGCAGCGGATCGAGATCGGCGAGATCAACAGCCAGCGTCGTGGCAAGGGTAATTACGAGATCGAGATCCTCCTCCGGCTGCCGGTTGGCGTCACCCAGCAGGATGTCATCGCCCAGATCTCGTCGCTGGCCGAGGTCGAGGTGGTGGAGACCGCGGGCGGGGAGCAGGGATGACCCGCCCGTCGATCCCGCGCCCGTCCGTGCGTCGCCCCTCTCTGGCCATCCCGCTCCTCTCGTCACCCGTGATCCGGCGGGTCGTCTGGCATCTCCGGCGTGTGTCCGGGACCCTGGACCGGCGCTTCTACCTGACGCTCGTCCAGGGAATCCTCTTCTTCGTGGGGATCGCGGCCCTCCTGATCACGATGTTCGAGAAGCCGTTCACGTTCGAATCGGTGTTCGACTCCTTCAATTGGGGCATTGCCACTGTTCTCGGTCAGGGCGACTCGGGGTTCGTGACGTCGCCCGGGGGCCGGGTCGTGGGCTGGTTGCTGATCCTCTTCGGTGTCGCCATGCTCGGCATGATCACCGGCGCCCTCGTCGCGATGGTCATCGATTTCCTGCTCAAGGAGGGCCAGGGGTTGGGTGCGTCCGGGTTCAAGGAGCACATCGTCGTGTGCGGCTGGAACGCCACCGCTCGCGACCTGATCGAGGAGCTGGGCGGCGACGACTATCCGCAGAAGGTCGTCGTCCTCGCGGACGTCGAGAAGAATCCCGCCGGTACGGGGGTCTACTTCGTGCGCGGCGACGGCACCGACGCGGACGATCTCGCCCGGGCCGGCATCGCCGAGGCGTCTGCGGCCGTGGTCTTCCCGGTCGACGGATCCGACGAGGCCGACATGCACTCGATCCTCACGATCATGGCGATCAAATCGGTCGCGCCCGGCGTCCGGACGGTGTCCGAGGTCAACAACCCGCGCCACGAACCGCATTTCCAGCGTGCCGAGGTCGACGAGCTCCTGGTGACCTCGAAGGTCGCCTCCCACCTGCTCGCGCGGTCGGCGCTCTATCCCGGCCTGACCGGGATCGTCACCGACATCGTCTCGGGCGGGGTCGGCTCGGAGCTGTACCGGGTCTCGGTGCCGGACGACTACCACGGCCTGTCGATCGACGAGGTCGCGGCGCGGCTGCGGGTGGACCATCACGCGACGCTGCTCTCGATCAACCGCGGCGGGCGAGCGTTCATCAATCCGCCGGCCGACTTCCGGCTCGAGCCCGGTGACGATGCGGTCGTCGTCGCCGAGTCGCTCGGCAAGCTGGCGCCAGTCGAGATGCGCGACGCGATGGCGGCGCCGAGGACGGCCTCGGTGGTGCCGAGCGCCTAGAGCGCCTTGACCGCCGCGGTCAGGGCGGCCAGGCCGTCCTTCGCGTCGGCGAACAGCATCCCTGTCTTCTCGTTCGTGTAGAGCTCGTTGTCGATGCCGGCGTAGCCGCGGCCCATCGAGCGCTTGATCACGACGATCGACTTGGCCTTGTCGACGTCGAGGATCGGCATGCCCGAGACGGGTGACCCGGGCCGTCGGGCGGCCGGGTTCGTGACGTCGTTGGCGCCGACGACGAGGGCGACGTCGGCCCGCTCGAACTCCGGGTTGATCTCGTCCATCTCCTTGAGCTGGGGATACGGCACGTTGGCCTCGGCGAGCAGGACGTTCATGTGGCCCGGCATCCGGCCGGCGACCGGGTGGATGGCGTACTTGACGTCGACGCCACGTTCCTCGAGCAGCTCGGCCAGCTCGCGAACCGCGTGCTGCGCCTGGGCGACCGCGAGGCCGTACCCGGGGACGACGATGACGTGCTGGGCGTAGGCGAGCTGGATCGCGACGTCGTCGGCGCCGATCGCGCGGACCGAGCCGCCGCCCTCGACGAGGCCCCCGGCCGTGCCCTCGCCGCCGCCGAACCCGCCGATCATGATGTTCAGGACCGAGCGATTCATCGCGTCGGCCATCAGCTTGGTCAGGATCGCGCCGGAGGCTCCGACGAGGGCGCCGGCGATGATCAGGACGTCGTTGCCGAGGACGAAGCCGGCCATCGCGACGGCCGTTCCGGTGAACGAGTTGAGCAGGCTGATGACGACCGGCATGTCGGCCCCACCGATCGGCAGGACCATCGTGACCCCGAAGATCAGGGCCGCCACGAGGATGATCAGCATGATCGGGACGCTCAGGTTGCCGGCCCACAGGTAGGCCGCCCCGAGCACCGTCACCGCCGCGAGCGCGATCGTGACGATCCGTCCGCTGGGGACGAGGATCGGCTTGCCGACAATCAGGCCCTGGAGCTTGCCCGATGCGATGAGCGAGCCGGTGAAGGTGATGCTGCCGATGACGATGTCAAGGACAGTCGCGACGTTGATCTGGGGCGAGGGCGCCGCCGTCAGGCGGAGGTAGTCGTCGATCGCGATGAGGGCCGCCGCGCCGCCCCCGACCGCGTTGAACAGCGACACCAGCTGCGGCATCGCCGTCATCTTCACGGTCCGGGCGCTGTACAGGCCGGCGCCGCCCCCGATGACGATGCCGACGAGGATGATCGCCCAGCCGATGCGGTTGAAGCCGGTATCGCCCTCAGCGGGTCTAACGAGCAGCAGGATCGCCGTCGCGACGATGGCGACGACCATCCCGCCGGCCGACAGGAGATTGCCGTTACGGGCCGTTGCCGGGGAGTTCATCCGCATCAGCCCGAGGACGAACGCGGACGCGCCGGCCAGCCAGGCGAGTCGAACGAGGACTTCGACCGTTTGGACGTCCATCGGTCAGGCCTCGGCCTGGTCGGGCGGCTTGGGCGCCGCCGGCTTGCGCTTGAACATCTGGAGCATCCGGTCGGTCACGACGTACCCGCCGACGACGTTCATCGTCGCGAAGGCGACGGCGATCAGCGACAGGAGGTAGCTCGGAAGGTCGTGAGCCCCGACCGCGATGAACATCGAACCGACGAGGACGATGCCGTGGATCGAGTTGGCGCCCGACATCAGCGGCGTGTGGAGCGTCGCGGGGACCTTGCTGATCACCGCGAACCCGACGAGGATCGCCAGCACGAAGACGGTGAGTGCGGCGAGGAGCGGGTCGTTCACGCGGGACCTCCGGTGGCGGCGGGGGCGGGTTCGAGCAGCTTCTTCGTCGCGTCCTGGACGACCGCGCCGTCATGGGTGATGACCGTGGCCTTCGTCACCTCGTCGTCGAAGTCGAGGTTGAGCTCGCCGTCCTTGACCATGCCGAGCAGCAGCGCGGAGATGTTGCGGGCGTAGAACGCGGACGAGCCGACCGGCATCGTCGCGGGCAGGTTGTCCGGCGCGATGATCGTCACGCCGTTGTCGGTCACGATCGTCTCGCCGGCCTTGCTGAGCTCGACGTTGCCCCCGAGTGCGCTCGCCGCCATGTCGACGATGACCGAGCCCGGCTTCATCGCCTTGACCGCGTCGGCCGTCACGAGCAGCGGCGGGCGGCGGCCGGGCACCTGGGCCGTGGTGATGACGACATCCATCGACGCGATGTGGTCGTTGAGCTCGGCCTGCTGGGCGGCCTGCTCCTCGGGCGTCAGCTGGCGGGCGTAGCCGCCCTCGCCCGAGGCGTCGACTGCGGTCTTGAGCACGAGGAACTGGGCGCCGAGGCTCTGCGCTTGCTCCTTCGTCTCGGAGCGGACATCGTAGGCCTTGACCACCGCCCCGAGTCGCTTCGCGGTGCCGATCGCCTGGAGCCCGGCCACCCCGATCCCGAGGATGAGGACGTTGGCCGGCTTGGCGGTCCCGGCGGCCGTGGTCAACAGCGGGAAATAGCGGCCGAACTCGTTGGCCGCGATGAGAACGGCCTTGTAGCCTCCCACATTCGCCTGGGAGCTGAGGGCGTCCATCGACTGCGCTCGGCTGAGCGTCCGCGGGATCGCGTCGAGGCTGATCGCGGTCACGCCCTGCTTGGCCAGGGCTTCGGCCGTCTTGGGGTCGATGAGCGGGCTCAGGAAGCCGACGACCGCCTGGCCGGCGCGCATCGCCTTGACTTCGGATTCGCTCGGCTTCTGGACCCGCAGGACAACGTCGGACTGGGCGTACAACTGGTCCTTCGACACGATCGCGGCCCCGGCCTCGACGTAGGCCCGATCGGGGATCAGCGCGCCCGCGCCGGCACCGGATTCGACGAGGAGCTCGAGCCCGGCCGCCTGCAGCTTGCCGAGCGCTTCGGGTACCAGGGCGACGCGCCGCTCTCCGGGCGCGGTCTCCTTGGCGACACCGACCTTCATGGGCACCACCTGACTCAGGAGTGGGAGACGCCACGGGCTCCTGGGGAGGACCGCGGAAACGGTTGAGGTCGGCCGCAAGGATACCGCGTGGCACGTTGGCGACGCGGCCGCGCAGGGTTGCGGGACGGGGGCGAGGGGGACCTTCGGGCTATCCGGCTCGAACTCGTGCGTGATGGTGCATCGGGTCACCGCTGCCCTACGGTCCGGAGATGCCCCCATTTCCGAAGGCGTCGGCGAAGATCGCCACGCCCGCGCCATCGTCCGTGTTCCGCGACGGCTCGCGCCGCCCGCCGGAGTCGCGTGGCCGCCGGCTGCTCATCCACGCCGTTGCGGTCCTGGCCCTCACCGTGACCGGTGCGTACCTCCTGTGGCGCCTCAACGGGACCATCGATCTCGGGTGGTGGTGGGTGGCGATCCCGCTGTTCGTCGTCGAGGTGCACAACGCCTTCGGCCTGCTGCTGTACACGATCGCGCTCTGGACCGTGGACGACAACCCGCCGGCGAGCGACGTGGCGCTACCTCCGCTCAGCATCGCGATCCTCATCCCGACGTTCAACGAGCCCGGCGACGTGTTGCTCCCGACGATCGCGGCCGCCCTCGCCCTGGAGCCCGCCCACGAGACGTGGGTCCTCGACGACGGCCGGCGTGAGGAGGTCCGGGCGCTCGCCGAGTCCCTCGGCGCGAAGTACCTCTCGCGGCCGGACAATCGCCACGCGAAGGCCGGGAACCTCAATCACGCCCTGGCCCAGATCGACGCCGACCTCGTCGGCGTGCTCGACGCGGATCACGTGCCGACTGCCCAGTTCCTCACCGCCCTGCTGCCGTACTTCCACGATCCGCGCCTGGCCTTCGTGCAGTCGCCCCAGGACTTCTACAACCTCGAGTCGTTCGAGCATCAGCGCCAGCGGGATGGCCAGATCTTCAACGAGGAGGCGGTCTTCTACCGCGTCATCGCGCCGGCCAAGAATCGCTGGGCGGCGTCGTTCTGGTGCGGGACGTGCGCGCTTGTGCGCACGGAGGCCCTGCGTTCGGTCGGTGGGGTCAGCACCGACAGCGTCACCGAAGACATCCAGACGACGATCCGCATGTTCCGGGCCGGCTGGACCGGCGCCTACCACAACGAGGTCCTGGCCCGCGGCCTGGCGCCGGACAACGCGACGGCCTACCTGATCCAGCGGCACCTGTGGGCGCTCGGCGCGATGCAGGTGCTTCGACGCGAGAATCCGGTCTTCGGCGGGGGACTGACCCCCGGCCAGCGGCTGGCCTTCATGACCACCCTGTTCGGATGGTTCGACAGCTGGCGGACGTTCGCGTACATCGTCATCCCGTTGGCCGTCGTCGCGACCGGTGCCGTGCCGATCGACGCGCCCGGGCTCGTCTTTGGACCGTTCTTCCTCTTCACCCTCGGCCTGCAGTTCGTCGCCCTGCGTCTCCTCGCTCGCGGGCACTACCCGCCGCTGCTGTCCCTGCTGTTCGAAGTGCTCCGGATGCCGGCCGTGCTGCCGGCCACCCTCGCCCTGTTCGCCCCCTCGCGCAGCATGACCTTCAAGGTGACCCCGAAGGGTCGTACGGCCAACGGTCGCCAGCGGACACCGGTCCCGCGATTGCTGATCGTCCTGGCGGCCGCGTCGGCCGTCGGGCTGGCCTGGTTCACGGCCAGCATCCTCGGATTCTCGCCGCTCGTGTACGGGACGCCCTGGGCGGCGATCGGGGCCGCGGGGTTCATGGCGATGAACCTCGGGCTCCTGCTGGCGGCGATGGACCGGATCCGCTCGACGCGCTTCGCGGGCAACCGCCGGGCCGGCACGCGGCTTCCCGTCCACGTCCCGGTGCGGCTGGCCGGTCAGGTGGGTGAGCTGCTCGACTTATCGATCACCGGGGCCCGTGTCCGCGTCCCCGAGCCGGTCGACGCCTCGGTGGGGGAGCTGTGGCTCCAGCTTGAGCTTCCCACCGGAGCGGTCGAGATCATGGTCGACGTGCGGCGCCGATACACCGGCGACGGCGCTCCCGAGCTGGGATTGTCGTTCTGGGAAGGCCAGGAACGGGCGGTAGCGGCGATGGCCGTCGCGATCTTCCACGCCGACGCGGGGAACACTCTTGCCGAGCGGGCGCCGATGACCGAGGACCTCGTTCTCGACGACGCTGCCGCCTGATCAGAGGCGCGCCCGGATCTCCCAGAGGTCCGGGAACGCCGGCCGGAACAGCGTCGAGCGCAGGTATTCCACGCCGCTCGACCCTCCCGTCCCGCTCTTCGTGCCGATCGTCCGCTCGACCATCTTCACGTGGCGGTAGCGCCATTCCTGCACGCCCTCGTCGAGGTCGACGAGCCGTTCGGCAACGAGCGCGGCGTCCGGGTCGCCGCGGTACACATCGAGCAGCACCGCCTGGACCCGTTCGTCGGGCGTGGCGGTGTCAGCCGGGAGTGCCCATCCGCGTCCGCCCAGGTAGGCCAGGAACGAGGCCCAGAGCGTGGGCGTCGCCTGGGCCGCCTCCACCGCCGTTCGAGCTGCGGAGCCCTCCGGTTGGGCCGCGATCGCCGCTGGGTCCCGAAGGCCCAGGATCGCCTCGAGCTGGCGGAACCCGGCCGACTGGAACCCCGACGCCGACTCGAGCCGATCCCGGAACGACAGGAATTGCAGCGGGGTCATCGTCTCGAGGACGTCGACCTGGGCGACGACCGTCTTGAGGATCTTGAGCACCCGCCCAAGCAGGCTGAGCGACCGGTCGGTGTCGCCCGCGGTGAGCGCGGCCTGCACGGCCAGCAGCTCGTGGCGCAGGGCCTTGAACCACAGCTCGTAGACCTGGTGGACGACGATGAACAGGAGCTCGTCGTGCTCGGGGCTGTCGGGGCCGCCCGACCGCTCGACCTGGAGCGACAGGAGCTCCGGGACCTTGAGATACGACGCGTACGTGACGGCGCGGCGGGTCACGTCCCGATGGTACGCCTCGGCCTTCGCCGGAGCGGGTGCGCTCGACAGGCGACGGCCGCTCGACAATGACTGCCGCTCGACAGCGACAGCCCGCCCGGAGCAGACTCCGACCATGAGCATTCCGGTTGCCCGCCTCAACCACGCGGTCCTGTATGTGCGCGACGCGACGAAGGCCGCCGAGTTCTACCGCAAGGTCTTCGGCTTCGAGATCGTGGAGGCCGCCTTCGGCGGTCGAGCGGTCTTCATGCGCTCGCCCGTCGGCGACAACCATCACGATCTGGGCCTCTTCTCGGTGGGACCGGAGGCGCCAAGCCCCCAGCGCGGGTCGGTCGGCCTGTACCACCTCGCCTGGGAAGTGCCCACGATCGAGGACTTGGCGAATGCCTCGCAGCTGCTGTCCGAGGCCGGGGCCTTGGGTGGCGCCTCGGACCACGGAGTCAGCAAGTCGTTGTACGGCCGCGATCCGGATGGAAACGAGTTCGAGATCATGTGGCGCGTCCCGCGCGAGGCGTGGGGCGAGTTCGAGCACAAGGGCGCCGTCATGCCGCTCGATCTCGACGCGGAGCTGCGTCGCTGGGGCGCGGCCGGCGCCGCTCGAGCGTAGCGACCCCGGCTTAGGACCTGAGCGGATAGGCGCTCAGGGGCGGTTCCAGCGGTCGCGAACTGGTCGATCAAAGCCTCAAGAACTTCGATCTTCCCAGTTCCGTCATACAGCTCGTCCGACGCCGTCGTGGCCGACATGCACGACGAGTGGCAATCAGGCAAGCGCAACTACCTGTCGGAGGGGGTCCATGGTTCGACGCCCGGACAGGTATGTTCCCTTCGCAAGCACGGTCGCCAGACGACCCGAGACCACGGAGTTCCGATCATGCGGAAGCTGATTGCTTGGGCATTCATGTACTCACTCGACGGCCTTCTCGCCGACGATGGCACCGAGTACTGGGACTTCTGCTTCGGTCTACCGGTCGACCCGGCGGCCACGAAGCAAAAGATCGATCTCTACCAGAGCGCGTACGCGCACATCATGGGCCGCACCGCCTACGAGGCCATGGCCGGAGCCTTGCCGACAGCCGATCACCCGTTCTCCCCGGTGATGAACGCCGCGCGCAAGGTCGTCTTCTCCCGGACTCTGAAGACGGCCGAGTGGGCCAACACCACCATCGCCGCTGGTGAAACGACCGAAGAGATCGACAAGCTCAGGCGAGGCGGCGACGGCCACATCGTGGTCTGGGGCGGCGTCGGTCTCTGGCGGTCGCTCATGCGGCTCGACTTGATCGACGAGTTCCGAGTGGACTTGCACCCCTACGTTGCGGGCGAGGGTACCCGGCTGTTCGACGACGTTCCCAAGTCCTACCGGCTCGACCTGGTCTCCAGCACCGAGTTCAGCAACGGCATCGTCGGGCTGCAGTACCGCCGGCACCGCTAAAGCCACACGCCGTTCACGTCGCCACTCGCGGCGCGATTCGACAGCTCCCTGTAAGCCGCCCGACGCCATCAGCCCGGGCGGCTTCGACGTTGCTTGCAGCATGCTCGCGGTACCTGTGTCAAGGAGATCCCACCATGGCTGAACTGGATACCGCCAAGCGCGAGCGACTGCACGACAGCTCGTTCGCCTACATCGACAAGGACGGTGAGCGTCACCTTCCGATCAACGACGATTCGCACGTCCGCAACGCGATCGCCCGCTTTGACCAGACCGGCTTCGAGGATTCGGGCGCCAAGCACAGCGCGGCGCGCAAGATCCTGGCGGCGGCCAAGCGGCACGACATCGAGGTGAGCGACGACTCGGACGTCGCCAAGGCCGCCAAGCGCTGAGCCGCGAACCGTCAGACGGCCGCCGCCGCGGCGCCCTGCGCCGCCGCGACCGTGACCAGGGACAGGATGTAGACGTGTGGCCGATGGACCCCCAGACGATCGACCGCGTCCGCCCGGCGAGCCAGCCGTAGACCAGGCCCCCAACGAGCGTCGATAGGAGCTCGAGCTCTGGCTTCCCCAGGTGGCTGAAGACGAATGGCATCGTCGCGACGAGGACGCCGAGGGGGCCGATCGCCCGAACGAGCGTGAACATGAGGAAGCCGCGGAACGCGAACTCGGCGGCGGCGAGGTCGAGTCCGTTCTTGAGCAGGAGGGCGGCTACCGGTTCGTTGCGCGGCGCGTAAAAGGCGCGCACGTCCAGGCAGCAGCGCAAACAGCAGGACGACCGGCGTCATGACCGCACAGCCGACCAGCGCGAGCGCAGCGCCGGCGCGCCAGTCGCCGAGCGTCAACCCGTAGCGGGACGGTCGATCACGAAAGCCGAAGATCACGACGGCCAACGGCACGAGCCCGAGCAGCACGAATCGTTCGATCTGCGTCAGCCGCTGGAGGGCCGGGCCCGGACCCAGGGCGTCGAGGCCGCCGGGGATGAATGTGCGCGAGTAGTCGAACAAGGGCGCGACGGTCACGACGGCGATCGCGACCGTGGCACGCACTGGCAGACGGAGGCCGGCGACGTCCATCGTTTCCAGGTCACGTTCGTCGGCAAGGTACTCGGGCCCGGTGGTCAGCTTCGACCAGTACCGTCGCGCCATCACCCGCATCGCGAAAGACTAGAGCGGCGCATCGCGACTCGAGGCGCGGCTCACACGTGATAGGTCGTCCGGGCGTAGGCGACGTGGCAGTCGGGGCACCGGTGCGTCCGCGTCATCGCGTCGTCGCCGTCTCGGCGGTCGATCGGGTCGCTTTCGGAATCGACGAAGGTGCGACCGCAGGCGCAGACCACCACACCGTTCCGCGGCTCCTGGCTGTCGACCTCGAGGTGCCATCGGACCGAGGCGCCGTCAGCAGGGCGGCTGATCCACGTGCTCACCATACCCGCCGAACAGCCACACCGCTCCCTCCTTGGCGCCGTCCCGCCGTGTCTTGCACGACACGACCCAACGGTCATCTATTAATGGACAGGATACTCCGATGATGGCTCGGTCGGCGGGCCGGCCGGGAGCGACGCTTGGGCTGATCGCCTCAGTGTCGGTTGGCCAGGACCGCCACGAGGATGACCACGGCCACGATGAGGATGCCGCCGCCCAGGATCACGAGCAAGCCCAGGCTCACCAAGGAGCTCCCTGACCCCGTAGGTCTCGGCAGCCAACGGGTCTCGCGCTCGACACCCACCGCCAGGGCGATCGAGGAGGCCACGGACGCGACGAACATCATCATCCCTCGCACGTTCCGGAGCGGATCGACCGATGATCCGTCGCCACACGCACCTGCGCTTGTCATGGATGCGAGCCACGCGAGCCCGAGCCCGGCGATCGCGGCGACGAAGCCCCAGGCAAAGACGCGCCACAACCGAAGCAGTCGACGCCGGACTGCCCGGCCGATCGAGCGATGAGCCCCGTCAGCGCCGCCGACCGACCGACGACGACGGCGAGATACGGCAACGGCCAGGTCGCCAGGAGGCCGCCCAGCAAGATGGGGATGAAAACGACGCCAGCCACGCCGCCCAATGCGATCGGATAGATCGGGCGGGCGTAGTCCTCGAGCTGGCCGGCGTCGCTCGGCCAGCGCTCCTCGAACGACTTGCTCGCGGGTGACTTCTGGCGCGACAACGCGGTTCGCCCGAGCTCTCAACTGCTTCGCGACAGTCCGCATCGTGCGCTGCCGGGCACCGCGGCACAAGCGCCCGGTCCGCGATCGGGTGACCGGATGCAGCGGCCGGCTTCGACGCAGCCTCCTGGGGCCTGTCCGAGGCTCCGGAGCCGTGGGCGTACCATCGCAGCATGAATGCTGAGCGTCCGAGCACCGATCAAGGTTCGGCCCACGCGGATCAGACGGCCGCGGATGCGGACCAGAAGACGTCCGGGCTGGACCAGGGCGCGTCCGACCTGGACCAGGAGCTCGCCTCGCTGGACCAACGTTCCTCTGACATCGATCAGGCCGCCGCAGACCGGCAGCACGAGGCCAGCGAGCACCCGACTGCCGCTGACGAGCGAGACTACGGCGCATCGAAGCATCGCTGGAAGCTGGTGTCCGCGGCGCGACAGGAGAACCGGATCAAGCGTGCCCGCAACTCGCGCGATCGCGACGCCGTAGCCGGCGAGCGAGATCGGACTGCGGGCGACCGCGACGAGCGCGAGCTCGAGCGTGACAAGCCAGCGAAGGACGGTCAGTCGGACTGAGTGACGCGCGTCCGGGGGACGGCTGGCGGGCGGAACGATGCGGCCAGGCCGCTACGTGGTCATGGAGTGTGGCCCGCCCGGAGGGATTCGAACCCCCGACCTACTGATCCGAAGTCCGTATCGGCCCGTGCTCAGACGCCTCTGCCGAACGTACAGGGGCTCTAATCTGTCCACTCCGTACCCCTGTTTCACACCGTGTCGGGGGTACGAAAAGGGGTACGGGTGAGCCACGGAACCGGCGCATAGAGCGACCCCGTCGCCGGGGGTACGGACGACGGGGCCACAAGTCCGGAACTAGGTCTAAACCCTACCCCCGGCCGTCAACCCAGTCGATCGGTCGTGTCGTTGATCCGTGAATCTGTCAGTGCCAACTGATCAGTGACTTTGTCAGTCTCCCGCCATGAGGGAGACGATCGCGATGACGACGGTCGAACAGCGACGGGCATGGGCGTTGACGAAGGTGATGGCCGGCGAGCTCCGGGTTGCTGAGGCAGCCGAGCTCCTCGGGCTGTCGGTCCGCTCGGTCTGGCGGCTCAAACGGCGGTTCGGCGAGGAGGGCCCGGCCGGACTCGTCCACGGCAATCGCGGACGGGCATCGTCGCGGCGGATCGACGAGGCGGCCCGCGACCAGGTCCGCACCCTCGCCCGTGGTCGGTACGACGGCGCCAACGACAGCCATCTCGCCGAGCTGCTGGCCGAACGCGAGGGGATCACGCTCAGCCGGGTCAGCGTCCGGCGGATCCTCCGGGCGGCCGGTATCGCCAGCCCGCGTCGGCGGCGCCCACCGCGCCACCGCAGCCGGCGCGACCGGATGCCCCAGGCAGGCATGCTCCTCCAGACTGACGGCAGCCGCCACGACTGGCTCGAGGAGCGCGGATCGCGGCTGACCCTAGTCGCCGCCATCGACGACGCGACCGGATCATCACCGGGGCGACGTTCCGCGAGCAGGAGGATGCGGCCGGCTATCTCACCGTCCTGCGCGAGACGATCCGGCGCCACGGCGTTCCGCTCGCCTTGTACCGCGACCGGCACGGCATCTTCGAGACGCCCAAGGGGATGGCCCTGACGCTCGAGGAGCAGCTCGTCGACCGGCGCACGCCGACCCAGTTCGGGCGAGCCTTGGCGGAGGTCGATCGTCGGGCTGACGAGAACGACGTGAGTGCGGACGTGGCACCTGCCGTGTGGTCGTCCGACGAGAACGCTGCCGGCCATCACGCCCTGTTGTCGGCCATCGAGGCCCTCATCGCCGAGTTCATGGCCGGGATCGACGCTCACCGCGCGACCTGGCAACGACGAGCGGTCCAGCGCAGGGAAGCTGAGCCGCGACGAGATCGAACGCAACCTCGGCGAGCTCGTCCGCCGGCTCGGTACGCGTGACCACACAAGGGGTCTGGCGAACGGATGCGATTGCCCCATCAGGACGGGCCGGTCCCAACCTCCGGCCCGTCCGCCCCTTCCCCCCCCGCGCCTGAGGAGCCCACGCGGGATGTTGGAGGCCGGATCGAAGCGTTAGCAGCTTTATACTTGATGCATAAAATCTGAAATGCTTTTTCCGGGTGATTTCGGACGATGAGTTGGCTCAGATCGGAAATGATGACCCAAAACCATGCCGGCCACCATTTTACCAAGCCGAACTCTCCGCGTAGCGGACGCCATCCGTTGATGCCAATTGCGTCATAACCGCGCGCATTCATTTCAGTAACGCTCCATCCGGAGCGATGTACTTGCAACGGATTGTTGTCGTATTCTCCCTGCGGAAGAAAACCGTTGGGTGTGAATACGATAATTTTTCTGCGCGCCATTCGTTCCATTTGCTCCAGCAGAAGCAGTCCATCCTCTTTTTCCAAGTGTTCAATCAAATCAAGCGCAACCACAGAGTCGAATGATTCTGGTGCAAAGAGATCTCGTGCTTTGAGTACATCGTGGACATGGTATTCATCGTGGATTCCCAGGCTTCGAGATTGCTCGATGGAAGGCGCATGAGCATCTATGCCCGTCAATTTTGCTTTTCCTCTCATCGGACCGACCGGCGAATGAGATCCGCACCCTACGTCCAAAACAGAGGCGCATCCCGCCAACGCTTTGAGAAGTTCTTTTTCATAAGAGGCGAATAGGTCTTGGTAAATGGAACGCAATCGTTTTGATACACTCATCGTTGCAGCCCTTCATCCACGTCGCTCTTCTTTCTAGACGAAGAAGTTGTCCGACACGAGGATGACGGCATCGACCTCGTCGCGTTGACACCGAGACCGACGGCGGCGGCGGAGCGCGGCGCATCGTGGCGGAGCTCGGTGGTAGACGGGCGAAACGACGACTGGCGAGTGTCGCCGCGGGTCGTCGGACATACTTCTGTCGCCTACGACTGTCGTCGGCGTCGCCGTCGGGGGGCAGGTGGGGCTGCACCTGCTGCGCGAGGAGGATGGCTGGTCGCTCGATGTCGATCGGCAGGTGCGCTCGTTCCGCGCTGAGACACGGATGGTCGTGGTCAACGCGCCGCACAACCCGACGGGGATGCTGCCCTCGCAGGAGGAGTGGCGCCGTCTCGCCTCCGCGTGCGCCGACGCCGGCGTGCGACTGGTCGCGGACGAGGTCTACCGATTGCTGGAGCACGACGATGCCGAGACGCTGCCTGCGGGCGCGGATCTCGACGAGCGCGCCATCTCCATCGGCGTCATGTCGAAGTCCTTTGCGATGGCCGGGCTCAGGATCGGCTGGCTTGTGACCCGTGACCGCTCGGTGCTCGAGCGGTGCGCGAGGCTCAAGGACAACACCACGATCTGCTCGTCCGCTCCGTCGGAGGTGCTCGCACTCATTGGCTTGCGAGCCCGGGAACGCGTGCTCGCCCGAAGCCGTGACATCGTCGAGTCAAATCTCGCCGTCCTGGATGACTTCTTCGATCGGCATGCGGACGCGTTCACGTGGGTCCGCCCGCGCGGAGGCTCGACCGGCTTCCCGCGCCTCGTTGCCGATGGCCCGACCGGCGGCTCCGCCGATCGATTCGCCGAGCGACTCGTCGAGAAGACGGGCGTCCTGCTCCTCCCGTCATCGACGTTCGGATTCGACGACGCGCAGGTCCGCATCGGGCTCGGCCGGCGTGACCTGCCGGACGAGCTGGAGCTCGTCGAGGGGCTCCTGTCGCAATGAGGCCATCGTTTCGCCTGGTGCTGGCGCTGGTCATCCTCGTAGAGGTCGCGTTCCTCCTGGTGGTGCCTCGCTATGTGACCGTCGATGGAGCCAATCATGTCGGCGGGGCGGCGCTCATCCGGGACATCCTGCAGGGATCGGGCGCCCTCCACCTGCGGTATGTCGAGGTCACAACGTACCTCGCCCCGAACCTGCTCCCGGAGGTTGCGCTCGCCCTCTCGATGCTCGTCCTGGATCCCGCGACCGCCGAGCGGCTGTTCCAGATCGCGTACGTCGTCGCCGTTCCCCTGGCGCTGCTGTACGCCGTGCGGAGCGTGCGCCCGGGTGGCGCGTGGATCGCGCTCCTCGCGATCCCGCTGACCTTCACCTTTGCGTTCCAGTACGGCTTCTACGACTTCAGCTTCGGCGTGACGCTGTTCCTCGTGGCGGCGGCCTATGCCTGGCGCCATCGTGTCGCGCCGGGGTGGCGGGCCGGGCTGGGCTTCGGGATGCTGGCGCTGCTCCTGTACCTGACGCACCTGGTCCCGTATGCCGAGCTCGCCGTGTTCCTGGCCGTTGTCTGCGCCGGGCGGGTCCTGCGCGCCTGGCGCGCCGGTGGGTCCGCCGCCGCTCTCGCAACGTTGCGCGCCACGCTGCCGCTGGTGGTAGGAGCCCTGCCCTCTCTGGCGCTCGCCGCGAGCTTCTTCTTGAGGACCGGGTCGGCCGCACCGGAGGTGTTCCTGAACCCGATCCTCCAGGCCGTCGGGATCCTGGGGCTCGCCATCGGCCTCGCGACGACGCATCCGCTCGAGATCGCCGCGGCCGTTGTCCTCGCGCTCGCGCTCGCGGTGCTCCTCCTCCTCGCCGTGCTCCGGCGCCGTGTTGGCGCGCGCCCCCGCGAGATCCGGGACGAGGACGTGCTGTTCGGATACGCGCTCCTGGCCCTGGTCGTCGCACTCGTCGCACCGGCCAGCGTGCAGAGCGGCGGCAGCTACATCCCCGAGCGCCTCGCGCTGTTCCCGATCTACGGGCTTGCGCTCTGGCTTGCGGCACAGGACATCTCTCGGCGAATGGCGCGGCTCGCCGGCGCGGCGATGCTCGCGGTCGCGACGGCCATCTTCCTGGCGCGACTGCCGACCACCCTCAGCCTGAGCTCGGCGGCCGTCGAGTACGAATCGCTGGCCCCCTGCCTGGCCCCCCGATCGACGATGATCCAGGTCAACCTGATCACGCTGCCCGCTGGGCCGCTCGGTCGGACGGATCCGTTCAAGTCGGAGGCGGGTCGTATCGCCGCCGCCACGGGCGGCCACGACATCGGCAACTTCGAAGGGCATTTCCCGTTCTTCGTGTTTCGGAACCTGCCCGAGAACGATCCATACACCTGGCTGCTGACGACGCCAGCCGGGTTCGAGGTGCCGCCCGGCGTGGACCTGACGGCGTACGCGACGCGGCCCGATGGGACCGTCGACTACGTGCGTGTTCGGACGGCCGATGGCTGAGGCCGCGACCCTGGCAAGTCCGGGGTGGGTGCTCCTCCGCAACCAGCTGGAAGCCGGCTACAGGCAGGTCGCGCGATCGGCGACCGGGATCGTCGAGGCATGGGAGCGGCTCGATCCGACCCTCGGGGCAGCGGGCGCCGCCCGACGTTCGGCGACGGGATCGACGGTGTGTTTCGCGGTTGGGCCCCGTAGCTCGGGTCGATAGGTCGGCGCCCAGGTCGAGGGGCGCAGGCGCTGCGCCTCGGCGCCGAGGGTCGCGAAGGCCACATCGCGATGTCGAACGACTCGTATGCCTATTGGGTTATCGCAACGTCCCGCGCGGGCAGGGACTCGTACAAGGGATCCAGCTCGTCGAGGGTCTTCCGGAGGGTGACCCGCATGAGCTCGACGTCGCTCCACGGCTGCTCGATCGGCTTACGCCGCTTGGGCCGGGGATAGGCCCTCATGACTGCTTCCTCCCGAGGCTGATGGCCTTGTTGTGCATCCCGGACTTGGCCTGGTACTTGTCCGTCGTGGACTTCTGGGCCATCCAGGACGTGAGCGGGCGGGCCTTGGGCAGGGGCGGATGCGTGTCGAGCGGCTGCCCGCATTCGCACTGAGTGGGCTCGGGCTCGTCGCTCATGCCACATCGCTCCGTGGGGCCGGTTGTGTGGCGACTGCGGCCAGATAACGCTCGATCGCGTCCTGAGCCTCACTTCGCGTCCTGAACGTCCCCAGTTGACGCACACCGACGCTCGCCCGGTAAACGATCCGGTAGTCGAGCACGCTGTTCGAGCTGGGGCCGGTTGTAGGGCTCGCACGGCTCAGCGATGGGCTTGATCCAAATGGTCATCGCAACACCTCCGCGACGGTCTCGAAGTCGGACGGGCGCCACAGGTACACCTCGATCGGGCAGCCCGCCAGGAGGGCGAGCCATTCGTCCTGATGGGGCGTGGTCTTGCCCTTCTCGGTCTCGAGCTCGGCCAGGATGAGGCGGGGCGGACCGCACAGGGCCACGTCGGGCCAGCCGCGCTCCGAGTGGATGCTCAACCAGGGGTGATAGGCGCGCCAGCCGTACAGGCGGGCAACCTCGGAGACTTGGCGGAGCCACTCCTTCTCGGTGATCGAGAGGACGGTCTGCATCATCGGCCGATCGCCTCGCGGAGCGCGTCGATCGCCGAGCGGTCGCCGGACCGGATCGCCCCGTCCACGGGCGTTCAACAGGTCGATCGAAGCCCTAAAGCAGGACACGGAGGCAAGGGAATGAGCGGTAGCGGCGGTCAGATCAGGCAGCGACCCACCGGACTGTGGGAGGGCCGGTACGTCGGAGCCGACCGGCGTCGGCACTCGGTCTACGGCAAGACGAAGCGGGAGGCCCAGGAGAGGATGCGGGCAGCCCTGATGGCAGCCGACAACGGCATCCGACCGATGCGCGGTCGCGAGACGGTGGCGGGCTGGCTCGAAGAATGGCTAGCGACGAGCGTGACTCCGCGCCGCCGCCCGCGCACGGCCGACTCCTATCGGGAAACGGTCGCGCGCTAAATCAACCCCGCCATCGGGCAGGTCCCCCTCGCCAAACTCGAACCGCGCGACATTCAGCGGATGATCGCCGGCTTGTCCGGTCGGGGCCTCTCGGCGACGACGGTCCGGTACGCCCACGCGGTCCTCCGGATCGCGCTCGGGCGGGCGTTGAAATCAGGCCGCGTCGTCCGGAACGTCGCGACACTTGTCGATGCGCCGGCCAGGGCCAGCCGCGAAATCCGCCCATTGACGGCCGAGCAGGTCGGGACGTTCCTGGCGAACGTCGACGGGGATCGGCTTGCCGCGCTCTACGTAACGGCACTCGGGACTGGCCTCCGCCAGGGCGAGCTGCTCGGCCTTCGCTGGCAGGACGTCGACCTCGACGCGGGTACGTTGACGGTGCGCCACTCGCTTGCCCTCCGGAGCCGTCAGCTAGTCGAGCCAAAGACCGAGCGAAGCCGCCGGACCCTGCGGCTCGGTTCGCAGGTTCTCGGCGCGCTCAGGGAGCAGCGACGCGACCAGCTCGGGGAACGGCTGGCAGCGGGTCCGCGCTGGGCCGACCTCGACTATGTGTTCGCGACGCCTGCCGGCCAGCCACTCGACTCGTCGAACGTGCTGCACGCGTTCCAGCGGACGCTGGCGCGCATCGGCCTACCACGCCAACGGTTCCACGACCTCCGACACGCGTGCGCGACGCTGCTCCTGGAGCAGGGCGAGGAACTCGGGGTCGTGTCGAAGGTGCTCGGCCACGCCACGGTCGGCACTACGGCAGACGTGTACGCCGGCGATGTCCCAGCGGGCCGCCGATCGGATGGACGACATCCTGCGCAGGACTGCCGGCGCCTAGTTGTGGGGTACGGCGTGGGGTACGTGCCAAAGAATGACCCCCGGCGGATAGCCCGTCGGGGGTCATTTCGTGATCAGAATGGTGGCCCGCCCGGAGGGATTCGAACCCCCGACCTACTGATCCGAAGTCAGTCGCTCTATCCACTGAGCTACGGGCGGTCATTGCGCTGAAGGCGGCGGGCTATGGATCGGCCAACCGCGATCGGCGGCTCGTATCCTACCGGCTCAGGCCGTTGGCGGCGGTTCCTGTAGGCTCTGCCCCGTGAAGCTCGCGCTTCTCGGTGGAGGAGGATTCCGGACGCCGGTCGTCTACCGGGCGATCGCGTGCGGCCAGACGCGCACGCAGTACGACGAGCTCGTGCTGTACGACGTCGATCCGGCCCGGCTGGAGCGGATCGAAGCGGTCCTCCAGGGCATCGATGCCGCCGTCGGCTCTCATGTTCCCCACCGGACGACGACGCGGCTCGAGGACGCCGTCGACGGCGCGGATGTCATCTACTGCGCCCTCCGGGTCGGCGGGCTCGGTGGCCGATTGATCGATGAGACGGTCGCGATCGAAGCCGGCGCGATCGGCCAGGAGACGGCCGGGGCCGGCGGCATCGGCTTTGCCCTTCGGACCGTGCCGGTCGTCACCGAGATCGCGAAGGTCGTCGAGCGCCGGGCGCCGAACGCCCTGTTCATCAACTTCACGAACCCGGTGGGCCTCGTCACCGAGGCCATCCGTCGGGTCCTGGGCGACCGCGTGGTCGGGATCTGCGATGCGCCCGAGGATCTGTGCCGCCGCGTCGCGCGCGCCATCGGCCGGGAGCCAGGGGAGCTGTGGTTCGACTACTTCGGGATCAACCACCTAGGCTGGCTGCGGGGCGTCCTCCACCAGAACCGCGACATCCTGCCCGAGCTCCTTGCCGACCCCGAGCGGCTCGAGTCCATGGAGGAGGGCCGGCTCTTCGGCGCCGCCTGGCTCCGCTCCTTCGGCATGATCCCGAACGAGTACCTGTACTACTACGACTTCGAGCGCGAGGCGCTCGAGGCGATGCGCGGCGGCCATGTCCGGGCGGAATACCTCGGTGCGCAGCAGGACGCCTTCTACGAGGCCGGCGGCACGCCGGGCGATGCGCTCACCCTGTGGGAGAAGACGCTCACCGAACGCGAGGCCCGGTACATGGAAGAAGCGTGGGACGGTCGGGAGGAAGAGCAGAAGGCGATCGTCACCGGCCGCGAGCCCGGCGGCTACGGCGGTCTCGCGCTGGGCCTGGTCGATGCGCTCCATGGCGACGGCCATACCATCCGGATCCTCAACGTCGCCAATCGATCGAGCCTGCCGTTCCTCGATGCCGAGGCGGTCGTGGAGGTGCCGTGCGTCGTCGGGCAGGGCGGGATCGTTCCGGTCGCGATCGGTGCCGTGCCGCTCGAGGCCCAGGGCCTGATCCTCCAGGTTCGCGCCGCGGAGCGCGCCGCGATCGATGCGGCCCTGTCGGGCTCGAGGCAGCTGGCGATCCGGGCGCTCGCCCTGCACCCGCTGGTCCCGTCGGTCGAGGTGGCGACCCGGATCCTCGACGGCTACGTCGCGCGCCTGCCGGAGCTCCGGGACGCACTCCGTTGACGATCGACGTCGCCTGCGTCGGGTCGCCGTTCCTCGACCTGATCTTTCGCGGCCTGCCGGCCCTGCCCGCTCCCGGCGAGGAGCAGCTCGCCCGCGAGCTCGTCATCGTGCCGGGTGCGATCGCGAACGTCGCCTACGCGCTCAACCGCCTGGGGCTCGACGCGGTCGTGTGCGCGCCCATCGGGCGCGACCCCGCCGGCCGGCTTTTGGGCGAGCTGATGGCCGACGCAGGCGTGCGCTGGGTTGGGAGGCCGGCCGAGTCGACGCCGGTGTCGGTCGCATTGCCGGTCGACGGGGACCGCGCCTTCGTGACGTCCGGACCCGTGCCGTCGGTGGACATGGAGGCGCTCATCGCCCTCGATCCCCGTGCCGTGGTCGTCGACCTGCCCAACGTGGAGCACCTGCCGCCGCTTCCGATCGTCTACGCCGTCGTCGGCGACCCGGAGGTGCGACAGCTTGCGGGGAACCTGCCCCGATCCCTGCGCGGAATGCGAGCGCTGATCCTCAACGATCGGGAGGTCCGGGGCATGTGCGACATCGAGGACGCGGACACCGCGGCCGCCCGACTGGCGGAGCTCGGCACCACGGTTGTCGTGACGTGCGGCCGATCCGGGGCGTTCGCGACCGAGCCCCGTGGCCGGGTTGTCCGCGTGGAAGCCCCGATCGTCGAGGTCGATGACTCGACCGGTGCGGGCGACCTCTTCACCGCGGCCTACGTCTGGGCCGACCTCGCCGGCCGGTCGCTGGAAGATCGGCTGGCCCTGGCAAGCGCGTATGCGTCGTTCTCCCTGGCGGCCGCCAGCAGCCGCCAGAAGGGCGTGACGCTCGAACAATTCGAGCTGGCACTGGCTGGATGGGGACAGGCACACTTGTGGGTGGAGGAGGCATGACCATGATCGGATCCAGGCGCCTGACGGCGCTCATCGCCGTTGGAGCAATGCTCGCCGGCTGCGTGCCCGGCAGCGGCCAGGTGGCGTCGCCGTCGGCGGCTCCTGTCCAGTCCGCGCCACCCGCATCGGCGGGGTCATCGGCGATCGCGGCCGGCTCGGCCGGCCCCAGCTTCGATACCTCGACGCCGATCACCCTCGCCGAGTGGGATACCGAGACCTCGGCCGGACCGTCGGGCGAGATGGACGCGCTGAACCAGGCGTTCCACGACAAGTACCCGAACGTGACGATCAAGCGCACATCCAAGGCCTTCGACGACTACGTGGCGACGATCAAGCTCGCGGCGTCGGCCCCTGACGCGCCGGATGTCTACCAGGGCAACGAGGGCTACTCGGTCGACGCTGCGCTCGTCAAGGCCGGGCTGATCGTGCCCCTCGACGACTATGCGAAGGCGTATGGCTGGGACACCCGGTTCGGCTCGCCGGCCACGCTGGATGTGCTGCGCTGGTCGGATGACGGCGCGACGTGGACCAAGGGGCCGCTGTGGGGGATCGCGCAGAAGGCCGAGGTGCTCGGCGTCTTCTACAACAAGGCGACGTTCCAGAAGCTCGGCCTGAGCGCCCCGACGACGTTCGACCAATTCCAGCAGAGCCTCGCGACGGCAAAGGCCGGTGGGGTCGAGCCGATCGTCGTGGGCGGCCTCGATGGCTGGCCGCTGGGCCACGTCTTCATGATGCTCCAGGCCCTGTATGAACCGCCCCAGAAGATCGTGGACTGGACGTTCGCCGTCCCAGGTTCCACCTTCGACGACGCGGGCACGCAGCAGGCGGCCACGGTCATGCAGGACTGGGCGAAGAAGGGCTACTTCTTCAAGGGATTCGGCGGGGTCGGGCAGGACAACGCCGCCGCGCGGTTCGTCAAGGGCGCGGGCCTGTACTTCCTGACCGGGCCGTGGGAGAACGGCACCTTTGCGCCGATGGGGCCGAACGTGGGCTGGTTCGCCCTGCCCGGCACGACGGCCGGGACGCCGAGCCCGACGACGGGCTCGCTCTCGCTTCCGTATCACATCAGCAAGGCATCGAAGTATCCGGACGCCGCCGCCGCCTACATCGACTTCATCACGAGCCCACAGGCGGCCGACACCGTGGCCGGCAAGGGCGACCTGCCTGCCGCCCCGCCAGCGACCTCCACGGTCGTGGACCCGGGGACCTCCCTTGGCGAGATCATCGCGGGCTTTAACGACAAGTCCAAGGGCGGGCTGCTCACGCCGTACCTCGACTGGGCGTCGCCGACGATGGGCGACACGATGTTTGCCGGTCTCCAGAAGCTGACGGCCAGCAAGCTGACCCCGGCCGAGTTCACCGCCGAGGTCCAGAAGGACTGGAGCAAGGCCCATCCTGGCCAGTGACCGATTCCGGCTCGGGCGCCGGCGGGGACGGGTTGCCGTCTCCGGCCGGCGCCCGGGAGAGCCTCGGCTGGTGGGCTTCCTGTACATCCTTCCCGCGTTCGCCCTGTACGGGCTCTTCGTCCTGCTGCCGGCCCTCGACGGTGCCTGGATCTCGCTGTTCGACTGGGATGGCGTCACGCTCGCGCACTGGGTCGGCCTGGGCAACTATGCCGACGCCCTCGCCGACGGCCTCGTCCAGCAGGCGTTCTTTCACGCGTTCGTCCTGATCGTCTTCTACGCGCTGGCCCCGGTCTGCCTGGGCCTGCTCGTGACGGCCGCCCTGTCGCGCCACCCGATCCGCGGGCTGACGGCCGTTCGGACGATCGTCTTCCTGCCGCAGGTCCTCGCGGCCGTGGTCATCGGCGTCGCCTGGCAGTGGATGTATGACCCGCAGGGGCCGGTGAACGCGGCCCTCAGCGCGCTCGGGCTGGATGGGTTCACCAGGGCCTGGCTCGGGGACTTCGGGGTCGCCCTGCCGGCGGTCGGGATCATCGGCACGTGGGTCACGACCGGCCTGTGCGCCGTGCTCTTCATCGCCGGCGTCCAGCAGATCCCGATGGACCGTTACGACGCAGCGCGCGTCGACGGGGCCGGCGCGGTTCGGGAGTTCTTCGCCGTCACGCTGCCGGGACTGCGCAACGAGATCGTCGTCGCGCTGCTGCTCACGGTGGTCGCAGCGCTGCGCGTCTTCGACGTCATCTTCGTCACGACGAAGGGCGGGCCAGGCACCGAGACGTACGTGCCGACGCTGCTCATCTACAAGCGCGCGTTCGTCAGCGGCGAGGTCGGGTCGGCGGCCGCCATTGCCACGATCCTGACCGGGCTCGTGCTCCTCGTGTCGGTCGGCATCCGCCGGCTTGAAGAGCCCGCCGATACATGATCACGTCGCGCGCGGAGCGGACCCTGAACTACGCGGTCGCCCTGCTCTTCGTGGTGCTGTCGATCGCCCCGCTCGCCGGCGTGCTGCTCGCCGCGCTCCACCCGCCCGGGGCGCTGCTGTCCGGGATCAGCCTGCCAGAGACCCTGAGCCTCGAGACCTTCGCCGCCGCCTGGGAGCGCGGTTCGTTCACCACGCTCATGACCTCGAGCCTGATCGTGTCCGGGGCGGTCGTCCTGCTCACGACCCTCACCTCGATCCCGGCCGGCTACGCGTTCGGCGTCATCCGGTTCCCGTTCTCGAACGTGCTCTTCTACGTCCTGATCGCCGGGATCATCATCCCGTTCGAGGCCGTCATCGTCCCGCTCTACTACTCATTCCGGGCGCTCGGGCTGACCAACACCTATTGGGCGCTGATCCTCCCCCAGGCCGGGCTGCAGGTCTGCTTCGGGACGTTCTGGATGCGCGCATTCTTCCGGGCCGCGCCCCTCGAGCTGATCGAGGCCGCCCGGATCGACGGCGCCACCACGTGGCAGGTCCTCTGGCGAGTCCTCGTGCCGATCGCGAGGCCGGCGGTCTTCACCCTCATCGTGCTCGTCTTCACGTGGTCGTGGAACGACTTCCTGCTGGCCCTCGTGATGATCTCGGACGAGGGGCACCGGACGGCCCCGCTCGGGCTCTCGGTGTTCAAGAGCCGCTACGGCCTCGACGTGCCGCAGGTATCGGCGGCGGCGATCCTCGTCGCGCTGCCGATCCTCATCCTGTACGTCATCGCCCAGCGCCAGTTCATCCGCGGCGTGCTGTCGGGCTCGATCAAGGCCTGACCCTGGGCGGGGACTCCGGCTAGAGGTCCGGCACGAGCTGCCGATCGAGCCACTCCCCGGGGTCCAGCCGCGGCCGGATGAGCGCGGCCCGACCGCCGGCGACGACGACCTCGGCCGGGATCGGGTGCGACAGGAAATACGGCATCGACTCGGTGAAGCCGTAGGCACCGGCGTCGAGCACGGCGACCAGGTCGCCGACCTGCGGGATGGGCATCACCGCCCCGACGGCGAGCACATCGAGCCCGGAACACAGGGGCCCGGCGACGGTCACGGGAGCGGACCGGCCGACCGCGCGCCCGAGCGGCCGGACGCGATGCTCCTGGCCCACGAGCGCGGGACGGAGCAGATGGTGGACGCCGCCGTCGAGGATGACGACCGCCGCGCCGTCGACCGACTTCCAATCGACAACCCGGGCGACGTACGCCCCGGCCGGGCCGACGAGGAAGCGGCCGGGCTCGAGCAGCAGTCGGGCTCCGGCCAGCCATGAGTCGCGCGGCCAGGCATCGACCACGGCGGCGATCCCGCGCCCCAGTCCCACGAGGTCGAGCGATTCCTCGTGCGGCTCGTACGGGATGCCGAGGACCCCCGGCGTCGACCAGTGCGATCGGCACCCCGGCGATGCGCCCGAGCTCCGCCGCGGCCCGCGAGGTCGACCGGACATGCTCGACGAGCGCCGAGGCGTCCAGGACGTTCGAGGCGCCGAAGGCGTGCAGGCCCAGCAGCTCGATGTGCGCCGAGTGCACCGCCCGCCTCGCCGCGTCGACGAGATCCGCGGCGTCCATCCCGAACTTGCCGGCCCCGTCGTCGCCGACCAGGCGGACCCGCTCGAGTCGCGCGTCCTGACTGACGGCGGCCCGAAGCAGGACCGGCTGGCGACTGCCGAGGTCGCGAGCGATCGCCTCGAGCCGGGCGAGCTCGCCCGGGGATTCGACCGTGACGGCGCGGACGTCGGCCGCCACCGCGGCGCGCAGCTCGTCGTCGCGCTTGCCGGGTCCGGTCATGACGATCCGCGCCGACGCGACGCCGGCTCGCTGGGCCGTGGCCAGCTCGCCGCCGGAGGCGACGTCGGCGCCGATCCCGGATCGAGCGAGGTGGTTCACGATGGCCAGCGCCGGGTTCGCCTTGACCGCGTCCGCGAGCTCGACCCGGTCGGGCAGGACCGCGCGAAGCGCCGCAACCCGGCGATCGACGACGTCGAGGTCGTAGGCGTACAGGGGCGTGCCGAACCGCTCGGCCAGGGCTTCGGGCTCCACGCCGCCCAGGAGCCCCGCCCGCAAGATCTCGTTCCGGGCCGGCGGGCGCCCGCGACGGGGCGGGTCGAGGGTCAGGCTCACCGGAGCGCCTCCTCCAGCGCGACGCGCGCGCTTGTCCCCGCATCGCGATCCTTGACCAGCAGCGCAGCGGTCGCGGC
>JBBQRZ010000024.1:0-47913 GCA_038214255.1 Candidatus Limnocylindrales bacterium
GTTCGAGACGGTTGAGCAGTGCCATCCTCTGGTCGGTCATCGCGGCGGTCTCCCAAGTGAACGTAGACACTCACTGGAAGACCACGCGGTGACCCTCGCCGTCAAGGGCCTCGACTTACACCACGTCCCGGGACACTACTCTGCCCCGAGTGTGGCCGTGAGCGACCGGCGCATTTCGCCCGATGCGGCTACTGCGGCCACCGGTTCGCCGATATCGACCCGATGCCGGATGTCCGCCGCACCGTCACCTTCCTGACGTCCGATCTTCAGGGCTCCACGGCGCTCGCCGAGGGACTCGACCCGGAGACCTTGCGGGAGGTCCTCAACCTCTACTTCGACGACATGCGCCTGGTCTTCGAATCACACGGCGCCATCATCGAGAAGATCATCGGCGACGCCATCCTGGCCGTCTTCGGGCTGAGCGGCGAGCGATCGGATCACGCCCTGCAGGCCGTCCGGGCCGCGGCCGAAGGCCAGGCCGCCCTGCAGGCCCTGAACGCGCGACTCGACGCTCGCTGGGGGGTCCAGCTCGTCAACCGGACCGGGATCGCGACGGGCCCCCTGGTGGTCCGGGCAGCCAGCGCCGACGAGCACATCCTGACCGGCGACGTCATCGAACGCTCCCGCCGGCTGGAGCAGTCGGCGCCACCCCTGGACGTGCTCCTCGACGAGGCCACCCATGCGGCCGCCAGCTCGATCGCGACCGTTGCGACCGAGCCCTTCATCGCGACACCGAAGGGAGCCGCCGCCCCGTCACACGGCGCGGCGGCTCCCCTGTCGGCGTTCCGGCTGCTCTCGGTCGATCCCGCAGCCGAAGGTCAACCCGATTCCGCGCCGACCCAGGCCACCGGCGGCCGAAGCTGCCGGAACTGCGGAACGGCGAACCCGGACGACTTCCGCGTCTGTGGTGGGTGCGGCGCTCAACTCGGGGTCGCGCACGCTCCGGAATTGCGGAAGACGGTGACGATCGTCTTCGCCTTCTTGGATGCCCGGGATCCTGCCGGTGCGCCGCTCGCCCCGGACGTCCAGCGCGACGTCATGGCTCGGGCCTTCGAGGCGTCACGGAGGGCCCTCGCCCGTCACGGCGGCACCGTCGAGAAATTCATCGGCGATGCCGTGATGGCCGTCTTCGGTCTGCCCGTTCGACATGAGGACGATGCCCTGCGCGCCGTCCGCGCCGCCCTGGACATGCGTGCCGGGCTGACGGACCTGGCCATCGCCCTGGGGCAGGAATCGGCGATCCAGTTCGAGGTGGCCATCGGTGTCAACACCGGCGAGGTCATCACCGGGGAAGCGAGCCTTGGCCAGCGCCTCGTGACGGGCGATGCCGTGAACGTCGCGGCGCGCCTCGAACAGGCCGCCGCCCCCGGCGAGATCCTGGCCGGCGACCTGACCGCCAGGCTGGTCCGCGACACGGCAAGACTCGAGCCGGTCGCATCGCTGACGCTCAAGGGGAAGTCGCGGCCGGTCCCCGCCCACCGCCTCATGGGCGTGTTGGGCGCATCGGTCGGCGCCAGTCGACCCATGACGGCGATGGTCGGACGCGAGACCGAGATGCGGCTCCTGAACGAAGCCCTCGCGACGGCCACCGCGGCCCGCGCCTGCCGGATCGTGACGCTCGTCGGCGACGCCGGCGTCGGCAAGACGCGCCTCTCGAAGGCCTTCCTCGACGTCGCCCGCTCCGAGGCCACCATCGTCACTGGACGCTGTCTCCCGTATGGCGATGGCATCACCTTCTGGCCGATCGTCGAGGCCGTCCAGGGCGCGGCGGGCCTGCTCGAGTCGGACACCCCGGCCAAGGCCATCCGCAAGCTGCGCCGCCTGCTCGGCGACAAGGCGGTCGTCGATCGCGTGGCGGCGGCGATCGGGTTGCGTGATGCCCCGTTCCAGATCGGCGAGCTGTTCTGGGGGATCCGCCGGTTCCTCGAGATCCTCGCCGCTGGCAAGCCGCTGGTCGTGGTGTTCGACGACATCCAGTGGGCCGAACCGACCTTCCTCGACCTGCTGGCCAACCTGACCGGGAGCGTGGACGGCGAGCCGATCCTGCTCCTGTGCATGGCCCGCCACGCGCTGCTCGAGGCGCAGCCGGCATGGGGCCAGGGGCCGGACGAGCGGACCATCGTCCTGTCGCCGCTATCCGACGCGGATTCGGCACGCGAATTGACAACCTCCTCGGCGAGGTCGAGCTGGCCGACTCCGTGCGAAACCGCGTCATCGATGCCGCGGAGGGCAACCCGCTGTTCGTCGAGCAGCTGGTCTCGATGCTCCGGGAGAGCGGCCTGCTGCGCCTCGTGGATGACCGGTGGGAGCCGGCCGGCGACCTGTCGACGCTCGCCATCCCGCCCACGATCCACGCCCTCCTGGCCGCCCGCCTCGATCAGCTGCCGGGAGCCGAGCGGGCAACCATCGATCCAGCCTCGGTCATCGGCCTCGTCTTCCCTCGCGGTGCACTTCAGGCGATCGCCGACGACGCCGTTCGCCACGAGGTGCCGGAGCGACTCGATGCGCTCACCATGCGGCAGCTGGTGCGCCCGACAGATCCAGGCGAGAGCGAGGAGGACGAGTTCCGTTTCACGCACCTGATGATCCGGGACGCGACCTACGCCGGGCTACTCAAACGCACGCGAGCGAGCCTCCACCAGCGGTTCGTGGCGTGGGCGGACGAGGCCAACCGAGCCACCGATCGCGCAACCGAGTTCCTCGAGATCCTCGGGTATCACCTCGAGCAGGCCCACCGTTACCTGTCCGAGCTCGGGCCGCTCGACGAGCACGGTCTGGCCCTCGGAATGGACGCCTCGCGACGCTTGTCCGCCGCCGGTCAGCGGGCCTTCGCGCGCGGCGACATGCCGGCCACGGCGAATCTCGTCCGCCGCGCGGTCGAGCTGCTGCCGGACGACCATGCGACGAAACCGGGCTTGCTGTTCCAGCTGGCCCTGGCGCTCACGGAGATCGGCGAGGTCGGCGCGGCGGACGCCGCCCTCGTGGCCGCCACGGAGGGGGCTGCGGGACTCGGGGACCTCGGGCTCGAAACTACGGCCAGGCTGGAGCGCTTGATGACCCAGTACAACGCCGATCCCTCCAAGGTCGAAGGCAACATCGAGGCGATGATCCGAAAGAGCATCGCCGCCCTCGAGGGCGCGGGCGACGAGGCCGGGCTCGCTCGCGCCTGGCTGTCGATGAGCCAGGTGCTGTTCGTGGGCGCGCGCTGGGGCGAGGCCGCCGAGGCCATCGAGCGGGTCATCGAGCACGCCCGCAACGCCGGCGATCGCATCCTCGAGATCCGGGCCGGCCCAAACCTTGCGCTGTGCGCGAGATTCGGCCCGATGCCCGTCCCGGAGGCGATCCTCCTGTGCGAGGAGATCATCGCTCGCTCGGGCGGCGACCAGAAGGCCGAGGCGGTCACGCTGCGCAGCCTCGCGCACCTGCACGCCAAGCGCGGTGAGTTCGACATCGCCCGCGACGAGTACCGGCGGGCCCGCCGCTCGCTCGAGAGCCTCGGCTGGAAGTTCCACGCCGCGCTCACGTCGATCGATTCGGGCCCGATCGAGATGCTGGCCGGCGACTCGGTCGCCGCCGAGGCGGAGTTGCGCCGCGACTACGCGACCCTGGATGGGCTGGGCGACCGGAACTTCATCTCGACCGTAGCCGCCTACCTCGCCGAGGCCCTGTGGCGGCAGGGCCGGTCGGACGATGCCGCCGCCATGGCGTCGTTCAGCGCCGGCGTCGCCGCGCCGGACGACGTGCTGACCCAGGTCGCGCTGCGGCGCGTCCGGGGCAAGATCCTGTCCGGGCTCGGTTCAGACGAGGCGGCCGAAGCGGAGTGTCGCGAGGCCGTCGATCTCAGCCGGACCGAGGACGACCCCACGGACCAGGCCGAGGCGCTTTCGGACCTCGCGTTCGTGCTGCGCGCCGCCGGCCGCGAAGCGGACGCCGTCGCATCGGGCACCGAGGCGCTCGAGCTCCACGAGCGCAAGGGCAACGCGGTGGCCGCGCGCGAGGCCCGCCGCTTCCTTGCAGTTTCCCCGACGGCCCCGGCGCTCACGAGCGAGCGGCCCTAGGGAGTACCCCTGATACGCGACAGCGAGCCCACCGCTGGGCGCGCTGTCTGTGCGAGGTCGACTCCGGTCGGAAGTCCCCTACTTTGCGTACCCTCCGGGATCAGCGATGGGCGCGAGGACGCCGAAGAACCCGACGTTTCTCCTGTTCGATTTCTTGAAGAGGACGCACGGCCCGGTGGCGTTCTTGGCGCAGGCCGGCAGCAACCCGGTCGTGACCGGCGTGCCACCGCCGAGCGGGACGAACGGGGTGTTGCTGGTCCAGCAGACGTTGAACTGGCCGATGCCCTTGTTCACGTAGATGGCCGCAAGCGCGAAGATGATCGTCTTCGTCCCCGTGGCGGTGGAGTCGAATCTCAGCATGCTGTTCGCTGTCGTGTCGGCCGGAGCCCCGCACGCGCTCCGCGCGGCGGAATCGGGCGGCACCCAGGCGACGGGGTCGAACACCCCATCATCGGCGATCAGCGTGGCCGCGGACCCGCCACCGGTCCCGGTATTCGTGGTCTGGGCGCACGAGACGTTGTCCGGGCATGGGGCGATCGGCTGCGTCTCGGGGACGGTCACGGCGGTGATTCCCCTGGAATCGGAAACATAGAAGTAGCTGTCGCAGCTCGTCGCGGGCGCAGCGGCGTCCGTCGCCGGCGGGGCCGTGGCCGTCAGCGTGTAGGGCCCGTCGTTCTCCGGTCCGCTCGGGATCGTCACGGTGAACGTCGCGACCGCAGCCGACGCGTTTGCTACATACACCGTGCTTGACGTGCTTTCCCCGAAATCACGAAAGACGGTGAGCTGCACCGCGACCTTCGAGGCGCATGGGTCGCTCTTGGCCAGGGTGGAGCCGTCGGTGGTGACGAGGACCTGGACCGTGAATGGGACGCCCGTCAGGACCGACTCGGGTCCGGAGATCTTCAAATAGCAGACGGTGCCCTCACCGGACGGGCACGTGGTCGACGTCGAGGCGGCGCTGGCGACACCCGCGGTCGGGAAGAGCACAGTCGCGGCCAATGAAAGGGAAGCGAGCACAGCCGTCAGGCTGCGACGTACGCGCGAGGCGCTGACCATCGAGTCCTCCTTCATCCCATCCAGGGCGATCTGCGATTGCGGTGACAGCGTGCAACCGACCTGGCCCGGGGTGCGCCGGGTCCGAGCGTACAACCGACGCGTTGACCGGTGTCAAGGGCATCGATGATTCGTGGTGCGTCGAGGCACAACGACGAGGAATCTCCCGGGCCATCCCGGTGAGGCCGATCTGGCCGGAACCGATCAGCGGGAGCCCGCGCCGGCGCCGACGTACAAGCCCAGCAGGCGTCCCTGCAGCGCCCCGCTGGCACCCACGAGGTCCAGGAAGTCGCGGCCGTCGAGGGCAAGCAGGACCCCGTCCGTGTCGGCCGTCACGGTCGCCGTCCGCGGGCTAGAGTTCAGGAGGCCGAGCTCGCCGAACACCTGGTCCGGACCAAGCTGGCGCAGGACGACCGGCTCCTCGCCCGGCGTCGCCTGCGTGACAGTGAACGTGCCGCTCTCGACGATGTAGAACCGGTCCGCCGGCTCACCCTGGCGCACGACGGCCTCACCCGCGACGACCGGGACCTCGCGCAACTTGTGCATCGCGCGCTCGAGCCGCGAGGCGGGCACACCCGTGAACAGGTCGAGCTTGGCGACTCGGGCGATGATCGCCTCGTATGGTGTCGGCTCGCGAGTCGCGGCGGATCCGATGAGCGTCGCACCGAGGACCGTGAACACGACAGTCGCGATGCCGGCGGCCGCAAGCGCTTCGAACGGCCCGACGCCCTTGACCAGGACCGGCAGCAGGAACGCCCCCGCGGCGCCGGTCAGGGTCGTGACCGCCATGAGGAGGCCCACGCCGCGGCCGAGGAACTGGTTGGGTACCAGGCGCTGGAACAGCGTGGTCGCGATGATGTCGATGATGAGCGCGCCGGCCGACGCGACCCCGATCGCCACGAGCGCGAACGAGAGGTTCGTCGCCGCCCCGAGCGCGACGGTGCCGAGTCCCATGATCACCGCGCCGGCGATCAGCGGCGTCCCGAGGCTGCGGCGCAGCAACAGCGCGCCGGCGGCGATGCCGCCGATCAGCCCGCCGAGGCCGATCGCGGCGTTGAGGTAGCCGTTCGCCTGCACGCCGGCATGCAGGATGTCGACCGCGAGGATCACGGTCATGACCTGGAAGCCACCGCCGAGGAATCCGGCCATCAGCTGGACGGCGGTGAGTCCCGCGAGCGGTCGCACCCGGAAACTCGCCTTGCCCGTGGGCGTCGTTGCCGTAGACTCCGCCGCAGCAACAGGCACGCCCCCGCGGGTGCCCTGTCCCGACTCGGCGTCCGCCCCGGGCGCGAATGTGGTCTCCGATGCCGGCTCGACCGCGGCCTCCGGTGCGGCGACCGCTCCCTTGGGTGCGCCCTTCGAGTGCGGAAGCCGCCACAGGATGGCCGCGATGAACACGAACGTCAGCGCGTTCAGCAGGAACGCCAGGGTGACGGTCCCGACGACGAGGAGCAGCCCGCCGATCGCCGGCCCGAGGATGAAGCTCAGGTTCCCGAGGCTCGCCCAGGCGCTGTTCGCCGGCCCAAGCTGGCGCTCATCCTCGACGAGGCTCGGGAGGTAGGCCCCCATCGCCGGATAGAAGAACGTCGAGCCGCACGCCGCGAGGATGGCGAAGGCGGCGACCAGGATGAGCGGGGCGTGGGCTTCGGTCAGGACCGCGAGGACGATCATGATCGCGCCGCGAAAGAGGTCCGAGACCAGCAGGACGAGCCGGCGCTCGAATCGGTCGGCGACGATCCCGGCCGGCACCGAGAGGACCACATACGGCAACAGGCGCACCGCGCCGAAGGCACCCACCAGCGCCGCGTCGCCCGATTGCTCGTAGATCACCCCGAAGATCGCGACGATGTAGAGCCAGTCGCCGATCCCGCTGACGAACTCCCCGAGGAGGAGCCGCGACAGCGCGCGGTTTCGAAGCAGCCCGCGATAGACGCGGAGTCCCTCCACGGACGTGCCTCCCTCAGGATTTGGAGTGGGGAGCGTACCGGATGCGCCGAGCGGAGAAGCACCGGGATCGCGAGATCCCGCGGCGCATTGCGTAGACTCTGCCCGTGCCGCGCTACGGTCCCGAGGACTCGCTCCAGAGCCCGCGCTTCACCGGCCCGTCCACCTTCGCCCGGCTGCCTCACGTCCGGACGCTCGAGGACGTCGACGTCGCGATCGTCGGGGTGCCATTCGACACGGGCGTGACCTATCGCGTCGGCGGGCGATTCGGTCCGAACGCGGTCCGCGCGGCGACCGTCATGCTCCGCCCGTACAACGCCAACCTCGATGTCAAACCGTTCGATGTGCTGTCGTGCGTCGACTACGGGGACGTGGCGATCGTGCCCGGCTACACGGAACGCAGCTACGCCGCGATCGAGGCGGCGGTCGAGCCCATCGTTTCGGCCGGCGTGGTCCCGCTCCTCATCGGGGGCGACCACGCCTGCACGCTGCCCCATCTCCGGGCGACGCGGTCGCGCGGACCGGTCGCCGTGATCGACTTCGACGCGCACACCGACGCCTGGCACTCGTACTTTGGCGAGAAGTACAACCACGGCACGTGGATGCGGCGCGCCATCGAGGAAGGGCTCGTCGACGTGGGCCATTCGATCGAGGTCGGGTTGCGCGGCTCGCTCTACGAAGCCGGCGACTGGACGGGCCTTCGGACCGAGCTCGGGCTCGAGTACCTCACGACCGAGGATATCTTCCGCGTCGGGCCGGCGGCCGTCGCGGCGGCGATTCACGAACGCGTCGGCGATCGGCCAACGTTCATCAGCTTCGACATCGATGTCGTCGATCCGGCCTACGCCCCGGGAACCGGCACCCTCGAAGCGGGCGGGCCGTCGGCCCACGACATGCTGGCGATCCTTCGAGGCCTGACCGGGATCGACTTCGTCGGCTTCGACGTCGTCGAGGTCATCCCCGCCTACGATCCCGCCGGCCAGACGGCGACGCTCGCCGCGAACCTCGCCTACGAGATGCTGTCGCTCGTCGCGCTGCGTCGGACCGGCCGATGATCGACGAACCTGCCTGGCGGTCGCCGCTGCCGCCCGGATTCCGCTGGCCGGACGGGATCCGGGCCGCCGCCTGCTTCACCTTCGACGTCGACGCCGAGAGCCCGATCCTGTTCGACCGTCCCGAGACCGCGGCCTGGCTCGACGTGATGACCCACCAGGCGTACGGCGCGCGGACCGGGATCGCGCGGCTGCTCCGCGTCCTCGACCGGCGCGCGATCCGCGCGACCTTCTTCATTCCCGGCTACAGCGCCGAGCGCTGGCCGGACATCTGCCGCTCGATCCGGGACGCGGGCCACGAGATCGCCCACCACGGTTATCTCCACGAGGGCGCCCACCGCGCGACACCGGCCGAGGAGGAGGCGCGGATCGTGCGGGGGCTGGCCTCACTCGACGAAGTCCTGAGCGTACGCCCGACCGGCTACCGGGGACCGAGCTGGGAGCTGACCTTCGAGACACCGGCGATCCTCGCTCGGCACGGCTTCGCCTACGACTCCGGCCTGATGGACGCCGACCACCCGTACGTGCTGGCAACGTCGCCCGAGCCGGGCGCGGCGACCCTAATCGAGCTGCCATGCCACTGGTCGCTCGATGACTGGGGCCCCTACAACTACCTGCCCGGGGTCACCGGCTCCGGCGTGATCGAGAGCCCCGCGGACGTCATCGATCGCTGGACCCTCGAGCTCGAGGCGCTCGTCAAGGATGGGGGACTCTTCATGCTCACCAATCACCCGTTCGTCTCGGGGCGGGCCTCCCGGGCCGTTGCGCTCGAACGGCTGATCGAGCGGGCGCAGGCGATCGACGGCCTATGGATCGCGACCGCGGCGGAGATCGCCGCCCACGTCGCGACGCTCGGGCTCGAGCCGGTCGTCCACCGCCGGCCGATCCTGCCCGGCTGACGGCGTCCGCCGGGCGACGATCGAGGTCCCCGGCGGCCCAGCCGCCGGGGACGCTTGATTCGATCTTCCAGACCCCTTCCTGGGGGCCGCTCGGTCAGGCGCGACGGAGGGTCGCTCGCGCGCCGAACCAGTAGATGAGGAAGGCGACCGCCCCGCCGACGTAGTAGGCGAGGTCGGCGCCGTGGAGGTAGGTCGCGGTGATGTAGTTGAACGGACCGCCCCACGAATAGCCGAGCGACGAGTTCTGGAACGGGATGCCGACCAGGAACCCGACCACCAGGGCGGTGAGGGCGACGGTCCCATTCGGCAGCCGGCTGAAGTCGACGACGGAATTCGCGTCGGCCTGCCGGCGGCGAAGCCACCAGTCGGCCAGGACGACACCGACGAACGGCGAGATCCAGTAGCTGATGAACAACAGGAAGTTCGTGAAGTTCGTGGCGAAGTCGCCCGTATTGAGGACGAGCGTGAACAGGAAGCCGAGGACCGCAACCGTCGCGGCCGAGTAGATCCGCTTGATACGGAGGCCAGCCGCCTGGAGGGACAGCGAGCCGGTGTAGTCGTTCATCGCGTTGACCGCCACGGTCCCGATCGCGATCGCGACCATGGCCAGGCTCGCGACGATCGCCCCGCTGCCGCCGAGGACGTCGTAGATCGTCTGGCTCGACTCGCCACCGGTCGCCTTGCCGGCGACGAGGAGGCCCAGGATCTCGAGCCAGGCCGACGCGATGGCCATGCCGGCAAGGGTGTACCAGAACACCGACCGGGTCGACGTGTTCGACGGCAGGTAGCGCGAGTAGTCCGACGCGTACAGGGCCCAGGCGAGCACGAAGCTGGCGACGATCGCGACCATCGCGACGAAGGCCCCGATCTGGTCGACCCCACTGAAGCCGTCAGCGAGGCTCGTGTCGGCCTTGCCCAGGACCGCGATCGTCAGGACCACGAACATCGCGCCCAGGACCACCGCCGCCCACTTCTCGAACGTGTGGATCGCCTCGTAACCGACGATCCCGAGCGCGCCCTGGCAGAGGACGATGATGAGCAGGCCGACGATGAAGGGCAGGCCCGGGATCAGGATGGTCAGCGCATACGCCCCGAACAGGCTGTTGATGCCGTCCCAGCCGATCGTGCTCACCCAGTTCAGGAGCCCCGGCACGACGATCGACTTTCCGAACGGGAGTCGGGCTGCGGGCATCTGGGCGAGGCCGAGCTTCGGGCCCATCGTGCTGAGCAGGGCGACGAAGAACGACCCGACGAGATTGCCCACGATGATCGCCAGCAGGCCGGTGACGAACCCGAGCTTCAGGAAGTCAAGCGTCACCAGTGTGCCGATGAAGAACGCCGCCGGTACGAGGTTCGGCGTGAACCAGACCGTGAAGATACGTCCGACCGAGCCGTAACGAGCATTCTCCGGGATCGGCTCCATGCCCCGGCCCTCGATCGAGAGGTCGCCTTCACGGGTCGGCATGCCCTCTCGGTTCAGCGCGTCAGTCATAGCCATCGTCTGAACGACTCCCTTCCCTCATCTCGCGCCGCGAATCCTGGTCGCTGTCGTGAAGCCCGCTATCGACGATCGACACCCTCCTGGCTACGGTCGCGGCTCCTGCCCGTGCCGGCGGTATCCGTGGACGCCGCCTCGGCGCCGGCGGCCCCGGCGGGATCGCGCCGGAAGGTGACGGGCTGGGCGGCCCCGTCGACGAACACGGTGCTCCGGGCGGGTTCCGTCTCGGCGACGATCAGGCCATTGCGGACGACCCAGCGAGCCGCCGGACGGAGACGGATCGCCTCCGCCTCATCGGCACAATCGAAGACGACGAAGTTGGCGGGCATGCCCTCGCGGACGCCCCAGGGGATCTCGGCGGCGCGCGCCGGGTTGGTCGTCACCATCTCCCAGGCCCGGAACAGCTCGGTCCGACCGGTCATCTGGGCGACATGGACTAGCATCGACAGCGCATCGAGCATCGAGCCACGGCCCAAGGGATACCAGGGATCCATGATCGAGTCATGGCCGCAGGCGACGTTGATCCCCGCCGCGTCGAGCTCCTTGACCCGGGTCATGCCGCGGCGCTTCGGGTACGTGTCGAATCGGCCCTGTAGCACGATGTTGTCGAGCGGGTTCGCGACGATCGTCACGCCGGCCCGCTTCAGGATCTGGAGCAGCTTGAACGCGTAGGCGTCGTTGTACGACCCCATCGCCGTCGTGTGCCCGGCGACGACGCGTCCCTCCATCCCGTCGCGCATCGTCCGCGCGGCGACGACCTCCAGGAAGCGGGAGTGCTCGTCGTCGGTCTCGTCGCAGTGGAGGTCGATCGGCGCCCCGGTCTCCTTCGCCAGGTCGAACAGGAAGTGGACCTCCTCGACGCCATCCTCCCGGGTCCACTCGTAATGGGGGATCCCGCCGATCACGTCGCAACCCAGGCGCATTGCCTCGCGCATCAGGTCCTTGCCGTTCGGGAACGAGAGGATCCCGTCCTGGGGGAAGGCGATGAGCCGCAGCTCGACGAGGTCGCGCATCTCGTCCTGCAGCTCCAGCAGGGCTCGGAGGGCCGTCAGCGATGGATCGCAGACGTCGACATGGGAACGGATGAGGCCGGTTCCTTGAGCGACCTCCCAGAGGATGGCCTCACGGGCTCGGCTCTTGACATCCTCGTGCGTCAGCGACGGCTTCCGCTCGGCCCAGGTCTGGATTCCCTCGATCAGGGTGCCCGACTCGTTGTGCCGCGGCTCGCCGACCGTCAGCGCGGCGTCCATGTGCACATGAGGATCGACGAGCGGCGGGGAGAGCAGGCGGCCCTCGGCGTCGAGCTCACGGCGGCCGTCGGCGGGCAATGTGCCAACGGGTCGGATCGCGGCGATCCGGTCGCCATCCACCAGGACGTCCGAGGGGTCGACCCAACGGCCATGCGTGGGATGGACGCGCGCGTTGCGGACGAGGAGGCCGGCCGTCGTCACCTGCACCTCTGGTGAGAGACCCCGCGGCAGTGTGCCGCGCGGCGACCAGCGTCGTCAATGCTGGCGGGCGTCGCAGGTCATTGGTCCGGCCGAAGCCCGGCGATACTCTCGGGGTGAACCTTCGCCTCGGGCTGCGCGCCAACGCCGGGCAGTTCGCATTGCTCGTGGCGGTCAATGGGCTCGTCGGCGGAATGGTCGGCCAGGAGCGCACCGTCCTCCCGCTCCTGGCTCGCGAGGCGTTCGGGCTGAGCGCGGCCACGGCCGTCCTGACGTTCATCGTGGCATTCGGCGTCACCAAGGCACTCGCCAACCTTGCGGCTGGTGCGCTCGCTGATCGATTCGGTCGCAAGCCGGTCCTCGTCGCCGGCTGGCTCATCGGGCTGCCCGTGCCGCTGTTGCTGATCCTCGCCCCCGACTGGGGCTGGGTGATCGTCGCGAACGTACTGCTCGGTCTCAACCAGGGCCTGACCTGGTCGAGCACGGTGATCATGAAGATCGATCTCGTCGGGCCCGCTCGGCGCGGGTTCGCGATGGGGCTCAACGAGGCAGCCGGCTACGGGGCCGTTGCGCTGACCGCGTTGCTCACCGGGTTCATCGCCGCCAAGGCCGGCCTGCGCCCCGCGCCGTTCCTGCTCGGGCTCGCCTACGCCGGCCTCGGGCTCGGCGCGTCCGCGCTGTTCGTGCGCGAAACACGCGGTCACGCCCGGCTGGAACAGACACCGGGCGCGCCGGCCGGCCTGTCCTGGTCGACGGTGTTCCGCCGCACGACGATGACCGATCGGTCCCTGTCGGCTGCCTCGCAGGCCGGACTCGTCAACAACCTCAACGACGGGATGGCCTGGGGCCTGCTCCCGCTCTTCTATGCCGCCCACGGCCTCTCGATCGCCGAGGTCGGGGTGCTCGCCGCGACCTACCCAGGCGTCTGGGGGCTGGCACAGATCGGAACGGGCGCTCTGTCGGACCGGATCGGTCGGAAGGGGCTGATCGTCGGCGGGATGCTCCTCCAGGCCGCCGCGATCGGGTCGATCGCCGCGAGCACGACCTTCGCCCCGTGGCTGTTGGCCGCCGCCGCGCTGGGTCTCGGCACCGCGATGGTCTACCCGACGCTGCTCGCCGCGGTCGCCGACGTCGCCGCGCCGTCCTGGCGCGGCGCGGCCGTAGGGGTCTATCGACTCTGGCGCGACCTGGGCTTCGCGATCGGTGCAGTCATCGCCGGGGGCGTGGCCGATGCGTTCGGGATCCCGGCGGCGATCGGTGCCGTTGCGGTTCTGACGGGCATGTCGGGCTTCGTGGTCCTCATCCGGATGCGCGAGACACGTCCGGTCGTATCGGTGGTCGGCCGCGACGCGGGCGAGCCGTAGCCACGCACGCGCCTGTGGCACGATCGCCCCGATGGATCGACGTCGACTCGCCCTGATCGGCGCAGGCTGGATCACGCCCGTACATCTGGCCGCGCTCGATCGCCTCGGGCGCACGCGGCTGGTGGCGGTCGTCGCCGGACGCCTCGAGCGAGCCCAGGCAACGGCCGCTCGCCAGGGCGCCGCCGCGTATGACGATCTCGGGCGGATGCTGGACGAGCAGCGCCCGGAGGTCGCGTACGTCGCGGTCCCGCCGTCGAGGGCGATCCCGATCGTCGAGGCCCTCGTGGCCCGGCGTATCCCGTTCCTCGCCGAGAAGCCGCTAGCGGCGCTCGACTCCGAGGGACCGGAGCGGGTCGCAGCCGCCGTCGCCGCGGCCGGGCTCGTCGCCGCGGTGGGGTACCACCTTCGGGGCCTCGAGGCGCTCCCCGAGGTGCGCGAACGGCTCACGACGCGGCCCGCGTCGCTCGTCGTGGCGCGCTGGCTCGATGCCACCCCGGGCCCGACCTGGTGGCACACCGAGGTCGGTGGCGGCGGCCAGGTCGTCGAGCAGGCCACGCATCTGTACGACCTCGCCCGTGCGCTCGTCGGGGAGGCGACCGTCATCGGCGCGGCGTCGGTGCGCGACGAACCAGTCGTGCCGGAAGGCGCCGACGTCGTCGATGCCACGGCGGCGGTCCTGCGCTTCGATTCCGGTGCGGTCGGCAGCTTTGCCAACACCCGGCGTCTGGCCGGGGCCACGATCGATATCAGCTTTGCCTCGGACGGGTTGTTGACCACCGTCCGTCGGGCGGGCACGGAGCCCGGCGGCTGGGCGATCGATTTCGATGACGGCGCCGGCGTCGTCACGCGCTCCGCGGAGCGCGATCCGTACGAGATCCAGGCCGAGGCGTTCCTCGATGCGGTCGACGCGGGCGACCCGACCCGGGTCCTGTCGAGCTACGCGGACGCGGTGAAGACCCATCGGTTGACCCGGGCCGTCGTCGCGGCAACGGGGCGAGGCGGCTGAGGCCGAGCTAGCGGGCGCGACCTTCTCGGCGGCCCAGGCCGGCGCGCGACAGGGCGAGCAACGCAAATCCACCACCGCCGGCGATGACGACCAGGATCCCGGGGACGACATCGGAGCTCGGTGGCGGCGGCCCCGTCGTGGATGCCAGGCCGCTGATCGCGCTCGGTGATGGCGCGGTGGTCGGGCTCGTCGTCGGGGCGGCCGAGGTCGTTGGAGAGGGAGCCACGGCTGGTGTCGGGGTTGGCATCAGTGTGGCCATGGGCGACGGCGGTGCTGTCGCCACTGCCGTCGTCGCTGCCGAACGCGGCACGGGCTGGATCGAGACATAGCGCCCGTCCCAGATCATCGGCCTCGGCCGGTACTTCCACGGGGTGAAGAACGTCCGGAACTGGGCGACGGTGAGGCGCGTGTCCGGCCGCATGTCGTAGCCGTATGTGCGGCTCTGGAGGCCCCACAGCGGCCCGACGACGCGAACGCTCGTCACGCGAAACGCTGAGGTGACGAGCGGATCGGCTGTCGCCCGGAACCCGGTCAGGGTCCACCCGTGGTTCCCGTGCGAGACCGCGATCGCCACCGGCAGGTTCGTCTGGCGGAGGCGCTTGACCGCCGATCGGAGGGCCGCATCGAACGTCCGGCTGGCGACGAGTCGGTAGCGGTCGTCGACGAAATGCCGTAGGCCCGCGGTCCAGCCCGCCGGATCCACGCCGGCCGATAGCGGCAGGCTGTACCGGTTGTGCCCGCGCATCCAGGTGAAGTACCGGCGCTGACCGCTCGTGGTGTGGTCGCGCTGACGATCGACGATGTTGCGGACGATCTGGACGTCCGCCGCCGTGCACCAGAGCCAGCTCCTCTGGGTCGTGAACGTGCCCGCGCGGTAGAGGTCCACGCCCCCGTCCCACCTCGGCACGGCCGCGTCGGCGACATACGGCGCACCGACCCACGCGACAAGGAACCCGAGCGCAAAGATCAGGCGAAGGACGGGGGGCGCGCCTCGGTACTGGCCGGGCATGGCGTCATCCTGCCCCGGATCGCCGGTTGGCGCAGGCGGCGCTCGGCTTCAGGCGTTGCGCGACAGGGCGCCGAGGTGCTCGGTGAGCCGCAGGTTCTCCGCGTAGTCGATCGGCACCTCGACGACCGACGGTCCATCGACCTCCAGGGCGCGCATCAGCGTCGGGTACAGGTCGGCGGCATTCGATGGCCGGAACCCGGCGATCCCGAACGAGCGCGCGTAGTCGACGAAGTCGGGGTTGTCGAATTCGACCGCGAACGGCCGTCCGAACTCGTTGCGCTGCTTCCAGTCGATGAGGCCGTATCCGTCGTCCCGCCAGACGACGACACAGATGTTCGCGCCGATCCGCTTGGCGGTCTCGAGCTCCTGGCTGTTCATGAGGAAGCCACCGTCGCCGCACAGCGCAACGACCTTGCGGTCGGGGTAGACGAGCTTCGCGGCGATCGCGCCCGGGATCGCGATGCCCATGGCGGCGAAGCCGTTCGAGATGATGACCGTGTTCGGCTCGTAGGCCTGGTACAGGCGGGCGACCCAGACCTTGTGGGCGCCGACGTCGGACACGACGATGTCCGACGGGCCGAGCGCCCGCCGCAGGTCCCCGATCGCGCGCTGCGGGGTGATCGGCCAGGCGTCGTTCGCGGCGTGCTGCTCCAGCTCGGCGAGGAGCTGGGTACGCAGGTCGGCGTGGACCAGCACCTCCCGCGACTCGTGGCGCTCGGAGGCGTCGCGCCCACCGATGCCGTGGGGCAGGACCGCGGCCAGCAGCCGGCGGAGCGTCCCGTCGATGTCGCCGATAAGCTCGATCTCTGGGCGGTAGGCCGCGTCCACCTCGGCCGGCTGCGTGTCGATGTGGATGATCCGTTTCGTCCGGTCCGGATTCCAGAACGACGGCGCGTACTCGACCAGGTCGTAGCCGACGCAGATGACGAGGTCGGCGCGATCGAAGCCGGACAGGACGTGATCGCGAGCCTGGAGGCCCACCGCCATCAGCGAGAGGTGCGATCGGTCGTCGATGGCGCCCTTGCCCATGAACGTCGCCGCGACCGGGACGTGCAGGCCGCGGGCGAGCGCGCGTAGCTCGGGCGCGGCGCCGCGGCGGAGGATCCCGTTGCCGGCCAGCACGATCGGCCGCTCCGATGCGGCGATGAGGACGGCGGCATGCGAGATCGCCTCGTCGGTCGGCTCGGGGAAGTAGGTCTGGGTCGGCTCGATCGCCTGGACGTCGTCCCCTACCGCGCTGGCGGCGAGGTTCTCGGGCAGCTCGATGTGCGTGGGACCTGGCTTCTCGAACATCGCGACCCGGAAGGCCTTGCGGACGATCTCCGGGATCGCATCGACGCGTTCCACCCGGGCGTTCCACTTCGTGACCGGCTCCATCATCCGGACGATGTCGACGACCTGGTGCGCCTCCTTGTGCAGCTGGTCGATCGAGGCCTGGCCGGTGATCGCGACCATCGGAGCGCGGTCGAGGAACGCGTCGGCAACACCGGTGATGAGGTTGGTCGCGCCCGGTCCCAGGGTGGCCAACGCGACCGCGGCGCGTCCGGTGAGCCGGCCGTGGACGTCGGCCATGAACGCGGCGCCCTGTTCGTGGCGGGTCGTGACGTGGCGGACCGTCGGGCGTCGCGACAGCGCCTCGAGGACATCCATCGTCTCCTCGCCCGGCACCGAGAAGACCCATTCGACGCCTTCTGCCGAGAGGCATTCGACGAGAAGATCGGCGGCCGTGCGACCCGGGGACTGCGGTCTCATGACCCTAAGCCTAGGGCGTTCCGAGCCGTTGCATCGTGCGGCGTCTCCGCGATACCGGCGTGCCCCGTGGGGTAGCGTTCCAGTCGATGCGACCTAGCCTGACCGTCCTCGACCCCGAGCTCATCGACCGGATCATCGACGAGGCCAAGCGCGTCCTGGCCGAGCTCGGCATGGAGATCCGCGGTCCAGAGATGCGCCGCCGCCTGCTCGAAGCAGGCCTGCCCACGAACGCCTCGGGGGATCGCGTGCTGTTCCCGCGCGAGGTCGTCGAGGCCGCCATCACATCCACGCCTTCGTCGTTCGTGCTGTACGACCGCGACGGCGAGCCACACGCGGACCTCGGCGAGAACCGCGTCCACTTCGTGCCGGGCTCATCCGGATTGAAGGTGCTCGATCATCGGACGGGCGTGACCCGCCTCGCGAACTCGACCGACTTCGTCGAATACGTGCGCCTGGCGGACGGTCTGCACAACATCCCGTACCTCGCCACGGCCTTCTCCACCAACGACGACATCGAGGCGAACGTGTCCGATGCGTGGCGCCTGTACATGACGCTCACGAATTCAAAGAAACCGGTCGTCTCGGGGGCGTTCACCGAGCACGGCGTCCCGCGCATGGTCGAGATGATGCAGCTCTTCCGTGCGGACCGGGCCGACCTCATCGCCCGCCCGATGAGCATCTTCACGATCACCGCGACCGGCAACTTCCGGTACAGCGAGGACTCGTGCCAGAACATGATCGACTGTGTCGAGGCCGGCGTGCCGGTGGAGATCGTGCCGGTCACCTTGATGGGCCTCATCGCGCCGGTCACGACGGTCGGGGCCACGGTCTTCCACACGATCGACGTCCTCGCCGGGATCACGATGGCCCAGGTCCTGCGACGGGGAGCACCGGTGTTGTTCGGCGGGGCACCGGCGACGTTCCACATGAAGATCGCGAGCTCGCCGATGTCCGCGATCGAGGCACTCCAGTTGGACGCCGCCTACGTTGCTGTCGCGAAACGGATGGGACTGCCGTGCCAGTCGTACATGGCCCTCTCCGATGGGCCGATCCTCGACGCACAGGCCGGGGCGGAGACCTTCGGCAGCGCGCTGATCGCCGCGCTCGCCGGGGTCAATTCGGTGAGCGGCCCGGGCATGCTCGATTTCCTGCTCGTCTTCAGCCTGCCCAAGCTCGCGTTCGACGACGAGATGTGCGGCCAGGCGCTGCGCTTCGTGCGCGAGATCCGCGTCGCGGACGACCTGCCCGTGGATGCGCTCATCGATCAGCTCATGTCCGACCAGCACCTGATCATGGCGGACCACACGATGGCCCACTGGCCGACCGAGCTGTATCTCCCCTCGGCGATCGTCGACCGGGACAACCGGGAGAACTGGACGAAGGCCGGCGCGAAGGACACCTACCAGCGGGCGATCGACGAAGTGGAGCGCCGGCTCGCCACCTACCGCCCGTTCCGGACCGATCCCGCGATCGACGAGGAGCTGCGGCGGATCATCCGCTCCGGGCTGGAGTCCCAGACCGAGCTGCCGTTCATCCCGCCCGCGCCCGAGCCGACCGCCGAGGCGCTGGCCGCCGAGGCGGGTCCGGTCCGCCGGCGCAACCCCCGTCGCGGCGGCTGACTCGCAGCCCTCGCCTCAGCCCAGGCGAGGACCGGATCCGGTCGGTGGCGACCGTGGTCCAGGCGTCGCGGACCAGGGCCTCGAGCTCGTCCCAGTCGACCAGGACGTCGAGGTAGACGCCGAGCCAGCCGCGGTGGCCGACATACGGCGGCCGGAAGAACCGCTCCGGATCCGATGCCACCAGGACCTCCTGGGCGCCGGCCGGTGCCGCCAGCCAAACGGCCCGGCGATCGTCGTGATGGCGGTCGGCCGTCGTGGCGAAGGCTCGCTTCCCGACGAACCAGCTGGCCTCGCCGTGGCTCAGTCGCTCGGAGGTTTCCGGAAGCCCCCGACAGAGCAACCGGAGGCGGGCGTATGCCGCACCCGACCCTCGGTCGGGCGGCACCGCCGGATGCACTTCGGTCAGCGAGCGCGCATCCGGTTGTTCTTCGGGTCGTGGGTCAGCTCCGCGAGGCCCATTGCCTCCATGAGCGGCGGCATATACATCCCGAAGCGGCCGCGATAGCCCTTGCGCAGGCCGTACCAGCCGCCGACCGGGTTGTCCGCGGAGCGTCCCCACGCTTCGACGGTCCCGTCGGCCGCGGGCTTCTGCTCGTCCGCGGCGCCGAGCGGCATCCAGTCGCCGTGCTGCTTGAGCATTGCGTGCAGGTCGTCGATCGCGCGCCCGTCGTACTTGAGGGTCGTCGAGCCGACCTGGCAGACGATCACCGGCGGGTCGGCCGATTCGTCGCGCCACATCTGATAGTTCGAGGTGCCGGGCGGCGTCTTCAGCTGCCACGGATCCTCGCGGGTGCCGCTGCCGGTCGCCATGTCGTCCACCTCCTTCGTCGCATCCTGATGATGCCACGCTCCCTCGTTTCGTTTCTCATGCGGGTCTCATGGCTGCCCCCTTGGATACGGGCACCGTGCCTTCATGCGGCGGTTCGGGCCCGGCTGGAGGGGTACAGATGAAGCTCAAGGTCGTCGCCGCCGTGGCGCTTGCCGCGGTGGGGGTCGGCGCCGCCCGCGGTGCCTTTGGCGTCGGCGGCGCGACGAGCTCGACGCCTCCGGAGCTGACGGCGCGCAACGTCACGGTCGTCCGGTAGCAGTGTTCCGGGTAGGCTGACGGCCATGCACCTGCTCGTCATCGAGGACGACCCGAGACTCGTTCGCCTCCTTCGGCGCCTGCTCGAGGACGACCGCCATGTCGTCGAGATCGCGACCGACGGTCGATCCGGGCTCGAGATCGCCGAGGACGCCCCCGGCATCGAGTGCATCGTGCTCGACATCGGCCTGCCCGATATCAACGGTCTCGAGGTCGCGCGGCGGCTGCGGGCCGCGGGCTCGCAGGTGGCGATCCTCATGCTCACCGCGCGCGACACCGTCGGCGACCGCGTGACCGGCCTCGATGCCGGGGCGGACGACTACCTCGTCAAGCCGTTCGCTTACGAGGAGCTCTCGGCGCGACTCCGCGCCCTGTCCCGACGTGGGTCCGGCGGCAACGGCCGTCGAACCGAGCCTCGACTCGCCGTCGGGCCGATCGCGCTCGACGAAGCGGCCCGTCGCGTGACGGTCGACGAGCAGCTCGTCGACCTGAGCCCGCGAGAGTTTTCGCTCCTCGAGTGCCTCCTCCGCCACCCGGGTCAGACCCTGTCGCGCGACCAGCTTCTCGACCAGGCCTGGCCGTTCGGGGTCGCCGTGACGCCGAACGCTGTCGATGCGTACATCCATTACCTGCGCAGCAAGCTGGGCGCCGCCGGGCGCTGCATCGAGACGGTCCGCGGCGTCGGCTATCGGCTGGCGGATGCCTGACGGCCTCGCATCACCCAACATGCCCGAGCCCGAGGCGACGGCCGCCGAGGGCCGGATGCTCCGACGCGTCCGCGTCAACCTCGCGCTCTGGAGCGGCGGGATCACGCTTGCCGTCCTCATCGTCCTCGGCATCGTCCTCTACGTGGCGGTCGCGGGCTCACTCGCCGATGCCGGCACCCGGGAGCTCGACCGGCGGGCGGACCTGATGACCGGCGGCCGCCCGGAGCCCCAGGACGTTGCCGGCGGCGGGTTCATCTTCGGTGGGCCGGGATCGGGGACGTTCGCGTTGGTCCTCGATACCACCGGCTCCACGATCAGCCAAGGCCCGGTTCCGGCCGGCCTGCCGAACGCGGAGTCGTTCCACGCGGCCGAGGCCTCGGGGGTACGCGACATCCGTCCCGCGTTCCTCAACGAAACCGCGATCCGCGTCCTCACCCAACCAGTGCGGGTGCGCGGCCAGACGGTCTACCTCCAGATCGTCGGCGACCGGACGGCCGAACAGCGGACCCTGCAGGTCCTCGTCGTCGTGCTCGTCGTCGGCGGGGTCGTCGCGCTCCTCGTCGCTTCCGGCGTCGGCGCGGCCTATGCGAGCCGGGCCCTCGTGCCGATTCGCCGGTCCCTCATCTCCCAGCGCGATGCCCTCCGCCGACAGCGCGAGTTCGCCGCCGACGCGAGCCACGAGCTGCGGACCCCACTCACCGTCATCCGCGCCAGCGTCGACGACCTCGACCGCCACCGGTCCGAACCGGTTGGCGCCGTAGGATCGGCCCTCACGGACATCCGCTACGAGGTCGATCACCTGACGGCGATGGTCGAGGACCTCCTGCTCCTCGCCCGCTCCGATTCGGGGGCGGTGGCGCTGGAGCGGGTGCCACTCGACCTCGGTGACGTCGCCTCGGAGGGCGGTTCGACCTTGGTGCGGCTCGCGAGTGAGCGCGACGTATCAATCGTCGTCGACCCCGAGCGGGCCGACATCGTTGGCGATCCCGCCCGGCTGCGTCAGCTCGTGACGATCCTCGTCGACAACGCGGTGCGCCACAGCCCGTCAGGCGGGCACGTGACGATCCAGGTGCGGAGCGACGGGCCGACGGCGCGGCTGACCGTCGACGACGAGGGTCCCGGGATCCGCACCGAGGACCTGCCCCGGGTCTTCGACCGGTTCTATCGCGCGGACGGAGCGCCGGGCGGCGGGACCGGCCTCGGCCTCGCGATCGCGGCGTGGATCGTGGCCCAGCACAGCGGCAGGATCGGCGTCGCCAACCGGGCGGACCATGGCGCGCGCTTCACGGTCGAGCTGCCCGTCACCAGAGGAGAGGCGACCGCCTAGACTTCCAACAGGAGGTCGCAGCGATGCGGGTCGTCGTCACCGGAGGCAGCGGCAAGGGTGGACGCTGGGTCGTGCGCGACCTGCGCGAACATGGCCACGACGTGCTCAATGTCGACTTGCGGGATGACGGCGCTCCGCATGGGCAATGGGTCATCGCCGACCTGACCGACGTCGGGCAGGCGAACGATGTCCTTGCCGGCTTCGATGCCGTGGTCCATTTCGCCGCGATCCCGGCGCCCGGTCTGCGAGCCGAGGGTGAGACGTTCCGCATCAACACGCTCTCGACCTACAACGTGTTCGCCGCAGCGGTCGCGCATCGGTTCCGGCGGGTCGTGTGGGCATCGTCGGAGACGGTGCTCGGGCTTCCGTTCGATCGACCCCCGGACTTCGCGCCGATCGACGAATCGATCACGCCACGGCCGGAATCCTCGTACTCCCTCTCGAAGCTCGTCGGGGAGACGATGGCCGAGCAGTTCGCCCGCCGCAGCGGGATCGGCTTCGTTGGCCTGCGGATCTCGAACATCATGGAGCCCGAGGACTACGCCCTGTTCCCGTCGTACTGGGACGACGCGCAGTTGCGCAAGTGGAACCTGTGGGGCTACGTGGATGCGCGCGACGTCGCGACGGCCGCCCGGCTGGCCCTCGACGCGCCGATCGAAGGAGCCGAGATCGCGATCGTCGCCGCCGCCGAGACCGTCATGACCCGGCCCAGCGCCGAGCTCATGGCCGAGGTCTTCCCGGACGTGCCGCTGCGGCGGCCGGTCGACGGTCGGGCGACGCTTCTCGCCATCGACCACGCGCGCGACCTGCTCGGCTACGAGCCGGCCCATCGCTGGGCGGACCACGTCGCGGAGTGAGCGCCAGCGACTGGCCGATCTTCGGGCGCGACGGACCGGACGTCGCCTGGCGCCCGGACCGAGATGTGGCAGCCGGCTCGCGGCTCGCCGGCTTCCTGCGGGCGAGCGGTGAACGGTCGCTCGACGCGCTCCAGGCTCACGCCGTCGCCGATCCGGCCTGGTTCTGGAGCGCCGCCGCCGACGACATCGGCGTTGCGTGGGTGCGGCGCCCGCGCGAGGTACTGGACCTGACGGCCGGTCCCGCCTGGGCTCGCTGGTGGACCGGCGGGTCGTTCGATTGGGCGTGGGCCGCGACCGCGCCGTCGGCCGCCCACGATGCCGACAGCATCGCCGTCACGTGGGAGGGCGAGGATGGCGAGGTTCGCGAGCTCTCGAACGCCCAGCTCGCCGCGGACGTCGATGCGGCCGCACGACGTCTGGCCACGCTCGGGGTCGGCGAGGGGGATCGGGTCGGGATCCTCATGCCGATGCTGCCTGAGACGGTCGTCGCGGTCCTCTCGGTCGCGCGCCTCGGCGCGATCTTCACCCCGATCTTCTCAGGGTATGCCGCGCCGGCCATTGCCGCGCGCCTGACGGACTGTGGGGCGAAGCTGCTCATCACCGCGGACGCGTTCCTGCGCCGGGGCGCGTGGGTGGACCTCAAGACCGTCGCCGACGCGGCGGTCGCGGCCGCGCCGACCGTGGAACGGGTGCTCGTCGTGCCGCGGGCGGGAGAGGCCGTCGAGATCCCGTGGACAGTGGGCCGAGACGAGTGGTGGGGCATGCCATCGGCGGACGACACGGTCGGGACGACCGGCGGCGTCGTCGGTCGTGACCCGGAGACCCCGTACATGGTCATCTACACCTCGGGCACCACCGGCAAACCCAAAGGGGCTGTCCACGTCCACGGCGGGTTCCCGGTCAAGGCCGCCCAGGATCTCGCTCACCAGTTCGACCTGCGCGCCGGCGACAGCCTGTTCTGGTTCACCGATCTCGGCTGGATGATGGGCCCGTGGGCGATCGCCGGATCGCTCCTCCTCGGAGCGCGCCTGGTCCTGTATGAGGGTGCCCCGGATTTCCCGGGACCCGACCGGCTCTGGTCCATGGTCGCTCGGCATCGCGTGACTCACCTGGGCCTGTCCCCGACCGTGATCCGGGCCCTCATGGCCCACGGTGAGGCGCCTGTGCGGGCCCACGACCGATCCTCGCTTCGCGTCCTCGGCTCCACCGGGGAGCCGTGGAATCCGGAGCCGTGGTGGTGGTATTTCCGGGAGGTCGGCGGCGGCCGCTGCCCGGTCATCAACTACAGCGGCGGGACGGAGGTGTCGGGCGGCATCGTCGGCGGGAACGTCGTCGGGCCGATCAAGCCGGCGTCATTCTCGGGACCGTGCATCGGGACTGCGGCGGATGTCGTCGACGATGCCGGCTCCCCGATCCGGGGCACGGTCGGCGAGCTCGTCATCCGTGTCCCAATGCCCGGGATGACGCGCGGCTTCTGGAACGATCGAGCCCGCTACGAGGAGAGCTACTGGGCCCGCTGGCCGGGGATCTGGGCGCACGGCGACTGGGCATCGATCGACGCCGACGGGTTCTGGTATATCCAGGGCCGCAGCGACGACACGCTCAAGGTGGCCGGAAAGCGCGTCGGCCCGGCGGAGGTCGAGAGCGCGGCGGTCGCGCATGCCTCGGTGCTCGAGGCCGCCGCCATCGGGGTGCCCCACGAGATCAAGGGCGAGGCGATCGTCGTGCTGTGCGTGCTCCGCCCCGGCGAGACCGACGACGACGCCCTCCGCGCCTCGATCGGCAAGCGCGTCGCGGACGAGCTCGGCAAGCCGCTCAAGCCGGAGGTCGTGGCGGTCGTCCCCGCCCTGCCCAAGACCCGCTCCGGCAAGGTCATGCGCCGCATCATCCGGGCCGCCTGGCTAGGCAGCGATCCGGGCGATCTCTCGGCGCTCGACGATCCCGCGGCGGTCGAGGCGATCCGGGCGCTCTCGCCGGCGCAGCCGCGTTGAGGGCCGGCGCTTCTCCCGACGAGGTCATGTGGAGACTGGGACGCGTCGATGCCCTCCTGCATTCGATCACGTTCCCACGAGGAGAGCCATGGCCCGGCGTTATCCTGTCGGTGATGAGCGGATCCCAGGTGGCACCGGTCACGTCCGACTCGCTGGCTCGCGAACGGTGCGCCGACCTACCGGCGGGAACGCCGCCGCTGACAACGGAAGAGGCGGGCGCGCTCGCGGCCGTCGTAGCGGGTGAGTGGCAGATCGACGACGGCGCGATCCGGCGCGAGTTCACCTTCAAGACATTCAACGCCGCATTCGGCATGGCCACGCGGATCGCCCTCCTGGCCGAGGCGCAGGGCCACCATCCCGACATGGAGGTCGGGTGGGGCCGCCTCGTCGTCCGGTTTTCCACGCACTCCGTCGGCGGGCTCTCGCGCAACGACTTCATCATGGCCGCCCGGATCGACCGGCTGGTGGGCGCTTGACCAAACGAGGTCGCCTCTCAGGCCACCGGCCCGCGCTGGTCGCTGGCGTATGCGCCCCGGCTCGTGTCGACTGACCGGCGGTCGGCCCGTATCCTTGCGGGACTGATATGGAGGGCGATCAATGACCCGTGTTCTGCTCCTCGTCGGGACGCCGAAGGGCGCCTTCATCTTCGAGAGTGACGAGGGGCGGCGCGACTGGACGACGCGCGGGCCCCTCTGTGAGGGCTGGCCGATCCACGACCTCATCGTCGAGCCCGGCTCGGGCGCGATCCTCGCCGCCGGCGGCAGCCCCTGGTATGGCCCGGCGGTCTGGCGGAGCGAGGATCTGGGCACGACCTGGACACACTCATCGGCCGGCCTGACCTACGCCGACGGGGTCGATCCGATCGAGACGGTCTGGTCGCTGGCGACGGCCCCCGACGGGGCGCTGCTCGCCGGCGTCCAGCCGGCCGGCCTGTTCCGCAGCGAGGATCGGGGCGCGACATGGTCACATGTCGAGGGCCTCACAAACCACCCCACCCGATCGACCTGGCAGCCCGGCGCCGGCGGCCTGATCCTGCACTCGATCGTGCCGCACCCGACGGACGCCGACCGAACATGGATCGGCATCAGTGCGGTGGGCACGTTCGAAACGCGGAATAAGGGCGCATCCTGGGAGCCGCGGAACAAGGGTGTGCGAGCCGACTTCAACCCCGATCCGCATCCCGTCACGGGCCAATGTGTCCACAAGCTGGTCGCGGCGGCCGGCGAGCCCGAGACGCTGTACCAGCAGAACCACTGCGGCGTCTACCGCTCCGAGGACGGCGGCGCCAATTGGACCGACCTGACGCCCGGCCTGCCGAGCCAGTTTGGCTTCCCCATGGTCGCGCACCCGCGCGACCCGGCCACCGCCTGGGTGATCCCGATGAACGGCGACGACAAAGGCCGCTACATGCCCGAGGCGCGAGCGGCGGTGTGGCGGACCCACGACCGCGGCGCGAACTGGATCCGGTCAGACGCCGGCCTCCCGCAGCACGACGCGTATCTGACCGTGCTGCGCGAGGCGATGGCCCGCGACACGCTCGACCCGGTCGGGGTGTCGTTCGGGACCGAGACGGGCCAGCTGTGGCACAGCGCCGACGGCGGCGGCAGCTGGGATCTCGTCACCGCCGACCTGCCGGCGATCTGGTCCGTCGAGGCCACGGTCCTGGACAGCTGACGCGAGGCCAACCACCGGCGATGGCCACCGTCGTGCTGCCCGGGTCGCTGATCGCCCTGTTTCCCGGCGTGACTCGGCGTCATGTGGTCGAGGGCGCGGCGACGGTCGATGCGTTGATCAGCGCGCTCGATCGGGATGTGCCCGGGCTGCGTGACCGCCTCATCGAGGCCGGACCGCAACTTCGGCCGCACATCAACGTCTTCGTGGCCGGCCAACCGGCCGACCTTGCGACGCCGGTCGCCGAGGACGACACGGTCCACGTGATCCCGGCGGTGTCGGGCGGGTAGTCGCCGAAGAGCGGCTCGGATGCCGCGTGCTCGAGGCGGCGCTTCGTCAGCGCGGCTGGGCGCGCCGTTCGAGCGTCGCGAACGGGTCGAACGGCTCGGTCCGTTCCGCGACGGCGTCCCCGCCGATCGCCGTCGGCTGGCGGCGACGCCGTTCCGCGTCGGCCTCGCGATCGGGTCGATCGCCGACCACCGCGCGCCAGCCTCGATCGGCGAGTCGCTCCAGGACATCGAGCGCGGCGGTCACGACGGCCCGGGCATGCTCCGCGGCCAGGCCCTCGATGGCGCCCGGCGGCGAAACCGCGGCCAGCTCCCCGGCGACCGACGCCGCGGCGCGCGACTGGGTGACGGCGCCCCGACCACCGACCCGGGCGCGCCGCATGACGAGGGCGGCCTCCCCCGCCTGGGCCAGACCGGCGGCGACGATGAACGGCCACGCGGCCGCGACCGGCGAGTCGTGATCCTGCCAGTTCGCCTCGTCGAACCGGATGACGTGTTTGGGGAACAGGGCGCGCCGGACGGCGACCTCCGCGAGCGAGCGCGTGGCGGCCGCCGGCTCATCGGCGAGCCATGGCGGATAGGCGCCAACGACGATCCGATCGGGCTCGAGCCCCTCCGCCCGGGCGAGGGCCACCCCGACCAGCTGCAGTGCCAGCGCCCGCCCTGATCGGGTCGCGGCATCGGCGGGCATCCCCGAGGCGAGGTCGGGCGCGACGACCAGGGGTCCCGGTCCGATCGAGATGAGCGTGTCGGCCCGGCGGTGCAGCCGGCGGGCGAAGGCGTGGTCGGCGAGCGAGCGATCCGGGTCTACGCCACCGGCCACGATCTCCGAGATCGGATCGGCCTCGACCAGGTCGACCCGCTCGAACGCGGCGACGACCGCGCCCTCCGGGACACCCAGTGGCGGGATCGCCGTCGCGAGTCGGACGTATCCACGCCGCTCGGCCGCGACGCCATCGGCGACCCGTCGCAGCCGGCCCAGGGCGCGCTGGCTGCCGGTTGGAGCCGGGTCGCCCTCCTCCTGTTCGGGGATGCGACCCCGGTTGGGCCGGTCGTGCGGGTGCCACTCCGGGACGTCGAGGCCGGCATCGTGCATCCGTTCGGCGAGCTCGCGTCCGATCGGCACCTCAACGCGAAGCAGGTCGAACCCCGCGAGGGCAAGTTCCGCGGCCTCGTCAAGGGCCCCATCGAGATCTGGCTCGGCGAGGGTCGTTCCGAGCCACGGCCGATGCGCCTCCCCGAGCAGGTCGATGAGCTCACGCCGGGCGGTCCGGTCGGCGTCGATCCGGTCGATCGCGGCCGTCGCGAGCCGGCGCGCCTCCGTCTCGGCCACACCGCGCCGTTCGGGCTCGCGCAGCAGCTCGGCTTCGAGTGCCAGGTCCACCGCCCCCGAGGCGACGTCGAGGGCCAGCTGCTGGGGCTCGAGGTCGTATTCGAGCAGCGCCATCGCGAACGGCAGCGCGACGCCGCCGCCGAGGCCGTCGCGCGCACCGGCCAGCCAGCGATCGACGGCGGCACCCGCGAGCGGCCGCCCGGATCGATCCAGGCCGTGGACGCCGAAGAGGCGCAGGATCGCGCGCTCCTGGCCGATCGTGGTCGTGGCTCGCGCCCGGGCGCTCCACGCTCCGGCCAGGGTCTCGGCCCGCTCGAACACGCGATCGATGGGCCCCAGGTCGCCCGACTTGGCCGATGCTTTCGTCACGATGCCAAGGATAGGTTCCGGGGTCACTCGAGGATGCCGGCCAGGCGCACGCCGGTCAGGAAGCCACGGAACGCCGTGACCGGGTCGTCCGAGGTGTAGCGCACCCCGCGGTCCCCGATCCGCTCGGTGCCCGGCGCGACTGCTGCGTAATCGGCGGCCATCCCGGTGTCGAAGTCGACCTCGATGACGACCGGCGGACCCACCCACAGCGTCTCGAGCTCGCCCGCGGCCGCGCGACGGACCGCGCGTTCCGCGCCCGCCCGAACACGATCCTGCGCGACGGTGGGATGCGGGGAGATCGCGCTCCGGCCGCCGTCCGCCGTCTTGACGACGACGGGTTCGGCCCACGGCAGCCAGGTCTCGACCTCCTGGGCGAGCGCGTCGTCGCCCGCGACCATCCCCACCGGGATGCCCCATGCCCCGAGGACAAGGGCGTTGAGCCCGTACTCGCCGGTCGGGCGACCGTCGAGGCGCGTCTCGACCGGCTGACCCGTGTACGTGTGGGCGATCGTGCCGTACGGATGCCCGGCCCGGGCGTGATAGCCGACGAACAGCGCGACGTCGAACGACGGGGCACCGTCCGATCCGGGTCGCGCGCCGGCAACCATCGACCACGCCTTCTGGCCGCGCAGCACACGGGCACCCGGATGGAGCTTCTCGGGCAGCAGGTTGTGCATGCTCGAGTGGCTGTCGTTGACGAGGACATCGATGGCGCCGCCCGCGAGCGCGCCCTCGATCGCCGCGTTCGCCTCGGCAATCATGAGGTCCACCGCGACCGGGTAGCGGACGTCGGCGGGATCGGTGGGCTTGGGGTGGTCCACGCCACCGATGCCCTCCATGTCGACGCTGATGTAGACCCTCACACGCCCTCCTCGCCCGGTCGCGCCGGAATATCCTCGTCCGGCCCTGTCCGCGCGGGGTGGCCGATCCACACGTGCCCATCGGCGAAGCGCTCAGCTTTCCAGATCGGCGCCCGTGCTTTCGTCTCGTCGATCGCATAACGCGCTGCATCGAAGGCGACGCCACGGTGCGGCGCCACGGCGACGACCGCGATCGAGGCCTCGCCGAGCGACACCTCCCCGGTCCGATGGACGATGGCCAGGCGCTCGACCCCGAAGCGCGCCGCGATCTCGTCGGCGATCTGACCGAGCACGCCCAGCGCCATCGACTCGTGGGTCTCGTACTCGAGGGCGTCGACCGCGCGGCCGGCATGGCGCGCCGCTTCGGTCTCCTGGCCGGGCGCGGGCGTCCCCGGCGTCGACCGCGTCCGCCCGAGGAATCCGACCGCGGCGCCGTCCTCGGGCGTGGCGAGCCGGTCGATCAGCTCACCAAGGATGGCCACGTCGAACGGGGTGTCGCGCAGTTCCAGGATCCGTGCCGGTCGATCGGGCGCACCGCCGGAGACCGGCGGGATGATCGCGAGCTCGTCGCCGTCGGCAAGCTGTGTGGCCGTGTCGGCATAGGAACCGTTGCGGGCGAACCGGACGGACTCGCGGCCCGGCGCGAGGCCCGGGTGGAGGACAACGAGGCCATCCCAGGCGGCGGCCACGGAAGCGCCGTCCGCGAGCTCCAGCGGCACCTCGCGTGCCCCGACGAGCTCGCGCTGGATGGCGAACAGCCGAACCCGGATGCGCACGGCCGCGTTCAGCCGCGGTAGCCGGCGAGCAGCAGGCCGTCACCGACCGGCAGGATCGTCGCGTGGAACCTGGGGTCGCCGAGCACGCGGGCATCGAATGCGCGCAGGGCGGCGGTATTGGCGTCGCCGGGCGTGGCCGGCCGGGCGCCGGACACGCGGCCACTCCAGAGGACGTTGTCGGCCACGACGAGTGCCCCCGGCGCGAGGCGCGAGACGAGCGCGTCGAGGTACGCGTCGTACTCAGGCTTGAGGGCATCGATGAACGCGAGATCGAACGGCCCGGTCAGCGAGGGCTCGTTCGCCGCGAACGCCTCGAGCGCCCTGGCCGACACGACGGTGATGCGCTCGTCGGCGATCCCCGCCTGGCGCCACCAACCGCGGGCGAGGTCGGTCCGCTCCGCGTCGGGATCGATCGTCACGATCGTGCCGTCGGCCGGCTGGCCCAGGGCCAGCCACAGGGTCGAGAAGCCGTACGCGGTCCCGACCTCCACGATCCGCCGCCGGCCGGCGGCGAGCGCCTGCAACACGCGGCCCGCATCTCGATCCACGATGGGGATGCCGCCCGGCCGGGCCGCTTCCTCGATAGCGGCCGCCGCCGGCGGGATCGGGGCCGCGGTCGCCTCGATCCAATCTAGGTCGGTGGCCTCCGGGATCCAGTCGCGGTCATTCTTCATCGTCGATGCCTCCGTTCAGACGAGCAGGCCGGCCCCGAAGTACAGGCCGGCGGCGAGGATCGTGCCGGCCGCCACCGTTCCGACGTTGATGTAGAGCAGTCCCGTGGCCGACTCCATCGAGCGGCTCCGGGCGGTCTGGACGGCGGCCCAGGACACGACGAGCGGGAAGACGAGGCCGACGATCAGCCGCAGCCAGACGAACAACGCCCAGGGCCCGACGAGTGCCGCGAACGGCCCCACGCCGGCCGGCCCCGCCCCGGTCGCCACCCAGATCGAGAACAGTCCGACCTGGATCGCGATCACGCCCAGCAGCACCCGGGCCAGCAGGATGAGCGGCGCCTCGGGCAGCTTCGGGGTCACGAGGTACCAGTGGCCCAGGATCATGGCCGCAAACACGCCGCCGGTCGCCGCGCTGACGACCGCCAGCTCGACGAGCAGGGCCAGCGGCCCGACCGATCCGCCACCCCACGTCAAGGCGCCGCCAACGAGCGTCAGCGCGCCGGCCCCGAGCGCCGCCGTCTCGATCGCCCGGGTCGCCCCGGCTGGGATCGCGCGGCGGGCCACGAGGGCGAGTGCGGCGAGCACGATGAACGCGACGAGGGCGACGCGGCGCGGCACGTCCCAGGCTGGATTGGCGACGACCGGGGAGGCGCCGAGGTCGCGCGGCAGCGCCCCATCGCTGAGCCACGCGAGCAGGCCAAAGCCCACGGCGCAGGCGCTCGTGAACCCGAGGTACCCGGCCGTGGCCCCAGACTGTCGGCGCAACAGCGCGACCGCCGCGTACGACCCTAGGGTGAGACCGGTCAGCACCGTCCAGTTGATGAACGCGAGATTCTGCGCGATCTGCACGGCGGGCACCACCCGAGTGTAGCCGCGCGGCTAGCATCGCCTTCGACAGGAGGTGCTTACCGTGGCCATCCCGACCGACGTCACGATCACCTGGTACGGCCATTCCTGCGTCGAGATCCAGACGCCGGGCGGGAAGGTCGTCCTCGTCGATCCCTGGTTCGGCAACCCGCGCAGCCCCAAGGCGGCGGACGCGGTCGTCGCATGTGACGTCCTGCTCGTGACCCACGGCCACGACGATCACCTCACCGATTCCGTCGCGCTGGCGAGCCGCCTTCGACCGGTCTGGCCATGCATCCATGAGATGAGCCTGTGGCTGGCGCGACGCCTGCCGGGCGGCGGTGACGCCGTGATCGGCATGAACAAGGGTGGGACGGTGGATGTGGCCGGGCTTCAGGTCACGATGACCAGGGCCGATCACTCCGCCGGCGACTGGAACCCGGGCGGCGAGACCACCCTGTACCTGGGCGAGCCGGTCGGCTTCGTCATCGAGCTCGAGTCGGGCTATCGCATCTATCACGCGGGCGACACCCAGGTGTTCGGGGACATGGCCCTCATCCGCGAGCTCCACCGCCCCGACCTGGCGATGCTGCCGATCGGCGGCCACTTCACGATGGACCCGACCGCGGCAGCGCTTGCCGTCGAGCTGCTCGGAGTGGCGGACGTGATGCCCATCCACTACGGCACGTTCCCGATCCTGGCGGGAACCCCGGTCCAGCTCGTTGCGGCGCTGGAGGACCGGGGGCTCGGGGACGTGGTGGTGCACGCTCCGGAGCCGGGCGGATCGATCGGAGGCGGCTGACCGCTCGTCCTGGGCGACCGCCGGGCGAACAGGACCACCGGCAGGACCACGGGCAGGACCACGGCCGCGTCAGCCGGGATGGTCGTCGGCCACCCGGACGAGACCGCCACCACGGGACGGTGTTCGGTTCACGTTAACCACGCCTGGTGACCTGATGAGGGCGGCGGCCGGGCGGCCGTTGGATGGAACACGCCCGGCGTTCGACAGAGACGACCCGTTCGGTGCCGCGGTGCACCGACCGTCCAACGACGATGGGGCCACGCCGCGCGGTACCACCTCGTCAGTGGGCATCGCGCCGCTCGGACCGCAAGGTGAAGGGGTCACAAGATCGGTGTAGCGGGGGCGCCCCAACCGCCCCCCGCCGAGCACCCCCGCAGGGCTTCCGTCACCGCCCGCCAGCCGCGGTGTGCGCGTCCTGTCGCCGGAGGACGAGCGATTGCGTTTCAAAAGCCTGCCGTATTCCGTGCGGTCCGCGAGCCTGCCCGAAACCACCCGTCACCCCGTCGTCGCTGCCGCCCCTTCCCCCGCCCGCCGTCGACGTCTCCGCGACGTCCTCGCCACGGTCCCGATCATCCTGCTGATCCCCGCGCTGCTGCTGCCGTTCGTTGGCGCGCACGCATCGATCGGTGGGACGCTGATCGCCTCCCCAGCCGAGCTTGCCGTCCTGCCGACGTCGGGAGCTGCCTGGACCTACCTCAAGGGCGTCGCCGACGGCGACCTCGGTGTCGCCGATCTGACCGACCAGAACAACAAGCACGATGTTCACACGCTGGCCGTGGCCCTCGTCGCCAACCGGCTGGATTCCGACGCTTATCGGGCCAAGGCCCGCGCCGCGATCCTCGGGGCCATCGGCACCGAGCGCGTCGGCGCCTACAACAGCATCCTGGCGCTCGGCCGGCAGCTCGGGGCGTACGTAATGGCCGCCGACCTCATCGGCCTGTCCGGGACCGACGATGCCCGATTCCGCGTGTGGCTCTCCGCGATCAGGACCCGGGTCCTCGGCGGCCACAGTCGCTATACGAGCCTCAAGGGCACATGCGAGGACTCGCCCCACAACTGGGGGACCTTTGCGTGCGCTAGCCTCGTGGCCGCGAACCTGTACCTCGGTGACGACGCGGCGGTCGCCCGCAGCTGGGCCGTGTTCCGCGGCCTCACCGGTGACCGCGTTGCCTATGCGGGCTTCCAGGACGTCTCGGCCGATGCCTGGGCGTGCCCGGGCGTCCCGTTCACCCCGGACAACGCCGGCTGCTCAGGCGACCCGGTCCGCTACGGCGCGTTCGTCAAGGACGTGATGCGCGGCACCCCTCCGCCGCTCGCCTCGGGTTCCGGGCTGTCCTACACCCTCGAGATCCTCCAGGGCGTCGCGCTCCAGGCCGAGCTCCTGTCCCGCGCCGGTCATCCGGACGCGTGGAACCGGATTCGGCCGGCCTTCGACTGGGCTCGGCGCCAAGGGGCCCTGGACCTCTCGTCCGTCGGCTATCACGTGACGTGGTGGGCGAACGAACGCCTGGGCTGGAGCCTGCCGACGAGGCCCGCCGTGATGGGCAGGGTCTTCGGGTTCACCGACTGGCTGTACGGGTCGCCGGCCGCGGGGACCGTCCCCGTCCCCAAGCCAACGCTCCGGCCGACCAGCGCACCGACGAGCCCGCCGGTCGGGCCGACCGCCACCCCCGGGCCCGTCGCCACGCCCAGGCCGACGATCGCGCCGACCGCGACCCCGGCCGCCGGCGGTGGGACGCCCACTCCGACTCCGGCGCCGACCGTGGCACCGACGCCCGGCCCGGTCGTGGCACCGGCCGACACGCTGATCGGCAGCCTGCGCGCCGCGGGCGCGCGGATCGTCGGCTCCTCGGCCGCCCAGGTCGCGACGTTGCCGAGCCTGTCGATCGACCGGCCCTCGGGCATCGTCGCCGGAGACCTTCTCGTCGCCGCGATCGACGTCCGCGGTCAGCCGCGGATCGGCGCCCCGAGCGGCTGGCAGCACGTTCGCACCGATAACAACGGCTCGGTCATCGAGCTCGCGACGTACACCCACGTCGCCGACGGCATCGAGCCGGCGAGCTTCACCTGGGGCTTCAGCAGCGCCCAATCCGCGGCCGGCTCGATCGTCGCCGTCCACGGACAGGGAGCGACCCCCATCGGTGACTCGGCCGGCCGGATCAACGCGAAGGCCTCGTCGATCGTGGGACCGTCGTCCCAGGCCGACCGGAGCGGCAGCCTCGTGCTGGCCTTCTTCGGGCCCGCGCGCGCGACGTCGGTCACGCCCCCCGCAGGGATGAGCGAGATCGAGGACATCGCGTCGACCGCGGGTACGTACAAGGCCACGCTCGAGGTGGCCGGCGCGTCGGCGAGCGCCGGGGCGATCGGCCCGCTGACGGCCACGGCCGCCGGCACGTCGTCGAGCGTCGCGCAGGTGATCGCCATCCGGCCATAGCCGCGCCCCGCAGGGTCTGGCCGGCGGAGTCGAGTCGCCGGCCGCGACCCGGCGTATGTGGTGCGCAAACGCACTACGAGTGAGGTCTGGGGAGTAGTCCGCGCGAGTCTGCGGTGGTACGTTTGGGGTACCGGGGTACTGCCCGCTCCGACTTGGGGGATAGACCTTGATTCGCCGCCATACGACTGTGCTTCGACTCGCCTTGACGGCGGCTGATATCGCGTCCTCGATCCTGCTGTTCGCCCTGATCTCGGTCATCGTCCTGGGCCCCAACTGGCGCCTGGACTGGCAGAAGAGCACCCAGACGGATGGGCTGATCCCGGCACTCGCGTACGCCCTGGCTTGGGTGAGCGCCTCGTGGCTCGTCGGCCTCTACCGCTTGCGCGCCCACTGGACGATCCTCGCCGACCTGCGCGCGATCCTGCGGCTGGGCGCCATCGTCGCCTCCGCGACGATCATCACCATCTTCGCGCTCAACCTCGACGAGGTCAGCCGGCCGCTGATCGTCTCGTTGATCGTCGCCCAGATGGCCGTGACCTTCGTGTCCCGCGTGGTCATCCGCGAGGTGTTCGGCTGGTTCCGCGTCCGCGGCTACAACACGCGCCAGCTCCTGATCCTGGGGACGGGGGACGCGGCCCGCTCCTTCGCGAGCCTGGTCGCCCGGCACCCGGAGCTTGGCCTCGACGTTGTTGGCTTCCTGCGGCCGCACGAGCGCGGACCGATCGTCGTGGAGGGCCCAGTGCTTGGCGGCCTCGACGACATCCAGCGGATCTTCCACGAACGGGTCGTCGATGAGGTCGCGGTCTGCCTCCCGGTGAGCGACTGGGAGTTCATCGAGCCCGTCACGGTGCTGTGCCGCGAGGAGGGCAAGGCCGTCCGGATCCCGCTGGCGGACATCGGTCTCGCCTGGTTCACGGGGCGGGTCGAGGATCTCGACGGGGTACCCGTCCTCTCGCACGTCCAGGTGCCCGATCAGGTGGTCGGCATGATCGCCAAGCGGGCCATGGACATGGTGATGGCTGCCGTTGGGCTCGTCGCGCTCAGCCCGCTCTTCGCGATCGTCGCGGTCGTCATGGTCGCGAGCGAAGGTCGGCCCGTGCTCTTCCGCCAGGTCAGGGTCGGCCTGCAGGGCCGTCCGTTCACGATCGTCAAGTTCCGCACGATGGTGGCCGATGCGGAGGAGCGCTATGCCGAGGTCGTCGCGTTGTCCGACACCCAGGGCGCTGCCTTCAAGATGACCAACGATCCACGGATCACGAGGCTCGGCGCGTTCCTGCGCAGGACGAGCATCGACGAGCTGCCGCAGCTCTGGAACGTGCTCCGCGGGGAGATGAGCATCGTCGGGCCCCGGCCGGCGCCGCCACGCGAGGTCGCCGAGTACGACATCTGGCACCGCCGTCGCCTGTCGATGAAGCCCGGGATCACGGGGCTCTGGCAGGTCGAGGCGCGCCTCGACGAGGACTTCGACCGGCGGGCTGCCCTGGACCTGCGCTACATCGACGGCTGGTCCGTGTGGCTCGACATGAAGATCATCGTGCGGACGATCCCGGCGATGCTGCAGGGCCGCTGAGCCCATCCAGGAACGGGCCCGGGCTTGCGGGGCTCCAGGCCCAAGTGACCGCCGCAGACGGGAGCCCTGCAGCGTAGGCACCAGGCTCGCTAAACTCAGGGTTTGGTTTTCGCGGCCATGGGCGTGCGTGGCTCTGCGCCCAGGCTGCATCCTGAGCTGGGTCGAGCGCGCTAGATCACGAGAACGCGCTTGTGGGTTGAGGTCAGGCGCCCCGTCCCGTGCCGGCGCCCGAGCCGGCTCGGGCGCCGGGGCCTGCCCGTTCCCCACGGTCACGGTTTCAGCACGAGTGAGCGTGGCTCAAGGACCAATCAGCATGTACGGGCCGCGAGCCAATCGGATTCATCACGGATCCGTGACTGGCAGGAACGGCCTGGGACCAGCGAGCCGCAAGTTGCGGGTCAGCACAGTTGTTGCGAATCAGCGGCTATCCCACAAGTCGATCGTCGCGACCTCGCAGGGGCTGCTGGCTATCGACCACCTGTGCCAGGCTGAGGGTAGGCTCCCCGCCGCGGTCCTGCCGAGCGGCCCCATGGACTAGTTCAGTGTGGCAGCCATGCGGGCCACCATGTGGGGATGCCTCCGGGCCCACACTCGGCGGTCCCCGAGAAGTTCTTCTGAGCCTGAGGCGGCGGCGATCCAGCCCAGGAGCTCTCGCCGTCGATGGGCACCGACACCACAAGCGCGATCGCGCACGCGACAATCGCGAGGATCGTCCCTGTCACAACGCTTGCCAGCACTGGCAGGCGACGCGTCGCCCAAGCTCCCACGACAAGGGAAGTTCCCGAGCCAAGGAGTATCGCGGGAAAGTAGAGGAGAAGAAGCGCGGCTCTCCCGCCCGCGTCAACAATGTCGCACGCTGCGTACGCGGAACCAATCAGGGTCGTTGTAAGCCATGCGAGCACCGTCGCAGTGACGCCGGCAACCAAGAGCGCGCGGAGTTGTACCGGTGGGCCATCGGTCAATTGCCATTCAGACAAGGTTCGGTCCCCAGCACGCTGACGCCCCGCACACTCGCCGCGCAGGACCGCTCACGTCCCCGCACGCTCGAGGCGGCCGACGCGCAGCCGCTACACGCCTCGAGCGGGGATCGATCGCGGGGCGGCGCCAGCCGCCCTGAAGCCTGGGCGACCCTGGCTCAGGGCGCCGGGTTCAGGGCGACCAGCTGGCCGATGTTGGCCGCCGCATTCGCGGCCGTGGCTACCCGGGTGCCGGTTGCGCCGGCAGCAGCGACGTTTTCGTCGGCCGCGCCCGAGGTCACCTTGTACGTGTTCGTGGAGGGCACCGTCTGGTCGTACCGCTCGGTCATGCCGCCGGGTGGGGTCATGCTCGTCAGCACCGGTGTGCCGAAGAAGCCGACGATCTGCCGGTTCGCGCCGGTTGTCGTGATCGAGGGTGCGGTGATCGACGTGGACGAGGCATTCAGCTGGCCCCCGTGGACCTCGACCGGCGTGGTGCCGTCGACACCGCTGTAGGCGACGATGCCGCCGGCGGCCGATTGGGCGCTCGAGAGGTTGAATGTGTACGAAGCGGGCTCGGAGCCTCCGGCGACCCGGACGAACACCGCCTGGCGCATCGTCGACGCGTTCGCATCCTGACGGACGAGCGTCCACCCAGCGGGCGGCGTGATCGTAGGCGCGGCACGGACGCTGACGACGGCAAGCATCGCATCGCCCGAGGCGACGCCGGTCGGTGCCGGGATCACGAGGGTCGTGGCGGTCGCGTTGTTGGCCGAGCTCGCGCTGCGGAACGCGATCCCGCTGGGCACCGCGACCACGGTCGTGAACGTCCAGCTCACCGGGGCCAAGGCGTTGCTCGACGTGTCGGTGATGCCCGAGGTCAGGCGCGCGGTGTAGAGCACGTTGTTGGTAAGGTTGGCGTTCGGGTTCAGGGTGGCGGTCTTCGTCGGACCGTCGTAGGTCACGGTCGCGGCGACCGGGGTGCTGCCCGGGCCCTCGAGTGTGAAGGTCGTGCCGCTGACGCCGGTCACATCCTCGCTGAACGTGGCCGTGACATTCGTCCCGATCGCGACGTTCGTCGCGTTGTTGGCCGGCGTCTTGTTGGTCACCGTCGGCGGGGTGGTGTCACCCGCCACGGTCGTGAACGTCCACGTCACGGGGACCAGGGCGTTGCTCGAGGTATCGGTGATGCCCGAGGTAAGGGTCGCGGTGTAGAGCACATTGTTGGCGAGGTTGGCGCTTGGGTTCAGGGTGGCCGTCCTGGTCGGGGCGTCGTAGGTCACCACGGCCGTCACCGCGGTGGTGCCCGGACCCTGGAGGGTGAATGTCGTTCCATCGACGTTGAGCACGTCCTCACTGAACGTGGCGGTGACGTTCGACCCGATGGCAACGTTCGTGGCGCTGTCGGCCGGTGTCGTGTTCGTCACCGTCGGCGGGGTGTTGTCCGCCGCCACGGTCGTGAACGTCCAGGTCACGGTCGACAGGGCGTTCGCGTTGCTCGACGTGTCGGTGATCCCCGAGGTCAGGGTCGCGGTGTAGACCACGTTGTTGGCGAGGTTGGAGGTCGGATCCAGGGTGGCCGTCCTGGTCGCGGCGTTGTAGGTGACCGTGGCCGGAATGGAGACCGGCCCAGGCGCTTCGAGGGTGAACGTCGTGCCGCTGACGCCGGTCACGTCCTCACTGAACGTGGCGGTGACATTCGTTGCGATTCCCACGTTGGTCGCGTTCGCGGCCGGGGTCTTGTTCGTCACCGTCGGCGGGGTGGTGTCGGGCGGCGGGCCGCCGCTACCCGGGTTCAGGGCCACGAGCTGGCCGATGTTGATCCCGCTCGCGGCGGCGAGCGCGACTCGCGTGCCGGTCGCCCCGGCGCCGGCCAGGAGCTGGTCGTCGGCGCCGGTCGTGACCTTGTACTGGTTCGTGCCCGGGACCTGCTGGTCGTACCGCTCGGTCATCCCACGAGGTGGCGTCTCGGACGTGAGGGCGGCCGTCCCGAACAGCCCGGCGAGGAGCCGGTTCGCCCCGGTCGTGGTGATCGACGGCGCGGTGATCGAGGTCGAGGCGACATTGGCCTGGCCGCCGTGGGCATCGATCGGGGTCACCGGATCGACCCCGGTGTAGGCCAGGATCCCGCCGGCCGCCGACTGGGCGCTCGACAGGGTGAACGTGTAGGAGGCCGGCTCGGAGCCACCGGCGATGTGGACGTACACGGCCTGGCGCACGGTCGATCCGCTGGCATCGAGGCGGACCAGGGTCCAGCCGGCCGGCGGCGTGATCGTCGGCGCGCCGCGGGCCGCCACGGTCGCGAGGAGTGCGTCGCCCGAGGCGAAGCCGGCTGGTTTCGGCAGGACGAGCGTGGTGGCCGTCGCGTTGGCAGCCGAGCTCGCGCCGACGAAGGCCGGGCCCGCCGGGGCGGCGCCGGTCGTGAACGTCCAGGTGACCGGCGCAAGCGCGTTGGAGGAAGCATCCGTGATGCCGGATGTCAGGTTGGCGGAGTAGGTCGTACTGGGGGCGAGGTTGGCGTTCGGATCGAGGGTGGCCGTCTTCGTCGGGACGTCGTAGATCACCGTGGCGGCCACCGGCGTGCTGCCGGGGCCCGTGAGCGTGAACGTCGTGCCGTTGACGCCGACCACATCCTCGCTGAACGTGGCGGTGACGTTCGCACCGAGCGCGACCCCGGTCGCGAGATCGGCCGGGACCGTGCTCGTGACGGTCGGGGGTGTGTTGTCGGGGGCAGCCGTCGTGAACGTCCAGGTGACGGGAGCGAGGGCGTTGTTCGACAGGTCCTTGATCCCGGACGTCAGGTTGGCCGTGTAGAGGGCGCTCGGAGAGAGGTTGGCCGTGGGATCGAGCGTGGCGGTTTTGGTCGCGGGGTCGTAGGTCACGGTCGCGGTGACCGCCGTGTTGCCGGGGCCCGTGAGCGTGAACGTCGTGCCGTCAACGCCGGTGACGGCCTCGCTGAACGTGGCGGTCACATTCGTGCCGATCCCGACGTCGGTCGCCGTATCGGCCGGGGCCTTCGTGGTCACCGTCGGGGCCGTGTTGTCAACGCCACTGCCGGGGAAGATGTCCGCGTGCCAGTAGTGCTTGGTCGTGTCCTCGAACGCCATGACGATGAGGCCCGAGTTCGCATCCACGTTCTGCTTCGTGCTCGTGGCGTTGTTCATGTCGTTCGCGCTGGCGTCCCAGATGACGGTGTTCCCGACGGCGGTCCCGGTGGGAAACGAGATCGGGCTCAGCGCCGACGTTTTCTCGACGATCGGCCCGCCGGACTGGCCGTGCGTCATGTAGATCCGGAAGTACGTGCTCGGGTGCTGCTGGTCCAGGATGAGGATGGGTCGCGTGTGCGAGTCGGTCCCGGTGGCCACGTCGTAGTTGGTCCAGCCGCCGTTCGTGGCTCGCTGGAGGAACTTGATCAACTGGCTCGACCCGGTGAGGCTCGTCTTGACCACGCCATAGACCTTGCCCGAGGCATCGGTCTTGAGATTCACGTGGTCGTCGGCGAAGTTGTTGCCAGAAAACGCCGTCTCACGCGTGCCCCAGGTCATGTCCGGCTGGCCGTCCGTATGGACGATGAAGCTGTCGTTGTCGGGGCTGCCGCTCTGATTGCTGTAGTACACGCCGAGCTTGTTGCCGCCGAAGGCGATCAGCGACGAGATGTCGTCCGCACTGACGTTCTGCGAGCCAGGCAGCACGAAGGGGGTGGCGTTCCATGAATTGTCGTTCCCGTCGGTCCGGTTGACCCAGATCTGCGTGCCCTGCTCCCAGGTCGCCCACAGCTTCCCGGTCGAATCCTTGTCGATGACCAGGGTTTCCGAGCGGACGTTGTTGATCGTCGCCGGGAAGCCGCTGTCGAGCGAGTACGTGTCGGTCGAGGTGTCATAGCTGTAGCGATACAGCCGGGACTGGCCCGAGCCGTCCGACTCGCTGAAGTTGTGCGAGGCGACGTACAGATGCGTGCCGTCCCACAGGACGTCGGCACGCGTCGATGCACGATCGTCGAGCCGAGTCCCGGTGCGAGTCCAGGTCTCGGTCGTCCGATCGAGCTTCCAGATGTAGAAGTCGGACGTCCCCTGGTCCCACATCGACGCCCACCAGGAGCCGTCGTTGAACCAGAGCTTCGCCTGGGGCTTGGATCCCGTAGGGGCCGCACCGGCGCCGGTAGCGATGGGACCCTCGAATCCGAGGTCGCCCGGATCCGCCGAGACGGCCGCCGGTAGGGCGAGCGCCAATCCCAGGGCGATGACCATGAGGGCCAGGCGCGCGAGGTGACGGAGAACACTGGTCGTGGCTTCTTCGGGCGGCGGCGCCCCGGTTGCTGGATGGCGAGTCGTCATGACGCCTTGAAGGTCCCCCTTGCGTTCGATCACGCTCCTGACGCGTTCGTTTCGACACTCATGGTTGTCACGGAGCGGTCGATCCCATGGCCCGACAGCGCCGCTTCGATGGACGCGCCGCGGCGAGCCCGCGTCGGAGCCGGCGCCGGGACCTCGTCGCTCGATGTGGCGGCCGGTGCAGCGACAGGCGCTGCGGCCGCGGCAGCCGGCACGGCCGCGGGAACGCCCACATGGCCGTCGCGCCCGAACCCGACGTAGTCGAACCCGGCTGCGACGAGCAGCTCGGGCGAGAGGGCGTTCCGCCCGTCGACGATCGTGGCGCGCCGGACAGCCTTCGCGATGGCTCCCCAGGGCAGCCGGGCGAACTCCGGCCATTCGGTGACGAGTCCGATCGCGTCGGCTCCCACGATGGCTTTCATCGCCCGATCGACGACGACCAGGCCAGGAACCTCGAAGGCGGCTTTCGCGCGCGCCGCGGGCATCGGATCGTAGGCGACGACGGTCGCGCCACGCTCGATCAGCGCGGCGGCGATCGCGAGGGCCGGGGCCTCGCGCAGGTCGTCGGTGTCCGGTTTGAAGGTCAGGCCGAGGAGCGCGATGTGGGCGCCCTCCAGGCCACCGGCCGCGACCGTGAGGCGGTCCAGGAAGACCTCGCGCTGGCGGTGATTGATCTCCTCGACGGCCGCGAACAGCGGCGTCGTCAGGCCCAGGGCGGCCGAGTCCCGCACGGTCATCGAGACCTGGTGTGGCAGGCACGAGCCACCGAAGCCGATCCCGGGTCGGAGGAAACTGCCGCCGATCCGGTTGTCGTGGGACATGCCCGCAACCACGTTGGTGATATCCGCCCCGTAGGCGTCGCACAGCTGGGCCAGCTCGTTGGCGAAGCTGATCTTCGTGGCCAGGAACAGGTTGGCTCCGAGCTTGGTCAGGGCCGCGTCCGTGGCGCCCATGACGAGGATCGGCACGTTCGTCCGGCGATAGATCTTGCGCAGCATCGACGCGCCGCGGCCGTGCGGATCGTCGCCGACGCCGATGACCACACGATCGGGCTGCAGGAAGTCGCGGACGGCGCTGCCTTCACGTGTGAACTCGGGATTGGTCATCACCGGGATGGCGCGCCGGCCCGCTTCCTGGCGGATGGCGCTGACCAGCCACGGCAGCTGGCGGATGAAATCGGGCGGGAGCGTGGAGCGCACGACGAGCGTGGAGTCGTCGGCCATCTCGGGCACGATCGAGGACAGCGCGGTGCGGATCGTCGCGGTCTGCCAACCGCCGTTCCCGTCGTGCGTCCCGACGGCAACGAAGACCACCTGGGCGGACGCGACCGCCTGGGCGCCGGGCGCGGAGAACTTCAGGCGCGACGACTTCACACCCTCGGCGACGAGATCCTCGAGGCCCGGCTCGTGGATCGGCATCCGACCCGCTTCGAGCTCATCGAGCCGGTGTTCGTCGCCATCGACGCCAATGACGTCGTGGCCCCATTCCGCCAGGCATGCGGCAGTAACGAGGCCGACGTACCCCAAGCCGATAACAGTTGCGCGCACAGGTCTCCCCCACTCCGCGATGCCGGCAACCGGGGTTGCCATACGCAGGACATCGCAAGGTGCACGGCGACTACGAAATGAACCGGTCGCCTTCGGTCGTCGATCGAGCCCCTATCGACCCTTGACCCGTCGAATGCTGTGAGCGTTCCCGAATGAAGTCGGATGAGTCCTGGCTAGTACTTGAGTCCTGGGTCGGGTGCGGTTCGATCTGGTACGGATTGTAGACACAGGGGCGTTTCGTTACAACCTGAAAATCGCCCCTTAACCGTTTGAATGACGTTGCCGTAGGTTGCAATCGCAGGTCGAACGTGCTTTTCGGTGCCTTGGTGCACCACCCGAAGGTCCGGGTCAACCATTCTCGACGACGGCGGCTCGTCGGTCCGCTGCTACACTCCGCGGCACGGTCGACCCCGCCGGCACGGTCGGCTGCAGGCCGTCACCGCGCCGTTCTCGGCGTTCCTCGTCCGGCGCGGTCGAACCATCCCCAAGCGCCAGAAGGAAGACATTGACCGACGGGTCGCTCATCCCGCTCCTCGCCCTGTCCGCCACCCTCTTCGGGCCGGTCGCCGGCTGGTTTGCCGGGCGGCGCGATCGCCATCCGGTCGTGTGGCTCGTGTTCGGGGCGCTCCTGGGACCGCTTGCCCTGCTCGTCCTTGCCGTGGCCCCGCCCGGCCGATGCCCCACATGCGACGCCTCGGTCGCCGGCTGGCCCTCGCGCTGTCCGATCTGTGAGACGCCCTTCTCGGCGCGCACCCGTGGCCAGGTGGGGAAACGCCCCCTGCGAGCGCGGGCCGTCGAGTTCGACGAGGGGATGACCGGGGCCGGTGGACGGGGCTCCCCGATCCCGCTCCCGGTCGGCCGTGCCGCGAGACCACGGTCGGAACGCCGGGGCGAGGGCTCGGTGGGAGTCCTCGCCGGGGGCACGGTGGCCCGACCGTCCGATCTGCACTCCATCGAGGCGACGGATGTCCTCGCCACCGGGGTCTACTTCGGCGGAACCGCCCGGCTCATCGTCGGGTCGCGGTACGCCATCGCCCGCCACGGCACCCAACTTTGGCTCCTCGGCCCGGTCGATCGCGATCCGGCGATCATCGCCCTCGAACGTTCCCTGAGTGCGGTCACGGCGACCGCGATCGGCGATCGATTGATCATTAGTGAGGCCCGTGGCGATCGCCTCGCGATCGCGTTCGGTGCGCTCGCCGGCGCCAACGGGCCCCAGCTCGAGCTCGCTCTGTCGATCCCTGCCGAACGCGCGTCCGGGCGGCCCGCCTCGGGATGACGATCAGAGCCCGGCGGGCGGCGCGCCACGGGGGCGGGCGATCGCCTGAGCTCGTGGCCACCATCCTGACCATCGTGGCCTATGGGCTCCTGCTCGTCGTGGGGCCCGCGTTGCGGGCCGGCGGGGGCTCGTCCATCTCCAACGTGGTTCCGGCGGCCTCGGAACCGACGGTTCCCCCACGGGCCTCCGTGAACCCGTTGCTGGTCGAGATCGAGGCGCTGCTGGAGATCGACGCACGCCTGACCAGCTATCGCAAGGACTTGCACACCGCCCTCGCGCAGAAGACGCCCCGCGGCTCGGATTTGGCGAGCGCGATGCGACGGATCAACTCGACGCTCGCGCTCGGGCCCGAGCACGCCGCACGACTCAGCAACGATCCGACGACCAGGGAGGTCGGCTCGCGCCTCGAGGTGCTCTACGCGAGCGCGGCCACAACGACTACTCACGCCTCTGACCTCGCGATCGGCAACGACGAGGCCCTCCGCCAGGCGGCCCAGGAGATCTTCGACCTCTTCATCGATCTGCCTGCCATCGATGCGACCCTCAAGCGCTTGCAATTAGCGCCCGCATCCGCTCCGCCCCCACCATCTGCATCGCCGAGCTTCTCGCCATCCGGGGTGGTGTCGCCCTCGCCCGGCACTGGAGCATCGAGCTCTCCCGTCCTGGCCAGCCCGCCGAATCCGATGGAGCGGTTGCGCGATCCGGGCTTCGACCGAGGCCTCGAGCAGTGGGCGCTCGTGCTGGCGAGCCCCGTCGACCAGGCGACCGCCAGCGCCGATCGCCCGCTCGGCGACTCGGGTACGGCGTCCCTGCGATTGGACATCACCGCCACGGACGGTTCCTCGGCCGCGATCAGCGTCAAGGAGGACGGGATCGCGATCCTGCGAAGTGTCAAGTACGCCGCGCAGGTGACGATCCGCTCCAGCGTGACGCGCCCGGTCCAGATCCGCCTGGTCGGACCCAACGAGGAGCTGTATGGGCTGGCTTATGCCGAGGTCGGCCCGGCGTCGAGCGCAGTGAGCTTCGAGACCTACCTGCCGGTCGATGAGCCCAACGCGACCTTCCGGGTCGACATCGCCGGCCTGCAGCCCGGCCAGGTCTGGCTGGACGACGCGTCGCTGACGGAGCGGCCGCCGGGCTGACCGAACCCGCCGGAGCCGTCAGGGCCGGCGCGTCACCCGGACCTCGTCGAACGACACCGCCGCGCCTCGAGTCCCGATCGACGGGGCGACGCACAGGCCGTCCACGACCAGGACCCCGGCCGCTCGCCAGGCCTGCCGCGTGCGCCGCAGGAGCGTCCGCCCCGTCGCGTCGGCAACGCTCGCGGAGAAGGTTCGGGAGCCACGGTCGAGGGACAGGCTCACCCGATACCACCTCCCGGGCTGGATGCGGACGGTCGTCGTCTCCCGGGCACCGCGGCGGGAGATCCGGATCCGGAGCTGCGAGTCGACCCTTATCCCCGCGACCTCCTGGCCCATCCCCTTGGCCATCATCAGCGTCGTGTCCTGGGCGCCCTGGCGATCGAGCCGCACGTCCATCGACATGTCGATGTGGCCGCTGCCCGTCGTTCCGAACGTGCGGCACGGTCGGAGCTCGCCAGTGCCGGTCGTCCGGGCGCTGACCGCCAGATCCCGACCCGAGCGGCTGATGTAGGTGACGGTGCCGTCCGACCGAATCCGGGCCGTCTGCCAGGTCGGCTGGACGCGATCGCCCGCCGCGAAGGCGTCCATCGCCTCGAGGACCAGGTCGACCGGCGCGGCGGGCGGCGGCTCCGGGCCATTCGGGGACTGGTCTGACGGCACGCCGGGTGCCGGCCCGCCGAGCGAGGCGGCCAGATGGACGTAGCGACCGGCCGCTTCATCCGAGGCGAGGACCACGAGTCCCGACGTGGCATCGACCGCCTGCCTGGTCGAGGTCGCGTCGTTCAGGTCGGTCGCTGCGGCCGTCGCCAGCGCCGGGATGCCCTGGCCGATGGCGAAGTTGAGGTTGTCGAACCTGGCGTGCTTCATGTAGATCGCCCCGCCGCGGGTCGGGGAGGTGGCGAAGACGAGGACTTCGCTGTCCGCGGTGTCCAGGACGACGATGGGCCGAGTGTGCTTGTCCCGGATCTGGCCGAACTGCTGACTCGCCCACGCATCCCCCTGGCGGTCGAGCAGCAGGACCTGGTCCCAGCCCGGCTGCGCCGCGGGCACCGTGTCAAGCGATGTCTTGATGGCCGCGAACAGCCGGCCGTCCGGCAGCGCCTTGACGTTGACGTGGTTGTCCGCCAGCCGGAGGCCCTTGAGAACGGTCGTCGCCGGGGCCCACAGGTCGTCGCCGTCGCCGTCGCGATGGCTCGTCGCGAAGACCGCCTCGTCGTCCCCGTTGCTCCAGAGCAGGACCACTCCGCCGCCGACGGCGACCATGCCGACCTGGTCCGTCCCGGTATTCGAGCCCGCCGTGGCGGTCCCGGCGACCGCGGGCCGATAGGGCGCGACCCAGCGGTGGTCGTCCGTGGTCGTGTGCGTCACTGCCAGGCGGCCACCCTCGATCCAGGCGACCCACAGCGTCCCGTCCGCGGCGCGCTCGATCAGGCTCGAACTCACCCCGGCCGCACTGATCGTCACCGGGAAGTCGGGCTTGAGCGTCCAGCGTTCGGTCGCCGGGTCGAAGCCGAACTCGGAGACCCGCACGGCCTGGACCGGCGCCGCGCCGATGCCGGCGCTCGCGACGTAGAGCGTATCGCCGGAGAGGAGCACGTCGGCACGGGCGTAGTGGCGCTCGTCGACGACGACGCCCGTGTCTTGCCAGCGCTGGGTCGCCCAGTCGAGTCGCTGGATGCGGGCCTCGCGCGAGTTCGGCTCCTGGAGGACGCCCCACCAGCTGCCGTGGGCGAAGAAGAGCTTGCTCTGGTTCTGGTGCTCGGACGGTCGATGCACGGTGCGCCGGTTCTCGGCGTCGAATCGGCCGTCGACGACGGTCACGGGATTCGCCAGCGGCAGGAGCGGCTCGGCGGACGATGCAACGGTCAGCGACGGAGCCGGCGCGAACGATGTCGGGGCACCGGGATGCTGAGGCGGCGGCCCGGGGGTGGCAAGGAACAACGCGAGCAAAGTCAACCCGAGGAGCGCGATCCCGCCCATGGCTGCGGTTCGCCGGTCCATCAGCGCGTGGGTCCGGCCGGGCGCAGCGCGGCGAAGCGGCGGCGAGTGGCCAGCGGGAGGATGGCGGTCGGATCGGTCATGCAGGGCGGCCGAGTATACGTCGCTCCACCCCAAAGCCAGTGACGAGCACGCCTGCGCGCCGACGTACCATTCGCTCCGTGCAGAACCTGACACTCACGATGGTGGCGCTGCTCGCCGGGACGGTGGCAGTCATCGCGGCCGTGTTCGTGCTCGATCGGCGCGGGCGGGTCACCCCGCTGCAGATCCTCCTCGGCATGCTGATCGGCGTGGTGGGCGCGTTCATCGTCCTCGTGTCGCGGGTCGATCTCGTCCCGGACGGGCCCGAGAATGGACTGCAGCGCCTGTT
>JBBQRZ010000025.1:0-47079 GCA_038214255.1 Candidatus Limnocylindrales bacterium
CCCGGCGACAACGTCGAGATGAGCGTCGAGCTGATCACCCCGATCGCCCTCGAGGTTGGCCAGCGCTTCGCTATCCGCGAGGGTGGCCGGACCGTCGGCGCCGGCGCCATCGTCAGCATCGTCGAGTAGGGACGAGATGGCGAAGCAGCGGATCAGGATCCGCCTCAAGGCCTACGATCACCGGCTGCTCGACCAGTCGGCGGCCCAGATCGTCGAGACGGCCCAGCGGACCGGCGCCGATGTCGTCGGTCCGGTGCCGCTGCCCACGCGCATCGAGAAGTTCACCGTGCTCCGTTCCCCGTTCATCGACAAGGACTCGCGCGAGCAGTTCGAGATCCGCACCCACAAGCGGCTCGTCGACATCCTGGACCCGTCCGCCAAGACGATCGATGCGCTCGGCCGGCTCTCGCTGGCCGCCGGCGTCGACGTCGAGATCAAGATGTGATGTCAATCGGATTGATCGGGCGCAAGGTCGGGATGACCCAGGTCTTCGCGGATGACGGCACGATGGTGGCGGTCAGCGTCCTTGCGATCCAACCAAATACCGTCACGCGCCTGCGCACGACCGAGCGCGACGGCTACACCGCCGTCCAGCTCGGCACCGAGTCGGCCCGGAAGCTGACCAGGCCCGAGGCAGGTCAGCTCAAGGACCTGCCCAAGGACGGCCAGCTGCTCGGGACGATCCGGGAGTTCCGGGTCGACAGCGTCGACGACTTCAGCGTGGGCCAGACCCTGACCCTCGCCGACCTCTTCAGCGCCGGCGACGACGTCGACGTCACCGGGGTCTCGAAGGGCAAGGGGTTCGCCGGCCACATCAAGCGCCACCACTTCGCGCGCGGGCCCAAGAGCCACGGCTCGGACCATCATCGCGAGCCCGGCTCGATCGGCCCCGGCACGACTCCTGGTCGCGTGTACCGAGGCCTCAAGATGGCCGGCCACATGGGCGACGAGCGGGCCACGATCAAGAAGGTCCGCATCGTGCGAACCGACCCCGACCGCAACCTGTTGCTCGTCAAGGGGAGCCTCCCCGGCGCGCGTGGGTCGCTGATCCTCGTGAAGAAGGCCTGACCGATGCCGTCCATCCCCCTGTACGACCGGACCGGCAAGACCGTCGGCGACGTCGAGCTCAGCGACGAGCTCTTCGCCGCGCCGGTCCATTTCGCGGTCCTGCACCAGGTCGTGACTGCCCAGCTGGCCGGTCGTCGGACCGGCACCCACGACACGAAGACGCGCGGCGAAGTTCGCGGCGGTGGCAGGAAGCCGTATCGCCAGAAGGGGACCGGGCGAGCGCGCCAGGGCTCCATCCGGGCGCCGCACTACCGCGGCGGTGGCACCGTCTTCGGGCCCCATCCGCGCTCGTACGAGCAGCGCCTGCCACGCAAGATGAAGCGCCTCGCGCTGCGCGGCGCGCTGACGGCCAAGCTCGGTGATCAGCAGCTCAAGGTGATCGATACCTTCGGGCTCGAGGCGATCAAGACCAAGGATCTCGCAGGCGTCCTCCTGGCGCTGCAGGCGACCGGGCGCATCCTCGTCGTCGCCCCCGTCCGCGACGAGCGGCTCGAGCTGTCGGCTCGCAACCTGCCGACCGTCGAGATCATCCTCGCCGACTCGCTCAACGTCGTGGATCTGCTCAAGGCCGACCTCGTGCTCATCGAGCAGCCGGCCCTCGCGCGCATGCAGGAGGTGTACGCGTGACGGCCCTGACGGCGCCCGAGATCATCCTGCGCCCCGTCATCAGCGAGAAGTCGATCGACGAGTCGGGTCGTGGGAAGTACACGTTCGCGGTCCACGGCCAGGCCAACAAGATCCAGATCAAGGCGGCCGTCGAGGAGCTCTACAAGAAGGAGAACGTGACGGTCATCGCGGTCAACGTCCTCACCACCAAGCCAAAGGAGAAGCGCCGCGGCACGCGGCGTGGTCGGATCGTCGGCCACACGACGCCGTGGCGCAAGGCCATCGTCACCCTGGCCCCCGGCCAGAAGATCGAATTCTTCGAGGGGGTCTGACCGATGCCGCTTCGCAATTACAAGCCCACTTCGCCGGGCCTTCGGCAGATGACTCGCTCGACCTTCGAGGAGATCACGACGAAGGAGCCCTACAAGCCGCTGCTCGAGCCGCAGACACGCGGGTCGGGACGGAACAACCAGGGCCGGCTGACCGTGCGCCATCGCGGCGGCGGCGAGAAGCAGCACTACCGCCGGATCGACTTCAAGCGCGACAAGCTGGGCGTGCCCGCCCGGGTCGCGACGATCGAGTACGACCCGAACCGCTCCGCGCGGATCGGGCTGCTCCACTACCGCGACGGCGAGAAGCGCTACATGCTGCTGCCGCACGGCCTCAAGGTCGGTGACATCGTCGTCGCCGGGCCCGACGCCGAGGCGCGCGTGGGCAACGCCCTGCCGATCGCGAACATCCCGCTCGGCACGACGATCCACAACATCGAGCTCGTCCCGGGCAAGGGCGGCCAGATCGTCCGGTCCGCCGGGACCGCCGCCCAATTGCTGGCCAAGGAGGGCGACCAGGCCCAGGTCCGCCTGCCTTCGGGCGAGGTCCGCCGCGTCAGCATCCGCTGCGTCGCGACGATCGGCCAGGTCAGCAACCTCGACCACGAGAACCAGAACCTCGGCAAGGCCGGCCGCGCGCGGCACCTGGGCCAGCGGCCCGAGGTCCGGGGCGTCGTCATGAACCCGCGAGACCATCCGCACGGCGGTGGCGAGGGCAAGTCCCCGACGGGGATGCCGCCCAAAACCCCGTGGGGCAAGCCCGCCATGGGCTACCGCACCCGGCGGTCCAAGACGACCGGACGATTGATCGTCCGATCGCGGCATCGCCGCTAGGCGGGGAGGTAGGAGCAGATGTCCCGTTCGATCAAGAAGGGCCCCTTCGTGGAGCCCCGCCTCCAGGGCCGGATCGAGGAGATGAACAAGCGCAACGAGAAGAAGGTCGTCAAGACCTGGTCTCGGGCGTCGGTCATCTTCCCGACGTTCATCGGCCACACCCTCGCCGTTTACAACGGCAAGAAGCATGTCCCGGTCTATGTGACCGAGAACATGGTCGGCCATCGCCTCGGTGAGTTCAGCCCGACCCGCAACTACCGCGGGCACGGCCGGCACACCGAGCGCTCGACGACGCTGAAGTAGGAGCAGCCGACCTCATGCGCGTCTCCGCCACCGCCAAATACCTCCGGGCCTCGACCCGCAAGACCCGATTGGTTGCCGCCGCGATCAAGGGCAAGCCGGTCGAGGAAGCCGCCGCCATCCTGCGGTTCATGCCGCAGAAGGCCGCGGCCGATATCGCGCGCGTGCTCAAGAGCGCGACCGCCAACGCCGAGAACAACCACAACCTGTCGGCCGGGGATCTGATCGTCGCGGATGCCATCGCCAACGAGGGCCCCACGATCAAGCGCTTCCGACCCCGGGCCCAGGGCCGGGCGTTCCCGATCCACAAGCCCATGACCCACATCACCGTCATCGTCGCGGACCAGGAGGCCTGACATGGGACACAAGGTCCATCCGTATGGCTTCCGACTGGGTGTCTCGCGCACCTGGACCGCGAAGTGGTATGCGGACAAGGAATACGCCACCTCCCTCAAGGAGGACATCGACATCCGGGCGCTCATCGACAAGCGGCTGGCAAACGCCAGCGTCAGCGGCGTCGAGGTCGAGCGCGGCATCAACCACGTCACGGTCACTATCCACACGGCAAAGCCGGGGATCGTCATCGGCAAGGGCGGGGCGAACGTCGAGATCCTGCGCCAGCAGATCGGCGCGCTCTCGAATCGCAAGGTCAAGCTGGAGATCAAGGAGATCCGCCAGCCGGAGCTCGACGCGCACCTCGTGGCGATGAACATCGCCGGGCAGTTGAGCCGGCGCATCGCCTTCAAGAAGGCGATGAAGCAGGCGATCCAGCGCTCGATGAAGGCCGGCGCCAAGGGCGTGAAGATCGCTGTCGCGGGTCGCCTCGGCGGGTCCGAGATGGGTCGCCGCGAATGGGACAAGGAAGGCCGTATCCCGCTCGGCACGCTGCGCGCCGACATCAGCTACGGCCAGATCCACGCCCACACGACCTACGGACGGATCGGCGTGAAGGTCTGGATCTATCGCGGCGACGTCGCCCAGGAGCCCATCCGTCGGCCGGAGCTGGCCGGCGGCACCCCGACTCCGACCGTGACGGGGGCCTGACCCATGTTGATGCCGCGACGCGTCAAGCATCGCAAGGTCATGCGCGGTCGGATGTCCGGCCTCGCAAAGGGCGGCCACACGGTCGCGTTCGGCGAGTACGGCCTCGCCACGCAGGAGCCGGCCTGGATCACGAGCCGCCAGATCGAGGCGGCCCGGCGCGCGATGACCCGCTCCGTCAAGCGCGGCGGCAAGATCTGGATCCGGATCTTCCCGGACAAGCCTGCGACGAAGAAGCCGGCCGAGACCCGCATGGGTTCCGGCAAGGGCGCCCCGGACCACTGGGTCGCGGTGGTCAAGCCCGGCCGGATCCTCTTCGAGATGGCCGGCGTCGATCACGATTCGGCGGTCGAGGCGATGCGCCTCGCCGGCCACAAGCTTCCGGTGGCGACCCGCGTCGTTGTCCGCGAAGGCGCGAAGGAGGCGTGACCGATGGACATCGATAAGGTCCGCACGCTGTCCGACGCTGAACTCGAGCAGGCCCTGCGCGACGCCAAGCAGGACCTGTGGGGAGCGCGCTTCGCGCTCTCGACCCGCCAATTGAAGGACTACAGCACGATCCCGCTGACGCGGCGAACGATCGCGCGGATCCTCACCGTCCAGCGCGAACGAAAGCTCGGCAAGACGGCTTGACGGAGATCACGCGATGACAGGAGCGACTACCAAGGTGCAGGGCAAGCGGAAGACGAAGGTCGGCCGCGTCGTCAGCGACAAGATGGACAAGACGATCGTCGTGTCCGTCGAGCGCCTGGCACGCCACCGGCTCTACAAGCGGGTTATCCGCTTGACAACGAAGTTCAAGGCGCACGACGAGGCCAACGACGCGCACATCGGCGACACGGTCCTCATCGAGGAGTCGCGCCCGCTCTCCGCCAGCAAGCGCTGGCGTCTCGTGAACGTGGTCCAGCGGGCCGGCGAACACGGTCTGCCGGGCGAGAGCGTCGTGATCGAGGAAGAGGCGACGAGCGAGGCGATCCACGCTGCCGCGCACCCGGGCCGGACGCGCCCGGCCGACGCGGAGGATGAGGCCGACGACGCGGTCGAGGCGACCCCCGAGGCCGTGCCGACGCCCGACACCGGCGGCGACCCTGCGCCCGAGACGGCGGGCACTGACGCCGAGGAGGCCGTCTCGTGATCCAGCCCCAGACCCGCCTCAAGGTGGCGGACAACACGGGCGCCCGGACGATCCAGTGCATCCGGGTGATGGGTCGATCGCTCAAGACGACCGCCGGGGTCGGCGACGTGATCATCGCCAGCGTCAAGCAGGCGATCCCGAACGCCGCCGTCAAGAAGGGCGACGTCGTGCGGGCCGTGATCGTCCGCACGAACAAGGAGTACGGACGCACGGATGGCAGCTACATCCGATTCGACGAGAACGCTGCCGTGCTCATCAACAACCAGGGCAATCCGCGCGGCACGCGGATCTTCGGCCCGGTCGCCCGCGAGCTGCGCGACCGCAACTACATGAAGATCGTGTCGCTCGCCCCGGAGGTGCTGTGATGGCCGTCCGCACCACCGTCGTCCGCAAGCCAAAGGTGCCCGAGATCCGCAAGGGCGACACCATCGTCGTGCTCGCGGGCAAGGACGCCGGCAAGCGCGGCGTCGTCGAACGCGTCATCCGGCGCATCGAGGCCCCGCACGGCGGGCGAAGCACGTTCCGACGCGGCTCCTCGACCGGCGGCGTGAGCATCGTCGTCGAGGGTCTCAACATCGCAAAGCGGCATACGAAGCCGCGCCAGACCTCGAGCTCCACCGACCGCATGCCGAAGATGCAGCAGGGCGGGATCCTCGAGATCGCCCAGCCGATCCCGGTCGGCAAGGTCATGGTCGTGTGCAGCAGCTGTGGCAAGCCCACGCGCATCGCCCACGCCACGCTCGAGACGGGCCGCCGGGTCCGGGTCTGCCGCCACTGCGGAGAGCAGCTGGAGGTGAAGCCGTGACCAGCCGCCTCCAGGAGCGCTACGGGAGCGAGATCGTTCCCGCGCTCCAGAAGCAGTTCGAATACACCAACCCGATGCAGGTCCCGCGCGTCAGCAAGATCGTCGTCAACATCGGTCTGGGCGAGGCCCTCACCAATGCCAAGGCGCTCGACGCGGCGCTCGGCGACCTCTCGAGCATCACGGGCCAGCGGCCCATCGTCACCAAGGCTCGCCGCTCGATCGCCCAGTTCCGGCTGCGGACGGGCAACTCGATCGGCGCCAAGGTGACCCTCCGCGGCGAGCGGATGTGGGACTTTCTGGATCGCCTCACGACCCTTGCCCTCCCGCGCATCCGCGACTTCCGGGGCGTTCCCAGCAAGTCGTTCGACGGGCGCGGCAATTATTCACTCGGTCTCCGCGAGCAACTCGCGTTCCCGGAGATCGACTACGACAAGGTGGATCGTCTCCGCGGGCTGGAGATCAGCATCGTGACGACGGCGAAGACCGACGAGGAATCGCAGAAGCTTCTCGAACTCCTCGGCATGCCCTTCGCCTCGTAGGCGCGGGGAGGGAGAACCATGGCCAAGAAGTCGATGATCGCGAAGGCGAAGCGGACCCCGAAGCACAAGGTGAGCGGTTACCACCGCTGCTACGTGTGCGGGAGGCCTCGCGCCTTCATGCGACGGTTCGCACTCTGCCGCATCTGCTTCCGGGAGCGAGCGCTCCTCGGACAGTTGCCGGGCGTCACGAAGTCGAGTTGGTAGGACACCGATGAACATCTCCGACCCGATCGCGGACATGCTCACGCGCGTTCGGAACGCCTCGCGCGCACGCCACACCGAGGTGGTCGTGCCGGCGTCGCGGACCAAGCGCGAGATCGCGCGGATCCTCCAGGACGAGGGCTTCATCGCCGCCGTCAACGAGGAGCGCGAGGGGCCCACCGCCGTCCTGCGCATCACCCTCAAATACGTCGACGGGAAGGTCCCGGTCGTCTCCGGCCTCAAGCGGATCAGCAAGCCCGGCCTGCGCGTCTATGCGCGCAAGACGGACATCCCGCGGGTGCTCGGCGGCCTCGGCATCGTCATCGTCAGCACCAGCCAGGGGATCATGACCGGCCAGCAGGCGCGACAGGCGCAGCTGGGCGGCGAAGTCCTCGCGTACGTCTGGTAGGCCGAGGACGATGTCGCGGATCGGACGCCTTCCCATCACCGTCCCATCGAGCGTCGACGTGACGATCGACGGACGCCAGCTTACGGTCAAGGGGCCCAAGGGCACCCTCAGCCGGTCGCTCCACCCGGACATCAAGGTCAGCCGCGAGGAGGACAACCTCGTCGTCACGCGGCCGACCGAGCAGAAGGTCCACAAGCAGCTCCATGGGTTGACCCGGACCCTCGTCAACAACATGGTCCTGGGCGTGACCGACGGCTACCGCAAGGGACTCGAGATCACGGGCGTGGGCTATCGAGCCACGCTCAACGGCAAGAAGCTGACGCTCAACCTCGGCTACAGCCATCCGATCGAGATCGACCCGCCCGAGGGCATCAGCTTCGAGGTCGAGAACCCGACCCGCCTGGCGGTCGTCGGCATCGACAAGGAGCTGGTCGGTCAGATTGCCGCCCAGGTCCGGAGCACGCGCAAGCCGGAGCCATACAAGGGCAAGGGCGTGCGCTACGCCGGCGAGGTGGTCCGCCGCAAGGCCGGCAAGGCCGGCAAGATCGGCGGCAAGAAGTGATCCCGCAGACGACGAAGGAATGACACGATGACGCAGGTCGCCACCCGCGGCGCCGCCCGACGCAAGCGCCACGATCGGATCCGCCTCACGCTGGCCGGATCCGAAGTGCGGCCGCGCCTGGCGGTGTTCCGCAGCCTCAACCACATCTACGCGCAGGTCATCGACGACGCGTCCGGACGGACGCTGGTATCCGCCTCCTCGGTCGAGAAGGAGCTTCGCAGCTCAGGCTCGACCAAGTCGGAGGAGGCCGCGATCGTCGGACGGCTGGTCGCCGAGCGGGCCAAGGCCGCCGGGGTCGAGCGCGTCGTTTTCGATCGAGCCGGGTTCCGGTACCACGGGCGGATCAAGTCGCTCGCCGATGCCGCCCGAAACGCCGGCCTCGATTTCTGATCGGAAGGAGCCACCGTGGCACGAATCGACCCGAACAAGCACGCGCTCGAGGAGCGCGTCGTCCAGATCAACCGCGTCGCGAAGGTGGTCAAGGGCGGCCGTCGCTTCAGCTTCAGTGCGGTCGTCGTCGTCGGTGATGGCCAGGGCCACGTCGGCGCCGGGCTCGGCAAGGCCGGCGAGGTCCCCGAGTCGATCCGCAAGGGCGTCGAGGACGCCAAGAAGAACATCATCAAGATCCCGATGGTCGGGACGACGATCCCGCACGAGGTCAGGGTGCAGTTCGGCGCGAGTAGCGTGCTGCTCAAGCCCGCCAGCCAGGGCACCGGCGTCATCGCCGGCGGCTCGGTCCGCGCGGTCCTCGAAGCCGCCGGCGTCCGCGACATCCTGTCCAAGATCCACGGCTCCACGAACCCAGTCAACGTGACCCGAGCCACGATCGAGGCATTGCGCAGCCTCCACTCGGCCGAGGAGCTCGGCGCGCGTCGCGGAGTCAAGCTGGTCAGCCGGATCTCGGGCCAGCCGGCCGCCACGTCGGAGGGCGGGAATGGCCGCTAAGCTCAAGATCACCCAGACCAGGAGCACGATCAGCCACATCGCGCGCAACCGCGCGACGGTCAAGGCGCTGGGTCTCCACGGCATCGGCAGCACGAGTGTGATCGCCGACAACCCAGCCACGCGCGGGATGGTCCGTCAGGTCCAGTTCCTCGTGAACGTCGAGGAGCTCGGCGATCCGGCTCCTGCGCGCTCGAGGGGTGCGGACAAGGGCCGTTCCGAGGACACCGGCAACGCTCCGGCGAGCCGTCGGTCCGAGGATTCGAAGGAGAAGGCATGAGACTCCACGACCTGCGCCCGGCCGACGGGTCGCGGACGCCGCGGACGCGCGTGGGCCGCGGCATCGCCGCCGGCAAGGGCAAGACGGCGGGCCGGGGCACAAAGGGCCAGAAGGCGCGCGCCGGCGGCTCCATCCCGCCCTGGTTCGAGGGCGGCCAGACGCCGCTCCACATGCGCATCCCCAAGCTTCGCGGCTTCAAGAATCGCTTCAAGATCGCGTACGAGGTCGTGAACGTCGGCGCCATCGCGGCGGCCGTGGAGCGCGGCGCGTTCGAGGTCGAGGCGGCCGACGACAAGAAGGCCAAGGTCAAGTCGGCGCCCCGGGTCACGATCAACCAGGACATCCTGCGGGCCGTCGGCCTGGTCCGGACGCTCGACAAGCCGCTCAAGATCCTCGGCGCGGGCGAGCTCTCGGCGCCGCTCTTCGTCGTGGCCGATGCGTTCACGGCCTCGGCGCGCACCAAGATCGAGGCCGCCGGCGGGAGCGTTAACGTCCTCGAGATGCCCGGCGCGCCGCGCAAGGCCCTCGGGGCCGGCGAGGCGAACGCCGCCCCGCAGGTCGCCGAGGCCGCTGCGGCCCCCGCCACGGTCCCCGCCGCGAAGGCGCCGCGGACGCGGAAGGCGTCGCCGACGGCGACCGCCGAGCTAGCGGAGACCGTCGACGCCGAGGGCGGCGACACGCAAGTCGACGCCGGGCCGGCGACCCGGGCCACGGCCACCAAGCCGGACGCCCGCGCCCAGGCCACCGCCGAGGAGACCGCCGTCAAGCCCGAGACGGATGAGGAGCCAACAGCCGCCGAGACATCGTCTGGCGACGACGCCTAGATCGTGTTCGAATCCCTGCTCAACGCCTTCCGCGCGCCGGATATCCGCCGGCGCGTCCTGATCGTCCTGGGCCTGCTCGTCGTCTTCCGCTTCCTGGCCGCGGTGCCGGTCCCGGGGATCGATCGGACCCAGCTGTCGAACTTCCTGCAGGGCAACCCGCTCTTCGGGTTGCTCGACCTCTTCTCGGGGGGCGGGCTATCGAACTTCTCGGTCGTCGCGCTGGGCATGAACCCGTACATCAACGCCTCGATCATCATGCAGCTGATGCAGGGCGTCGTGCCCTCGCTCCAGGCCCTGAGCCGCGAAGGCGAGTACGGGCGCAACAAGATCAATCAGTACACCCGCTACCTCGCCGTGCCGATGGCGATGCTCCAGGGGTACGGGTTCCTGGCGCTGCTCAACTCCCAGAACGTGCTGACCGGCCGGTTCGACCTGGCGAGCTTCGAGACCCTGACCCAGATCGCGACCCTGACGGCCGGGTCCGTCGCGCTCATGTGGATCGGTGAGCTCATCACCGAGCGCGGCATCGGTAACGGCATCAGCTTCATCATCTTCGCCGGCATCGTGAGCCGCGCGCCCAACGCGATCGCGGCCTTCCTCGCGAGCCCGAACATCGCCTCGTTCGTCGCGTTCGCGGCCGTGGCCGTGGCCGCCGTCGGCGTGATCATCTACATCCAGGAAGGCCAGCGCCGCATCCCGGTCCAGTACGCGAGCCGCGTCCGCGGCCGGAGGATGTACCAGGGCGGCCAGACGTTCCTGCCACTGCGGGTCAATCAGGCCGGCGTGATCCCGATCATCTTCGCGGTGAGCATCCTGCTGTTCCCGGTCCAGCTCGCCTCGTACTTCACGAGCTCGCAGATCTCGATCGTCAAGGACGTCGCGAATGGCATCGTCACGTTCTTCAATCCGCAATCGATCATCTACATCGCGCTGTACTTCCTGCTCACCATGGGATTCACCTACTTCTACACGGCATTCACGTTCAAGCCGGACGAGACCGCCGAGCAGCTGCGCAAGAACGGCGGCTTCATCCCGGGCATCCGGCCCGGGCGCCCGACCCAGGATTACCTCGCGCGAGTCGTCAGCCGGATCACATTCGCCGGGGCCCTGTTCCTGGCGATCGTGGCCGTGTCGCCGTCGCTCGTCGGCCTCGTCTTCCCCGACCTGAAGGCCCTCGGTCTCGGCGGCACGAGCCTGCTCATCGTCGTGTCCGTGGTGGTCGAGACGATGAAGCAGATCGAAGCGCAGCTGATGATGCGGAACTACGAGGGCTTCATCCGGTGACGGTCATCGTCCTGCTCGGCGCCCCCGGGGCCGGGAAGGGCACCCAGGCACCGATCCTGGCCCAGCACCTGGGCGTGCCGCACGTTGCCTCAGGCGACCTGTTCCGGGCCGCGGTGCGCGATGGCTCGCCCGTCGGCATCCAGGCGCGCCGTTACATGGAGCGCGGCCAGCTCGTGCCCGACGACATCACGATCGCGATGCTCCTCCAGCGCCTGGCCGAATCCGACGCGGCCAACGGCGTGGTGCTCGACGGATTTCCGCGCAACCGTGCTCAGGCCGAGGCGCTCGACGCTGCACTGGCCGAGCGGGGGACGGCGGTCGGCCGCGCGCTCAGCATCGAGGTGCCGGCCGAAGAGCTCGTGCGGCGGCTGTCCGGCCGCTGGGTCTGCCGCGATTCGGGCCACGTCTACAACGAGACTTCCAACCCGCCGCGCGTCCCCGGCCGCTGCGACATCGACGGGTCGCCGCTCATCCAGCGGGACGACGACCGGGCCGAGACGATCCGCGCCCGCCTGGAACAAACGCTCTCGAGCCTGCGCGACGTCGCGGACCACTACCGACAGCAGGGGATCCTGCGCACTGTCGATGGCCTCCAGCCGATCGAGGGCGTGACGGCCTCGCTCCTCGCCGCGCTCGAGAACGGCGCCCCCACGGGGGCCAGCTGACGTGGTCACACGCAAGTCCCGAGCCGAGATCGAGCGGATGCGTCGCGCTGGACGGATCGTCGCCGAGGTGCTCGCCCTCGTCGAGGCCGAGCTCAAGCCGGGTGTCTCCACCGCGCACCTCGACCGCCTGGCCGAAGCGCACATCCGGGCCTCCGGGGCCACCCCGTCGTTCAAGGGCTATCCCGGGATCAACCCGCGCCGTCCGTTTCCGGCCAGCGTCTGCATCTCGATCGACGACGAGATCGTCCATGGGATCCCGGGCGAACGCCTGATCCGCGACGGCCAGATCGTTTCGATCGACGCGGGCGCGATCGTCGACGGCTGGCACGGCGACGCGGCTCGCACCTTCTTCGTCGGCGAGCCGCCGGCGAAGGTCCGCGACCTGATCGACGTGACCCGCGAGGCGATGCTCGCCGGCATCGCGGCGGCCGTGCCCGGCAATCACATCGACGACATCTCGGGGGCGGTCGAGGACGTGGCCCGGCGGCACGGCTTCGGGATCATCCGCCAGTTCGTCGGACACGGCATCGGCACCTCGATGCACGAGGAGCCACAGGTGCCCAACTACCGGACGGGACGTCGCGGGCGGAAGCTCGAGCCCGGCCTGTGCCTCGCGATCGAGCCGATGTTCACGCTCGGCCGGTACGAGGCGCGGGTCCAGCCCGACGACTGGACGGTCGTCACCGCGGACGGTTCGCTCGCCGCCCACTTCGAGCATTCGATCGCCGTGACGGAAGAGGGTCCCGTGATCCTCACAGCGGTCTGATGAAGCCGGCATGGGGAAACACGTGCCTGCTGATGCCGCACCGAGGACCACTAGGCCGAGGTGTCCGGAGATCCTCACGACCGTCTGATGAACCGAGGGTTTGCCGGAATCGCCATCTTTTGATACGCTACGCGTTCGTGTGTCGGCCCGCCCGGGCCGGCACTCCGCGTGAGAAAGGGAAGCACGTAGCCTGTGGCCAAACGAGACGCGATCGAAGTGGAAGGTACGGTCATCGAGCCACTACCCAACACGATGTTCGCAGTCGAGTTGGAGAATGGCCACCGGGTGCTCGCCCACATCAGCGGCAAGCTGCGGATGAACTTCATCCGGATCCTGCCCGGTGACCGCGTCCGAGTCGAGTTGTCCCCATACGACCTGACGCGCGGCCGGATCACGTACCGACTCAAGTAACCCGCTCACACGACACGATCGAGGATCCGTTGAAAGTCAGAGCTTCCGTCAAGGCGCGCTGCGATAACTGCAAGGTCATCCGGCGCCACGGCACCGTGATGGTCATTTGTACCAATCCCAAGCACAAGCAGCGGCAGGGGTAGTACATGGCACGCATCGCCGGCGTCGATATCCCGCGTGAGAAGCGCGTCGAGATCGCCCTCACCTACGTGTATGGCGTCGGCCTGCCCACCAGCCAGAAGATCCTCGCCCAGACCAACATCAACCCGGACACCCGGGTTCGCGATCTCACCGAGGAGCAGGTCAACCGGCTCCGCGAGCTGATCGACCGCCGCTACAAGGTCGAAGGTGATCTGCGCCGCGAGATCGCTCTCAACATCAAGCGCCTCATCGAGATCGGGTCGTACCGCGGCGTACGACACCGCAGAAATCTCCCGGTGCGCGGCCAGCGGACCAAGACCAACGCTCGCCAGCGGCGCGGACCGAAGAAGACGGTCGGCGTGCGGCGCAAGAAGTGACGGGGGACTGACCACGCATGGCGGAGCGCAAGAAAGCGGTCAAGCAGCGTCGCAGGGAGAAGAAGAACGTGCCGCAGGGGCACGTCCACATCCAGGCCACGTTCAACAACACGATCATCACGATCACCGACCTCAACGGCGCGGTCATCAGCTGGGGCTCGGCCGGCGTCGCCGGCTTCAAGGGCTCCCGCAAGAGCACGCCGTATGCGGCCGCCCTGTCCGCCGATGGCGCCGCGAAGCGAGCCATGGAGCACGGCATGCGCCAGGTCGAGGTCTACGTCAAAGGCCCGGGCGCAGGCCGCGAGCAGGCGATCCGCTCGCTCCAGGCCGCCGGCCTGGAGGTCAGCGCCATCACCGATGTCACCCCCATCCCGCATAACGGTTGCCGCCCGCCAAAGCGGCGCCGCGTCTAGGCCCGAGGTTCCATGGCCCGTTACACCGAAGCTGTCTGCCGGATCTGCCGGCGCGAAGGCGCGAAGCTCTTCCTGAAGGGCTCGCGCTGCTATACGAAGAAATGCGCCTTCGAGCGCCGCCCGACACCCCCCGGCCAGCACGGCGTCCGCCGCCGCAAGGTCGGCGAGTACGGGTTGCAGCTGCGCGAGAAGCAGAAGGTCCGCAAGACCTACGGGCTCCTCGAGCGCCAGTTCCGCAACTACTTCATCGCCGCGGAGAACCGCCCTGGCGTCACCGGCGAGAACCTGCTCCGCTCGCTCGAGCTGCGCCTCGACAACGTCGTCTACCGGATGGGGATCGCGAGCTCGCGAGCCCAGGCCCGCCAGCTCGTCACGCACGGCCACTTCGCCGTCAACGGCGTGCCCTCCGACATCCCGTCGTACCAGCTCAAGCCGGGCGACAAGCTCGAGGTCCGCGAGATCCGCCGCTCGAGGGAGCCGTTCAAGCTGGCCAAGGAAACCCTGCGAAACCATCAGGCCCCCGAGTGGTTGAGCATCGATGCTGCCAGCCTGTCCGGGTCCGTCGTCACGCCGCCCAGTCGCGACCAGATGCCGCTCGATCTCAACGAGCAGCTCGTGGTCGAGTACTACTCGAGGTAACAGCACCCTCATGATCGAACTCGAGAATCCGCAGATCGAGCCTGTCGAAGAAGTCGGCACGTACGCGAAGTACGAGGCCGGCCCCCTGCAGGCCGGTTACGGCGTCACCCTCGGCAACGCGCTCCGGCGCGTTCTCCTCTCGTCGCTCGAAGGGGCCGCGGTCACGAGCATCCAGATTCGCGACGTCTACCAGGAGTTCTCGACGATCCCGGGCGTCAAGGAAGATGTCACCCAGATCGTCCTCAACGTCAAGAAGCTGCGGCTCAAGAGCTTCGCGACCCACCCGGTCCAGCTGCGCCTCATCAAGAGCGGCGCTGGCGCCGTCACGGCGGCCGACATCGCCGAATCCGCCGACATCGAGATCATCAACCCGGAGCTCGTGCTGATGACCCTCGACACGGACGACGTGACGATCGAGATGGATCTGACGGTCGAGCGCGGCGTGGGCTATCTCGGCGCCGAGCGTGCGGAAGCCCTGCCGATCGGGGTTATCGCGATCGACGCGATCTTCACCCCGGTCCGCAAGATCAACTACTGGGTCGAGAGCATGCGCGTCGGTCAGATGACCAACTTCGACAAGCTCACGATCGAGATCGAGACCGACGGCACCACGACGCCGGAGGAGGCTCTCAGTCGGTCCGCCGAGATCCTCGTCAACCAGTTCCGCCCGTTCGTGACGATCGGGATGGCCGCCGTGGCGCCGATCGCCGCCACGGGCGTCGCCGCCCTGCCGCCCAACATGCTCGACATGCCGATCGAGGAGCTCGATCTGCCGATGCGGGCGTACAACTCGCTCAAGCGCAACAACATCGTCAAGGTTGGGCAGCTGCTCCAGCTCAAGGACGATGACCTGCTTCGGATGCGCAACTTCGGCAAGAAGTCCCTCGACGAGATGAAGGAACGAATGCGCATGCGCGGCTTCATCGTCCCCGAGACGGAAGCCGACGGTCTCGAGGATCTCGACGGCGACGAGCCGTTCGAGGACGAGACGGAGGACTAGGCGGTGGCGCATCGGATCGGCGGCCGCAAGCTCAGCCGGAAGCAGGGTCCGCGCATCGGCCTGTACAAGAACCTGACCGTGTCGATCCTTCGCTACGAGCGCGTCAAGACGACCGAGGCCAAGGCCAAGGAAATCAGCGGGCGCGTCGAGAAGATGATCACGCTTGCCAAGCGCGGGGACCTCGCGGCACGCCGCGCGGTGGTCGCGCAGTTTCCCAACGAGCCGCTCGTCGTCACGAAGCTGTTCGACGAGATCGCGCCCAAATATGCTGACCGGACCTCCGGCTACACCCGGATCGTCAGGATCGGCCAGCGCCGTGGCGACGCGGCCGAGATCGTCCAGATCGAACTGGTCTAGGCGGTCAGAGCGGGCGGAGTGGCGGTTAGCGCTCGAGAGAGCGTGCCTGTGCGATATCGAGCGCAGGTCGAATACGACGGAACGGACTTTGCCGGGTTCCAGGTGAATCCTGGGAAACGCACAGTCCAGGGAGTCCTGGAAGACGCGCTGGCGCGCCTCGGTGACGGGGTGGTCCGACGGGTCGACGGGGCCGGACGCACGGACGCCGGAGTCCATGCCACGGGGCAGGTCATCGCCTTCTCGTGGGACGGACGCCAGACGGCGACGGAGCTGGGGACCGCGCTCGATGCGCTGCTCCCGGCCGACGTCGCGGTCCGCGACCTGCGCCAGGCACCGGACGGGTTCAACCCCCGCTACGCGGCGCGGTACCGGGAGTATCGCTACACCGTCTGGAACGGGCCGCCCAGTCCGCTTCGCGAGCGCACGGCGCTCGGGGTGCGGGTCCCGCTCGACACCGCCGCGATGGCGCGGGCCGCGTCGGTCTTCATCGGCCGGCACGACTTCCGGGCCTTCGGGGCGACGGACCGCTCGCCGGTCCGGACCGTGATAGCGGTCCGGGTGCGACAGCGGGGCCGGCTCGTGACGATCGACGTCAGAGCTGACTCGTTCCTTCGGGGACAGGTCCGGCGCATGGTGGCCCTCCTGCTGGAGGTCGGCCTCGGCAAGATGGAGATCGAAGGGGTCCGGTCGGCACTCGCCGGTCCGGGCCCGGCCCTCGACGGGGCCGCCGCCCCGGCCAAGGGGCTGTGTCTCCGGCACGTTGCCATCGGGCGACGGATCCGGAACGAACCGAATGGAGAACGCGAGGAACGATGAACGCGAAGACCTACACGGTCCGAGAGAGCGAGATCGAGCGACGCTGGTTCGTCGTGGACGCGACGGGCGAAACGCTCGGGCGCCTCGCCTCGCGCATCGCGCGCGTCCTCGAGGGCAAGCACAAGGCCACGTACCAGCCCAATCTCGACACGGGCGACCACGTGATCGTCCTCAACGCCTCGCGCATCACCGTCACGAGCGACAAGCTCGAGAGCAAGCTCTACATCCGCCACAGCGGCTATCCGCAGGGCTACAAGGAGGAGACGCTGGGTCACCTCCTGGGCCGCCGGCCGGAGGAGGTCATCCGCCGCGCCGTGAAGGGCATGTTGCCGCACACCCGCCTCGGCGCTCAGCAGCTGCGGAAGCTGAAGGTCTACGCCGGATCCGATCATCCGCATCAGGCTCAGCAGCCTGAGCCGCTCGCCTGACGAGGAGCCCGATACCATGTCCACCCCCGCCTTCTACTCCGGGACCGGCCGACGCAAGACGTCGATCGCTCGCGTCCGGCTGCTGCCGGGCGAGGGAGAGATCGTCATCAACGGCCGCTCGCTCGAGGAGCATTTCGGCAACGCCGTCAACGAGACCGAGGTCCGCATGCCGTTCCGCGTGACCGGCACGGAAGGTCGATTCAACGTCATGGTCAAGGTCGAGGGTGGCGGGGTCACCGGCCAGGCCGGGGCGATCCGCCACGGCATAGCCCGGGCGCTCCTCGAGGCCGATCCGGAGGCCCACCGGCTGCCCCTGCGCCAGGCCGGCCTCCTCACCCGGGACCCCCGCATGAAGGAACGCAAGAAGTACGGTCTGAAGCGTGCCAGGAAGGCGCCTCAGTACACGAAACGCTAGCGTGCTCGCGGCCGCCCGACGGCCGACGCGAGCGTTGTCGGGTCCGCTCCTCACTCACGCAAGAGCCGTCGGGCCGATGGCTAGCGGAGCGTCGCTTCGGACCTCCGGGCGTAGTGCGCTCGCTTGGGTGCTCCCCTCCGCCTTCGCCTTGACCGTCGGATCGACCGCGTCCATCCCCGGCATGAGCGATCACGTCAGGGGCTGGCAACCATGATGAGCGTCAGCTCCCTACGGGGGCGCGATCTGCTGAGTGTTGCGGATCTGTCGGCGGGGGAGGTCGAGCGCGTCTATGGGACGGCCGAGGCGCTCAAGCTCGAGTTCCGCGCCAGCCGGCGGCACGCGGGCCCGCCGCTCGTCGGGCGCACGGTGGCGATGCTGTTCCAGAAGCCGAGTTTGCGCACCCGGGTGACGTTCGAGGCCGGGATGGCCCAGCTCGGCGGCACGGCGATCTATCTGCCTGAGGACGCCGTCATGGGCGCCCGGGAGGCCGTCCGGGACGTTGCCCGCAACCTCGAGCGCTTCGTCGATGCCATCGTGGCCCGGACCGGGCCGCATGCGGTCGTGACCGAGCTCGCCGCCCAGGCCGCCATCCCGGTCATCAACGGGCTCACCCTCCGCGAGCACCCGTGCCAGGCGCTCGCGGACGTCTTCACGATCCGCGAAGAGCTCGGGGAGCTGCGGGGCGCGGTCGTAGCGTTCGTCGGCGACGGCAACAACGTCTACCACTCCCTGGCGCTCCTTGGGGCCGCGTTTGGGATGGAGATCCGCCTGGCCCACCCGCCCGGCTACGGCCCGAACGAGGCGATCGTCGCCCGTGCTCGCGAACTCGCGGCCGCGAGCGGCGGACGGCTCGTCTTCGGGCACGATCCGACCGAGATCGTCCGTGGCGCAGCCGTCGTCTACACGGACGCCTGGACGTCGATGGGCCAGGAGGCCGAAGCCGAGGAGCGGCGTGACGTGTTCACCGAATACCGCGTCGATGACGCGCTCCTCGATGCGGCCGGCCCCGACGCCATCGCCATGCACTGCCTGCCGGCCCATCGCGGCGAGGAGATCACGTCCGCGGTGATGGACGGCCCCCGGAGCCGCATCTTCGAGCAGTCCGAGAACCGGCTCCACGTGCAGAAGGCCTTGCTCGTCGAGCTCCTCGGCGATGGGAGTGGGGGATGAGTGACGCCCTGTACGAGCGCTACAAGGAAGCCCTGCGTCGCGCCCATGTGGCGGCCGGGCACGGCCAGACCGACGCCGCCCTCGAGGCGTACGGCGAGGCCGTCCGCATCGCGCCCGACCGGGCGCTGCCGCTCGTCGGGATCGGCACGGTCCTGGCCCGCGTCGGCAAGGACGTCGAGGCGCTCGTTGCCTTCGATGCCGCGCTCGAGCGGGCACCGGCCGACGAGGCCGCGCTCCGCGGTCGAGCGGCCGCGCTGACGATGCTCGGTCGGCGGGCCGAGGCCGCCGTGACCCTCGATCGACTGATGGTGCGGCTCTCGGACGCGGGCCGCCTGCCGGACGCCGCCGATGTCGCCCGCGAGGCGCTCGAGCTCGCCGATTCGCGTGGTCGCCGGCGCGGCCTCGCCGGGCTCGTCGAGCGGCTTCGTGGCCCCGGCGACGACCCACGCGCGCAGGCGGCGCTCGAGCGCGCGAGCGCGCTGCTGGCCGCCGGGACGGTGGCCCCGGAGGCGGCCGACAGCGAGGACGCCACGTCCGACGTGCCCGAGATGCCCGCCCCGCCGCCCAAGGTGCCTGCCGTCCCGCCCGAGGCGGCGTCAGTCACATCGGAGCTGGAACCGCCCGAGGCGCCGGCGGAGGAGCCCGAGGCGCCGGCCGAGGAGCCACCGGCCGAGGAGGCCCCGGCAGCGCCGCCCGAGGAGCCTGAGGCCCCGGCAGTGCCGCCGCCGCCGCCGTTCGATGCCGTTCGGGCCACGGCGGACCTGGAAACGGCCGTCGAGTCCGGCCAGCCGAGCCTCGCCCGCGCGGCGGCGCTCCATGCCGCGACGGGGCATCGCGCCGCCGGCCACCCGAATGCGGCCATCGACGCCTGCTACCTCGCGCTCGCGTCGAACCCCGCCGATCCGGGACTCCATCTCGCCCTGGCGGAGATCTACCTCGATCGCGGCTGGCGGTCGGCCGCAGCCGACAAGCTCGTCCTGCTCGCTCGCCTGGCGGACCTGACCGAGGATGCGGTGACCCGCGAGCGACTCTGCGCGATCGCGACCGAGCGCCTCCCCGACGAGGCCCGACTGACCCAGGCGTGCGCCTAGGGAGAAGTTCCGCGCTGGTACACTCGCTCGACGATGCTGGAGTTCCTCGGATCGATCCTCGACCAGGTCAGCTTGACGACCATCGTCGATATCGGGATCACGGCGCTCCTCATCTACTGGCTGTTCAGCCTCATCCGCGGAACGCGCGCCGTCCGCCTCGTGATCGGCGTCAGCGTGCTGATCGTGGTGTACGTCCTGGCCGTCGCCCTGGACCTGCGACTCCTGACCCGGATCCTCCAGGGCGGAGCCGTCGTCGGCCTGTTCGCCCTCGTCGTCATCTTCCAGCCGGAGATTCGGCGCGCGCTCGACCGGATCGGCCGGGTCGGCTCGATGGCGTGGCTCCTCTCGCCGGCCGACTCCCGCGCGGTGGACCACGTCGCCGAGGTGGTGGCCCGGGCCGCCGGTGAGCTGTCGTCGGATGGCCACGGAGCCCTCATCGTGCTCGAGCGCGAGACCGGCCTCGAGGAGGTTGCCGAGAGCGGCGTGATGATCCACGGTGACGTCTCGGCCGATCTCATCCGGACGATCTTCATGCCCCGCTCCGCCCTCCACGACGGAGCGGTCATCGTCCGGGGCGAGACGGTCCTGGCCGCAGGCGCCCTGCTGCCGCTGGCGGAGACGACCGTCCATGCCGTGCGCTTCGGGACGCGGCATCGGGCAGCCCTCGGGATCGCCGAGCAGACCGATGCCGTCGTGATCGTCGTCTCGGAGGAGAACGGCCAGATCAGCCTCGTGGAGCGGGCGCGAATCGTGCGCAACCTCAACGAGGTCCAGCTCGCGCGGTCCATCCGCCACCTGCTCGATCCCAGCCACGATCGTCGCCGACGGGCGCTCGGCTGGCGGCCGCTGCGTGAACGCTCCGCCACGGCGGCCGCACGGGCTCCGCGGTGACCCGACTCCTCGGGGTCGTCGTCCACAACTGGCCCCTCAAGATCGCCGCGATCGGTCTCGCGTCGCTCCTGTACGGCGGGCTCGTCCTCTCCCAGAACACGCTGTCACTGGCCGGTCCCATCCCGATCGAGGTGCGCAATCAGCCGGCCCGCACCTTCCTGCTGACCGCGATCCCGCCGCTGACCGAGATCCGCTACCTGTCGCCGTCGGGAGCCCGTGCGATCTCCTCGACGTTCGAGGCGTGGATCGACCTGAACGATGTGCCGGCGGGCTCGGGCACGGTCACCGTCCCCGTCCAGGTGCGCTCCATCGATCCGCGGATCAGCGTGCTCAGCTACGAGCCCGCCGTGGTCGCGGTCCAGCTCGAGCCGCTCGAGACAAAGACGGTGACGGTCCGGGTGGTCCCGGGCACCCCGCCGCCCAACGTCGAGGTCGGCGACGCGACCGCCGTCCCGGCGCAGGTCCAGGTCTCCGGGCCGAAGTCGGTCGTGGCCCGGGTCATCGAGGCCCGAGTCGATGCCGTGATCCAGCCGTCCGGTATCGATGTCGACCAGGAGCTGCCGGTCGTGCCGGTCGATGCGCTCGGCGATGCGGTCAGCCCCGTCAACGTTGAGCCGCCGAGCGTGCGGGTCAAGATCCCGGTCTTCTCGAGCCGCCAGAGCCGCACGCTTCCGGTCAACCCGGCGATCTCGGGCACCGCGGCCCCCGGCTTCCAGGTCACCACCGTGACGGTCAACCCGCCGACGCTGACCGTCGAGGGAGATGCCGATCAACTGGCAACGCTCTCGCGCGTCGACACGGCCCCGATCCCGGTCACCGGGGCCTCCTCGAAGATCGAACGCGACGTCGAGTTCGCCCTCCCGACCGGTGTCGTGCCCGTTGGCGCCACGACCGTCCACGTCACGATCGACGTCCAGCCTGTGGTCGAGACCCGGAGCTTCAACGCCGGGGTCACGCTCGTCGGGGCGAAGCCGAACCTGGCCTACGCCAGCGCCACCGACCGGCTCATCGTCACGATCGCCGGCAGCCCGTCCGAGCTGGACCGGTTGACCGCCAGCGGCATCAGCGTGAGCCTCGATGTCGCAGTGCTTGGCCCGGGAACGGCCCAGGTCCAGGCGACCCTGACGCTGCCGGCCGGCCTCACGCTCGTCAGCATCAGCCCCTCGAAGGTCGACATCGCGGTCAGCCCCGCCACCGGGTCGGCCGGTCCGTCGGGCCCCGCTCCCAGCAGCCCGGGACCCTGATCGGTGCCACGATTGTTCGGGACGGACGGCATCCGCGGGGTGGCCAACGTCGACCTGAAGCCCACGCTCGCCTATGCGCTGGGTCGCGCGACGGCGCACCGGCTCGGCGAGCCGGGCGGGCGGATCGTCGTCGGCCAGGACACGCGTCGCTCGGGCGACATGTTCGTGGCCGCGATCGCGGCCGGCGCCACGAGCCTCGGCGTCGACGTTCACGTCACTGGCGTCGTCCCCACGCCGGCCCTTGCCTTCCTGGCGCGGAGCGGGCCGTACGCGGCCGGGATCATGGTGTCCGCGTCGCACAACCCGGCCGAGGACAACGGGCTCAAGGTCCTCGATGCCGACGGCCTCAAGCTCGATGACTCGATCGAGGATGAGCTCGAGCAGCTGATCTGGCGCGAGGGTGAGCTGAGCGGGGTCGGGAACGACGCGCTCGGCCGGCGGGTGGATGCGAGCGCCGAGGTCGAGGCCTACCGAGCCCACCGGGCGGGCCTGGCCGCGTCCATCCCGGGGCGGGGGTTGCGGATCGTCATCGACGGGGCGAACGGCTCCGGTAGCGCCTTCGGGCCGGCCATCCTCGCCGCGACCGGCGCGACGGTCGAGGCCATCCATGTCGATCCCGACGGGGTGAACATCAACGTGCGCAGCGGGGCGACCGCGCCCGCGTCCCTGGCCGAGGCGGTCGTGGCCCGTGGCGCCGATGTCGGCTTCGCCCTCGACGGCGATGCCGATCGGCTCATCGCCGTGGACGCCGCGGGCCAGGTCGTCGACGGCGACCAGGTGCTCGGCATCCTGGCCCTCGAGCGCCTCTCGCGCGACGGGCTGCCCGGCGGGCTCGTCGTCTCGGTCCTGTCCAACGGCGGCCTGCAGGCCGCCGTCGAGGCCGCCGGGGGCACGATCGTCCGCACGCCGGTCGGCGACAAGTACATCCTCGAGGGGATGCAGGTGAGCGGCGCCGTCCTCGGCGGCGAGAAATCCGGCCACGTCATCGTCCTCGAGCACACGACCTCCGGCGACGGCATCGTCACGGCGCTCGAGGTGCTGCGGGTCATGACCGCCCGCGGAAGGACCCTCGCCGAGCTCGCAGCGGCCATCCCGATGCTGCCCCAGCAGCAGCGGGCCGTAAAGGCGCGTCACAAGGACCAATGGGAGGGCGACCCGGTCCTCGGACGTGCGATCGCCGAGGCAATAGCCCGGCTCGCCGGCACCGGCCGCGTGCTGGTCCGGCCGTCCGGAACGGAACCCGCACTGCGGGTCATGGTCGAAGGGCCGGACGAGGCCCTCGTGACCGAGCTGGCCGACGCGCTCGCGGCTCTCGCGGGAGAGCGTCTAAACTGACCGCGGTGCCCACCCGAAGGAGTCACCACGACCCGGCGTCGCCGTCGGGCGACGAGCGGAGGTCCCCGACGGCATGTGCGGCATCGTTGGCTACACCGGTCCCCGACCGGCGGGGCCGATCCTCATCGAAGGGCTGCGACGGCTCGAGTACCGGGGTTACGACTCGGCGGGCATCGCGCTCGTCGATGACGCCGGCGATCTCTTCGTCGAGAAGAAGGCCGGCAAGCTCGCCAACCTGCAGACGGCCATCGCCGACCGGACGCCGCACGCGGCCATCGGCCTGGCCCACACCCGCTGGGCGACGCACGGCCGGCCCAACGACCTCAACGCCCACCCGCACCAGGATTGCACGGGCGACATCACGGTCATCCACAACGGGATCATCGAGAACTTCCGCGAGCTGCGCGACGGCCTCGAGCAACGCGGGCACCGGCTGACTTCCGAGACGGACACGGAGGCGATCGCCCACCTCATCGAGGAGTGCTACACCGGCGACATCGCGGACGCGACCCGCGCGGCGCTCCGCCAGCTCGAGGGCGCCTACGCGATCGTCGTCATGCACCGCGGTGAGCGTGATCGCCTCATCGGCGCCCGCCAGGACGTCCCGCTCGTCGTCGGCGTCGGCGACGGCGAATCGTTCCTCGCCAGCGACGTCGCGGCGATCCTCGCCCACACCGACCAGGTGATCTTCCTGGCCGAGGGCGACGTCGCCGACATCCGTCCCTCGATCGTGCTCGTCACCGACGTCGACGGGACGCCCGTGGAGCGCGAGGTGACGACGATCACCTGGTCGCCCGAGGCCGCCGAGAAGGGCGGCTACGAGCACTTCATGCTCAAGGAGATCCACGAGCAGCCCGAGTCGCTGCGCCAGGCGATCACCGGGCGGGTGACGCGCAACGATCACGTCTGGCTCGAGGAGCTCGAGGGATTCGACGAGACCCTGCGCTCGGTCGACCGGGTCGAGTTCGTGGCATGCGGCACGGCTTATTACGCGGCCCTCGTCGGGGCGGCTGCGTTCCAGGACTGGGTCGGCATCCCTGCTCGGGCGACGGTCGGCTCGGAGTTCCGTTACAGCCCACCACCGCTCGATGAGCGGACCCTCGTCATCGCGGTGACCCAGTCGGGGGAGACAGCGGACACGATCGCCCCGACCCGCCTGGCCCGCGAGCGTGGCTGCCCGATCGTGGCAGTGACGAACACCGTCGGGTCGGCGATCACCCGCGAGGCGGATCGGATCCTGTTCCTCCAGGCCGGGCCCGAGATCGCGGTGGCGGCGTCGAAGACGTTCGTCGCCCAGGTCACCACGCTGGTCATCCTCGCGGCCGCGATCGCCAGGGTCCGTGGGGTCATGGGCGACGAACTGGAACAGGAGCTCGGGTCGGCCCTCCACGCCCTGCCCGACTCGGCGGCGCGCGCGCTGGAGAACGCCTCGGGCGTGGCCGACCTGGCCCGGCGCTACGTCAACTCGCGCGGGTTCATGTTCGTCGGGCGCGGATACTCGTACCCCGCCGCCCTCGAAGGCGCCCTGAAGCTCAAGGAGGTCAGCTACGTCCACGCCGAGGGCTATGCGGCCGGCGAGCTCAAGCACGGCCCGATCTCGCTGCTGGACGCGGAGTGTCCGCTCGTGGCGGTCGCCACCCGCTCGATCGTTTATGACAAGCTCATCAGCAACGTCATGGAGGGCCGCGCCCGCGACGCGAAGGTCATCGCCGTCGCGACCGAGGGCGACCCCCAGATCGAGCGCTTCGCCGATGACGTCCTGTGGGTCCCCGACACGCACGAAGCGCTGAGTCCGGTGCTGGCGATCATCCCGCTCCAGCTGTTCGCGTACCACGTCGCCGTCGCCCTGGGCACGGACGTCGACCAGCCACGCAACCTGGCAAAGTCGGTGACGGTCGAATAGGCCATGGCCGCCACGTCCGCCGACCCCTCGGATGCGTCGGTGCCGGCCGGCCTCGTGCCGCCGGGCACGACCGAGCTCGGCATCGACATCATCAAGGTCGACCGGATCCGGGCCACGCTCGCACGGTTCGGGGCACGCTTCTCCGGTCGGGTGCTGACCCCCGCCGAGCAGCGCTACGTGCGCGGCCGCCCCGAGACGATGGCCGGCCGGTGGGCCGCGAAGGAGGCCGTCTCCAAGGTCCTCGGCCTCGGCGTCCGCGGCATGGGCTGGCGCGACATCGAGATCGAGCGCCTGCCCACGGGCCAGCCGGCGGTGCGGCTCCATGGGCGGGCGGCCCAGCGCGCCGAGCAACTCGGGATGGCCCGCATCGCCGTCTCGATCAGCCACGAGTCGGAATATGCCGTCGCGATCGCCTTCGGCATCCGCAGCGCCGGCGGGCGCTTCCTGTTCCCGCCCGACATCGAGGACCGGCTCGACGAGCGCGAACGGCGGATCCTCGCCCGGATCGAGCGCCTGCGCCGGAGCGCGCCGCCGGGTGCCTCGGACCTCGTCTCGGATGCGCCGCGCGACGGAGTCGTCGACGATGCCTGAGCGGCGTGGTGTGGGCTTCGGCCGGCGCGACGCGTCGACGGTCGCCGGCGGGTCGGGCGCCGCCGGTGACGCCGCGCCGGACGAGGCGCCGTGGCCAGCCGGCGCGGTCCGGCTCGACGAGGATCTCGCCGCGTCCCTGCTTCCCGAGCGTCCGATCCGCGGCCACAAGGGCGCGTTCGGCAAGCTCCTCGTCGTCGCCGGCTCGCTCGACTACGCCGGGGCCGCGCTCCTGGTCTGCCGGGCCGCCGGGCGGGCGGGGGCCGGCCTGGTGACGCTGGCGGTACTCGAAAGCCTCCAGCCGCTGTTCGCGGCGAAGGTCATCGAGGCGACCACGATGGCCCTTCCCGAGGACGACGTCGAGGAGCTCGACCCGGAGCCGGCGCTCGCGCGGATCCTCGACCACGAGCACGACGCTCTCGTCGTCGGGCCCGGTCTGCGCCCGGGTCTAGCCACGGCCGAGCTCGTGCGCGAGCTCATCGGGACGAACGGCGGGGACGCCTCGCCGATCCTCCTCGACGCTGAGGCGCTCCGTTCGCTCGCGACGATGGACGCCTGGTGGGAGGGCGAGCGACGACCCGCGGTCCTGACGCCGCACGTCGGCGAGTTCGAGCGCCTGCGGGCCGGCAGCGGCAACGACTCGGCCGCCGATGGCGACCTGACGGCCGACGACGACGCCCGGGTGGCGGCCTGCAACGACGCCGCGGCTCGGTGGCGCCAGGTGGTCGTGCTCAAGGGGGCGCGAACCGTGATCGCGGCACCCGACGGGTCGGTCGCGGTCGCCCCGTTCGAGAATCCGGGGCTCGCGACCGGCGGCACGGGCGACGTGCTCGCGGGGGCCATCGGCGCCCTCCTCGCCCAGGGCCTCGAGCCGTTTGCGGCGGCCCGCCTGGGCGTCTTCCTGCACGGATCCGCCGGAGACGTCGCGCGCGACCGGCTCGGCGATGCCGGGATCCTGGCCTCGGACCTGCCCGACGTGCTGCCGATGGTTCGCAAGCGGCTCGCCTCGATCAACGAGCGCCAGCAGGCGAATCGGCGACTCGGCTTCGGCGTGCGCGAGACCTCCCCCCGGCCGGGCGCGACCCCGCCGGCGTGACGATCGCCCCTCGACTCTCCATCGCCGAGCGGCTCGCGACCGCCGGCCTGCCGCCCCTGCCCCGGACGGCCTGGCTGGAGCTCGATCTCGATGCACTCGCGTCAAACCTGGCGACGATCCGCGAGCTCGCCGGCCCCCGGGTCGCGGTGTTTCCGGTCGTCAAGGCCGACGCATACGGGCACGGGGCTATCGGTATCGGCCAGGCGCTCCAGGCCGCGGGCGTCAGCGGGCTGTGCGTCGCGGCGGCGGACGAGGCGTTCGCGTTGCGCGACGCCGGCATCGCCGGGCCGATCCACGTCCTCTACGCGACGCCGCCCTCGTTCGCGAGCGACGCCGCCCGTCGCGGAATCACGCTTTCCGCCGGGGACGCCGACTCGCTGGGCCCGTTGCTCGAGGCAGCCGGGGCGGCGTCCGCGGCCTCGGCGGGCCCGCCGCTCGAGCTCGAGCTCGAGGTCGAGACGGGCATGGGGCGCGGCGGGTCCACCCCGGCCCAGATCGCGAACGTGGCCGCTCGCGTGACCGCCGCGCGGGGCGTCCGCCTCGCCGGGTTGTGGACGCATCTCCAGGCCAGCCACGATCCGGACCGGACCGCGGCCCAGCTCGCCCGGTTCGAGGCGGCGACGACGTCGCTGCGCCGGGCCGGTGTCCCGGTGCCCCCCCGGCACGTGGCCGCCAGTGGAGGCGTGCTTACGGGCGTCGAGCCGTATGACGGGTTCCGTCCCGGCCTGGTGGTCTACGGGATCCTGCCCGATGAGCTGGATCCGGCGAACCTCCGACCTGGCCTCGTCGCGGGCCTCCGACCCGTCATGTCGCTGCGCGCCCAACCGGTCCGGGTCGCGGACCTGCCGGCGGGCCACGGCGTCAGCTACGGCCCGACCTTCACGACCCAGCGTCCCAGCCGGATCGCGACGCTCCCGCTTGGCTACGGCGACGGCTACGCCCGATCGCTCTCCAATCGGGCCCAGGCGCTGGTCCGCGGCCGGCGGGTGCCACTCGTCGGCAACGTCACGATGGACGCCGTCATGGCCGACGTGACGGACGTCCCCGGGCCCCCGGTCACGCCGGCGGACGAGTTCACCCTCATTGGCGCCCAGGGTGACGATCGGATCCCGGTCGAGGAGCTGGCGCGGCTGTGCACCACGAACACATGGGAGGTCCTGACGGCGATGTCTGCGCGGTTGCCCCGGGTGTACCATGCGGCGTCCGGACCAAAGGGGCTGCGAACGCTCACGTCCCGTGGAGGCTAGTTGGCACGCATCGAGCTCTGGAACGGCGACATCTGCGATCTCGAGGTCGACGCGATCGTCAATCCGGCGAACCTGTCGCTCTGGATGTCGACCGGGGTGGGCGGAGCGATCAAGCGCGCCGGCGGCGACGCGATCGAGTTCGCTGCCGTGCGCCAGGCGCCGGTCCCGCTCGGCGAGGCGGTCGTGACGACCGCGGGGTTGCTGGCGGCCCGAGCGGTCATCCATGCGGTCTCGCTCGACCGCGAACGACGGACGAGCTCGTCGGTCATCGCGGCGGCCGTTCGCAGCGCCATGGCCCGTGCCCGCGAGATCTCGGCGACGAGTATCGCCTTCCCGGCCCTCGGCACCGGCGTCGGCGGGTTCCCGCTCGAGGACGCCGCCGAGATCACGGTCGCAACTGTCCGCGACGAGCTGGCCCGCTCGCCCGGCATCGAGCACGTCATCTTCGCCCTTCGTGGCGCGGTCGCCTATGAGGCGTTCAGCGTGGCGCTGTCGTTTGCCGGGGTGGCGACCCCGAGCGGGGTGTCGACCCCGAGCGAAGCGGCGGCCAGCGCCTGATGAGCCTCCCGTATGAGCCCAACGAGGAGCAGCGCGACGAGCTGGTCGAACAGGTCGCCCGCGAGATCCAGCTGCGCGGCCTCACCTCGTCGGCGGTCCACTTCCTCGAGGCGAGCCGACCGTACCGGTCACTCGGTGCGAACGCGATGCTGTTCTTCGACCCGGTCCTGCGTGGCGTCTTTGGGGGTGACTTCGAGTCGGCCAGCGAGATCCTCGCCGACGAGACCGGGATCGAGCTGCTGATCGCGCGGCTGGAGGAGCTCGACGAGGAGATTGCCTGGGACGCCTGACCGTCCCGGCGACGGGTAGCATCACCCGGTGACCCTCGACCCACACGCCTTCCTCGCGATCGACCACGGTGCCGCGACCTCGTCGGTCGCGCTGATCGGCCGGGTTGGCGGCGCGTGGCGCCTCATCGGCAGCCTCGCGGTTCCCGCCGGTGCCGGGATCGACGCGGCGATCGATCTGCTGGGCCGCCGAACCAGGCTCGCGGACCCCGATCTGGCCGAGTCGCTCGGGTTTCCCGACGGCGACGCAGCCGCGCTGCCGCGCCTCGAGGTCCGGAGTCAGCGTCCGCGCCAGCTGGCGATCGTGGCCGGCTCGGAGCGTGCGCTCACGGCCCTGCTCGCGTCGGCCGCCCGGAGCGGCTGGCGGGCGACGGGCGCGAGCGTCGAGAAGACCGACCCGCTCGCGATGAGCCGGCTGCTCCTCGGGCGCGAGGTGGACGCGATCCTCGCCGGGGCGGGCGACCCGCCCGGCCCCGAGGAACGAACGGCCGTTCGCGAGCTCGCCGCGCTCGTGGCGGCCGCCGCGTCCCGCCGTCCCGAGATCCCCGTGCTGCTGGCCGGGGCGATGGTCGAGGGCCTGGGCGCGTTCGGTGACGTTGGCGCTCGACCGGGCGAGGTCCTGCTCGGCCCGGCTGCGCGAAGCGGCCACCCGGCCGGAGGGCCACTGGCCGTGCTGCTCGCCGAGATGGCCGTCGCAGTCGACGATCCGCGCCGGGCGATCGGGCCCGCGACCCAGACGCTGGCCGACGTCCTCGATCGGCGGATCGAGACGATCGTCCTGGGCCATGACGCGTCGGTGCGGGTCGTCGCGGTGCCCTCGGCGGGGGGCGTTGAGGCCAACGCCGACGTTGCGATCGTCGCCGCGGCCGCCGTGGCCCCCGAGGAGCCCGACGACGCCGTGGTCGACGGCGTCCTGCACTGGTCGACTACCGTGTCCGACCGACACCGGCTCCGCGACCGGATGCGCGAGCTGCGCATCGCCCCGTGGGCCGACGCGGCGGGCGAGGGCGCCGCCCTGCGGATGGCCGCCGCGCGGGCGGCCCTCGTTCGGCTGGCGGCGGCGACCCCCGAGATGAGCGCGGGCCCGTCACCGGACGAGATCCTCACCGGCAGCGGGGCGTGGTCGTCTGTGCCCGCTCCCGCCGTGGCGCTCGCCCTCGTCGACGTCTTCCGCCGGCCGGGCGCCAGCCAGTTCGCGCTCGACCACGCCCGGCTGCTCGGCCCGCTCGGCTCGATCGCCGACGACGACGAGCGACGCGCGGTGATCGCCGATCTCGCCGACGACCTCATCGCCCCGCTCGGCAGCATCGTCACCCCGGCCGGACTGCGGGCTGGCAAGTCGGCGGGGACCCTCGCCCTCCACGGCAACGACGGCGTCGACGAGGTGGACCTCGTGCCCGGCGGGCTCGAGCTCGTCGACCTCGCGCCCGGGCAGACTGCGATCGCCGAGTTCCGGTTCCGCGACAGCGTCCGCCTCGGGGCCAAGGGCCGCCATTTCGCGATCGACGTCGCGGGCGGACTCGGCGGGCTCGTCGTCGACCTGCGCGACGTGCCTTTGCGGCTGCCCGAACGGGCCGACCGTCGCCGGGACCTGCTCGCCGCGTGGCAGTCGGCTCTTTGGGCGGGGTCCGACCTGTGACCGAGTCGCGCGCGCCGTTGCCAGCTGACGATCTCGGCCTCGTCCCGGTCCGGCCGCTGTTCGAAGGCCCGGTCGAGATCGTGTTCGGGCTGGGACCCGGAGATCGGGCCCTCGTCGAGGCCGGCGAATCCGTCGTGGCCGGCACGCCGATCGCGGAACGCGCGCGCGACGCCAGGCTCATCGATCTCGTCGTGCCCGAGACGAGCGAAACCCGGCCCGGCGGCCACGTCGCGGTCGGGGAGCTCCTGTTCGAATGGCGCGGCCGCTGGCGCGTCGCCTCGGCCGAGCTGCACGAGCCGGTCGAAACCCCGGTCTCGGGCATCGTCCGCGAGGTCCGCCCCGGCATCTCGGTCACCGTGCAGGCGGCCGGCCGCGCGGTTCGCGGGATCGTGACCCTTGGCGGGCCGACCCGCGGCCGCCTCGAGGTCGCGACCGGCGCCGACGGGGAGTTGCGCGCCGGCGGCCTCAACGTGGGCCTCACCGGGGCGATCCTGGTCGTCGGCTCGCGGGTCGACGCCGAAACGCTGACCCGAGCCCGGGCCATGGGCGTGCGCGGGGTGATCGTCGGCGGGCTCGCGAGCAAGGAGCGGCGGGATTTCCTGGCCTCGGAGGCGCGTCAGCGCGCGGCGTTGCACCGGCTGCCGCCGTTCGCGGTGCTTGTGCTCGACGGGGCCTCGCGGCGGCCGCTGCCCGGGCCGCTCATGACCCTCCTCGGGGCGCTGCTCGGGCACGAGGTGGCCATCGTCGCCGATCCGCCGATGCTGCTCTTCGAAGAACCCGAGATCGACGTCCCGGCGCCCCCGCCGGACCTCGTCCGGATCCGCGCCGGCGAGCTCGCCGGCCGGGAGGGCCGGTGGCTCGGATCGGCCGGCCAACGCCGATTCGCGGGCGGCGTCCATCTCGAGGCGGGGACGGTACGTCTCGCGGACGGCAGTGCGGTCGCGGTGCCCCTGGGCGACCTCGAGCGGTTCGGCTGACGGCGGCGAGCGGCGGCACCTTCCGGTACGCTCCCACGACGATGGCCGTCCTTCCCCTCGAACCCCTCGTGGTGCGTTGCCCGGATCCGGAGTCGACCTCGCGCCTGGGGCGCGCACTTGGCTCCGTCGCCGCGGCCGGCGACCTCGTCTGCCTGTGGGGCGAGCTCGGCGCGGGCAAGACCCATCTTGCCAAGGCCTTCGGGGCGGCGATGGGCGTGCGCGAGACGATCACCTCCCCGAGCTTCATCCTCATGGCCGAGTACCGTGGCCGACTGCCACTGTTCCACATGGATCCCTACCGTCTCGCCGATGCCGCGGATGCCCTGGCCGGCGGCCTCATCGACGATCGCCAGGGCGAGGGCGTCACGCTTGTCGAGTGGCCCGAGCGACTCGGCGATGCGCTGCCGACCGCGCGGCTCGACGTTCGCATCGACGGGAGCGGCGACGAGCCCCGGACGATCACGCTCGCCGCCGGAAGCCCGACGTACGAGCGCTACATCGAGGCAGCCGCATGACCGACGACGGCCGGCGGCCAGCCATCCTCGCCATCGACACGGCGACGACACAGGTTGTCATTGCGACCGGCTCACCGGTCGGTGTGGCCGACGGCATCTCGACCTGGGCCGCCGGCCATCGCCACGGCGAGACGTTGCTGCCCTCGATCGGGCGGTTCCTCGGCGAGCAGAACCTGCGGCGCAGTCGCCTCGTCGGGATCGTGGTCGGGACCGGCCCGGGCGCCTTCACGGGTCTGCGAGTCGGCATCGCCACGGCGAAGGGCCTGGCCCACGGCCTGGCCATCCCGCTCGTCGGGGTTTCGACCGCCGAGGCGCTGATCGCGGCCGCCGCGAGCGCCGATCGGGCGGCCGATGCGGCTGATGCGGCAGGCGCCGTCGACGAGACGGCCGCGTCCGAGGGGGCTCGTATCGTCCTCCTCCTGCCCGCCGGACCGTTCGACCGAATCATCGCCCGCCCGGGAGAGCCGCCCCGCCTTCTGCCTGGCGGCACCGATCCAGAGCTGCGCGCGGGCGAGCGCCTCATGGCGATCGACCTGCCCGATCGGGCGCCGGCCGAAGCGCTCGCCGCCGGGGAGCTGGCCCGGGCCGGACTCGGAGCCGCGCTGCTCGCCGCGGGAGCCGCCGCGCTGCGCACTGGCCGAAACGAGCTCGGGACGCTCGTGCCCGAGTACGTGACCCTGCCGCGCGGCGCGCGGCCGGCAGAGGGGACCGTGGCGTGGTCGCGCGACCCCCGCTAAGGCTCGTCATTCAGCCGATGCTGCTCGGTGACCTGCCCGAGGTCCAGGCGATCGAGTCCGCGAGCTTCACCTCGCCGTGGCCACCGCACGCGTACCGCAGCGAGCTCGAAGGCAACCGGATGGCGCACTACCTCGTGGCCCGGATCGACGAGGAAGTGGCGGGCTACGGCGGGATGTGGCTCATGGTCGACGAGGCGCACATCACGACGTTCGCGATCCACCCGGCCTGGCGCCGCCAGCGAATCGGGGAGCGGCTCCTGCTCGCGTTCCTCGACCTGGCCGTCGACCGCGGCGCCCGCGAGGCCACGCTCGAGGTCCGGCTGTCCAACCTGCCGGCGCGCCGCCTCTACGAAAAGTACGGCTTCCGACCCGTCGGCCTGCGCCCGCGCTACTACAGCGACGACAACGAGGACGCGTTGATCATGACCACCGAGGCCCTCGACGACGCGCGGACGCGCGAGCGGATCGAGCGTCTTCGGGCTCAGCTCGATGCGGCGCCCGCGCCGCATCGCCGGGATGGCGCCGCCGAGCTGCTTTCGGGCGCCGGCGATCCCGGATGAGCGGGCCGCTCGTCCTGGCCATCGAGTCGTCATGTGACGAAACGGGCATCGCCATCGTCGAGGGTGGTCGGCGGATCGTCAGCAACGTCATTGCCTCCCAGGTCGCCCTCCACGCCCCGTCGGGCGGGATCGTCCCGGAGGTCGCGGCGCGCGCCCACCTGCGCTGGATCGTGCCGTTCCTCGACGCGGCCTGGGGCGAGGTCGGGGTCGGCTGGGACGATCTCGATGCCATCGCGGTCACGTACGGGCCGGGCCTCGCCGGCTCGCTCCTCGTCGGCATCAACTTCGCCAAGGCGCTGGCCTGGGTGCACGACCGTCCGCTCGTTGGCGTCAACCACCTCGAGGGCCACGTCTACGCGGCCTGGTTACTCGATCCCGGGGAGCACGAGGCCGAACGCCAGCAACCCAAGTTCCCGCTCGTCGCACTCGTCGTGTCCGGCGGCCACACGTTCCTTGCCGAGATGCGCGACCACCTGACGTACCGGCTGCTCGGCACGACCGTCGACGACGCCGCGGGCGAGGCCTTCGACAAGGTCGGGCGCCTGCTCGGGCTGAGCTATCCGGGCGGTCCGGCGATCCAGGCCGCCGCCGAGGGCGCCGTGCGCCGGGATATCCGATTTCCGCGCGCGTGGATGGGCGACAGCTACGACCTGAGCTTCTCGGGCCTCAAGACGGCCGCTCGCCGGATCGTCGCGGACACCCGGGCCGCCGAGGGCCTGGGGCCCGACGATGCCGGCACGCCGCTCTCGCCGGCATCGACCGCGGAGCTCGCGTGGGGCTTCCAGGACGCGGTCGTCGACGTCCTGGCCACGAAGGCCGCGCGGGCCGCGCGCGAGATCGGTGCTCGTTCGATCGTGCTCGGTGGCGGCGTTGCGGCCAACAGCGCCCTGCGTGAGCGGCTGGCCGGCGAGGCCGCGTCGCTTGGCGTGCCGCTGATCGTGCCCCGGCCGGGACTGTGCACCGACAACGGGGCGATGATCGGCGCGGCCGGCGCCCGCCGGTTCCTCGCCGGGGAGCGGGCCGCGCTCGATCTCGACGCGCGTCCGTCGCTGCCGCTGGCGACCCGGTGAGCCGGGCGGCTTGGTGCGCGGGGTGACGCGGCCGGGCGGGGTGACGCCACCGCGCCTGGACCCGGCCGACGTCCGGGCCACGCTGCGGGCGGCGGGATTGCGGGCGCGGCACCGGCTCTCGCAGAACTTCCTCGCCGACACCGAGGTGCTCGATGCGATCCTCGCGGAGGCGGATCCGGTGGCCGGGGACCGCGTCCTCGAGATCGGGCCCGGACTGGGCCTGCTGACCGGCGGGCTGCTCGCGTCGGGGGCAGCCGTCACGGCAGTCGAGCTCGATCGAGGCCTCGCCGCCTTCCTGCGCGATCGCTTCGAGCCGGCCATCGAGGGCGGCGCGTTGCGGCTCATCGAGGGCGACGCGCTCGATCAGGACCTTGTTCATCTCCTCGAGGCGCCCTACGACGTCGTCGCAAACCTCCCGTACCACATCACGAGCCCGATCCTCCATGCGCTGCTCGGGGAGGCGCCGCGCCCGCGCCGCCTCGTGCTCATGGTCCAGCGCGAGGTCGCCGAGCGGATCGCGGCGCCGCCAGGGAAGATGAGCTACCTCTCGGTGTTCGTGCAGTACCACGCGCGGGTCCGCGTCGCGCTGCGCGTCCCGCCCGCGGCCTTCGAGCCGGAGCCAGCGGTCGAGTCTGCGGTCATCGTCGTCGAGCCGTTCGACCTCGACGATCGGCTGGGTCCCGAGGACGAGGACGCGCTGTGGCGCCTCGTCCAGGCCGGGTTCCGCGAACGGCGCAAGATGCTCCACAACGTCCTGGCCCGCCAGCTGCCCGTCGACGCGGGGCGCGTGGCCGCCGCGCTCGCGACGAGTGGCATCGACCCGGATCGCCGTCCGCAGACCCTCGCCGTCGGGGAGTGGCTGGCCCTCCTCGACGCGATCGGGCCCGCGACCCTCGGCGAGGACCAGCGCGGCCGGCGAGCCCCGGCGTGAGCGCGTCTGGCGGAGACAGCCGCCTGCACCCGATCGTCCGGCTCGCCCCGGCCAAGCTGAACCTCACGCTCGCGGTGATCGGACGGCGACCGGACGGCTATCACGACCTCCATTCGGTGTTCGTGCCGTTGACCCTCGCCGATCGGCTCAGCCTCGCCCCGGCGGGCGGCAGCGAGGACCGGCTGCACGTCAGCGGCGGCGAGACGGGGCCGCTGCCGGACAATCTCGTGCTCAGGGCGATCTCCGCCGCGCGATGGGCGATCCGTCAGGGCCCCAGGCGACCGGCGGCCGGACCCCTGGCGGCCCGGCTCGAGAAGCGGATCCCGGCCGCGGCGGGACTCGGCGGCGGTTCCTCGGACGCGGCCGCGGCCCTGGACGGTGCGCTCGAGGCGTGGGGCGCGGAGGTGGATGCGGAGACCCGGCACCGGGTCGCGGTCTCGCTCGGGTCGGACGTCGCGTTCTTCCTCGCCGGTGGCCCCGCCCTCGTCGAGGGCCGTGGCGAGCGCGTCACGCCGCTCGGAGGCGTGCGACCGGGTGGCACCGCCCCGGGCGTGCTGCTCGTCACCCCGGCGGTCCCGATCGCCACCGCCGATGTCTTCGCCGTCTTCGCCGCGACGCGCGGCAGCGGCGACGGTTCCGTCCGGACGACCTCCTCCCACTTCGCCGAGGAGCTGGGCAACGGCCTGTCGGGTGCGGACCTCGTGGCGCGGGCCGGCGTGCTCGCTGCCGCCAACGACCTGCTGCCGGCCAGCGCCCTGGTCCTGCCCGAGCTCGTCCCGCTCCGCCGCGCCCTCGCGCGCCACCTGGGCCGCCCGATCGGTCTATCGGGCTCGGGCCCGACGCTGTGGGCGCTCTATCCGAACCAGACCGAGGCCGCCGAGGCGGCCGACAGCGTCGAGGCGGCAGTCGCCGCGGGGACGCTTCAGACGCCGGGGGACCGGCCGCCGTTCGTGGCGGCAACCGCCATACTGTCGGGGACATCGACGAGCGGAGGTCCCCAGCCATGACCCGACAGGCGGTCTCGACCGCCGGCGCGCCGAGCGCGATCGGCCCGTACAGCCAGGCCATCGCCAGCGGCAAGATCGTGGCATGTTCGGGGCAGCTCGGGCTCGATCCGACGACCGGCGAGCTCGTCGACGGGGTCGAGGCCCAGGCCGAGCGGGCGTTGCGCAACCTCGTGGCCGTGCTCGACGCGGCCGGCTGTTCGATGTCGGACGTCATCAAGACCACGATCTTCCTCGCCGACATCGCCGACTTCGCCGCCGTCAACGCGGTCTACGCCCGGTACATGCCGGAGCCGCCCCCGGCCCGATCGACCTTCGCCGTTGCCGCTCTGCCCAAGGGCGGTCTGGTGGAGATCGACGCGCTCGCACACCGCCCCGGGCGTGCTTGACGGCCCCGCGGGGCCGCCCCTACCATCCGCCGACGACCTGATGACAGACCGATCCCGCCCGTCGGATCCAGTGCCCGACCGCGACCGCCGCCCACCGAGACATACCACGCGGGGCGCCGCGTGAACCCCCCAAGTCCCGCCCCCGGTTCGGAGCGCGCCAGACGAACGACGGCGATCGTCATGGCCGCGGGGCTGGGCACCCGGATGCGCTCCGCGACCCCGAAGGTCCTCCACCCGTTGCTGGGCCGGCCGATGCTCAGCTATGTGCTCGACGCGTGGGACGAGGTCGCCGGTACCGGAGCGAGCCGGCCCATCGTCGTGTACTCCCCGCCGGTCGAGGCGATCCGGCCCGCGTTTGCGGATCGAACGGCGTTCGCCCTCCAGGAGGCACCTCGCGGGACCGGCGACGCCGTCCGGGCCGCGCTGTTGGAGGTGCCCGACGACGCGACCGAGGTCCTTGTTCTATCGGGCGACGTCCCGCTCGTTACCGCCGCCGACCTCGAGGCGGTCCTCGAGGCGCGCCTGCAGGATGACGCGGCTCTCGCGCTCGCCAGCGTCTTCGCCGCCGATCCGGACCGGCTCGGGCGTGTCGTCCGCGGCGAGTTCGGGACCGTCGAACGGATCGTCGAGGCGAAGGACGCCACGGACGAGGAGCTCGACGGCAACGAGATCAACGCCGGGCTCTACGCGTTCGACGCCGCCTGGCTGCGCCGGCGGATCGATGCGCTCGAACCGTCGGCCCGGACCGGTGAGCTGTACCTGACCGAGCTCGTGCGCCTCGCTCGCGAGGACGGCCGCCTCGTCAGCGCCGTCCCGTTCGAGGACGACGGCCGGTTCGACGGGATCAACGACCGCTCGCAGCTCGCGGCCGCCGAGTGGAGCCTGCGCGTCCGACGCAACGAGGAGCACATGCTCGCCGGCGTGACGATGCGCGACCCCTCGACGGTCTATCTCGATTGGGAGGTCTCGCTCGAACCGGACGTCACGCTCGAGCCGGACGTCATCCTGCGCGGTCGAACGAGGGTCGGGGAGGGGAGCATCATCGGTCCAGGGACCCAGCTGATCGATGCGACCGTCGGCCGCCGGGTCCGGATCTGGTCGAGCGTGGTGGAGTCGTCGATCGTGGAGGACGACGCGAACGTTGGCCCGTACAGCCACCTCCGCCCGGGCAGCGTCGTCGGTCGCGGCGCCGAGGTCGGCAATTACGCAGAGCTCAAGAACACCCATCTTGGCGCGGGTTCCAAGCAGCACCACATGAGCTATCTCGGCGACGCGGAGGTCGGCGAGCGGGTCAACGTCGGCGCCGGCACGATCACGGCGAACTACGACGGCGCGATCAAGCACCGCACGACGATCGGCGACGGCGCGTTCCTCGGTGTCGACACGATGATCGTCGCCCCGCTCGACATCGGCGAAGGCGCCAGGACCGGCGCGGGCGCCGTCGTCACCCGCGACGTCCCGGCCGGCAAGCTGGCCGTCGGTGTCCCCGCGCGGATCCGCGAGCCGCGGCCCAAACCCGCACCGGACGAGCCGCCCGCGTGAACCTCCCAGTCACCGAGCTCCTCGTCATCGCCCTGCTTACCCTGCTCGAGGGGTTCTTCGTCGCGGCCGAGATCGCGCTCGTGTCGGTTCGTCGCAGCCGGGTCGAGCAGCTGGTCGACGAGAACCGCCCCGGCGCCCGCCGGGTGCGGCGGTTGCTCGACGAACCCGGTCGGTTCCTGGCGGTCTCCCAGCTCGGCCTGACGTTCATCGGCTTCTTCGCCTCTGCGTTCGCGGCCGTCAGCCTGGCCCAGCAGCTGGCCGGACTCCTCGTCGAGGCCGGGATCGACGCCCGCACGGCGGACGGCCTCTCCCTGCTGATCGTGACGATCTTGCTGGCCCTGTTCACGATCGTCTTCGCCGAGCTCGTGCCCAAGACGCTGGCGCTGGCCAATGCGGAACGCGTCTCGCTCTCGCTATCGCTCCCAATCGACTTCATCGCCCGCGCCTTGGGGCCGATCATCGTGCTGCTGACGGGGATCACGAACGCGATCGTGCGCCTGTTCGGGGCGCAGGTCTCCTCGGAAGCCCAGATCACGGCCGAGGAGCTGCGCCTCATCGTCGAGCGCGGCGGGGAGCAGGGCGTCCTCGAGGCCGAAGAGGAGCAGATGATCAACGCGGTCATCGAGCTCGGCACCCGCCGCGTCCACGAGGTGATGGTCCCGCGTATCGCCATGGTGACGCTGCCGGTCAGCGCGAGCTTCGAAGAGGCGACCGACACGATCATCGCCGAGGGCCACAGCCGGATCCCGGTCTACGAGGAGACCATCGACCAGATCGTCGGCATCCTCTATGCCAAGGACCTCCTCCCGTTCCTCAAGCAGAGCTCGCCCGATACGGCCGCCTTGCGCACCTTGCTGCGGACGCCGGTCCTCGTGCCCGAGTCGATGACGGTCGACGACCTGCTCCACGAGCTCCAGCGGCGCAAGGTCCACCTCGCGATCGTGCTCGACGAATACGGCGGCACCGCCGGACTCGTGACGATCGAGGACTTGCTCGAGGAGATCGTCGGGGAGATCCAGGACGAGTACGACGTCGAGGAGCCGCTCATCGTCAAGCTCTCCGACGACGAGGCGCGCGTCGACGGGCGCTCGGATGTCGACGAGCTCTCCGAGCTGTTCGACATCTCGCTCGAGCTCGAGGACGAGGCGGAGTACGACACGGTCGGCGGCCTCATCTACCACCGGATCGGCGGCGTGCCCAAGCCCGGCGACGAGGTCAAGGTCGACGGACTCACGCTGACGGTCGAATCAACCGACGGACGGCGGGTAGGCAAGGTCCTCGTGGTCCGCTCGCGCAAGGAAGATGGCCAGGGATCCGACGACGATCGCTAGCGAGGGCGAGCGGCGGTTCCAGCGGGCGAGTCCGCGCGCCCCGGAGATCTGGTCGGCTCGGCGTGCGCGCCCTCAGGCGCTGATGACGGAGACGATGATCTCCTCGAGCCGGGCCCGCGCGGCCGGCTGGACCACTCCCGCGGCCCCGAGCTCGGCCAACGCCTCGTTGCGGTAGCGGTGGGCCTGGTCGCGGGTATAGTCACGGGCGCCGAGCCGCTCGAGGAGCTCGATGATCTCGCTCACCTCGGCGGGGCTGGGATCGGTCTTGCCATAGAGTGCGCCAAGCCGATCGCGATCCTCGGGGCCGGCATGCTCCATCGCGTAGATGACAGGCAGGGTCTTCTTCTTGTGGATGACGTCCGAGGGCGCCTTGCCGGTCGCCTGTTCCTTGCCCCAGATCCCGAGCAGGTCGTCGTTGATCTGGAACGCGATCCCCAGCGCCCAGCCGAAGGCCCGATACCGCTCGATCACGGCCTCGTCGTCGGTCGCGAGGAGGGCGCCCGCCTCGATCGAGGCCGCGATGAGGGCGGCGGTCTTGCGGCCGATCATGTCGAAATACGCCTCGACGCTCATCGGCTGATCCGATTGGCTCGTCGCGATGTCGAGGTACTGGCCCTCGCACAGCGCCAGGCAGGTCTCGTCGTACAGGCGCATGAGCCGCAGGACCTTGGAATCGGAGAAGCCGAGGTCCGTCAGCCGATGGAGCGCGATCCGCGAGAGGCTGAACAGCGTGTCGCCGGTATTGATCGCCTGCGGCACGCCGTGGACCGTCCAGAGCGTGGGGCGGTGGCGCCGCTCGCGGTCCCCGTCTTCGATGTCGTCGTGAACGAGGCTGAAGTTGTGCCCGAGCTCGACCGCCGCGGCGCCTGGCAGCGCCCGTCGGTGGTCGCCCGTGATCGACGCGAAGGCGAGGAGGCCGAGGAGCGGTCGCAGCCGCTTGCCACCCGAAGCCCCGGACCCGTCGAGCGCCAGGTGGTAGCGGACCATCTCGTACAACCCGTGCGTGGACGGGTCGCGGTCGCGCACGAGGCGAACGATTTCGCTTTCGGTGTCGGCGATCAGCTCGACGATATCCAGGTTCGGCATGGTCGCAGTCATCGTATCGGCAGTGTACACGAAACGTGTTCGCTGCAAGTAGCCTGTTGACCGCCGATCGCGGGCAGCGCCGCGGGAGCTCAGCCGAGGAGTGATACCGTCGCTGCGATGCCCGTCCCGCGCCGCTACACGACCGAGGCCATCGTCCTCACCCGCTTCGACCTGGGCGAGGCCGATCGGGTGCTCACGCTCATCACCCCGGCCGCCGGCAAGCTGAAGGCGATCGCCAAGGGGATCCGCCGCCCGACGTCGCGACTCGGTGGCAGTTTGGAGCCATTTGCGGAGCTGACCGTCGCCCTGGCTCGCGGCCGCACGTTCGACGTCGTCACCCAGGTGAGCGTGCGTCATGCCTGGCTGCGCCTGCGCGATTCGCTCGAGAGCGCGGCCACCGCCTGGTACCTCGCCGAGCTCGCCGACCGCTCGCTCGAGGAGCGACATGCCGCGGAACCGCTGTACGCGCTGCTCCGCCGGGCCTACGAGCTGCTCGACGCGGGAATGGCGCCCGGACGGGTTGCGCGCTGGTACGAGATGCACCTCCTCGACGAGCTCGGGATGCGCCCCGAGGTGGATCGCTGCGTCGAATGCGACCGCGTCCTCGCGGCGAACGAACGGTTCCGGTGGGTCCCGCCGCTCGGCGGCGTCGTGTGCGAGCGGTGCCCCGGGCCGTCGCACGAGCGGGCAGGCCTGGGCCTGGAGGCGGTCAAGCTGCTCAAGGCCTACCAACGCCTCGATATCGAGGCCCTCGCCGAACTGCGCCTGACGGTCGCGGTCGAGCGCGAGGTCGAGACGGCCCTGCGCAACTTCGTGCAAGGCGCCCTCGAGCGCGAGGCCCGCTCGCTGGCCTTTCTCGACGAGGTCCGCGCCGGCGCCTGAGGGCTCCGGTGCGTGCCCGCGCCGCTTCCGGCGGGTTTTGCTGATGCGTTGGACCCGGTCCGCAATGGTTTTGTCAGGTCCGTGTGAGTTAGGGCTGGGACGAAAGTACTGGACCTCGGGACCCTTTGCTGCCATCATCCCGCCGTACTCATCCTGCGTTCGGGGAATCCCGACCGGGCAGTCATCAGTCGATTCGGGCCGTCATCCGGCTCGGGGAACGACGGGGAGGCTCACAGATGCGTGGCTTTTCACGCAGAACCAGGCTCCGGCCCTCGGCAAGGTCAGCGGCGTCGCTGGCGGCCATGGCCCTGCTCATCGGTGCGGTGTTCGCGCCGACCGTGGGCGCGGCGGGAGACACACCAAGCGCCGGCAGCGCGAACGTCAACGGCAGTCCGTCCGAATGGGCCCTCGGTGCCGACCACTTTGGCGACATGAGCGCCACGGGTACCACGATGGGCGATCTCTATCTCCGGTACGACTGCGACACTGAGACCCTCTACGGGCTCGTGCTCGCCCGGACCGGGTTCCAGGCGCGGGAGACGCGTCCGGAGAATGCGTATCTGCGCATCGACGGCAACGGCAAGCTGGTCAGCGGAAACTCCGGCGACGATGGGACGCCGCCTGACTTCGCGTGGGTCAACGGCGACGGCACGCTCGCGGACGGGTATGAGGCCTCCGGTTCGCTGGCGCCCGGTACCTACACGTTGCGTGCGCACATCCTGATCGCGGACGACAGCGCCGATGGCTACACGCCGATCGACTTCAACGGACCGCTCGTCATCGGGTGCGCGGTCGCTACCCCGACCCCGACGGCGACGGCAGTCGCGACGGCCGCGCCGACCGCGACGCCGACGACCAAGCCCACGGCAACGCCCGGTGGCGGCGGCGTCGGACCGATCACCGGAACGCCCACGCCGGGCACCGGTGGTGTCGGAGGGGTCCAGGGGCGCCCGAGGGTGACCCTGCCGCCGACGGATCTCGGTGCTGCGGCCTCGGTCACGCGCGACGACTCGCTCGGCGTTCGAGCGGTCCTGCTCGGGACGGCCGCCCTCATCGGCGCGCTGCTCGTGCTCACACCGCCCTCGCCGCGCCGCAGCCGGAAGCGCAACCGCTGAACACCCGGGCACTCCCGGACCCATCAACCGCCGCCGGCGCCCGCGCACTCGATCGACTCGCGGGCGACCGGATCGGCTGGCTGACGACCGTCAATCCGGACGGTCAGCCGCAAAGCTCGCCCGTCTGGTTCCTGTGGACCGACGGCGAGGTCTTCCTGTACTCGCATCGACGGGCGCCTCGCAACGACAACATCGCGGAGCGCCCATCGATCGCGTTCAACCTGAACACGGATGCCACCGGCGATGAGGTCGTCACGATCGAGGGCGTCGCCCGCATCGACCCGGACGGTCCGCGCGCGTCGCAGAACGCGGCGTACCTCGCGAAATACGGCCCCCGCATCGAGGAATACGGCTGGACCGTCGAGTATTTCGAGGGCGAGTACCCGGTCGTCGTGCGGATCACGCCCTCGCGTTGGCGCGTCGCCTGACCGCGCGGGCCCCGGCTGGTAGCATCCGGAGGCCCAGTCACCGCCGCTCGCGATCGTCCCTTCCACGGCCGGCGCCAATCGGAGATCCCCCCTCGTGACCAGCCCGGAACCGAACGATGTCGCGCCCGCGGTCAAGGACCTCGACACGATCGTGTCGCTCAGCAAGCGCCGCGGCTTCATCTTCCCCTCGTCGGAGATCTACGGCGGGATCAATGCCGTCTGGGACTACGGGCCTCTCGGGGTCGAGCTGAAGAACAACGTCAAGCGCGCCTGGTGGCGCTCGATGGTCCAGGAGCGCGACGACATCGTCGGGCTCGATGCCGGGATCCTCATGCACCCGCAGGTGTGGGTGACGTCCGGCCATGTCGGCTCGTTCAGCGACCCGCTGGTCGAATGCCAGACCGACCACCGCCGGTTCCGGCTCGACGAGCTGCCGGGCGCCGAGGAGCTGTCGGCGACGGATCTGGTGGACCCCGGCATCGTGGAGCGTCTGGGATTGCGCTGCCCCGTGGATGGCGGGCCGTTGTCGGCCCCGCGCCGGTTCAACCTGATGTTCAAGACGTTCATGGGCCCGGTCGAGGAAGACGCCGCGGTCATCTACCTCCGACCCGAGACCGCCCAAGGGTCGTACGTGAACTTCAAGAACGTCCACCAGTCTTCGCGCAAGAAGTTGCCGTTCGGGATCGCCCAGGTCGGCAAGTCGTTCCGCAACGAGATCTCGCCGGGCAACTTCGTGTTCCGGATGCGCGAGTTCGAGCAGATGGAGATGCAGTACTTCGTGCGCCCCGAGGCCGACGCCGCGGCCGCGTTCGCGGACTGGCTGCCCCGCCGCCGAGCGTGGTACGAGCGCTACGGCGTGACCTCGTCGCGGCTGCGCCTTCGCGAGCACGCCCCCGACGAGCTCGCGCACTACGCGAAGAAGGCGATCGACATCGAATATCGATTCCCGTTCGGCTGGAAGGAGCTGGAGGGGATCCACAACCGGGGCGATTTCGACCTCTCACGCCACTCGGAGGCGAGCGGCGAGTCGCTCGAGTACTTCGACCAGGCGACCGGCGAGCACGTGATCCCGTGGGTCGTCGAGACGGCGGCCGGGGCCGACCGGGCCGCGTTCACGTTCCTCATCGACGCCTACCGCGAGGAGGAGGTCCGCGGCGAGACCCGTGTCGCGCTCGCGCTGCATCCGGACCTCGCGCCGTACAAGGTGGCGGTCCTGCCGCTGCTCAAGAAGCGGCCCGAGATCGTCGAACTCTGCCACGCGATCAAGGCCGACCTGCAGCGGCACACGATGGCGGTCTACGACGACACGGCCGCGATCGGGAAGCTCTATCGGCGCCAGGACGAGATCGGTACGCCGTGGTGCGTGACCGTCGACGTCGAGTCGCTCGAGGACGGCGCGGTCACCGTGCGCGATCGCGACTCGATGGCGCAGCAGCGCGTCCCGGTCGCGGGCGTGACGCAGCTGATCGTCGATCGGCTGGAGACGGCCCGGAACAGCTGAGCGAGCGGGTTCGGCCTACTCGTCGGCGTTGAGGTCGGCCAGCGCGGCCGCATCGGCGGCGCCGGCCATGCCGCGCGGCTCCTTGCCCTTGGGCCAGTACAGCTCCTTCTTCACCGCCGTCTCGGGGAAGCCGAGGCCGAGCAGCGTCTGTTCGGCCGACAGGATCATGTCCGGGTTCCCGCACAGGTACGCGATGGTCTCCTCCGGTCCCAGCCCGAGCTCCTCGACGACGGGTCCTACGATCGATTCGACGCGGCCCGTTCGGCCCCTCCAGCCGCCGTTGCCCGGATCGGCCGGGCGCGAGATCGTCGGGATGTAGGTGACGGGGTACTCGCCGGTCTGCTCCCAGTCCTCGAGCAGCTCGCGATAACCGAGATCGCGGACGTGCGAAACCCCGTTCAGGAACACCGCGTTGCGCGGGGCGCCCGCCGCGAGGGTCTCGCGCATCATCGAGACGAACGGCGCATTGCCCGTCCCCGACGAGATGAACAGGTGCGTGCGCCGATCGTCCGGCTCGAGCGTGAACTTGCCCTTCGGCCCGATCATCCGCATCCGATGGCCCACCGGCAGGCCCCACAGCAGCGGCGTGAAGGTCCCGCCGTAGACGAGGCGCAGGTAGAACTCGTAGCCCTCGCTGCCGGCGACCCGCGGCGCCGAGGCGACCGAATACGGCCGCTGGACGAGCTTGCCGTCCTCGAACACGCCGATCGTCATGTACTGGCCGGCCTCGAACGGTGTCGGCTCCCCGTCGAACCGCACCCACATCGAAGCGAGGCTCTCGTGCTGGTCGTCTCGCCGGATCAATGCGGCGTTGTACTGCTCGGCGTCGGGATCGATGACCCGCGTGTCCGGGCCGAGCGCCGGGGCGAGCTCGGTCATGGCCAGGTCGGCCTCGGTCGGGTCGTCACGACCCGATGGTACCCGGCGAAGGCCCGCTACAGCAGCCCAGCCTGGCCGGTACCGCCTCGGTCGCGACCCAGCCGCAACCGAGGCGACCGGTTCGCGACGGTACAATCCGCCCGACACGATGAAGCCGTCCGTGGGCACGGCGACGCGGTGCACGCCGCGGTCCGCGCCCGCTTGCTCGACCCGGAGGTTCCCTTCCCATGGCCCAGACCGCCACCCCGACGGCCGACCGTCCTCACAAGGCCACCAAGCGCTACATCTACGCCTGGGGTGACGGTCGCGCGGAAGGCAGTGCCCAGATGCGCGACCTCCTTGGCGGCAAGGGGGCCGGGCTCGCCGAGATGACGATCGCGGGGCTGCCCACGCCGGCCGGGTTCACGATCACGACCGAGGCCTGTAACGACTACTTCGCGGCCGGCGAGCGGCTCCCCGAGGGACTCTGGGAGGACGTCCTCGACGCCGTCAAGGAGGTCGAGCGGAGCACGGGCAAGGGCTTCGGCGATCCGGCGAACCCGCTGCTCGTTAGTGTCCGCTCGGGCGCGAAGTTCAGCATGCCCGGGATGATGGACACGGTCCTCAACCTCGGCCTCAGCGAGAAGACGCTCAAGGGCCTGATCGATTTGACCGGCAACGAGCGCTTCGGCTGGGACGCGTACCGCCGGTTCATCCAGATGTTCGGGCGGATCGTCCTGGAGGTCAGCGGCGAGCGCTTCGACCACGCCCTCGATGCGGCCAAGGCCCAGCACGGCGCCAAGCAGGACACGGACCTCGATGCGGCCGCGCTGCGCGATCTCGTCACCGAGTTCAAGTCGATCGTCAAGGCGGACGCCGGACGCGATTTCCCCGAGGACCCGTACGAGCAGCTCGACCTCGCGATCAAGGCCGTGTTCGCGTCATGGTTCGGGAAGCGCGCCGGGGACTATCGCAAGAACCAGGGCATCCCCGACGACCTGGGCACCGCGGTCAATGTCGTGACGATGGTGTTCGGCAACATGGGCGACGACTCGGGCACGGGCGTCGCCTTCACCCGCGATCCGAACACCGGCGAGAAGGTCCTGTACGGCGAGTACCTGACCAATGCCCAGGGCGAGGACGTCGTGGCCGGGATCCGGACCGCCCCGAAGATCGCCCAGATGGCGACCGAGATGCCGTCGGTCTACGCCGAATTCCAGCGCATCGGCCAGCAGCTCGAGAAGCACTACCGCGACGTCCAGGACCTCGAATTCACGATCGAGCGCGGCCGCCTCTACCTGCTCCAGACGCGGAGTGCCAAGCGCACGGCCGCGGCCGCCATCCGGATCGCCGCCGACATGGTCGAGGAGGGCACGATCACCAAGGAAGAGGCGATCGCCCGGATCGAGCCGGCCCACGTCGACCAGCTCCTGCGCGACCAGTTCGATCCGACCGGGATCCAGAGCGCGACCCGGATCGCCAAGGGCCTCAATGCCTCCCCGGGCGCGGCTGTCGGG
>JBBQRZ010000026.1:0-43179 GCA_038214255.1 Candidatus Limnocylindrales bacterium
AGTGCAGGCGATCCGCGCCGAACGCGCGACGGTCGGTTCACGATCGACCAGCGAGCGGATCTACGTCCCACGCTTGTTCTGCCACGGCTGCGGAGCGGCCCTCTCCGGACACGCGAGCAGTGGCCGACGGCGGATGACCCATTCGGTACCGGTCTGTGCTCAGTGGATCGAAGCAGCCGGCGGACGAACGAGCTTCCGCGCCGAGATCTACGAGTGGCAGATCGCCGCGCTCCTTGCCACAGGTAGCGTAGACGATGCGGCGAAGGCCCGGATCGTCAACGCCCTCTCGGACGCGCCGTCAACGATCGACGCCCGGCGGATCGGTCGTCTCGAGCAGGAACTCCGGACGATCGCCCTGGACAACGCTTTCGGGCGGATCAGTGACAACGACTACTTACGTCGCAAGACCGAGCTCAGCGGCCAGATCGAAACCGCTCGTCGGCCGCATCCATCTTCGGGGACGATCGACCCCGCCCGAGCCATCGCGTATCTGAACGACCTCCGCTCCCTCTGGGATGTCGAGCTGCCCGAGCAGCCGGAACATCAGCGGGTCCGTCGCGAGTACGAGCTTCGGCGTGCCGAGGCGACCGCTGCCGGATTCGCGCGGCTTGAGGCACTGGGGCCCGTGATCGTGGAGGCCAAGCTCTCGGAGGATCCACTGGCGGGACGGTCGCTCGCACTGTCGTTGGAGCCCGAACGTGCAGAACTCAATGGCGAGCAGGCGGACGTGGTGCGCCAGCTTCTCGACGGTCATCGGACGCGACTGGCCCGCTCGAACACGCCTGCAGCATGCAAGAAGCGGCGCCAGCGTTCGGCGAAGGGGACACTAAGGTGCGTTGGTCGGGGCGAGAGGATTTGAACCTCCGACCTCATCGTCCCGAACGATGCGCGCTACCAAGCTGCGCCACGCCCCGACCGAGGGTGCTCGTTTCACAGAGCCTGCGGATGATACCCCACGGCCGGGGCGAGAGCGATCGACGGCTCGGGCGCGGCCGACCCACGCCCCGCCGACCTCGTCGCGCTACGGCGTCAGCCAGACCGGGTAGTCGCGGATGTCCTGCGGCGAGCCGTCCTTCTCCGATGGGTCGTACACCCGCAGCGTCCCCCACTGTGCCTTGGCGACCTTGTAGCTCACGCTCACGTCGAAGGTGCCGCGACAGCCGCTCCCGCACGTGGCCATGGCCTGCAGGTCGGCGATCGTCCGGTCCGCCCCGTCGAGGATCGCGATCCGGAACGTCGCCTCGAAGACGTTGGCGCTGCCCGTGATCCGGGCCGGGTTGCCGGCCGCCGCCCCGAACGCCGGACGATCCACGAACATCGACGGCAGGAGGTCGACGAAGTCCGCTCGCGTCTGCGGCCCATCGAGGACGACGCCCTCGCTCCCGAACGTGGTCACGGTCCGGCCCTCGACCTGGAAGAGGACGCCGTGGACGGTGCTGAACTGGGTCAGAGTGTAGACGACCTGGCCGAGGCGCCGGAGCGCCGACGCGCTGCCCCCGCCCGACTCGAACTCGCGCGACAGGTCGACGGTCGCCGTGCCGTTGCGGATCGACAGGTCGAGCAGCTTCGTGCCCGGCGGGATGGCGCTGCTGAGCGTCGCCGCACCATCGCGCTGTTGGGCTCCCTGGAGCAGGACCCCTATTGCGGCCCGAGCCACGCCCGGGGTGGCCGGCACATTCCGCAATGTCGGCACGAGGCCCTCGACGCCGGGCTTGCCGTCGAGCACGAAGTACGCGCGGACGACGACGGTCTGGGTGGGATCGCTGCTCTGGGTCGGCCCGGACGAAGGTTCGTCGGACGGGCCGCTCACGATCGGCGACTCGGACGGTTCGACCGAGGCTCCCGGCGTGAGATCGGGCGCGCTGGGCTCGACCGACGGGACGGTGCTCGGCGGCGTCGTCGGCACGTTGCCGAGGCCGCCCGTCGGCGAGCACGCCGTCACCGCCATGGCCAGGAGGATCGGGGCGACGACGAGCATCACGCGGAGGCTTCGGTCGGCAGGATGGGCGTTCATGGGATGGGCTCCCTGGTGCTGGAGATTGGATCCCCAGCCTCGGGCCCGCGGATGGCCGTCTCGTCACCCGCTGGCAACGATCTCGTTACAGCCAGTGGAAGCACAAGCGCGATGCGGAGCCCACCGACGTCCCGGTTGGACGCCTCAAGGTGGCCGCCGAGCAGGGCCGCGTGTTCCGCGGCGATCGCCAGTCCCAGGCCACTGCTCCCACCGTGGCGGGATGGATCGAGCTTGGCGAACCGATCGAAGATCCGGTCCAGGTCCCCCTCGGGCACGCCCGGCCCGCGATCGAGCACGCCCAAGGTGAGCTGCTCAGGCGTCACCGAGAGCTCGATCTCCACCGGCGAGTCGGGGGCGTGCTCGCGGGCGTTGTCGAGGAGATTCCCGAGGATCCGCTCGAGCCGCCGCGGGTCCGTGTCGACAACGACCGACGGCGCGGGCGGATCGAAGCGGGCGGTCGCCAGCCGGGCCGCAGTCACCGCCTGAACGAGCCGCATGACGTCGACCGGCTCGAGCGCCACCCGTTCCGCCGCCGCATCGAAGCGCGACAGCTCCATGAGCTCCTCGACGAGTGATCGAAGCCGGCGGACATCGGCGACAAGCAGCTCCCCCGCCCGCCGGCTCTCGGGCGGCAAGTCGTCGAGATGCTCCCCGACGATCGACGCCTCGGCGACGAGCGCCGCGAGCGGTGTCCGCAGCTCGTGGGCGACATCGGCGACGAACCGGCGATTCTGGGCTTGCGCCACCTCGAGACGCGCGATCGTATCGGCGAGCGCCGCGGCCATCCGATTGAATCGGTCGGCCCACGTCCCGAACTCGTCGCGCGAGGTGACCGGCACCCGGGCACTGAGGTCGCCACGCTCGATCCGCTCGGCGGCCCGACTCGCGGCTTCGACCGGCGCAAGGACGCCGCGGGCCACGATGCGCGCCGCGAGCAGGGCGATGACGAGCAGGAGAACCGCTCCGGCGGCCAGGGCGAGCCGGAGCTGACCGACGGCCGCCGTGATGTCGCTGACATTGCGCACGAAGTAGAACGCCGGTCCGCCGGCCGGTTCCCGACCGCCGACGACGAGCGACGGCACACCGGCGACGTCGGCCCAGGCGTACGCGAGCTCACCCCGGGCGACCCGGTCGCGCAAGTCCGCCGGCAGGCGATCGAGCGCCCCCACCAGGTCTTCCCGCGATACGAATGGGTCGCCTGAGCCGAGGTCGACGATCGTCTCGACGTTGCGCTGGCGGAACGTTTCGGCCAGGCCGCTGCGGACGATGTCGTCGCGTGTCGGCGCCGCCGGGAGCTGCCGTCCGGGCACGATGACCGAGAGGTCGAAGCCCGCTTGGGCGGCGGCATCCTGCAGGGCTCGGTCGTGCAACCGGGTATCGACGAACCACGACGCCCCAACACCGAGGACCGCCGCCGTGAGGGCGACGAGCGCAACGAGCGTGACGGCGAGCCGAGCCCGAACCCCGCGCAGCCTCGACATGTCGGCCCGAACTACCGCGCGGCCTTGTAGCCGGCGCCACGAACCGTGAGGATCAGCGCCGGCGCGGCCGGGTCGGCCTCGATCTTCGCGCGCAGTCGCCCGACGGCGACATCGACGAGGCGGGAGTCGCCCAGGTAGTCGTAGCCCCAGATCCGGTCGAGGAGCGTGTCGCGGGCCAGGACCTGCCCGGCGTGGCGGGTCAGGTCCACGAGCAGGTCGAACTCGGTCCGGGTGAGCGGGATCTCCCGGCCATCGCGCGTGACCGCCCGCCCGGCGATATCGATGACAAGCGGCCCCAGCGTGAGCCGTGACGTGTCGTCCTCCGGGCGCTGTCCGACCCGGCGCAGCGCCGCTCGGACCCGGGCTACGAGCTCGGGCACCTCGAACGGCTTGCGAACGTAGTCGTCCGCCCCGGCCTCGAGCCCGACCACGACATCGATCGTGTCGGCGCGCGCCGTGAGCATGACGACCGGGATCATCGAGGTCTTCCGGATCGCGCGGCACACCTCGAGGCCGTCGAGTCGGGGCAGCATGATGTCGAGGAGCACGAGATCGAACGCCTCGGCCTCGAAGCGATCCAGGCCCTCGCGCCCATCGCTCGCGGTCTCGACGGTGAAACCGGCGTTGCGGAGCCCGATCGCCGTGACCTCACGGATCGATGGGTCGTCCTCGACGAGCAGGATCCTCGCGTCCACGCGCGGCAGTATGCCAGCCGGTTTGACCCGATCCGGCTCAGCGCCGATCGATCGCGTCCACGGCCTCGGTCCGGATGGGGATGGTGGCGAGCGCCGCGCCCACGAACGTGATCGCCATCAGCCCGAAGACGAGCGGCACGCCGGACGCCTCGCCGGCCGACTCGATGATGACCCCGTAGAGCGCCGTCCACAGCGAGCCCACCCCGAACGCCAGCGTGAAGTACAGGGCGTACGACGCGTCGCGATCGGCGGCCGGGGCGATGTCCGCGAGCAGCGCCTGAAGCTGCGGCGACTCCGCGAAGGTGAACAGGCCCATGAGCGCGATACCGATCCACAGGCCCAGGAGCGACGAACCCGCGAGGATGAACACGCCGAAGGCGACGGCACCCCCGAGATAGACCCCGATGATCGGCGGCTTCCGCCCGATCCGATCCGAGATCCAGCCGGCGACGAGCGGCATCGGCACGCTGAAGACGATGAGCGCTCCGTACATCAGGCCCGACGTCGGTTCATCGAGGCCGATGACCCGGGTCAGGTAGATGAGCACGAACAGGTTGACGACCCCGAGGCCACGACCGCCGCCGCCGAGGACGGACGTCAGGAAGAGCCAGCGGAGGTCGCGATCGCCGAGGATCCGCCGGAACGCATCGCGAATCCTCCCTGACGCGACGGCCGCGGCCCGGTCCGTGCCGCGCTCGCGGACGAACACCAGGATGGCGAGGGCGATGAGGATGGCCGGAATCCCGAACACGATCGACGCCCCGCGCCAACCGACCGCGAAGATGACCGGCGCACCGATCAGGGCGACCACGACCGTCCCGACGTTGCCCCCGGCGATGTGGGCGCTGATCGCGAAGCCTCGGCGCGCCGGCGGGAACTGCTCGGCCAGCAGCCCGTTGCCCACCGGGTGCTGCGGCGACGAACCGATGCGCGAAAGGATGTTCGGCACGGCGAAGCTTGGAAAGCCGGTCGCGAGCGCCTGCGCCGCGAACCCTCCGCCGAACACGATCCCGCCCAGGCCGAGGATCCGGACCCGCGACAGGCGCCGGGTCAGATCGGCATAGCCAAGCTGGACCATCCCCGCCGCGACCGCGCCCGTGGCGGAGAGGAACGCGATCGTCTGGACCGTGACCCCGAACTCCTTGATGATCGCGACGAAGATCAGCGGGAGCAGGACCGCCTGGGCGTGGTTGACCGCGTGCGCGACGGAGAGCAGGACGAGCGTGCGGTTCGGGTGGACATCAGGGAGGACCGCCACACGGTCCATGGTGCCGCATCCCAGCGGCTGGCGGCTGTCTCAACCTGCGGCGCCGGCCGTGCGGCCCCGCAGGCGCCCGCGGACCTGGGGTCCGCCGCGCGCCTCGGGTCGGCTAGAACTGGTCGAGGTAGCGGTCGACCTCCCAGTCGGAGACCTGGGTCCGGTATTCGTCCCACTCTGCCCGTTTGGCGTCGACGTAGTGGGAGAAGACATGGTCACCCAGGGCCTCGCGGATGACGTCGTCGGCCTCGAGCTCGTCGAGCGCGTCCCCGAGCGTTCCGGGCAGCTCGCGGATGCCCTTTTCCGCGATCCGCGAGGCGTCCATCTCGAAGAGCGACTCCTCGACCGGATCGGCAAGGGGCAGGTTCTTCTCCACCCCGTCGAGACCGGCCGCGATCATCGCCGCGAAGGCCAGGTAGGTGTTCGACGACGGATCCGGGCAGCGCACCTCCGCGCGCGTCCCCTCGACGGACTTGCCGGGCGAGACCATCGGCACGCGGATCAGCGCGCTTCGGTTCGTGCGGCCCCAGGTCAGATAAGTCGGTGCCTCGTAGCCGGGCACGAGTCGCTTGTAGGAGTTCACGAGCGGCGCGAGGACCGCGATCATGCCGCGGGCGTGCGCCAGAATCCCGGCCATGTACGAGCGCGCGATGTCCGACAGCCCATACGGGTTGGCCGGATCGGCGAACGCGTTCCGCTTCTCGGCGATCGACCAGAGGCTCTGGTGGGTGTGCATCCCGGAGCCGTTGATGCCGTAGATCGGCTTGGGCATGAACGTCGCGTACAGGCCGTGCTGCTGGGCGATCGCCTTGAGGGCGAACTTGAAGGTGATGGCGTTGTCGGCGGTGCGCAGGGCATCCGAGTACTCGAAGTCGATCTCGTGCTGGCCGACGGCGACCTCGTGGTGGGCCGCCTCGACCCGGATCCCGAACGCCTCGAGCGCGTCGACCATGTCCTGGCGGATCTCCTGGGCCAGGTCGGTCGAGAAGTCAAAGTACCCGGCGTTGTCGTGCGGCAGAGGCTCGATCCCCCCGTCATCGCCACGCCGGAACAGGAAGAACTCGAGCTCGGGACCGGTGTTGACGACGTAGCCCATCGACTTGGCCCGTTCGACCTGGCGGCGCAGGACGAAGCGGGGATCGCCGGCGAACGGCTCGCCGCGCGGGGTGAAGACATCGCAGATGACGCGCGCCGTCCCACGCGGCCCGGAGCCCGGCTGCCAGGGGATCTCGGCGAAGGTCTCCATGTCGGGCATCAGGTACTGGTCGGACTCGGCGATCCGTGTGAAGCCCTCGATCGAGGAGCCGTCGAACCAGGTTCCGTGCTCGACCGATCCCTCGAGCTGGTGGATCGGGATCGTCACGGCCTTGACGTGGCCGATGATGTCCGTGAACTGGAGCTGGATGAAGCGGATGCCGGACTTCTTGGCCGCCTCGATCTTCTTGGTCGCGTCGGCGCTCTGAGCCACAGGGGTCGTGCCTCCTGACGGATGGGGTGGTGGTCATGGTATCGCCCGGCCGCTTCCGGCGGCCGGGCGACGATCCCCCGTGACGGACTGCGAGGCTCAGAGCTCGCTGTTGTGGTACAACTCGTCCGGGTGCGGCCGGAGCTGGACCTCCTTGGCCCCGGCTCGCTTGATGGCGAGCCACGTCTCGACGACGTCGGGCGTGAAGACATCGCCGCGGTACAGGAAGTCCTGGTCCGCCTCGAGCGCGTCGAGCGCCTCTTCGAGCGAGCCGGGTGTGCCGGCGATGTCGGCCTTCTCCTCGGCGGTCATCTCGTAGATGTCGCGATCGACCGGTGCCGGCGGCTCGATCTTGTTGATGACCCCGTCGAGACCGGCCATCAGCTGCGCGCTGAACGAGAGGTACGGGTTGCAGGTTGGGTCGGGCGAGCGGAACTCGAGGCGTCGTGCCTCGGGCGAGGTGAAGTACGTCGGGATGCGGATGCACGCCGAGCGGTTCCGCTGCGAGTAGACGAGGTTGATCGGCGCCTCATACCCGGGGACGAGGCGGCGATAGGAGTTCGTCGTCGGGGCAGCGAAGGCGAGGATCGCCTTGGCATGCTTGAGCAGGCCGCCGATATACCAGCGCGCGGCGTCGGACAGCAGCGCGTACCCGTCCTTGTCGTAGAACAGGTTCGTGCCGTCCTTCCACAGGCTCTGGTGGGTGTGCATCCCCGAGCCGTTATCGCCGAAAAGCGGCTTGGGCATGAACGTCGCGATCTTGCCCGCCTCGTTCGCCGTCTGCTTGACGACGTACTTGTACTTGAGGACCTTGTCGGCGGTCTCGACGAGGGTGCCGTAGCGGATGTCGATCTCGGCTTGACCGGGACCACCCACCTCGTGGTGCTGGACCTCGACGTCGATCCCGGCGGCTTGCAGGGCGAGGACCATCCGCGAGCGCAGGTCCTGGTATTTGTCGATCGGCGGGACCGGGAAGTAGCCCTCCTTGGGCCGCGGCCGGTGGGCGAGGTTCGGCGTGCCGTTGCGGCCCGAATTCCAAATCCCCTCCTCCGAGTCGATCTCGTAGAGGCTCCGATAGCCCGTCGTGTCGAAGCGGAGCGAGTCGAAGATGTAGAACTCGAGCTCCGGCCCCCAAAACGAGGTCGTCGCGATGCCGGTCTCGCTCAGGTAGCGCTCGGCCTTGCGCCCGATGTAGCGCGGGTCGCGCGAATACGGCTCACGGGAGCCGGGCTCGACGACGTCGCACATCAGGACGAGAGTCGGTACCTCGAGGGTCGGGTCGACGTACGCCGTCGTCGGGTCGGGCATGAGCAACATGTCCGACTCGTGGATGTGCTGGAACCCACGGATGCTCGAGCCGTCGAAGCCGATCCCGTCGATGAACAGGTTCTCACCGAGCTCCTTGACCGGGACCGAGAAATGCTGCGCCTGGCCGGGCAGGTCGACGAACCGCAGGTCGACGATGAGCACGCCGCCCTCGCGGGCCAGGGACAGCACATCGGCGACGGTAGTGGTCGGCGCTACGACGCCGCTCGGGATCCGCTCGAGGGTGGTCATCCGATCCGATTCCTCCATGACGATCGGGCCCAGTTGTGCACTCGGCACGACATCGGGTCCCGAATCGTTCGATCACCACGGTAGCAGCGGGCCGGTTGCGGTTCAGTGCCGCCCTGGTTCACGGTTATTGTGCATTTTGCACTACGCGCACGGCAAGCTCGAGGGAGAAGCGCAGATCGGGGTCAGAAAGGTCCCAGTCCGCCATTTGCTCCAGGCGGCTGACCCGATACGCGACCGTATTGCGGTGCACGCCGAGCCGCGTCGCCGCCTCCCCGAGGCTCGCCGAACCGAGGACCGCCCGAAGCGTCGCGAGGCGGTCGCGCTGCGCCTCGGGCCGGCCGACGAGGATCGGGCCGAGCAACTCGCGCGCCTGGCGGAGACCGTCAGGCAGGTTCCGGACGTTGCCCAGCAGGAGATAGGCCGGGAGGCGGGACGCTCGAACGACCCGCGGAGGCTCGACCAGCAGCTCGGCCGCTTCAAGGGTCGCCCGGGCGGCCGCCTCGGCCGCCGGTCGCGCCCCGGGCTCGGCGAACGGTCGCGAGACGGCAACGGTCCGATCGAGGAAGGTCGCCAGTCGGTCGGCGATCGCCAGGCCGGCGGGGTCGTCCTGGGGCGCGGCCGCGACCAGCCGCAGCTCGATGCTCTCCGAGCTGCCGCGCAGGGCCAACCGGCGTGGCGACATGAGAAGTCGCAATTCGGCGCGCGTCTCCTCGCGGGCGGCGATGTCCTCCGGACCGTGCGCGGCGCCCTGGCTGGCGAGCATCACGACCCAGCCCGGACCGTCGGCCGGCAGCGGGTCTCCCCGACGCGTTTCCTCGCGCGCCTGGCGGACCGCCGAGTCACGGGCGAGCTCGAGCGCGAGGAGTGCTGCGATCCGATCGGCGGCGATCCGCTCGAGCTCGTTGGGCGCCTCGTCGCCGAGGAGCACCAGCCGGCCGACGGCGCCGGGTTCCCCGGCGGGGGCCGGGATCGGGACGCGCAGCGCGGCGCCGCCGGAGGGGCGGCCGAGGTAACGGGCCACGGCTGCCACGGCGGCCGGCAGGTCGGCCGGAGCGTGCACGGCGATCGGGTCGCCTCGCCGACCCTCGATGACGACGGCTCGCCCGAGGAACGAACCGATCGCGGCGGCCAGGACGTCGAGGCCGCGGCCGAGCAGGGCAAGCCTCGCCAGTTGCGACTCGAGCTCGGCGGCGCGCCGATCCAGCTCCGCGCGCCGATTGACGAGGTACCCGATGACGCTCCGCTCGAGGGCGACCGGGTCCATCCGTCCGACCTGCAGTGCCGTCAGCCCGGCCGTCGTCGCCGCTTCTCCGAGTGCGAGCAGCACGTCGGCCCCCGTGTCGCCCTCGACGAGCAGGACGGCCGGGACCCGGGCCCGTGCGAGCGCCACCGCGAGCTCGTCGACCTGGGTCCTTCCCGGGGCCACCACCGCCAGCGCCGGCCCGGCGATGATCGCGAGGTCGCCGGTCTCGAGGGCATCGAACGCGGGGACGCGGGCCTTGAGCACGCGCACCCAGCCCACCTCGCGCTCAGCGCGCTCGGCACTCAGCTCGGTAGCCCCGACCGGTCGAGCCGTGGGGAACAACGCCCGATGGAGGTCGTGGAGCGAGGCCACCTTGGGAGGTCCGGTCCGGGCCAGTCAGCCCGGCCGTCGGGCCACGACGAGATCGTCGAGCAGGCGCCCAAACTCGCGCTCGACGTCGACGTAACGGTCCGAGCGCCAGACGAGCCCGAGATCCCCAGCCGGGCTCAGCCGCGCCCAGACCCGGCGGCGCGGCCGATAGAACGTGATCGTGATGCCGCTGATGAGGAGCAGGAATGCGATCCAGACGAGTCCCTGCCCCGGGTCGCGCTTCGCGATGAGCAGGGTGTAATCGCTGAAGTCCGTCAGCTCGACCGAGGCGTCCAAACCGGCGAGGTTGGCCGATTCGCCCTTGGCCAGCGCGACGGGATCGTAGTTGCGCGGGATCGGCGACCCGTCAGGGTTCGTGCCGATCACCTCGTACGGCAGGATCAGCACCACCCCGCGACCATCGGCGGCGCGGCGCAGCAGCAGGTGCAGGCCGAAGGCGCGACCCGGAACCGCGAGGGTGCCGTAGGGCGAGCCGCCGGCGCTGTCGGTCAGCGGGATCGGCGCGTCCCACAACGGCACGCCGGCGGCGTCGCGGACGACGAGATGCGGCGCCGGGCCGAAGCCATTCTGGTGGAAGGTGTACCCGGCGATCGAAAGGGGGTCGTTGACCCGGATCGTCTTGCGCGCGATCTGGCGACCGTCCTGGAAGACCGCGAGATCGGTCGTGAAGTCGGTCGGCTTGCCGGTGTCGAATCCGGGCGCGTCGAACGCCAGGTTGCGGACGAGGAGAAGGCTGGGGGTGCCGATCGGCTGGACCGTGAGCGACTCACCCTCGGCGACGACGAGGCCCTGCTCGTCGCCGAGACGGGAGGTCACGGCCGCGGCCAGCAGGAACGTGATCAGGCCGGCATGGGTCAGCAGCGTCGCCATCTTCGTGTACTGGTGGCGGTCGCCGTAGATGTGCGTCGCACCGTCATCGGTCGTGGCTTCGCGAACCCGGAAGCCGCGACGACGGAAGACCCCGGCGACGTCCGTGGCCGCCACGCCGTGCATCGCCGCGCGATCGGGCAGTCGCGGATCGAAGAAGGACTCGGGCTGGACGACCCGGACGTCGCGGACGCCACGCCCGAGCCGTGGCGTCCGGTTGAGCGTGCAGACGACGATCGAGATGACGAGCACGAGCAGGCCGAGGCTGAACCACGGGGAGCGGAACATCGAGAACGCGCCGAGCCGCTCGAGCACCCCGACCGGGCCGGGGCCCAGCAGCTGGTCGTAGCGCTGGTGGAGGGCGTCCATGGCGGCCGTGTAATCGCCGGCCGAGCGGAACGCGAAATCGGGCAGTTGCTTGAGCGTCATGCCGATGGCCGCGAGCACGGCGAGGACGATGATCTGGAAGACCGCGAAATCGACCGACGTCAGCAGCCGCCACAGTCCGCGACCCACGCGGGCGAGGGGCGTTGTGGGAAGTCCGGCCGTTGTCGCCGCCCGGACCGCGGCGGGTGTCGCGATGGCCCAGGCTCCTAGACGACGACGGCCGTCGCAGCAGACCGGCGAGCCGCCTCGAGGCCGATCGTGAGGTCGGCCTGCAGATCCTCGAGGTCCTCGAGCCCGACGGAGATGCGCAGGAGCCCGGGCGTGATCCCCGCCTCGTCGAGCTCCGCGTCGGTCAGCTGCCGCTGCGAGGTCGACGGTGGGTGCACGACCATCGTGTGGACGCTGCCGAGCGAGGCAGTGAGCTCGGTCAGGCGCAGCGCGTCGATCAGGGCGCGGCCGCCATCGCGCCCGCCGACCACCTCGACGGCGAGCATGCCCCCCGCGACCCCGGGGCGGAACTGCCGGACGGCGACAGCATGCTGGGGATGCGTCGGGAGGCCGGGGTAGAGGACGCGCTGCACGCCGTCCTGACGTTCGAGCCAGGCGGCGAGTGCCGCGGCCGAGGCAGCATGCCGGTCGAGGCGGACCGCAAGGGTCAGGATCCCGCGTAGCACGAGGAACGCATCGAATGGACCGAGTGTCGCGCCGGTGTCGATCTGGACGCGCTCCACCGCGTCGATGAGCTCGCGCCGGCCGGCGACGACGCCGGCGATGACGTCGCTGTGGCCGGACAGGAACTTCGTCGCCGACTCGACGACGAGATCCGCGCCGAGCTCGAGGGGTCGACAGACGTAGGGCGAGGCGAAGGTGTTGTCGACGACGTAGGTCGCACCGTGCCGGTGGGCCACCTCGGACATTGCCGCGTGATCGGTCACGAAGGTGGTCGGGTTGGCGATCGTCTCCGCGTACACCACGCGAGTCGGGGCGGCGGCCAGGGCATCCTCGACGGCCACCGGATCGGTCGCGTCGACGAACGTGGTCGCGACCCCAAATGCCCCGAACGTATTCGTCAGCTGCCCCCGCGTGGAACCGTAGATGGCGCGCGGTGCGACCACCCGGTCGCCGGCCCGCAGCAGCGACGCCAGGGCGGCGTGGATGGCACCCATGCCCGACGCGAGGGCAACCCCGGCCTCGCCGCCGGCAAGCTCCGCGTAGACCGCGCCGAGCGTGGCCGTCGTTGGATTGGCGATGCGGCTGTAGGCGTACCCCGATCGCGGGTCCCCCGCCATGTCGCCGAGTTCCTGGGCATCGGCCGAGGCGAACGTCGCGGTCTGGTAGATCGGTACGCTCGTCGGGAGCTGGTCGACCCGGGGGGTGCGAGAGGCTGCCCGGATGGCCCGCGTCGAGAACCCGCGCCCCATCTGGCGCGAGTCGATTTCCTCGTCGCTCACGGGGTCGATGGTACCCCGCCATCCCGCGGGGCCCGGGCGGTCGGCATCCGGACACCCGTGACCCGGTTCTTGCCCGCGCGTTTCGAGGCGTACATCGCGCCGTCGGCGCTGATCATCAGCTCGTCCGCGGTCGTGCCGTCGTCCGGATAGCTCACGACGCCGACCGACAGCGACGGCCGAAGCGTCGGCGAGGGTAGCTCGAGGGGCATGTCGACGACCCCGACCCGGATCTTCTCGGCCAGGACGAAGGCGCCAGTGGGATCGGTCTCGGGCAGCAGCACGACGAATTCGTCGCCGCCGTAGCGCGCGGCCGTGTCGATCCTACGGACGCCGCTGGTGATCACCTCGCTGACCGAGCGCAGGACCCGATCGCCGTGGAAATGGCCGAGCTTGTCGTTGATCCCCTTGAGCTCGTCGAGATCCATCATCAGGAGGCAGAACCCGCGACCCGAGCGGGCACTTCGGGCGATCTCGCGTTCGAGCGCGGCAAAGAAGAATCCACGGTTGAACAGGTTCGTCAGCGGGTCGATCGTGGAGAGACGGATCGCGGCGTCGCGCGTTCGGCGCTGCTCGCGCGCGATGACCATCGCGACGTAGGCGAGGAGGATCATCGCGGTCAGGTTGATGCCGACCGTCGCCGCCAGGCCCGGCCCGCCCACGCCCGGCGGCGAGCCGAGGAGGACGGCGAGCAGGTAGCCGAGCGCGGCGGTCGCCGCGAGGAGGACCGTCATCGACGGCGCGACGACGAGCGCGGCGCCGCCGACGATCAGCGGGTAGGTGAAGAAGAACGGGCTCGCGACGCCACCGGTCAAAGCGACGAGGAGCGTCGCCACCGTGATCGCCACGGACCCTTCGACGACGAACTTGGCCGGCCCAAGCGTGTCGGCCGGGAGGAGGTCGTGGACGACGAGGACGAACAGGCCGGCGAGCGCGAGGAGCACGAAGATCGCCGACTGGTTCTGTGCCCACAACCCGGATACGGCCACGAGCGTCGTCGTCGCCAGCAGGAAGACCCAGCTGGCGATCCGTACGACCCGGTCGTAGGTCGGGCTCCAGAGCGCGGCCTCGGCTCGCTCATCCGCGCTGCCGCCGGTCAGCGCTGCCGCCGCCAGGGAGCGTTCGGCCCGCGGGTCCATGGAGCGATCGTCGAAAGCGCGGGACGACCGAAGCAGCGAGGGCACGACCAGCGCGGCCATGACCACGAGATTCGCGATGACCGCGACGACGATCAGGGCAAGGATCGGCTCGACCGTCACGTTCGAATTCGTCTCCGGGCGGCGGGGGCTCCCTTCCCGCAGTCTGGCCATCTTAGCCGCTCGCCCGCCTCGCTCGGCTCAGCGCGTGCCCCATTGGTACGTCTGCTTGACCATGCGCAGGTAGACGAATGTTTCCGTCTCGCGGACGCCGTCGAGAGCCCGCAACTTCTCGGTCAGGAACCGCAAGAGGGCCTCGTTATCCTCGCACACCGTCTCGATCAGCAGGTCGTAGGTTCCGGCCGTGATGACGACGTAATCCACCTCGGGCATCGCCGCGACCTGCTCGGCGACGGTGATCAGCTGGTCGCTCTCGCAGCGGATCCCGACCATCGCCATCTGATGGAATCCGAGCTTGAGCGGATCGGTCACACCGACCACCTGCAGGATGCCACGCTCGATGAGGCGGTTGGTGCGGGCGCGCACCGCTGCTTCGGAGACGCCGAGCTCTGCGGCGATCTGGGTGAATGGGCGGCGCCCGTCAGCCTGCAGGTGCTCGATGATCCGCTTGTCCAGGTCGGACACGTCCTCGCCGGAGCGCGTAACAACGGGACGCGGGCGCGGCGCTCGCCCCTCGAGCGTCATCCGGAATCCCTCCCATGGTCCGTGGCCGGTGTCGCGCAGCCTACAGGCTGGGCGCCGCCAGGGGTACCCGACGATTCGATTCGCGGATCGTCAGGGTTTGGGCGACGGCTTCTTCGGTTTCCGCGAGGGTTTTGGCGAGGCCTTCACCGGACTCGCGGCAGCGGGCCTGGCCGAGGCGGGCGGGGACGGCGCGGCGCTCGGTCCTGCGATCGCCAGCGGCACGTTGGCTCGGGCGCGCAAGGGCGAGAGAAGTCCATCGAGGATCTTGACCAGCGGGTCGAGCGCATTGACCTTGCGGGCGTCGGGAACCCTGGGCTTGCCGCCAGTCGTGGGCCCCCACGTCACGAGGATATTCAGCCCGACGATCGCGATCGGGACCTCGCCGCCACGGGGTGGCTCACCGTCTTTCCATTGGGTGACCTTCGACAGCGCCGCCGAGGAGCTGTACTGCGCGACGTTGAGGGGCCAGCCGAGATAGGTCGCGTTGATTCGCTTGACCGGCTCGGCCCCGGATGCGCCGGACAAGGCGTTGTTGGCCACCATTTGCAGGCCCCCCGCGCTCAGGGCGCGGAAGACCTGGTCTGCGGTCGCGGGTTCGTGCAGGTGCGGGTCCGGCGTGACGAGCGGGGCGACGACGGCGACCGGAGGCGCCGAGGGCGGTTGACCACCGCCGCACGCCGTGACGATGACCGCGCTGACGACGATCAATGCGGCCCTCGCCGTCCCCCACCGATGGGAGATTCGCATAGCGACGGGATGCTAGGCCACGCCTGGGGCTGCGGGCGACCCTACGGAAGTACCTATCCGGTGCGATCGAGTTCGGCAAGCACCGGTGCGAACGCGCGGATGCTCTCGATGGTGATCGGATCCATCACCAGCTGGACGTGGCCGATCCCTTCGCGTGCGTACGCCCGGAGCACGTCGGCAACCTCGGCCATTGCCCCCTCCAGGGGCTCGAACCCAGGCTGCGCGTAGGCCCCCTGGACGCGGCCCTGCCCGCCCGGAAAGCGGACCTGGACGGCGACGGTCCGCTCGATCGCGGCCGGGTCGCGCCCGACCTCGCGGCAGGCGGCGTCCACGGCCTCGCGCAGCGGCGGCACGCCACCCGGCCCATTGCCGGTGTCGGAGAACCAGACGTTCCAGGACTGGACGTGGGGTAGCGCGATGCGCAGCATCCGCGGTCCCTTGGAGCCGATCATCAGCGGCGGGCCGGTGACGCGCGGTCCGCGCGGCAGCAGTTCGCAGTCACGCGCCTGGTAGAAGCGCCCGTCGAAGTCGATCGCGCCCTCCTGGAGCAGGGTGCGGATGATCGTGAAGGCCTCCTCGAACCGGCCGATCCGGTGGTCGAAGGGGTAGCCGAACGCGCGGAACTCCGTCTCGTTCCAGCCGGCGCCGAGGCCCAGCCTAAGTCGGCCGCCGGAGATCTCGTCGATCGTCGTGGCCTGCTTGGCGAGCAGCGCCGGGTTGTGGAAGTTCGTGCACGCGACGAGCGGCCCAAGTTCGATCCGACTGGTCGACGCCGCGATCGCGGCGAGCAACGTCCACGCCTCCCACGGTCCCCGCGGGGGCCGATCGGTCCAGCGATACAACAGATGCTCCCCGACCCAGACCGAGTCGTAGCCTTCAGCCTCGACCGCACGGGTCATGTCGAGCAGCTCGGGCCAGCGGACCTCGCGCTCCACTTCGGGCAGCTGAACACCGACCTTGAGCGGCCGCGCTGTTGGCATTGCCGGGTTCAGCGGGCGGGCAGGAGCGTATCGGCCATTGCCCGCAAGTGCTCGGGCGTGCTGCCACAGCAGGCGCCGACGATCGTGGCGCCGGCCTCGCGCATGGCAGCGGCCTGCTCGGCCATCGTCGCGGGATCCGACCGGTAGACCGCGCGCATGTCGACGAGCTCGGGCATCCCGGCGTTCGACTTCGCGACGAGGACGGCATCGGGCGCGGCGGCGTGCATCCGTTCGATCACCGGGATCAGCTCGTCGGGGCCGTTGCCGCAGTTGCCGCCGATCGCGTCGGCACCCCACGCGCTGAGCGCTTCGACGGCCTGCTCGGGCGAGACCCCCATCATCGTGTGGCCCCGGGTATCGAAGGTCATCGTCGTGATGAGACCGATGCCGGGCGATGCACGCCGAACGCCCTCGACGGCGGCCTTGATCTCGTTGAGATCCGACATCGTCTCGATCCAGATCAGGTCGACGCCGCCGGCGATGAGCGATGCCGCCTGCTCGCGAAAGACGTCGACGGCCTCCTCGTAATCGAGCGTACCGAGGGGCGCCACGATCTCGCCGCTGGGGCCGATGTCGCCGGCGACGAGCGCCTCGCCGCCGGCCGCCGTGACCTCGGACCGAAGCAGGATGGCCGCGGTCCGATTGATCTCGTCGACGCGGTCGGCGAGGCCGTGCAGCCCGAGCCGCAGTCGGTTGCCACCGAACGTGTTGGTCATGACGATGCGCGAGCCCGCCTCGAGATAGCCGCGGTGGATGCGCCGGATGACCTCGGGCTTGGTCAGGTTCCACACCTCGGGCGGGTCACCGAACTGGAGGCCGGCCGCGAACAGCATCGTACCCATCGCCCCGTCGGCGAGGATCGGTCCGCCGGCGTCGACGAGGGCCTGGAACCGGGCGCCCGCAGCGCCGCCATCGGCCGCCCGGCGGGTGGCCAGGTCGGGGAAGGCGGCCTGGTCGACCGTCTCCGCCAGTGCCGTGTTCGGGGTGTCCCTGCCGTTCCGCTCGAGGGCACCATCGTGGCCCCCGCGGCCGGGGCGTCGGCTGCGATCCATCGGCGCATGATAGCGGTCGGTCTGGAGGACACCCTTGGCACGAGGCCGAGGGTGTTTTGCTTGGGAGGATGACCGACGATGGACCTGTCCCTGCTCGTTCGGGGATTCGTGCTCGGTTTCACGATCGCGGCCGCCGTCGGACCGATCAGCCTGCTCGTCATCCGCCGTTCCCTGGCCGAGGGACGGGTCGTCGGCCTCGTGTTGGGCCTCGGCGTGGCCACCGCCGATGCGGCGTACGGGGCCATCGCCGCGTCGGCGTGGCCACCGCCGATGCGGCGTACGGGGCCATCGCCGCGTTCGGTCTCACCGCGTTGTGCGACGTGCTGGTCGACTGGCGGCGCGGACTCGGGATCGTCGGCGGCGTGTTCCTGCTGTGGCTGGCGTAGCGGACGATCCGCGCGGTCCCCGGCCACGCCGCCGCCGATCCGAATGCCCAGCGCCGGGGCCTGCCCGCCGCCTGCCTGTCCACCCTTGGGCTGACGCTCACGAACCCGATGACGATCCTGTCGTTTGCGGCCCTGTTCGTCGGCCTCGGCATTCGAGCTGGCACCTCGGGCGGAGCGGCCCTGATGACCCTCGGCGTCTTCGGCGGCTCGGCGGCGTGGTGGGTGGTACTGACGGTGGCGGTCGGGGCCCTGCGTTCGAGGATCACGCCGCCGTGGCTCCGCCGGATCAACGTCGCGTCCGGACTGCTCATCGGCGGGTTCGCCCTCATCGCCCTTTGGACCGCGCTGGCCTGACGACGCGCGCGGCTCGGCACACGCCAGGCCGACCCCTCAGCCGGAGCGAACCGAGGTCGCCCGCCGTACCCAGACGAGGACTACGATCCCCGCCGCGACACCGACGACCGGGATCGAGTACAGGAGTTCCGTGGGGACCGCGAGGAGTGGCGGGAGCGGGTACGAGAACCAGGCGTCGAAGAGGGCCGACGCGAACGTGAACGCGACCATCGCGGCGACCAGCGGCCAGCTCGGGACGATCGCCACGAGCACGATGAGGGGCAGCAGGTACCAGGCGAAGGCGATCCGCGTCAGGAACATGCCGAAGAACAGCGCCACCACCGCCCATGAGCGGATCAGTGAATGGGCCGACCCGTCCTCGTGGGCCGCGAGCCACAGGATGAGGACCACGAATCCCACGGCGATCAAGGGCCGGAGGACCGTCGGAAACGAGGACCCGCCGGCCCCGAGCAACTGGGCGTGGGCCGGAAGCAGCAGGCGCGGGTCTCCGAACGGGAGGTAGACCGCGGCGGCCACCAGCAGCGCGGCCGCCGCCATGATCGCGGCCTCGCGCCAGCGGCGCTGCCAGACCTCGCGGAGGATCGTCTCGGCGAGAAGCGGGAGCGTCGTGAGCTTCACGAGGCTCGAAGCGGCGAGGCCGATGATCGCCAGCCTCGTTCGTCCCGCCGTGATCGCGAGGGCGGCAACGAGCAACAGCGTCACCATCAGCGTGTCGACCTTGCTCTCACCGGCCCCCGCGACGATCGGGTGCCAGCCATACAGGACCAGAGCCGTCGCCACGAAGCGCGGCTGCAGGCGCGCGACCGTGACGGCGATGAGCCAGAGATTGAGGACGTCGAGGATCAGGAAGAAGCCCCGGTAGAGGAACAGGTTCGCCCGTGCGTCGTCGCCGGCGATGCCGGCGAGCGCGACGTTCACAAGCGTCCAGGCCGGGAGCTTGTTGTCGCCCGGCACGGATGTGTAGCGCGGGCTCGCGAAGCGCAGCAGCGGGTCATCCGGGAAGGCGATCGGCGCCACGAGGTGCGGATTCGCGCCGTGCGCCGCAGCCACCCGACCGCTGACGATGTAGTTGAGGATGTCGGTGTCGTACGTCGGCAGCGCAACGGCGAACACGAGCCACGTCACGACGGCGCCAGCGGCGATCCAGGCGAGGCCCCGCGACGTGAGCACGCGTCCCCACACGGCCAGCACGGCGATCGAGTACGCCACGAACGGCACGACCGTCGAGGCGATCACGACCGGACCCAGGGCTCCGCCGTTCGGCACCGGGAGGCCCGACTGGCGGAGCATGGCCCACGGGCCGAAACCGTCGATCAGGGCCGCGCTTGGACGCTCGAGGCGTGCCGTCGTGAGGGGCAGAAGATCCGCCGCAACGAAGGCGCTGATCACGAGGACGACGGCCACAACGAGGAGGACGAGCACGAGGCGGAGTCCGCCGAACCACCCGTCACGCACCGCGACCAGGTGCGCGCCGGCGAGGTCATACGCGTGTCGGATGGTCGTCGTCAGCGAGGAGCCCTCGGCTGGGGAAAGGCCTTGGATGGGGGCTCGACCATGGTAGCGCGGACCCGGATCCCCTCAGAATCGGTCGACCCGTCGGCCGGTCGGCCCAGGCTCGGCCTGGAGCGACTGGCGGATAATCGACCGCGTGCTGGACGAACGATCGCTGCCAGTCGGCGGGACGGTGCCGGCCGCCGCCGTGACGTCGGACGGTGGCGCGACAGTCGCGCCGGCGCGGACCGGGGTCCGGGACCGGGCCCTCGACGCGCTCCGTGGCGTGTTCATCGTGATGATGATCACGAGCCATCTGTCGGATCAAACCGTGTCCTACGCCCTTCTCCACGTACCGCGCTGGTTCTCTGGCGCCGAAGGGTTCGTCCTGCTCTCGGGCGTCGTCCTGGGCATGGTCGACCGCATCCGAGCCCGGAACGGCGAGTGGTCGGCCAGCCGGCGGATCCTGCGTCGGGCCGGGGAGATCTACCTCGTGCACTGCGCCCTGACCCTGTGCCTCGTTGCGGCCCACGAGGCGACCGGGCAACCGACCTTCGTGCCGCCCGTCGCGGCGCTGGGCGGCTGGCTCCCGACGCTGGTGTCGATCGCCACGCTCTCGGCGCAGCCAAGGTTCATGGACACGCTGCCGTTGTACGTGCTGCTCCTGCTGATCGCTCCGATCTGTCTGGCCGCGATGCGTCGAGACGGTTCGTGGATCGTCCTCGCGGTGTCGATCGCGACCTGGGTGATGGCCCAGCTGGCGCCGCGGTTCCTCATGCTGTCGGATCCGCTGTTCGGGATCGATGCCTTTCGTTTGCCCGCCTGGCAGCTGTTGTTCGTCGTAGGCCTGCTCGTCGGCCATCATCGAGCCGCCCTCACGGCGGCGATCGGACGGTACCGTGGCGCGATCGTCGCGGTGGCCGCCGTCGTGCTCGCGATCACCTTCACGCTGGCGCAGCTCGAGCGTCCGGCCATCGACCGCAGTCCCGTCGACGTCTCGCAGACGATTCTCAGCAAGCCGGACCTTGGCTGGGTCCGGCTGTTGACCTTCTTCTCGTTCATTGTGGTCGCGTACTCGGTGGTCCAGTGGGTCGACGGGCACGACCGGCTCGGTCGATGGCTCGGTCCGCTCCAGACGATCGGCCGGCGGAGCCTCGCCTCGTTCATCGTGCTGGTGGTCCTCACGGTGGTGTTCATGGCCGGCGGTGGCCCATCCCTGCCGGCCTGGGGCCAGGACGTTGCCACCCTGTGCGCGATCGTCATCGTGTATCTGTCGGCTCGCTCGTCGGCTCTCCAGCGGGTGATCCCGAATTAGCGGGGCGACCCCGGCTCCCGCGCTGTCGGGGCGATGGCTCGGTGTCCTCGTTGCGGTCGGGGCCGCGGGTCTGACCGCCGCGATCCTGCTCCCGGATCGATTGCCCTTCGTCGATCTGCCCCAGCACGTCGCGCTCCTGTCGCGCTGGACGCACGCGGGCGATCCCGCGTGGGGAGTGCCGGAGCAGTTCCGCGTGCAGCTGAACACGCCGTACGTCCTGGGGTATGCGGTGGCGTTCGTCCTCGCGCCGATCTTCGGCGAGGAGCGCGCCCTTCGGCTCGTTCTATTGGCGGCACTCCTGGGGCTGCCGGCCGCCACCTATCTGTTGCTGCGGGCATACCGGCGACCGCCCGAGCTGTGTCTCGCGGCGTTTGCCGTTGTCCTGCCGTGGGCCGTGTACATGGGCTTCTTCTCGTTCGTGGTCGGCCTCCCGATCATCATCGTCGCCGTCGCGCTCACGCGAAACGTCGCGATCCACGGTCGCCGCCGGGACGTGGTGGCGCTTGCCATCGTCATGGTGCTGCTGCTTGCAGCGCACGCCTTCGCGTTCCTTCTGGGCGTCGGCGCGGTTGCGCTGGCCGCCCTGGGAAGTCCGAGGAGACGCGAGTCGCTCGTTCGCGTGATGGCCGCCCTGCTCCCGGGAGTGATCCTCACCGCCATCTGGCTCGCGATGCGGGGGCCCGCGTCACCTCCGGAGCCTCGCGCACTCGTATTCGGCCCCCCGACGCGGCGACTGGACGTCGTGATGGCGATGTTCGGGTCGGGCAACGCCGATCCACGGGTCGTGCTCGTGGCGCTGGCCGTAGCGATCGTCGTGATCGTCGCGGTGGCGCTGGCGTACCGAGAGGACCGGGGCGTCGACCTGCGGACTCACGCCCGCCACTGGCTCCGGTCCCGCGGCGCGGCCGTGCTGCCCTTCGCGGGCGCGGCCTTCGCCTGCGCGGTCGTCCCCGAGACGGCGTTCGATGTGTATGGGCTGTGGCAGCGGGTCGCCCCGGTCGCGTTCGTCCTGGGCCTGGGCCTGTTGCCCTGGCCCGGCGGCGCATCCGCGCGGCGCGCCATGGCCGTCGGCCTCACGGTGGTCGCCCTGCTCGCGACGTCCACAGCGCTATGGCAGATTCTCGCGTTCGCGGACACTGCGGCCGGCCTGGACAAGGTCGTCGCCGCCCTCCCGGCGGGGCGGCGGCTGTATTACGAGGCTCCCCCCAATGCGGCCACGGGCGTGGCAGGCCTGCAGGTCATCGCCTTTCGCCACATGGGCGCCTACTACGTCGCCCAGCGTGGCGGTTCGCTGAATTACGATTTCGCGCAGTTTCCGTTCCAGGTGGTCGTGGCCGTGACGCCGGGTACGTTCCGCGAGCCGATGGGCGCATTCGACCTCTATCTCTTCCGAGCCTCGCCGAGCTGCCCGGCCCCTCCGGCGAACCGACCCCTGGGCAAGGAGCTCGCGAGCCAGGGCGGATGGCGCGCCTTCGAGGTCGCTCACGATCCGGCCCGTCCTGGGCCGACCGCCGCCGACCTGCCTTGTAACTGACCCGCCGCGCCGACCTGGGACGGCGGCGGTCAGGCGCCCGGCCGTTCGAGGCTGCGGAGGACGGCCTGGAAGTCGTTGGCCAGCGTCGTTCGGTCCGACGCATCGAGCCAGGTCGAGTCGATTCCCTCCAGGGCGAGCTGCGCGAGGCTGTCGACGTCGAGGCCGGACGCCTCGCCGACCCGCCGATATTCGATACCGAGATCCAGATCCAGCATGGCCGGATCATCGGTGTTGATCGTCACGAGCACCCCGGCCTGTCGCATCGCCTGGAATGGGTGTTCTTCGAGCGAGCGGAACCGGTTCGCGATGACGACATTGCTGGTCGGGCACACCGTGAGCGGGATGCGCTCCGCAGCGACCCGATGGACCAGCTCCTGATCCTCGACGAGGGCGACGCCGTGGTCGATCCGCTCCGCCCCGAGGCTGTCGAGCGCGAGGCGGATGTTGTCGGGCCCGACGCCGACCGCCTCGCCCGCGTGGCAGGTTCGTCGAAAACCGTGTCGAGCCGCGGCCTCGAACGCCGGAGCGAACGACCGCAGGTCGACACCCAGCTCCGTGGAATCCGCACCGATCCCGATCACCCGTTCCGCTCGTCCCGACCGGCGGAGCACGCCGAGGCGGTCGACCAGCTCGGCCCCGGCGTCGGGCCCGTAGGCGCGATCGATGTCGGCGATCAGCTGGCAGCGGACGCCGGTGGCGGCCTCGGCACTCTCGATGCCCTCGGTCAGCCCAGCGACGATCGCCTCGAGGTCCTGGCCCGCGGCCAGGTGGCGGGCCGGCGTGAAGAACATCTCCCGATACCGGAGCCCGTGGGCGGCTCCGTCGATGAGCGATTCGTACGCGATCCGGGCCCAGTCATCCCGCGTGACCAGGAGCTCCTGGATGAGCCAGAAGACGGCCAGGAACGAATCGAGCGAGTCGTACCGGTAGGGCTCGGCGGGGTCGTCGACAGGCAAAGGCCGCTTGGCCTTGGCGGCCAGCTCGAGGACCGTCGAGGGTCGGACCGTGCCTTCGACGTGACAGTGCAGCTCGACCTTGGGGATCTGATCGTAGATGTCGCGTCCCTCGGCGGCCCCCAATGTCGCCTCCGATTCGGGAAGACCCAGGGTCGATCTCGCGATGATGACCGGTCGCGTGGTCCGTAGAGCGCCCTCGCAGGGGGGTGCCGAAGGGCGGCTGTGGTGACGACAGTTCTGCCTGACCGCGGATGAGCCCGGGTCGGCGCAGGCCAGGCAGGTTCGTATGCCTCTGGACGCCGTCGCCCATCCGTCCGATGATTGAGCCTAGGCGTGAGCCATCCGTTTCCGCGCCGGCGGAAGGAGACCGGCATGGGCATCATCGCAGCAGACCTCTTCCTCACTCTCGACGGGGTCTATCAGGCACCCGGTGGCCGCGACGAAGACCGCGAGGGCGGCTTCACGTTTGGCGGCTGGCAGGCACGGTATGCGGACGACGCGCCCGGCGCCTCGATCATGTCGAGCATCGAACGCACCGACGCGCTTCTGCTCGGCCGCCGCACGTACGACATCTTCGCAGCCTGCTGGCCGTTCCAGCCGGTCGATGAGCCGATCGCGGCGAAATTCGCCGCCATTCCGAAGTACGTGGTCTCACGAACGCTCGAGAATCCGAGCTGGGCGGGCACAACGGTGCTGCCGGATGCCGCGGCCGTCGGGCGGCTGCGCGACGAGTTCGACGAGGTGCACACCTGGGGCAGCGGCGAACTGCTGCGGAGCCTCCTCGCCGAGAGGCTCGTGGATCGCCTGAACCTGTGGATGTACCCCATCGCGCTCGGCACCGGCAAACGCCTCTTCGATACAGGCACGGTGCCGGTGACCTTCCGCCCGGCGCAGCCCGCGCACGTGTCCGATTCCGGGGTCATGGCCCTCGTGTTCGAGCCCGCGGGCGAAGTCGAGACGGGCGAGGTGGCGGCCGCCGAGGCGTAGCAAGCCGCCACCCACACTGGTATCTCGCCAAGGCCTGACCAGGGGGGCCTGAGCGACGTTACCAGGTAGGGCAATGACCACTGGCTGACGGAGATGGTCGGGGAGGCGGGACTCGAACCCGCGATCTCGTGCTCCCAAAGCACGTGCGTTGCCGTCTACGCTACTCCCCGGCGATTTCGTGCTCAGGAACGGCGCGCAGCTCCTGAATCGGCCGCCGAGCTTGGCTTACATCGCTTCGATCGCATCTGCCTGGGCAACCCGGCGCGACCAACAGCATGCACTACGAACGACGCGGCCCTCCCATGGCGGCTCCGTCGATCATACGGCCGTCGACGATATTCACCGAGCTGGTCGCATCGTGCCGGCGCCATCTGACCGCCCAAACGGACGAGCCGCGTGGCCGGTACGACTGGGGCATGGACGCACCATCTGACGTTGGTACGGTCCGGTCATGACGATCGATGTGACAACTGCGCACCCCCTGGCGCCGCTGCTGCGGCCAGGACGTGGGCTTGCCACGCTCGGCACGGGCGCGCTTGGAACGTTGATCGCCAAGCTGCGGGACACGACCTACGAGCGTGTCGGTAATGGGCGCCGGTTCCGCGCGCACCAGCGTCGGAGGACTCGGCTCGCGGCACGGGTCGGCCTGCTCGTGGTCGCTGGATCGGTCGCCTTCGATGCGATGGCCCTGCAGGGCCTCGGTTCCGCTGGAACGCAGGCCGCTGTCTCGATCGACATCGCGGTCTTCGCTGCCGTCCTCATCGGCTGGTGGGCTCTCGGCGACCGCCTGCGGCACCACCCGGAGCTCGTGGCTTGGGCGGCGACGATCGGTCTGGCCGTCTCGACCGTCTCGACCGGATCCCTCGTCCCGAGCCTCGCGGTCCCAGGGGTTCGGCTACCTGCTGGTCATCCCGGGGGTGGTCGCCCTGCTGCTGCCGTGGCGGACCCGAACGCACGTCCGCTAGCTGCTGGCCTACGCGGTCGTCGGGTTCGCCTACCTTGCGCTTGGCAACCTCGGTCGCTTTTCGGCCAACGTACGCGGCGACCTGGTGATCGTCTTCTCCGTGGCCCTCGGAGCGAGCCTCGCCGGGCATGTGCTGCTCCAGCGTGCGCAGATCACGAACTTCGTCCAGCTCGGACGGATCAACCGACTCCGGCGGAAAACAGAAGGCGACATCGTTGAGCTCGAGCGACTCCATCACGCCCTGGAGCTCACAGCGCGGACCGATCCGCTGACAGGCACCGGTAACCGCCGCCGGCTCGAAGAGGACTTGCGAGCCGTGCGGGCGCACATCGCTTGATCGGGCTTCACCTACGGCATCGTCGAGATCGATCTCGACCACTTCAAGCGGATCAACGACCGGTATGGACACGCGGTCGGCGACGACGTGCTGCGGCGAGTCGCGGAGGCGATCCAGCGGTCACTCCGAGCCGAGGATGCCGTCTATCGACTCGGCGGAGAGGAGTTCCTCGCCGTCCTCCACGTGCCGACCGATGCGGGGCTTCGCACAGCCGCGGAACGGCTGCGCACCGTGGTCCTCGATCTTGCGATCGAGCACCTCGACAATGAACCGCACCGGATCGTATCCGTCAGCATCGGGGCGACCTTCATCGGGCCGGTTGACCTCGATCAAACGGCTGACCAGTGGATCGCCCGGGCGGACACCGCACTGTACGAGGCCAAGAACGCGGGTCGGAACCACGTGTCCGTCACCGGGCGCTGACCAGGTCGTCGTCGCGCATGGGCGCACGAAACGCGGTGACCGCGCGTCACGCCCCCCAGACCCGGCCCGTCAGAGGTCCAGACGCCGGGCGATCAACGGCAGGCTGATCGATCGCCCGGCGTCCTCATGTGCACGACCGGCTGGACAGACCGGCTAGACTCGCGGCGGCTGCCAGGGACGCAGGCGACCCAGGAGACGACCACCGAGTGCAACAGGCCCGACCCTCGCGATCCGACGCCGCTCGATCCGGGCGGCGCGGGTCGCGACTCGGCCGAAACCGCCGGGGCGCGCGACGATGCACGGCCGACGGCTCGGTTTCACCCTCCTGTCGCTGGTCGTCCCGGGGCTTGGTCAACTCGTCAACGGGCGCCGGCGCGCCGCCGCGATCTTCCTCATCCCGACCGTCCTGCTCGCCGCCACCGCCTGGGGGCTCCTGGAATTCGTCGGCGTAACCCGATTCGCCGCCTGGGCGATCGTGCCGGACCGCCTCGGGGCCTTGCTCAACCTGAATCTGATCCTGGCCGCCTGGCGGATCGTGGCGGCCGGCCACGCCTTCTTCGATTCGCGCTACCCACGGCTGCCGGGTCGCGTTGGCGCGGCCGGGGGCCTGATCGCCATCGCGCTGATCGTCGCTCCCCACGCTTACGCGGCGCAGATCGGCTCGAGCGCGGGCGCGGCGATGGCTCGGATCTTCAGCGGCGGGATCGTCGGCGCGGCCTCGACGAGTGGCGGCTCGGCCTCGGCCAAACCGGGGGCGGCGGCCACGCCGAGCGGCCCGGTGCCCAAGGCCGGCGAGCGGATCAACATCCTGCTCATCGGCGTCGACAAGACCGATCGCCGGAGCGCGACGCTCACCGATACGATGATCGTCGCCTCGCTCGATCCGATCGGCACGACCATCTCGATGATCTCGATCCCGCGCGACACCGTGAACGTCCCGCTCGGCGATGGCGACCGGTTCGGGCCGAAGCTCAACTCCCTGTACGGCTTCGCGGATCGCAACCCCGAGCGCTTCAGGGCCGGCCCCGAACGCGCGCTCGAGGATGCCGTTGGTGCGCTGCTCGGGATCCCGATCCACTACTTCGCCAAGCTCGATTTCACCGGGTTCATCGATATCATCGACGCGGTCGGCGGGGTGGACGTCGTCGTCGATCATGGCTTCAGCGACCCGACGTACGACGGCTTCGGACTCCACGGCCGGGGGTTCACGGTCGCCGCTGGCCGGCAGCACCTCGACGGCCCCAACGCCCTCGCCTACGCACGGGTCCGGAAGCCCGCCGGCGAGACCGACTTCTCGCGGGCCGATCGACAGCAGCAGATCCTCGTCGCCCTCAAGGCGCGCCTCACGAGCGCGGGGAGCGTCTTCTGGTCCCTGCCTCGCCTGCTCGACGCGGTCGGCGGGACAGTGGTCACCGACATCCCGATCGATCGACTGCCCGACGTGGCGCTCGTCATCGATGACGTGGGCCCGGGCGGCGTCACGCGAGCGGTGATCATGCGGCCTCTCGTGAAGCCCGAGACGACCCGGTACGGAGCGTCGCAGGTCCCGGATCTCGTGGCGATCCGCGCAATGGCCGCGGCCCTGTTCTCGACGCCGGGAACCCCGCCCGTGCCGTGACCGAGCTCGAAACCGTCGGCGGCGCCGTAGTCCTGCCGACCGGCTTGGGGCGAGGCTGCGCGCACCGAGCCAGGCTCAACGCGCCGGGGGCGCGGTCCAGGCGTCGAACCGGGCGAAGAGCGCGGGGAGATCGGTCTCGACCGCGAGGAGGTCACGGTGGCGGGCCGCCACGAACCCGCTCGTGACCGCCCCGTCGATCCAGCCGACGAGATCGCGCCAATAGCCATTGACCTCGAGCAGGCCGATGGGCTTGGCATGCAACCCGAGCTGAGCCCACGAGAGGACCTCGGCGAGCTCCTCGAGCGTGCCGAGGCCGCCCGGCAGTGCGACGAACGCGTCGGCCAGCTCTGCCATGACGGCCTTGCGCTCGTGGAGCGACTCGACCACCCGCAGCTCGGTGAGGCCCGGATGGGCGAGCTCGCGGTCCACCATGCCTCGCGGGATGACGCCGACGATCTCGCCGCCTGCTGCGAGGACGCCCTCGGCCAGGGCGCCCATGAGACCGACTCGCCCCCCGCCGTAGACGACGCCGATCCCGCGCTCGGCCAGCCCCGTTCCGACGGCGCGGGCCAGCGCGGCGTAGACCGGATCGTGGCCCAGGCTCGCGCCGCAGAAGATGCAGATCCGGGCGATGGCCATGGCCCGTCCTACAACCCGTGTGCGGCCAGGCGCGGCGCCATCCGTCGCGCGGCCCGGGCACGGTGGGAGATCGCGTTCTTCTCGGCCGGCGTCCACAGTCCCAGCGTTCGACCGCCGGGCGGCTCGGACGCGGGCTCGAAGATCGGGTCGTAGCCAAAGCCGCCCGTCCCCCGCGGGACGGTCGCGATGCGGCCGCGGACCGTGCCGCGCGCATAGATGAGCGGCAGGCCCCCGTGCGGGCCCTGGTCTCGGGGCCGCGCCAAGGCCAGGACACACACGTATCGAGCGCCGCGACGCTCCGGGGGCAGGTCAGCGAGCTCGCGCAGGAGCTTCGCGTTGTTGTCGACGTCCGTGGCGTCCTCGCCGGCATACCGCCGCGTGCGCACGCCCGGGCCACCGCCGAGGGCGTCGACCTCGAGCCCGGAATCGTCGGCGAGCGTCGGCAACCCCGACGCCCGAGCCCCGAATCGTGCCTTGATCGCAGCGTTCGCCTCGAACGTGGCGCCGTCCTCGACCGGATCGCCCGGGATGCCCAGCTCGTCGAGCGTGACGAGCTCGGCGCGCTCTAACGACAGGAGCTCGCGCAATTCGCGCAGCTTGTGGCTGGACCGGGTCGCGATGAGCAGCCGCGGGCGGTCCGGGATCACGCGGCGGTCACCGCCGGACCGTCGCGAGGACCTCGGCCTGGGCCGCGAACAGGCGGGCGAGGCCCGCGTCGGCGAGATCGAACAGCGCGTTCGCCGAGGCCCGGTCGAACGGCTTGCCCTCCGCGGTCCCCTGCAGCTCGACGTACGTGCCGGCATCGGTGCCTACGACATTGAAGTCGACCTCGGCGCGCGAGTCCTCCGAATAGTCGAGGTCGAGGTAGCTGAGGCCGTTGACGATCCCGACCGAGATCGCGGAGACCTTCGAGACGAGCAGGCGCTCCATCCCGAACGTGATGAGGGCCGATGCCAGCGCGACGTATCCCCCGGTGATCGAGGCCGTCCGTGTGCCGCCGTCGGCCTGGAGGACGTCGCAGTCGACGGTGATCGTCCGCTCACCCAGGCGCGAGAGGTCGACCACGCCGCGCAGGGACCGCCCGATGAGGCGCTGGATCTCGTGCGTCCGCCCGCCGATCCGGCCCTTCGCCGACTCGCGGTCCGTCCGCTCGGCGGTCGCTCGCGGCAGCATCGAATACTCCGCCGTCACCCAGCCCGTGCCCTTGCCGCGCAGGTGCGGCGGCACGCGATCGGCGATCGTCGCGGCACACAGGACCTGGGTGTCACCCATCTTCACGAGGCACGAGCCCTCGGCCCATTTCTGGACCCCGAGCGTGAAGCTGACCGGGCGAAGGTCGTTCGGGCCCCGACCGTCGGCGCGGGCAGTGGCCGGTCGATTGCCGATGGTCATGGCGTGATCCTCTCCTCCGCCTTGGCGGAATCCCACAGGGCGTCCAGGGCCGCGAAATCCAGGTCGCAGAGGGCCACGCCGCGCTCGGCGGCCTGGCGCTCGACGCTGGCGAATCGACGTCGGAACTTGGCATTGGCGGCGCGGACGGCGGCCTCCGCCTCGACGCCGCGCTTACGGGCGACGTTGACGAGCACGAACAGCAGATCGCCGAACTCCTCGACCCACGCTGCGGCGTCACCGCCCTCGGCCGCCTCGCGCAGCTCCTCGGTCTCCTCGACGACCTTGTCGAGCACGCCCTCGAGCGACGGCCAGTCATACCCGATGTTTGCCGCGCGTTCCTGCATCTCCTGGCTGGCCGCCAGAGCCGGAAGGGAGCCGGAGATCCCGTCGAGCGCGCCCTTGCTTCCCGTGCCGGCGGTCCCGTCGCGGTCCGCGTCCGCCGATCGCTCGTCGGCCTTGATCCGCTCCCACTGGCGGTTGACGTCGGAGGCCGTCCTGGCCTCGGCATCGCCGAATACGTGCGGATGGCGGCGGACGATCTTCGTGGCGATCGCGGCGTTGACGTCGGTGAGATCGAAGACGCCGGCCTCGGCGGCCAGCTGGGCGTGGAGCACGACCTGGAGCAGGAGGTCGCCGAGCTCTCCCGCCAGCTCGGGCGTTGCCCCGCCCTCGAGCGCGTCGTAGACCTCGTAAGCCTCCTCGAGCAGGTGCTTGCGCAGGGAGGCATGGGTCTGTTCGCGATCCCACGGACAGCCGTCCGGTCGGCGCAGCCGGTCGCTGATCGCGGGCATCGCCCACGGCCCGGCCACCGCCGCCTCGGGGGCGAGCGGCGCGAGATAGACCGGTCCGGTCAGGTCGGCCGAGCTGAGCGCTTCGATGGTCGTGGTCTCGGCAAGGCCGAGGCGACCCACGACGTGGTCGGCCGGATAGAGGCGTCGGAGCAGGGCGATCGGATCGCGCCCGGCGGGCCCGTGCCGACCGGGCAGGGCAGCGACGGCCTCAGCCACCTCACCAGGTTCAGGGGCGGCCACTCCCGGGCGGAGCGCCGCCAGTGGCACGACGAGGACCGGCCGCGAGGCCTCGATCGGCGTCGCGATCAACCGCTCGGCCGCGACGAGCTGGAGCCCGGCAGCGGGGTCCAGGCCCCAGCGCAGCCGCGCCTCGGTCACGAGCGCGTCCAGCACCGGCGCGCTCCTAGCCGCTCGTCGGCGCGGCGACGCGATCGATCTTGACGGCGGCCTTCTTGGGCGTGTACCAGTCGCTGAAGGCCGAGCTCCGGATCTGCTCGAGCTGCCGGCCGGCCGGCGTGCGCTGCTCCTCGGCGAGGACCTTGAACAGGTACACGCCGTCGCCGGCGATCGTGACGACCTCGGAGGTCTTCCCGACCGTCGTCGCGAAGATCGCATCGACCAGCTTGGCCGTCAGCTGGCCCTTCGCGACCCAGCCGATGTCGCCGCCCTGCTTGGCCCCTTGCGCCGCGGAGAAGTCCTGCGCGAGCTTGGCGAAGTCGGTCCCGCTGTCGGCTCGTTGCTTGAGGTCGGCCATGGCCGGGCGGTGACTGACGATCTGGACGATGTGGTAGCCGAACTCCGTCTTGATCGGCGCGAGGATCTGGCCGTCGGCGGCGTTGGCATCGAGGATCGGCTTGGAGAACGACTCGACGTAGTTGCTGTCCGCACTGACATAGGAGGAGAGCAGACCCCCGGTTCCGGCGGCGCCGCGCGCACTCTGCTCGTCGCTCTCCGCCCGGGCGATCGCATCGAACTTGGACGGGTCGGCCTGGAGCTTCGCGTAGGCGGCGTCGGCATCGGCCTTCGCCTTGGCCCAGGACGGGTCCGTCTCGGGGATCTCGCCCTTCGACGCCGCGCTCGGGTCGTCCTTCGGCGAGTAGAGGATGTGGCGGACCTTGACCGCCGTCGCCGGCAGCGTGGCCGTCGCCTCGCTGAGGTAGATTTCCAAGACCTGCCGCTGCGGGCCGGGCTTGGTCGCGTCGGCGACGATCTTGTCCTCGAGCTTCTGACGGGCGACGTCGCCGCGGACGACCTCGCGGTACTTCAGGAGATCGACACCGCCGTTCTTGATCTTGTCGAGGTAGGCAGCGTCGACCGACTTCGCGGCGATCTCGGTGACCCGGCCGATCCGGTAGATGCCATCGGCCCCCTCGATGACCGCCGTTGGCTGATTCGGCTGGGCGGCGAACAGCGCGCCCAGGAGGCCCTCGTCGAGCTGGGTGTCATCGGCCTGCAGCCAGCCGAGGTCGCCGGCCTGCGGCGCCGTCGACGCGTCGGTCGAGACGGTCTTGGCGATGTCGTCCCAGGGCTTGCCAGCCTGGAGGTCCTTGAGCGCCGCGTCGGCCTTGTCCTTGGCGGCGGTCTTCTGGGCGGGTGTCGGGCCCGCCGCGCCCGAGTCGACGACCGGGGCGACCTCGATGACGTAGGCGTGGCGCTGCTCCGGCGTCGTCGCCTCGGTCGTCAGCCGGGCGTCGACGTCGGCATCTGTCACCGTGATGCCCTCACCGGCGATGAGCTTGGCCTGGATGCGGTTGTCGATGAGCCGCTCGAGGGCGATCGTGCCGACCTGATTGCGCTGTTGCGTCACGACCTGTGCCTGCTGGGTGGCCTGCGCGTCGGTCAGGCGGCCGGCGTTCTTCTCGGTGCGGATCCGACTGTCCGTCTCGGTCAGCCGCCACGACTCGATCGTGATCCGGTCGTTGAGCTCGTCCTTGGTGATCGTCTGGCCGTCGACGCTGGCGACCGGCGCCAGGTGGCTGTCGTAGTAGGTGAACGCGACGACGACCAGGAGGATGACGACGGCGAGGATGACGACGAGGGTGAATCCGAGGTTGAGGAAGAAGTTCCGTCGATCGCGGCTTTCCCACGATCCTCGCGGTCCGCGTTTGACGACGGGTTTGGCACGAAAGGTCATTGGCTCGCAGGATCCCCTGACAGGGTGGAGGAACCCGGTGGGCGCCGGAGATGGACGGGGCGGCCGGTATGGTACACCGGCCTCTGGTGGGTCGCGATGAGCGCGCTCAGGCGAGCGCTCCGGCGACGCCGTCGGCGATGGCCGCGATGACCCGATCCTGGGCGTCGGGCCGCAGCGACGACGAGGAGGGCAGGCACAACGAGGCGGCGAAGATCGCATCCGCCGCGGCGCCCCCGAGGCGTGGCGCGTCCGCGTACAAGCGGGTCTGATGGAGGGGTGTCCAGATCGGTCGGGCCTCGATCCCGCAGGCGGCCAGGTGGGCGAGCAGGCGATCGCGCGGACCTGGATCGGGCTGCCCCCGGTCCGGTGGGCTCGGAGCGTCTCGATCCGAGCCATCCAGGGTCGCTGTGTACAGCCAGAAGGACGGATCCGCCCAGGGTGCTCGGTTGGGCGGACGGAGTCCCGCAACGTCCGCGATAGCGGCGTCGTACCGCGCCGCGACCCGGCGCCGTGCCGCGAGCAGCGACGGTAGCTCCTCGAGCTGGGCCACGCCGAGGGCGGCGGCGAGGTTCGAGAGTCGGTAATTGAAGCCGACCTCATCATGATCGTAGGCCAGGCCCGGCAGGCGGGCCTGGGTCGACAGATGCCGGACCCGGCGGGCCAGCGCCTCGTCGTCGGTCACGACCATGCCGCCGCCGCCGGTGGTGATGATCTTGTTGCCATTGAAGCTGAAGCAGCCGAGGCGACCGATGGTCCCGACACTCCGGCCCTCGTACGCCCCCGCGGTATAGCGCGCGCCCAGCGCCTCCGACGCATCCTCGACGACGGGCACGCCATACCGCTCGGCAGCGACCATGATCCGCTCGAGGTCGACCGGGTGCCCGACGAGGTGCACGACTTCGATGGCGGCCGGCTGGGAACGCCCGAGCCGGGCGCGATGCTCGAGCTCCTCGACGACCAGCGCCGGATCGAGCCCGAGGCTCAGCGGCTCGGCGTCCACGAGGACGGGCGTGGCCCCGACGTAGGCGACCGGGTTGGCCGATGCCACGAAGGTCAGGTCGGCGACGAACACCTCCTGCCCTCGCCCGATGTCGAGCGCGAGCAAGGCGAGGTGGATGGCGGCGGTCCCACTCCCGCACGCTACGGCGAACCGGGCGCCGACCGCATCGGCGAAGTCGCGCTCGAAGCGGCCCACGAACGGGCCGACGGACGACACGTAGTTCGTCTCGAGGCACTCGAGCAGGTACCGCGCCGCGTTCCCGCCGATCGTCGGCTCGGCGAGAGGGATCCGCTCCTCAGAGCTGGACATGGTCAGGCTCGGGTCGGACGGGCTGCGTGCGCAGCCAGTCGATGGTCGCGCGCAGGCCCTCCTCGAGGGGCGTGACAGCCTGCCATCCGAGGCGCTCGCTGGCCTTGGTCGGATCCGACTCGAGCACGAGCACCTCGCTCGCATCAGGACGGACGCGATCGGGGTCCGTCACGATCCGGGCCTCGACGCCAAGCAGGGTGCAGGCCATCGCGAACAGTTCGGCGATCGATTCGCTCCGACCCGTGCCAAGCTGGATGACCTCGCCGTCGATGTCGGGCGCGCTCGCGGCGCGGACGAATCCATCGACCGAGTCCGCAACGTAGGTGAGGTCGCGCCGCGGATCGGTTCGACCGAGGCGCACCTCGTCCCGCCCTGCCAGGAGCTGGCGGAGCATCGTCGGCAGGACCGCGCGCTCCGACTGGCGTGGGCCATACGTGTTGAATGGCCGGAGGACGACGACCGGTTGCCCGTAGCTCCGGGCGTACGCGATCGCCAGCTGGTCGGCTGCCACCTTGGATGCCGCGTAGGGCGACTGCGCCGAGAGTGCGTGGGTCTCGCGGATCGGCAGGCTCTCGGGCGTACCGTATACCTCGCTCGTCGAGGTCTGGATGAAGCGGCCGACACCGGCGTCACGGGCCGCCTCGAGAGCATTGAGGGTGCCGCGCACATTCGTGTCGATGAACGATTCCGGGGCCACGTACGAGTACGGGATCGCAATCAGGGCGGCGAGATGGAACACGACGTCCATGCCCTCGGTGGCGGTCCGGACGAGCCGCGCGTCGCGAATGTCGCCGAACACGATCTCGACCGCCGCCCGGACCTCGGGCGTCACTTCGTCGAGCCAGCCGGCCGATCCGCGGGAGTTGTAGAGGCAGAACGCCCGCACTCGGGCGCCCTCGGCGACGAGCCGCTCGACGAGATGACTCCCGATGAACCCGTCCGCGCCGGTAACGAGCACCGGCCGATCGCGCAGCGTCACGTGACGACGCCGCTCCGGGCCGCGTCGAGCTGCTCGCGTTGCCCGATGTCGATCCATTCGTCCTCGATCTCGAACGCGCCGACTCGGCCGCCATCGGCCAGTACGTCGGCGATGAGGTCCGGCGTCAAGGCGCGCTCGCCGGGCCGGACCCGCGTCACGACCGAGGGCTCCAGCGCGTAGATGCCGCTGTTCACGTCACGCTCGATGGTGGGCTTTTCGTCGAGGCCGGTGACCCGGTCACCGTCACGCTCGACGGAACCGAACGGAACCGTGTGGAGGTAGCGCCGGACACCGATCGTCGCCTCGTAGTCACCGGCCCGGTGGAAGTCGAGCAGGCCGCCGATGTCGGCGCTCGTCACGAGGTCCCCGTTGAGCAGCAGCAGGGCCTCGGTCGGAGGTTCGGGGAGCAGGCCGAGGGCGCCCGCCGTGCCGAGTCGAGCGTCCTCGCGCAGGTACGCGATCTCGCAGCCGAACTGGCTGCCGTCGCCGAGGTGCTCCTCGATGACGTGGCCGAGGTAGTTGATCGACACGAAGATGCTGGTCACGCCGGAGCCGACGAGGTGGAGGACGAGTCGCTCGAGGATGGGCCGGCCGGCGACCTTGAGCATCGGCTTGGGCACGGTGTCGGTCAGGGGTCGGAGACGAACGCCCTGGCCTCCCGCCATGATCACGGCCCAGTTCGTGCGCACGACGCGACCCAGCACCTCCTGGAGCAGGTGCAGCCCGACCGGCCGGCCCTCCGCGTCTACGACCGGCACGGCATCGAGCCGGCGTGCGCGCATGAGCTCGACCGCCTCGGCCCGCCCTTCGCCGGGCCCCAGCGCCGTGAAGCGGCGGGTCAGGAGTGGGTCGAGCGCGTCCTCGAGGAGGCTGCCGGCGAGCAATGCTCGGCGCAGGTCCCCGTCAGTCACGACCCCGACGAGGCGGCCATCGACGTCCACCGCGAGCGCGATCTGCGTCGCTCCGCGGTCAAGGGCGGCCATCGCGTCGCGGACGGTGCCCGTGACCGGGACGAGGCTCGCCTCCAGTCCGTTACTCATGGCTGGGACCGGCCGGCCGCGCCGGCGCGCCGATGACGGTGGCACCGGCCCCGAGGTCGTCGACGACGACGGCGCCCATGCCGATCGTGACTCCGTCGCCGATCGTGACATGGTCGCGGATCCTCGACCCCAGGCCCACGAAACCATCTCGACCGAGGCGGGCCCCGCCACCGACGACCCCGGCCGGCGCGACGTGGGTGAAGTCGCCGATGACCACGTCGTGCTCGATGACGGCGGCGCTGTTCACGATGGCATGGGCGCCGATCTCCGCGCCCGAATTGACGATGGCGCCCGCCAGGACGACCGCGCCTCGCCCCAGGCGTGCGGTCGGCGATACCCAGGCGGCCACGTGGACGACGGTCGCCCATCGCACGGCGGTGCCGGCCCGCTGGTCGAGCTGCTCCACCAGTCGCTGCCGGAGCCCCGGTGTCCGCGCCCCGCCGAGGCCGAGCACGACCCACGGCCGGTCATCGACGGGCGCATCGGCCAGGGCTGCCTCGAGCGCCCGGTCATCACCGAGATGCGGCACCTGGGTCAGTCGCATCGTCCGCTCGACGGCAACCGGGTCGACGAATCCGCTGACGGTCCATCGGTCCGGCCGGGTCCGGGCAGCCTCGATGACGACCCTGGCCTGCTCGCCGCCGCCGATGACGATCAGACGCGCGGGATCGCCGGGCTCGTCGAGCTCGTCGGGCCGATGCCGATCGGCGGCTTGCGCGGCGGTCTCGCTGGTTGCCACCCGGCGATGATATCCGCGATGCGGGCGCCGGCTCGACCGTCGGCCAGCACCGGGTGGGCGCCCGCGACCGTCGCACGGGTGGCGGGGTCGAGCGCGCGCCGGAGCGTTGCGGCGATCTCGGCGGGGTCGACCGCAGCATGGAGGACGTTCGCCTCGCGCCGCCGGCCGGCCTGCCGATCGCCCACATCGACCGCCGGCAGGTCGACGGCCGGTGCCTCGACGATCGCGCTCGAGCTGTTACCGAGCATCGCGTCGGCGATCCGCAGCAGGCCCCAGTACGACCGCTCGCCAAGCGCGTCGACCGCCACCCGCCGGGGCTTCCCGGCGGCGCGGAGCAGCGCCGACCGGACGTCGTCCGCCCCGGGATCGGCGTTGGGAAGTGTGATCACGTAGGTCGCCGGCACGTCGTCCATGGCGCGGACGACGGCCTGTGCGGCGGCCGCAGGCTCGGCCTCGAGCGTCGCCGAGTGCACCGTGACGAGCACCAGCGGCGGTTCCAGTGCGATCCCGAGGGTCGCGGCCAGATCCGCACGGGTCGGCAGATCCGTCCTCGCTGCCGCATCCAGGCCCGGCGCACCCACGACATGGACGCTGTCGGGGTCTTCGCCCATCGCGATGACCCGGAGCCGGTGTTCGGGGTGGCTCACCAGGTGGAGATGGCTCATCTTCGTGATCGCGTGACGAAGCGCGTCGTCGAACGAGCCGAGCGTCTGCTCCCCGCCATGCAGGTGGACGATCGGCGTCCGCGAGACCGTCGCGGCGATCGCGGCCGCCGCCGTCTCGAACCGGTCGCCGGCCAGGACGATCGCGTCGGGCGGGGCGTCGCGCAGCTCCGCCCCGACGGCGGCGAGTGCCGCGGCGGCCTGGACGTCCGCCGGCGGATCGCCGTCCTCGCCGAGCCACGTCAGCCGAGCGTCGGGTCGGAAGCCGTCCGCGTCGATCACGTCGACCGTCCGACCGTGGCGAGCCGACAGGTGCATGCCGCCGACCAGGAGGCGCAGGCGCAATCCGGGATGCTCGCGGATCGCCGCGCACGTTGAATGCAGGATCCCCCAGTCCTGGCGGCCGGACGTCAGGACCGCGATCTCCCGCACGGTCTTCTCGCCGGTCAAGTGCCCAGGTCCGCTTCCTCGACCGCAGTACCGGCGCGGACCGCGCGGACGATCGTCCGGCCCACGATGGAGCCGAGGCGGCCCGGCGGGAGGCCGGTCCCCGGCCGCATCGCGACGAGATCGTCGTCCGCAACGACGGCACCGGCCGGCAGCGATCCGCGCCAGTGGAGGCTCTTTCGGGCCACGGCCGCGATCGCCCGTTCAGCGTCGACGGGCACCTTGTCGCCGGAGCCGAGCGCTCCTTCGACGAGGCGGATGCCCTCGACCATCTCGCGGAACGCCATGGGCTCCAGCGATGCCCGGTGGTCCGGCCCGGGCCGCGTCCGATCGAGCGTCAGGTGCTTCTCGACGAGGGCTGCGCCCGCGGCCACAGCCGCAACTGGCAGCTCGAGCCCGATCGTGTGGTCCGACCAGCCGACCGGGACGCCGAACGCGGCGCGCATCGTGGCGATCGCCTTGAGATTCGCGTCGGCGGGATCGGCGGGATAGTTCGAGACGCAGTGGAACAGCGCGACCGGGGGGTTGCCGGTCTCGGCGATCGCGTCGAGCGCGGCTGCCACCTCGACCATGTCGGCCATCCCGGTCGACACGAGAAGCGGCCGCCCACGACGGGCGAGCGAGGCGAGGAAGGGGAGGTTCGTCAACTCGCCTGAGGCGACCTTGAAGGCCGGGACGTCGAGCCGATCGAGCAGATCGGCGGAAACGGCGTCGAACGGCGACGAGAGGAAGGCGACGCCTCGATCGGCAGCGTGCGCCTGGAGTCCGGCCCAGGTATCGACGGGGAGGGCGAGCCGCGACAGCATCGTCCGCTGGTCCCCGGCGCTGACGCCTGCCGCACGCTGGTATTCGGCGGTCGGGGCATCCGCAGCCGCGAGGGCGCCGGGATCGAACGTCTGGAACTTCACGGCGTCGGCACCTGCATCCGCGGCCACGTCGATGAGGGCATGGGCGACGGCCGGATCGCCGTCGTGGTTGACCCCGGCCTCGGCGATGACGAAGACCGGGCCGCCGCCGATGTGATGGTCGCCGATCGACACCGGGCGGATCGCGCGTCGGTCCAGGAGCCCGGCCGCGACGTCGAGGTCGGCCTCCTCATCGACGTCCACACCGCGTGACCGTGGCAGCACGAGGGCGCTCGAACCGTCCGCGTCGAATCGTCGAGACGCGGCGAGGTCCCCGGGCGCCACGACATACACCGCGCCGTTGAGGACGTACGGTGCTGCGGGACCCTGCGCGGTCGCCAGCGTCTCGCCGGCCACGAGCGTCTCGGATGCGCCGACCACATCGCGATGCCAGGAGGCCGGGTGCATCGACGTGACACTCACCACCGGCCGGCCTCCGCTCGAATCGAATCGATCGATCGCGGCAAGGAGGTCATCAGGTTCGAGCAATGGTGAGGTCGGCTGGACGAGGACGATCGCGCGGAAGGGGCTCCCGGCCGCCCCACCGAGCTCCTCGAGCGCGTGCAGCGCCACATCGACGGACGTCGAGTCCGGCCCCGCGAGCGAGGCCGGCCGCGCGAACGGCGTCTCTGCGCCCCACGCCCGAGCCACAGCCGCGATCGCCGCGTCGTCCGTGCTGCACACGACGCGATGACCGTCGCCAGGAAGCCGTCGCGCCGCTCGCAGCGCCGTGCGCGACGCCCGACCGACGAGCGGGATCCCGGCGAGCGTTCGCAGGTTCTTGCCGACCACGCGCTGGCTCCCGCCCCGCGCTGGCACGAGGAACAGGACCGGGTCCATCAGGTCAGCCACGCCAGAAGGTCCGCCGCGATCCGTTCACTCGCCGAGCCGGGCTCGAAATGGTCCTCGAGGAATGCGCGCCGTCGCGACGCGTCGATCGCCGCATCAGGCGGGTCGTCGAGCGCGGCCAGGACGTCGGCGCCGGATCGCACTGGCCGGGCCACCCCGGCCTCGACGTAGCCGAGGAGATCGGCCCCGACGAACACGTCCGCCAGCAAATTCAGGGTGCCTGTCGCGACGGCCTCGGTCAGCACGGTCGAGTGGATGCCGAGGTGGGCGTCGGCCGCGGCGAGCAGTCGGTACAGGTCGACGTCCTGGACGACCGTGATCGGCGGCGGCGCGAAGCTGCGTGCCTCGGCCATGTTCTCGATGATCGCGCGATACGGGCCCTCATCCGGCTCGCTCGGGTGGAGCTTCACGACGAGGTGCACGCGGGGCATCGGCTGGTCGAAGAGACGGGCCAGGGCGATCGGGTAGTAGAAGGTCCGGTACATCGGCCCCCACGTTGCGGACAGCACCACCAGTCGATCGCCGTCGGCGACCCCCAGTTCGCGTCGGACCGCATCGCGGTCGACGGTGCGGAGCTCCGCGATATCCAGGCGCGGGGACCCGCCGACCCGAACCTCATCTTCGGTGTACACGCTCTGATCGAGGAGCAGCCGACGCTCCCACTCCCCAAAGACGTAGGTGCGATTCGGCAAACGAAGCCCGGCGGGTCGCGCGGCATGGATGTAGCCGTTGTGCCAGCGGTACATCAGTCCATGCTGGACCGCGACGGTCGGAACGCTCTCCGCGTGGGCGCCGGCAAGCCAGTCCTGGCGATGGTATTCGTCGGCGAGCAGGACCGCCGCCGGCCGCAGTAGCCGCAGCAGCACCCGGATGCGTCGGTATTGCCGGATCTGGGTGGCGAGCGTTCGCTTCGCCACGTCGGCCACGCTGGCCACGAGCGTCGGGCCCAGGTCGATCCCATCGACGACGAGCGGTGTGGTGATCCGGCGGAGTCGATCGGCGATGGCCGCAGCGTCCGCCCGGGCGGCCTCCGCGCTCTCCTCCGGCGCTGCCATCGCGAAGACGTCGGCCGTCAGCAGTCGATCCGCGCCCGGCTCCTCGGCTCGGCTCCAGCCCGGTTCATCCATCCGCAACCGGATGTCCACCTCGACCGGCTCCAATCGGGAGCGGCGTAGCCGCTCCCGGACCGGGCCAAGATAGGGGTTCATCCAGAGCGGTCCGGTCGGGGTGTCGACCCGTTGGCGCGCATGGGCGAGCACGACGAGCAGCCGGCCGTGCTCCCGGCTGAGCCGGTCGAGGCGCCCCCGGATCAGCCGTCGACGACGTGTGCGTTCATCGACGGGCGGCCTGCGGCCGAAGGCCCGACCGATCCGACGGACGATGCGGGCCGGCAGGGACCGCGACGCCGGTTGCGGCGCCCGCTTCGGTGTGGGGACCTTCGGTTCCTGCTCCTCGGGCGCCGGCTTCGGAGCGGGCACGTCCGCGACGTCGGGCTGATCGGGCGTCGGCGGCCCCGACACGGCCGCCTCGTCTGCACCCTCTGCGCGAAATCCGAGCCCATCCCGAGCGGTGGCGGCTCGGGCCGCCTCGACGACGTCCGGAGGGGTGCCGCGAGCGCACTCGATCGAGCTGGGCCCGACCATCGCGATGAGCTCGTCGAGGATGGCCGAGAGCAGCACCCGCTGCACGAGCCACATCCAGTGGCGTACGCGCCAGCGGTACCAGAACGACGCGTCGTCCACCGTGAGGATCTCGACGACCTTGGCGCCCCGGGCCCACGCGTCGAGGTGGTGTGCCGCCTCGGCGAACAGGTCGCGCGAACCCAGGACCCGAGCCGCGACCTCCCGGAGTCCGATGGGGTCGGACTGGTTGGACCGGTCGGACCCAGGGACCGGCGCGGTCCAGGTCGTGTCGAGGACGGCCGTCCGCACGATCTCCTGGGACTCGGACGAGGCACTCGTCGCCGTGCCCGCGATCGGAGCCACCGGCTCCAACCGCAGGATCGAGCCTCGTTCGCGACCTGGCGATGCCCGGCGCTGGTCGATGCCGGATTCCATGAGCCGAGGATATCCACTTTCCGATCGCGGTCAGAGGCGACGGCGGCGGGCCCGCGGTATCCTCGTCGCATGTTCACGCTATCGAGCCGGCTCGGCGACTGGGAGCTCGAGCACGTCCACCAGTGGTCGGACCGACAGCTCGTCATCAGGTCGGAGCCGATCCAGCTCATCGACGCGACCACGAAGGTCGCCACGATCGGGAGCTGCTTCGCTTCGGAGCTGGCGTCGATGATGGACAAGGTCGGCATCCGCGGTGCGATGCACCCCGGCGGCCTGTACTACTCGACGGCGACGATCCGACAGGAGCTCGAGCGGATCGTCGGCGGCTTTCCGGAGCGAATCGGTGAGCCGATCTGGGCCGTCGGCGGCGGGTGGGTGGACCCATTCCGGGATTACAAGGAGACCCACCCGGATGAGGCGGCCCTGCTCTCGGCGCGAGCGGCGGCGGAGGCAGACGCGGAATCGCTGTTCAAGGACGCGGAGGTCGTCGTCGTCACCCTCGGGTTGATCGAGACGTGGCAGAGCCGGCTCACCGGTGCCACGTATCGGCAGATCCCGCATCCGGCCGTGTTCCCGTCCCTGGCCCCGACGTTCCACCGCCTCACGGTGACCGAGATGCTCGATGACCTCGAACGGATCCGGCGCGTGGTCTGCGAGGTCATCGGCGCGAAGATGATCGTGACGACCTCGCCAGTCCCGCTCCACGCGACCTTCACGGCGCTCGACGTCCGCGTCGCCAACACGGAGTCGAAGAGCCGCATCAGGGCCGCCGTCTCCGAATTCGTGGACCGCCATCCGGACGTGCAGTATTTCCACTCGTACGAGATGGTCACGACCGCCGAACGGCAGAGCGACTTCTTCCGCGAGGACGGGCGGCACGTGCACCGTCACGCGGTGCGCTTCATCGTCGCGGAATTCATCCGGCTCTTCGGCGCGCCCGATCTTCAGATGACGGACGTGGACAGTTCGTGGCTGACATCGATCGAGAAGACGGCGCCGACCCCGGCCGCCACCCCGCGCCCCAAGCCGCCGGTAGTCCCGATCTCATTCCCCCGGCGCGTTGTCCGCGGTGTTCGCCGCCGCGCTCGCGCCGCCCTCGATCGATCGACATCCGCCTGACCTCCGGGTCTCGATGACCCGGATCGCCTACCTCTCGTACTCCTCGGGCGAGTTCGACGGTCGCACCCAGCGGATGGCCCGCTCGGCCATCGAGGCCGGCTACGACGTGATCGTCTACGCGCGCTGGCAGAAAGGACTCCCGCTCGAGGAGGCCGGGCCGGGCTACCGCATCGTCCGAATCCCCGCCGTCCCCGATCTCGTTCTGCCGTGGCGGCGCCGTGAAGGCCGACGCCACCTCGCCCAGATCCTCGCGAACGGATCGGCGCCGCACGGATCCAGGCCGACGCCGTCGGCTGCACCGTCCAACCCGACGCCGTCAGCCGCACC
>JBBQRZ010000027.1:0-42868 GCA_038214255.1 Candidatus Limnocylindrales bacterium
CTACGGAGCGCCCGAATCCAACACGAGCTCGGGCAGCGGGCCAGGGGGCGGAGCAGCGAGATCGACCCCGTGAGCATCCATGACCTGCTGCTTGAACCAGGTCGTGAACTCGTCGGGGTCCTGGCCGAACCCGGAGAAGGCCCCGGCTGGGTCGTCGCCTTCCAGGGTCACGATCACGAAGTCGCCCATCGGCGTGTGCTGGAGGAACGTCCGCTCGCGGACCCCGAGCCGCCTGCGCGATTCATCGAACTCGCTCTTGCGCGCGCCCTTCAGCTCGTCGGCGAAGCGCCTCCAGCCTTCGGTCTTGCCTGGCAGGATCGGGAACGCCATCGCGAACATCGCCATCCCGGGACTCCTCTCTGGCCTCGACTGCGAGGCCCTGGAGCCCAAGGGTAACTCCCGCCGCTCACTGCGCGAATGAGTGGACCGCCCCACCTGCGGGACGGGTCGCGACAGTCGCCCCTGGCGACCCACCGCTGGCTGGCAGATCGTCAATCGATCTGGGCTTGGCCCGTCATCCCCGGGTGGTGTCAGGCGGGCTCGCGCCGGAAGATCCCCACGGCCCAGATCACGATCAGCTCGATGATCGTCCAGCCGACGAAGGCCACGATGGCGGTGATATCGAGCACCGAACCCGCGGCATGGAGGGAGTCCGTCCGCAGGATCCCATCGAACGGCGCCACGAACAGCTGGCTGACGTTGAGGACGCCGGACACCAGGCCATTGGCTTCTCTGGCGTCGAGCAGGAGCAGGACGAACCGCGCTGCGATGACGACCTGGATGAGGCCGAACACGAGGACGATGATGCGCCGGGTCAGCTCGGAGGCCCCGGGGCCTGCGCTGCTCATGCGACGACTGTCCGTTTGCACCGTTTCCTGACCCGCGGCCACCGTGGGTCCTTGGGTGACGACCGTCCGGTCGACTCGATCGTTGGCCATGACTGTCTCCTTGCCCCTGCGGGCATCTGTCACGGCGAACGGTTTCGCCGAGCGGTCCGACCGTAGGTCGTGCGCGAATGGACGACAAGCAGTCCTTTCGTTCAACCATCTTGACTAGCCTTGGGGCGTCGGCGTAGCCCGTCGCTTCGTCTATCGGCGCGAGCCGCGACTGTTTCGTGACCACTCGCGACGGGGCCAATCACTGCCGACACGATGGCTCCGCTCGAGGCTTCAGCGCGAAGCCGAGCCCACACGATGAGCGGATCGTGTGATCCTGATCGCCACGGATCCCGCGAGACGGGTCACGGGCATCTGCGGCACAGGGAATGCCACTTTTGAACATGTAGAGGCAGGCCTGCCTCCGCCATTCGGCTCACCTTGGTCGCCGAGGCCGTCGCCGAGCAAGAGCCGCTCGGAGATGCCGATCGAGCGGTCGTACTGCCGGCGGAGCGATCTATGTAGCGGCGGATCCTCCGGCCTGTACGGAAGTGCCATGGCTGGGCTCCTCCGTCTCTCGGAGTGTGACCCGTGTTACGTCGGAGGGGTGACGACGATCCGGCCGTTCAGATCCGAATACGTGTGGTCCATGATGTGCCCCTCGGCGCGCATGTCCTCGCGGCGCACGAGCCCATCCGACTCGACAACCCAAATCCGGAACCACGCAGGGACATCCGGACGGAGGAACGCGATGACCTGCGTTGGCTCGCCAGCGACGGTCTCCGTCCCGAGCTGTCGGGGTGCGGCTGCAGCTCCCCAGAACTCGCGGTAGTAGCCGGTTGGCCAGCTGAACCCGGGCGGCGGGAACGTCGAGGTGTCCCACGTTCCCGAGCCCGTGCGCTGGAACCGCTGCTCCCCGGCCAAGATCGTGGTCGAGTCCTTGAGGGTGAACTCCGCTTTGTCGGGTGCCTGGAACTTGAAGGTCGTGTCATAGGTCGGGCCACCGACGCTGCCGCTCAGGCGTTCAGTCATGAGCGCGGACTTGAGCGCCTCCTCCGCCCTTAGTGCCCGAGCAAGGGCAGCCGAGCCGTCGGGAGCCGGAAGCGGCACGGACTCAGCGATCGAGATCGGTCCGCGGTTCGAGTCGATGTTGACCTCGAGTCTCCAGTCCCCGGCCGTCGCGAACCACGCGGAGCCTGTGAAGCAGCCGAGGCCGCAGACGCCGTCGACTGAGACGTCGACCGAGGCCGACCCAGAGGACCCTTTGAGGTGGGCGTCGCGCAACCCGTCGCCGGCGTCGACGCCGAGCACCTGGACCCGGATCTCCGCCGATCCGGGCTTCGGCGGCAGGATCGTCAGCCCCACGACGAACGGCCCCGAGGCGTCGCCGATCGACAGGGCATCGCGATTGCCAAGCTCCGTGAGCACCGGATCGGTCGTCGTGGGGCTCGCGGCGGTCGCGTCGGCCTCGCGCGGTGGGTTCGGGAAACCCACGAACAACGTCGCGAGGACGATGGCCATCGTCGCGGCCAACGCCTCAGCTCGGAGCGGAAGCCGCACTGACGCCTCGGGGATGCGGAGTCGCCGGCGCCACAGGAAATGCAGCAGCCCGAAGCCCGCTATGGCGAGAAACGCGGCTGACTTCGCGACGAGCGTGAGTCCATAACCCGTCTCGATGAGGTCGGCCGGATCGGCCAGCTCAAGGACGGCATGACAATACCTGTGCTGGCGACGACGGCCCCCGCTCCCACGGCGTATGGCGTAAACGTCCCCAGTGCCCGACGCAGGTCGGGCGCGGCGAGAAGGGACGCCACGATCGCATAGGTCCAGACGCCGACCGCGGCGAGGTGGACAGCGAACGAGGCGATGCCGACCGCCGGCAGGACCGATGAGGCGGCGTGGCCGGACGCTGCGTCCGCGACGATCGCCACAGCCGCCAGCACGACGCTCAGGGGTCGCCATCGGGTCCCGACGAGCACGCCGAGCGCGGTCGCCACCAGGATGACAAAACGCGCCTCGCCAGATGGGCTCGCGAGCACCCCGCCGATGGCACCAAGCGACCCGGTCGCGACGAAAGTCGTCGAGAGCAATGAGACGATGGTGCCCACGAAGGCGACCGCGGGCGCGACGCGCGCGATGCGCGATACCTTCACCGGATCGAGGCCAGCCCGCCTCGACGCTCCGGGGAGGAGGCTCCACGCGAGCCAGGCGCCGAGCGCAACCAGGGCGGCGAAGCGGCCGATGAGCCCGAGCGGTCCCTCGGAGTCGAGGGGGCCGTCGGCGATCGTCGTGCCGGCGTCGGCCCCGGTCCCGACCGCGAACGAGCACGTGCCTCGGAGTGTGTGTCCATCAATTGCCGACACGGTCGTCCAGCGGACCGTGTACTGACCAGTCGGCAGCAGGCCGAGCGGCCGGCGCATCGCCTGCGCGTCGCCCACGACGGCCTGGGTCGATCCCTGTCCGACGTCGGCGCCCGAGCTGTCCAGGACCTCGATCCGGCTGAGTGACAGGTTGAGCGGCTCGGAGAACTTGATGACGACCGCCGCGGGTGCCTGGGCGAGTCCCGTTCCTGGGGCCGGTGACGCGAGGAGGAGCTCGGCGTGAGCCGCGACCGCGGCAGGTGACGCAAGCGCCAAGGCGACGACAGCGAGCAGGATCAGAAGCGGGCAGACGAGTCGCCGCGACATCAATGTGCCAGTTGCTACGACACGGAGCGAATCGCGGTTCCACATCGCCGTTCGAGCCACGGCCCTACTTCGGTCCGGGCCAGGTCGCGCCGCCATCATCGGAGCGGAAGTAGCGCGTCTTATCGTCGACTGCCGCGACAACCCGCGGGTCGGATGGCGCGATGGCGACGGTCAGAGCCGTGCCGCCGAACCCGGTCGGCTGCCAGGATTTCCCGGCGTCCACCGAACGGTATAGACCCTTCGTGGTACCCACCTGGAGCAGCGAGGCGTCTGGGGCGGCAGCGAGGCTCGCGATCTGCCCACCGGGCGACGCGAACTGCCGCCAGCTCCGCCCGCCATCGGCGCTCGCGCCGAAACCGTTTGTCGATAGACCCAAGAGGGTCGTCGTGCCGGACGATCGAGTCACGGCGAGGACGGGCCAGTCGCCCGACCGGCGCGGTTCCCAATGTCGCCCCCTGTCCGTGCTCTCGAAGAGACCAAAGCCGACCGTGTATGCCCACGCGTGAGCTGGATCCGCCGGATCGACGACGAACGCGTGGAGGTCGAGGCCCGGGAGGTCGTTCGGCACGGGCGCCCACGTCCGACCGCCGTCGGCCGTCTCCATGTACACGTTGTGCCCCGCAACCTGGAGCACCGATCCCGCGCCCGGTCGGACGTTCATCGCGTCGGCCCCGCCGAGACCGATCGGCTGCCAGCTCCGCCCGCCATCGCGCGACTCGAGCAGGCCGGTGTGATGGCCAAAGTACAGATGCTGCGCATCGGCCGGGTCGAACGCGAGTGAATGGACATCGCGCGTCCCAAGCGTCGCCCACGAGGTTGCTCCCCCGACCGTCTGTCCGCCGCCAGCCGACAGCACGGCAAAGCCAACGAATCCGATCGCGCCGAGGCCGAGGAGACCGACGAGACCGACGAGGGCACTGCGCCAGCTACGCCACCACGGCGCGAGCGGCGGGACCCGGTGGCCCGAAGCTCGAGATCGTTTTCTTGTCACGCTGCCACTTCCCTCTGCCTGCGTCGTCAGGGCTGCAGGATCACTTTCAGCTGCTGCTCAACCAGGTCGCGGGTCAACTGCCCGAAGTAGCGTGCTCGGATCACGCCGTCGCGGTCGATGAAGTAGTGGCTCGGCAGGCCGAAGATTCGATAGGCACGAAAGACGGCCCCGGTCACATCGAGGCCGATCGTGTGGGTGAGCCCGTACGTCGTCACGTACCGACGGACGGTGTCCGCGTCCTCCTGGACGTCGATGGCGAGGAGCATCAACCCCTCGCCTTTGTGAGCCTGGTACGCGTCGCGCGCAGGATGGGGGTCTCGCGCTGGCAGGGCGGGCACCAGGTGGCCCAGAAGTTGATCCAGACGGGATGACCCTTAAACGAGGCGAGCGTGAGCGGCCGGCCGTCGAGGTCCATCAGCTGGACCGGCTTGCCGCCGTTATCACCGGTGAGCTCGGGTGCCCGCTGGCCGAGATCGAGTCCCTGGGTCTCGGCCGTGATCCGGTAGAACGCCGCGCCGGGATCGGCCGTCGATATGGGATCCGCGCCACCTAGCGGGCGGGTGACGACGAAGAGAACGAGGGCCGTCCCGAAGACGACGCCATTAACGATGCCCAGCTGGCGCGCCGTGAATGGTCCGATGAGCGTCCGTCTGGGCTTTCCTGTCGATGCCGCTTCGGCGCCTGGCGTATCAGGCGGCACCTCAGTCGGGTCCCCCGGTTCGTCCCTGTACCCGCTCATACCACACGCAGTGTAGTAGTTCAGGCTCTCGGGGTGTCGCTTCTCGTCGCGCTTGCTGTTGCTCCTCGCTCTCATCGCCGGGGCAATCCCCCGACGCGCACGCAATCGCCCTCATCAACGAGGCGCTCGACTTCTCAAATATCCGCCGACGGTGGAGAGACCTGGCCGGGCACCTGAGGACGCGCTGCTTAGATGAGCGACAGAACAGTGCACAGGACCGCGACAACCGCGGCCGCGATCACCGCCGTTCCCACAGCACCAGGCGTGTGGGCGGTCGACCCGATGTCCTCGCCGAGGAGCGCACGCAACCGGAGATCGCCGGCGGTCGCGAAGCCGGCGAGCGAGAGGCGCGGTGACGGATCGTCGAGCTCGAGGATCGCCCGCGCCAGCGTCGCCCGGGTGGCGCCGTTGCCGATCGCGTGCTCATCCGCGGCGATCTCGAGCTGAGCTCGCTGGTGCTCGAGCCACACCGATCCTGGGCCGAGGCGACCGACGAATGGTGTCAGCGCGGCCAGGAGGACGAGCCTGGCCGGGGCGTGGACGAGTTCGTGGTGGCGCTCGTGGAGCAGGACGGCCCGTAACTCGTCGGCGTCGAGACGGGTCGCGAGATCGTCGGCGCAGAAGATCCGAGGGTGGCGGATACCGGCCACGAATGCAACCTCGATCGCGGGCAAGAGTCCCACGGCATGGCCGGCGACGACAGCCGGCCGCGCTCGCCGCCGCAGGCCGTCCGAGATCCTATGGTGGAGGGCCGCCTGGATCCCGATCGACGCGAGAACCATGGCGGCCACGATCGCGCCGATGACGAGGCCCAGGAGCTCCACCTGCCGCGAGAAGCCGGCCTGCGCCGCAGCGCACGCAGCGAAGGATCCTGCGGGATCCGAACCCATCGCGCAGGTCGCATCGAAGAGGGGAAGGGCCATGCCGATCCCGAACGCGCCCGCAAGGGCCGCGAGAACGTACAGGGGACTCCGAGAAAGGCGCCTCATGTGGGGTCCTCCTCGCGGCGCGCGAGCTCCTCGAGCCGCGCCGTGAGGTTGCTGTCGGCTTCGGTGAGGTCGGCGGCGAAGCGGGCGACCGTCGCGGCTCCATGACGCTCGATGAGGCGGCGCAGCTCGCGCCGGCCGACGGCTGCCGGAAGCGACGCTTCATCAAATAACGCCTGGTAGCGGTATTGGCGACCCTCGCGCGCGCGAGCCAGATAACCCTTCTCGAGCAGCCGCACGAGGATGGTCATCACGGTCGTATACGCGAGCGGCGACACGGCGCCCGAATTCAGCGCCTCGCGCGTCTCGCCCACCGTCGACGGCCCCGCATGCCAGAGCTGTTCCATCACCCGGCGCTCTAGCGGCCCCAAGACATCGGTCTCCAAGGTCTCTCCCTGGCTCCCCACGATCCTACTACAGCCCTTGTCGCTGTCCGCCCCCTGATGCCTCCCACCGCCGGACCTACTAACAGACATGTAGTATCAGATGATGGATCCACGCGACCGGTCGATTCCGACGGACCGAGGAAGGTCGACATGAACTATCTACGAGTCTGTCTCGATCCCCGCGTCATCGCGGCTGTCGCCGTTGCCGGCGCATTGGTGGTGTTCTTCGCGCCCGGATTGATCACGGCCGCGATCCCGCTACTCATGGTCGCCGTCTGTCCAGCGTCGATGGTGGTCATGATGCGATCGATGGGCAACGGCTCGACGGCGCCAGTTCCAGCTACTGGCAACAGGGCGGCCGATCTGCGTCGCGAGCTGGCCGACCTCGCCGAGCGGCAGCGCCGTCTGGAGTCCGAGCTTGCCGACGGCGTACCACATCGCAAGCGGACGCTCCTGCGGCTGCGGGTCAAGCTGATGGATCCGCACGAAGCCTCGTGCGCTGAGCCGCCACTATGACCTGATCGTGTTCTGCAACAGTTCGTCGTGAACCAGCAGGCAACTGCGATCCGGCGACGCTAGAAACACCGCTGACGACCTAGCAGGTCGGGCGCGGCGCGATGGCGATCACGCGGCTGGGCATTGGCTGTTGACCTCCGGCTCCGCTGCCGGAATTCCATGAGAGTGCAGGGCGCTGGCCATGCCTCGGCAACGCCGTAGGAGCGACAATACGAGGCACCAGTCCGGCGCATACGGGAGGCTCGTCGGGAATGTCGTTCAACGCGGGAAAGCAGCTCGATCCATCGCAGGTCGAGGACGTCCGTGGCTCGAGGATCGGTGGGCGCGGCCTGGCCGTCGGCGGAGGCGGGATCGGGCTCATCGTTGCGCTCGTGTGGGTCGTCCTGGGCGGCAGTCCAACGACGGGCGGGACCCTCGGCAGCCTCGTCGACCAGACGATCGGCGGCGCGGGCGAGCCGGGACCGGCCAGTACCGCCCTCGCCAACGAGTGCAAGACCGGGGCCGACGCGAACGTTCGCGAGGACTGCCGGATCGTTGGCTACGTCAACAGCATCCAGGCCTACTGGACCGACGAGTTCGCCAACTCGGGTCAGCACTATGTCGGGGCGAAGACCCGCTTCTTCACCGAGCAGATCAGCACCGGCTGCGGCGTCGCGTCGTCGGCCAGCGGCCCGTTCTACTGCCCGAACGATAGGTACGTCTACATCGATCTCGGGTTCTTCGACGAGCTACGCTCGAAGTTCGGCGCCCAGGGCGGCCCGTTCGCGCAGGCCTACATTCTCGCCCACGAGTATGGGCACCACGTTCAGGATCTCGCCGGGACGCTGTCGGGCGGCACGAGCCAGGCAGGGACGACCGGGCAGTCGGTCCGGACCGAGCTCCAGGCCGACTGTTTCGCCGGCGTATGGGCAAACCACGCGGCCGCGACGGGCTACCTCGAGCCCCTCAGTGACGCCGAGATCGCCGACGCCCTCGATGCGGCGTCCGCCGTCGGCGACGACCGGATCCAGCAGGAGACGCAGGGCCAGGTGAACCCCGAAACGTGGACCCACGGCTCGTCCGCCCAGCGCCAGAAGTGGTTCACGACCGGCTACCAGACGGGGTCGGCGGACCGCTGCGACACGTTCAGCGGCAACCCCTGAGCCTGGGACGGACGCAGGCCCAGGAATGCCTTAGGGGCGACACCGGCGGTAGAGGACGAGCCGTTTGGCGCGACGATGCGGCACGGCTATGCGCAGGCCATCGCGCGCACCAAACGAAACGCCCGAAAGGAACATCGCCGCCCGACTTGCGGATACGTTCGGGTTGCGCCACGGGCGTAGGTTGGAACAGATGACGGCGGGTAATGACGCGGCGGCCCCCGGAGGACACTCTCGAAGACGGCGAGCAGCGTCGACCGTCGCGCGACCACCGGCCAGGCGACGAGAAGACGGGGCCGCCTACGACGTCGAGGGCGGCCGGGGCGACCTCGAGGCCCGGCGGATAGAGCCGCTAGCAGTACTCGATTACGACCCGGCTGTGGCGTCGAGTCTGGAGTGTGGTCGGCATGGATGACGAGCATCGCAAAGCCATCGAGCAAAAGGTTGACGCCGCACTCGCGCGCCGTGAATTGTCGCCGGAAGATGAGGCTCTGGCAGCAAGTTTGGAGGACGGCGATCGGTGGATCAGCCTCCCGCCCGAGCCTCCCGCACCGCTAACGTCCGAGGACCTGGACGACCTAGTCGAGCGCATCCGCCAGGTAGTCCGCGAGGAGCTCGACCGGGAGACGTAGGACTTCGCGGAGATTGCCCTCGGACTTGCGGAAACGCTTCGCCGTCCAGTACCGAATCCCTTCGCCGTAGGGTAAGAGTCACCGTGACGGTCTTCGAGGTACTCGTCCGCCTACGTCCCGTCGTGGAGCGTCAGGTTCAGCGGTAGATCAGAGGCATCAGACCTTGATCTCTACCCAGGGAGGGCCAGAAGGGTCAGAGCTCGACGACCCCGGACGAGCCATTCACAACCACCGGCGCCCCGTCGGGGATGACCTTGGTCGCGTCGAGGGCGCCGTCGACCAGCGGAATGCCGAATTCTCGGGTCACGATCGCAGCGCGAGCGAAGGGTCCGCCGACCTCGGTAATGGCTGCCGCCGCGATCGCCAGGAGAGGTGTCCAGATCGGAGAGGTGGCGTGAGTCACCAGCACATCCCCCGGCTTGAACCGCCCGAAGTCGTCCGGTCCGGCTACGACTCTCGCGAGGCCTTTCGCGACGCCGGGGCTGGCGGGGCTACCGATCACAACACGCCGACCGTCCCGGACCTGGAGCCCCCTGTCCAACAACTGGGCACGCATCTCGGGCGGCATCATCTTCATCATCCGGTCGTTGGCCCAGCTCGGATCATCTCGCCGTGATCTCGAAGATGCTCGGACACGCCGACTACTCGACCACCGTCGACGTCTACTCGCATCTCTCGACGGAGCGCTCACGAGTTGCTGCGGCCCGCATCGACGGGCTCCTGAAGAAACGCGAGGCTCCAGCGGAGGTAGCTGTATGAGTGGCGAGTCGCGCGCGGATCGTCTGCAGGGCCGGCTGGCGGACGTCATACGCGATCTCCAGGCTGGGCGGATCACGACTGCTGAGGCCAACCGGATCAACAAGGAGGTCCGCGACGAGCTGCGAGAAGTCGAGGCAGCGATGCGAGCCACGAAGCGAGTCGCGAAGCTGACACGCGAACTCGAGGGGGACTAGCGGCCGAAACTGCGGTCAGGCCCCCGGCGGACGATCCGCTCGGGGCCTGTTCATGTTCGGAAGTTGGTCGGGGCGGCCGGATTTGAACCGACGACCACCAGTCCCCCAGACTGGTGCGCTACCAGACTGCGCCACGCCCCGACAGGGCGGCTCAGTCTAGCACCGGACCTCGGGTGCCCGGCCCGGCACCCGCCGCTCCCCGCTCAGGTGCGGCCGGGCCCGCCAGCCACGTCTCGAAGTCGGCTAGCTCGTCCTTTGACTCCCTGGCGAGCAGGTCGATCAGACAGCGCTGCACGCTCTTGCCCTCGAACAGCGCGTGATGGACCTCGCGCGCGATCGGCATCTCGACGCCCAGGCGATCGGCCATGGCCAGCGCGGCGTCCACGGTGTACGCCCCCTCGGCCGTGCCCGGGAGCGTCGCCTCGATCTCGGCCCAGGGGCGACCCTTCGCCAGCTCCTCGCCCAGTCGATGGTTCCGCGACAGCCCGGACCCGCAGGTCGCGACGACGTCCCCAATCCCGGCCAGCCCGGCGAAGGTCAGCGGGTTCGCTCCGGCCGCGATCCCGAGCCGCATCATCTCGGCCAGGCCGCGGGTGATCAGCCCGGCTTTGCCGTTGTCGCCGAACCCCAGCCCATCGGCGGCCCCGGCCGCGATCGCCACGATGTTCTTGAGCGCACCGCACAGCTCCACGCCGAGGATGTCGCGGTTGAGGTACAGGCGGAACTCCCGCCGCGCGAGGCGTGCGGCCACGCGCTGGGCGAGATCAAGATCCGTGGCGGCCACGACGGCAGAGGCCGGCAGGCCGCGCGCGATCTCCCCGGCGAGGTTCGGCCCCGACAGGGCGGCGATCCGCCCGGGAGCGAAACCGCCCGCCTCGGCGATCACCTCGCTCATGCGCAAGAGCGACCCGGGCTCCAGCCCCTTGGCGACCGACAGGAGGTCGGCGCCCGGCGCGATGTGCGGCACGACCAGCTCGACCGCTGAGCGCAGGTGCGACGACGGGGTCGCGAGGACGACCAGGTCAACCGCTCCGGCCACCGCGGCCGGATCGGCCGTCGCCCGGACCTCGCCGGGCAGCTCGATCCCCGGCAGGCGTCGCTCGTTGCGGCGGGTCCGACCGATCTCCTCGGCAACCGAGGCGCTGTGGGTCAGCAGGATCACCGGCTCTTGGCGCGCGACGAGCGCCGCGAGCGTCGTTCCCCACGCGCCGGCGCCGATGATCGCAACCCGTGCCTCGTCCATCAGCCCGGTCGCCGACCCTTGGCAGCCGCGGCCGTTCGTCGCGCGGGCTTCCCGCCAGCCGCGGCTGCGGCGGCCTTCTTGCGTCGCGGGAGCTTGACCGAGACCCGGTCGCGAAAGACCAGGCGGATCGGCGTCCCGTCGAACCCGAACGCGTCGCGCAACCGGTTCTCGAGGTAGCGCCGGTAGCTGAAGTGGACCGCGGCCGCATCCGACGCGAAGAACACGAACGTCGGCGGCGCGATCGCGGCCTGGGTCGCGTAGAACAGCTTGGGTCGCCGCCCGCGCACCATCGGTGGCGGCGTGCGTTCCGTGGCGGTGGCGACCAGCCGATTGAGCTCGCCGGTCGGGATCCGGCGGCGGCGCTCGGCCCAGATGTCGACCGCGAGCTCGAGCACGCGCCCGACGCGCTGGCCTGTCTTGGCGCTGATCGACACGATCGGCGCGAAGTCGAGGAACGGCACCTCGGCGCGGATCCACTCGATGTACTGGTCGAACGTCCGGTCGGTCTTCTCGGCGACGAGGTCCCACTTGTTGACCGCGATGACCAGGCCTTTCCCCTCCTCGACGACGTAGCCCGCGACGTGGGCGTCCTGCGAGGTCAGGCCCTCGACGGCATCGATGACGAGCACGGCCACGTCCGCCCGCGACAGCGCGCTCAGCGCGCGCAGGGTCGAGTAGCGTTCCGCGGCCGGCCCCGAGGCGACCTTGCCGCGCCGGCGGATGCCGGCGGTGTCGATGAGCACGACCTCGCTGCGGCCCCAGGCCAGGCGCGTATCGATCGCGTCGCGGGTCGTGCCCGGGATCTCCGACACGATCGTCCGATCCTCGCCGAGCAGGGCATTGAGCAGGCTCGACTTGCCGACATTGGGCCGACCCACGAAGGCGATCGCCGCGGGAGCCCGGTCGCTGTCCGCGGCGATCGCGGCGTCCCAGCGAGCGGCTTCGACCTCGTCTGCGGCTTCGGCAGCGGCGTCCTCGTCGGCGGTCGCCTCGTCCGCCTCGGGCTCGTCGACGACGAACGGCTCGAGGCGGCCCGCGGCGACCTCGTCGGCCCACGCGTCGGCCTCCAGCGCTCGCGCCTTGCGGGCGAGCTCCTGCTCGGTCTCGGGCGGCAGCGCCCAGACGATCGCATCGAGCAGATCGCCGGTCCCGCGCCCGTGCGAGGCGGAGATCGCGTAGGTCTCGTCCCAGCCCAGGGCGTGGAACTCGGCGCCCTCGAGCTCGCGCTTCTCGTTATCCGCCTTGTTGACCGCCACGATGACTGGCGCCTGGGCGCGGCGCAGGAGGTCGGCGGCCTCCTGGTCGGACGGGGTCATGCCCGCTGCGGCATCGACGACGAGGACGATGACGTCGGCCTGGCCGATCGCGAGGCGAGCCTGCTCCTGCACGCGCTCCTCGATCGAATCGCCGGGGTCCACCTCCAGGCCGCCGGTGTCCACGACGACGAACCGCCGGCCGTTCCACTCGGCGTCGCCATAGAGCCGATCGCGCGTGGTCCTGGCGCGGTCCTCCACGATCGCCGTGCGCTGACCAAGGATGCGGTTGAAGAGCGTGCTCTTCCCGACATTCGGGCGCCCGACGATGGCGACAACCGGCAGCGCCCCGCCGAGGCGAGTCGTCGCCGGCGGGGTCGATCGGGCAGCCACCGTCAGGCGGCGCCGGCGCTGGATCGAGGCGCGATCGAGGGAAGCGAGGTGGTGCGTCCAGCCGGGGTGGCGGCGCGCTCCAGGGCCGCGGCCGCGAGCTCGGTCGCCTTTGCCTGGACTGCGGGCGTGCCGGCCATCTCGAGGATCCGCTGGGCCACGTCCTGCAGGTCCTCGATCGGCGTCGACGTACCACCGGTGACGCCGACGATGCGCGCCTCGGCGAACACCGCGGGATCGGCCAGGTCGCGGACCCCCTCGATCTGGATCGCCGGCGTGCCGACGATCTCGCACAGGCGGGTTAGCTCTTTCGTGTTTGCGCTGGAGCGGCCACCGACCACGACCATGAGGTCGACCTCCGCGGCCGCCTCGACGGTGTCCTGCTGGCGGCGGATCGTGACCGGACAGACCGTGTTGACGATCTTGAGTTCGTGAGCGCGCGAGACCATGAACGCCGCGAGCTTCTCGAACTTCCAGGGCGGCTGGGTCGACTGGCTGATGAGGGCCATCCGCTTCTTGCGCGGGATCGCGGCCTCCCACTCCTCTTCTTCGTCCACGACGATCGCGTCGGGCGCGAAGCCGAGCATGCCGACGACCTCGGCGTGCTTGGGCGTGCCGAGGAGGACGATCGTGTAGCCGTCCTCGACGAGCCTGGTCAGTTCACGGTGCTCCTGGATGACCCAGGTGCAGGTGCCGTCGATCACCTCGAGGCCGCGCTGTTCCGCTCGCTCCATGACGTCCGGCCGCACGCCGTGGGCGCGGATGACGACGGCCGCGCCGTGATCGACCTCGTCGAGCGTGTCGACCGTCTCGATGCCGAGCGCCTGCAGGTCGCGCACGACGCCCTCGTTGTGGACGACCTGTCCGAGCGTGTGCGTAGTCTTGCCGGCGGCCGAGGCCTCCTTGGCTTTGTCGATCGCCTCGCGAACCCCATAACAGAACCCGGTCCGCTTCGCGATTCGGACTTCTTCCACGATTCCCACGGCTCGATTATCGCACGGGGCCTGCTCGGGCCCCCGTTCCCCTACTCCTCCGGCGTCGCCGGCAGACCGTCGTCGGCCGCTGCGGGCGCGGTGTAGGCCCCCTGCTGGGCGGGTGGCAGCAGCTCCGCGATGCGCCGCATGATGACGTCGGTGGCGAGGCCCTTCGCCGCCCGCCGGTCCGTATCGGGCGGGACGAGGTCGGCGATGCGGAACGGCCTTCCGACGTGGACGGTGACCCGGCCGCCGGGCTTGGGCAGCCGCCGGCCGCGCGGCCAGACGGCGCTCGATCCGGCGATCCCGACCGGAACGATCGGCGCACCACTCCGCAGGGCGAGCACGGCAACGCCGTCGCGCGCCGCCTGGAGCGTTCCGTCACGGCTGCGCGTGCCCTCGGGGAAGACGAACAGGATCTGGCCCTCCTCGAGGATCCGCAGGGCAAGCCGGAAGGCCTCGACGTCCGCGGTCGAGCGATCGACGGGATGGACCCCGCCATGGCTGGAGACCCAGCCGACGATGGGCCAGTCGAACAGCTCCTTCTTGCCGAGCCACTGGAACCGCCGTCCGATCCTCCCGATGAGCCACGAGCCGATGACGACCGCGTCGAGGTTGGAGGCATGGTTGGCGGCGATGATCAGGGGCCCCTCACGCGGGATCGCGTCGATCTCGCCCTCGATCCGGACCCGGGTCAGGGCACTGGCGAAGATCCGGCCGGCGAGCGTGACGAGCCGGATCAGCAGGGTGATCGAGCCATCGATCGGGGTCGCCGCGGCGGTCATGCCCGGGCCGGCTCCTCCGCCCGGCGCGCCTCGGCATCGCGGATGGCCCCGACGACCGCGTCGACCGTGTCCTCGAACCGGTTGCCATCGGTGGTCACGATCCGCGCGTCGGGGGCGACGCGCAGCGGGGCGATCGCGCGGGTGGTGTCCAGGCGATCGCGCCGGCGGAGGGCCTCGAGGATCTCGCGGGCCGACTTGCCGTTCGGATCGAGGCTACGTTGCTCGGCTCGGCGTCGGGCTCGCTCCTCGAGGGAGGCGTCGAGATAGATCTTCAGGTCCGCGTCGGGCAGGACGACCGTGCCGATGTCGCGGCCGCCCATGACGATGCCGCCTTCTGACGCCAGGGCGCGCTGCCGGTCGAGGAGCGCGGCCCGGACCTCGGGCACCGCGGAGACCGACGACACGGCCGCGTCGACTGCCGGACTTCGGACGTCCGCGGTGTGGTCGACCCCATCGACGAGGACATGGGCCAGGCGGTCACGCTCGTCCGCGGCGAGCTCGACCTGCTCGACGAGCTCGACGAGGCCCGTCGGATCGTCGACCGATACCCCGCGCGCCTCGGCGAGCCAGGTCACGGCCCGATACAACAGCCCGGTGTCGCAGAAGCGATACCCGACCGCCTGGGCCGCGGCGGCTCCGACGCTGCTCTTGCCCGACGACCCCGGGCCATCGAGCGCGACGATGAGTCCATCCATCGCACCCAAGGATACCGGGGCGCGCTCCGGCTGCGGTCCGCCCGTCCGACCGGTCCCGCGTTGGCTCAGGCGGGCGACGCGAGCGCCACGAGGGCACAGACGCGCGCCTCGGTGCGGGCGACGACCCATCCGTGGACCCGGGTGACACCCTCGCCACGCCCGGCGAAGTCGTGCCGGCGCGCGCCGTCGAGCGCCGCGCGGAGATCGTCGTCGCTGCCGTCCCGAAGGACGTCGTCCAGGTTCGTGACCGCCTCGCGCAAGCCAGCCAGCAGGCCGGGCACGTCCGGCTCCACGACCCCCGCGACCAGCGCATCCCGACCGACCCGCGCCGCAGCGTCCCGGTGGCCGATGACGGACGCCAACCGCTCGCCCGGAGCCGTGGCCCGACCCGACAGGAGGGCACGGGCTGCCGTCCCGGCCATCGCCACCGAGGCGGCGCCGGCGATCGCGACCCAGGCACCGCGGCGCAGGAGCGTGCGGCGCGAGATGCCCCGAGGGAGCTACCCGCTCACGCCAGCTGCTCGCGCAGGTGGTCGGTCAGGCGCAACGACAGCGCCACGATCGTCATCGTCGGCGTCCCGGAGCCGGCGGTCGAGAAGACCGAGCTGCCGGCGACGAACAGGTTGTCCATGCCGTGGACGAGGCCGTCGCGGTCCACGACGCCGCGCGCCGGGTCGTCGCTCATCCGGGTCGTGCCCATGTGATGCCACCCACCGGCCAGGTCGTCCGGCCACGAGGTCGGGTCGTCATCGACGTCGATCCGGAGCCGCCCGAGCCCGGTCCGCCCCAACTCGGCGCCGAGGAGCTCGAGCGTCCGAACGACGCTGTGCTTGTCGATCTGGGTGAGCTGCCAGTCGAGCTGGAGCCGGCGCATGCCGAGCGCGTCGCGCTCGGCCGCGAGGCTGACCCGGCTGTCCGGGTTGGGCACCTGCTCGATCCGTGTCGAGAGGGCGATACCGACCAGGGGCAGGCCGCCCGCCAGCTTGCCGAAGCCCGCCGTGGCCAGGTCGCCGAACACGAGCGGCAAGGCGGCTTCGACCTGGCCCGCCGCGGCCCGCCGCGCGACCTCGTCGACGACCTCCGGCAGCGGGACGGCCAACGGCCCGCCCAGTACGACCGCCCCCTGCCACGTCATCAGGTCGGCACTGAGGAGTCCGAGGTCCTTGCCCAGGTCACCGATCTCCTCGGCGAGGCTGCCCGGGTCCTCGAGCCGGTCCACGAGGTCGCGCGCGGCGTCGGCGTCCTCCGCATCGAGCGCGGCCTCGATCGCCGGGTCGTAGATCGGAACGAGTCGAACCTGGACGTCGGTCAAGCCCTCCTGGCGCGCCGCGTCCTTGGACAGGGTCAGGTAGCCCTGGATCGTGGTGTCGCCGACGTCGTGCGCGTCGTAGAAGCCGATCCGCAGCCGCGGGTCGGCCGGCAGGATGACCCCGGCCCGGAACCGTGGGTGCTCCATGAAGTGCCGACCGACCAGGCCGCGGTCGTTGCCGACACCGTCGGGCTGCAGGCCGTCGGACGCGAGCAGCAGGCGCGCGTTCTCGAGACCGCCGGTGGCGAGGACGTAGGTCCGGGCCCGGACGGTGAACCGATTCCCGGAGGGTGCCGGCACGGATCCCTTCGACGTGGCGGCCCGTGGCGTCCGTGTCGATCGAGATCGCGTTGGCGTGCAGCTGGATCGTGACGTTCGTGGCGGCCTGGAGGGCCGTCCGACAGCGCGTGCCGAAACTGCGTCGCTTGCCATCGACGACCTGGGCGACGACCGTCTCGATCGGGTCGCCCGAGAACGGCCAGACCGGGAACGGGCTCTTGGCACTCCATCGCCCGAGGTCCCAGTCCGCGATAGACAGGCCGGCAGTGGCGGCGGCCCGCGGGTAGTACGGATCGAGGTCGGTCCGGTTGATCGGCCAGCCGCTCTCCGGGATCCAGTCGCGGGCCTCGAAATCGATCGGCTCGAGCGGCCGGCAGACGCCGCCCCAGTGGTTCGTCGAGCCGCCGAGGTAGCGCAGTCGCGCCGTTTCGAGGGCGAAATACGGCAGCCCCACGATGTCACCGACATTGAGGTCGTTCGTCTCGCTCTCGAAGTCGAGACCGCCGCTCTCGAGCACGACGACCCGCAGCGAGGACTCCGCCAGCTCGCGCGCGATCGTGATCCCGGCCGCTCCGCAGCCCACGATGCAGAGGTCGGCCTCGAGCACGGTGTCGGCCGGGACTTCCTGCGCGTCGACGATCACCTCGGAAGGGTACCGGCCGCAGCCGCCGGCGCCTATATTTGGCGCGCCCCGAAGCGAGGAACAGATGACCGAAAGCACCACGACCCCGTCGGCGTCGATCCCGGTCGGCGGCCGGAGCGGATCCGCCGCAGCGGCCATCGACGATGTACGGGGCGTCGGCGTGCTCGTCCGGCTCGTGGCATACGTGCTTGACGCCGTGCTCCTCGCGCTCGTGATCTACGCGATCCTGTTCGTGCTCCACGCGCTGATCGGTCCGACGGTCCGGATCAGCCAGGTCGACGGGGTGCCCCGGGTGTCGGCGGATCGGTTGCGGAGCTTCCTCGATACCGCGCAGGCCACGTCTGCCGCCGGGCTGTATTTCGCAGGGTGGTGGCTGGCCTGGGGCGCGACGCCGGCGCAGCGCCTGGTCCGAGCCCGCGTCGAGCGGGCGGATGGCGGCGGTCGCTTGGCCCCCGGATCGGCGATCAAGCGATAGCTGATGCTCGGGGCGCCGTTCGGCCTCCTCTCGACGCTCGCGCTCCCGGTGCCTTGGCTCGGGGCGATCCTCGTCGTGGTGATCGCGCTCTGGAACCTCGTGCTGCTCGTCACGACCGCGCGCAATCGACGCAAGCGTGGGCTCCACGATCGAGTCGCCGGGTCGATCGTCGTGCGACGCCGGGACGCGACCGCCTGATCTCCCGTGAGGACGCCGGCCTAGTTCGGGCAGTCGGTCATGGACGCGGCGGACTCGAGGTGGGTCGGGCTCGACCGGCGCCCGATCCGAGGCCACGGATCTCCGGGGCCTTGAGCGGCCGAACCGCGCCGCTGCGCAGGCCGTCGATGCGAACCGGCCCGATCCGCACCCGCGCCAGCCGCTGGACCGGCGCCTCAACCGCCCCGAACATCCGACGGAGCTGGCGCTTCCAGCCCTGCGTCAGTGTGGCCCGATACCAGATCAGGTCCGGTGGAACCGGTTTCAAGAGGGCCGCGAGGCGGCTCACCTCGACGCTGGTCATCGGGCGGAGGCCGTCGAGGGTGGCCAGCCCCTCCTCGAGCGCGATGCCTCCACGCAGGGCGTCGACCTGGGCACGATCGAGTGGTGCGGCCAGGCCGAGGGCATACTCCCGCTCGACGCCATGGCGCGGGTGGAGCACGCGCTCGGCCCACGCCCCGTCGTTCGTGAGCAGCAGCATCCCTTCGGAGTCCTGGTCCAGCCGCCCCACCGGGTAGAGCCGGGCGCCGTCGGGCACGAGCGCCGTGGGAACGAGGTCGAGCACGGTCTGCTCGGCGTGTCGATCGCGGGTCGTCGACGTGACGCCGGCCGGCTTGTGCAGCACGAGGTACGCCTTGGTCGCCGACTCGCCGATCACGCGGCCGTCGACGGCGATGATCGCGATCGCGGGATCCACCTGGGTGCCGATCGTGGCCGTTCGCCCATCGACGGTGACCCGGCCGGCCGCGATGAGCGCCTCCGATGCGCGCCGGGAGGCGACACCGGCCGCGGCAAGGACCTTCTGGAGCCGTTCGACCGCCATCAGCCCGCGATCCCGCGGCGGTCTCCGATCGGGCGGACGCTCGTGTCCGCCTCCAGGTCGGCGCTCGGGTCGGCGCTGCCGCCCGGGCCGGCGTCGGGGCCATCGAACAGCGGCACCGTGACCAGTTCCCCGCCCTCCTCCGCCATCCGGGCCGCCACGTCGGCATCGAGCGGCGGGAGCCCGTCGAGGCTCGTGAGGCCGAACCGCTCAAGAAATTCGAAGCCCGTGCCGTACAGGAACGGGCGGCCCGGAGCATCTGCCCGGCCGAGCTCGACGATGAGCCGTCGATGCTGGAGCGAGCGCATCGTGTAGTCGGAGTCGACCCCGCGGATGCGTTCGACCGCCGCCTTTGTGATCGGCTGGCGATAGGCCACGATGGCGAGGGTCTCGAGCGACGCCGGAGATAGCCGGACCGCCTCGGCGCCGACATACCGGGCGACGAGCGCACCGGCCTCCGGGGCGGTCGCTAGCTCGACTCGATCGCCATCGACGACCAGGCGGATCCCCCTGGTCCCCAGCCCGACCTCGAGATCGCCGAGGCGCGCATCGACCGTGGCCCGGTCCGTGCCCGCCAGCGTCGCGATCTCGCGGCGCGTAAGCGGGCGCTCGGCGACGAAGAGCAAGGCCTCCAGGGCCGCCTCGGTCAGCTCCAGCGGCAGTAGATCCTCGTTGGCTGCTGCTCCGGTCGCCGGCGCTCCGGCCGCCGGCGAGGCATCATCCGGCTCCGGCGTGTCGTCGGTCACGCGAACGACTCCAGCGCTTCATCGAGGGGGGCGTCGTCGGCCGTCGCGGCCAGGCCGGCGGCGACGCGTTCCTCCGCCGTCATCGCGCGCGCGACGATCGGGCCCCACGGCTCCGCCTGCTCGACGACGATCTCGCGCCGCTTCACGAGCTCGAGCAGGGCGAGGAAGGTCACGGCGACGACGACCCGATCCCGGACGCCGGCGAGGAGCTCCTGGAGCACGACCGTCGGAGCGCCGCGCAGCGCCCTGCGGATGATCTCGGCTCGCTCGGTCAGCGTGATGATCCGCGGCATGACCTCGGGAGGTGACTCGCGCGGCGGGGCGATCGTCACGAGATGCGCCATGGCGTCGGCCAGGTTCCTCGGGTCGAGCGGCGGCGAATCGGCCGGTCGCGCTCCCGCCAGGCCCGAGGCGCGCGCAACACCCGCTTCGCGACGGAACAGTCCGATCCGGTCCAGGGCCCCAGCGGCCAGTCGCTGGCCGGCGTCGCGATACGCCCGGTACAGGAGCAGGCGCGAGCGGAGCTCGGCCTCGGGGTCCTGTCCCTCGTCGGGCAACGCCGTGGGGCCGCTCGGATCCGGTTGACGCGGCAGCATCGCGCGGCTCTTGATCAGGATCAGCTGCGAAGCGACGGCCACGAAGGCGCTGACGTTGCCGAGCCGGTCGGCCTCGAGGGAGGCCAGGGCGTCGAGGTAGGCGTCGGCGAGGCCACCGAGCGGCACGGTCAGGACGTCGAGCTGGCGTGCCTCGATGAGCGAGAGGAGCAAGGCCAGTGGACCGTCGAACTCGGCCACCTGGACGTGGGTCGCGTTCTCGGGCCGCCGGCCATCGCCGAAGCGGACCGCCGGTCCGAAAGCACCCATCACCGGCACCCCGGGCGACCCGACCGTCGCGCGCGGCGCCTCGCGCATCGTCAGTTCGCCTCGTCCGCGAGCTGGAGGCGGCGCCCGTCGACCGGATCGATCGGCGCGTCCTGGTGGCGGATCAGTTCGACGGTCCGAGCCGTGCAGCCGACCGCGGCGGCGAGCGTCGCGGAGGTCTCGGCGTGCCGGTGCAGGCGGGCAAGGCCGGACCGGAAACCGGGCAGCCAACCTGCCGCCCGCCAGACCCACGGACCGAAGGCTTGGCCGAGCGAGTACGCGACGCGAGCCCAGAGCCCGGTCGACCCTTTACCGGCGTCGTGGAGCAGACCCGCCAGCAGCAGCTCGGGGTCCGTCGCGCCGTCCGCTCGGAGGGCCGCGACAACGTCGAGCCCGTGGCGGCGGTCGGCCACGTGCATCCCGTCGAAGAGCGCCAGCTGATCGGGGTTGAGCCAGGTCGTCAGTCCCGTGCGCTCGTCCGCGGCCACCGAGGCCCGCAGGTGCGCGCGGAACTGGCGGACCTTAGCGGCCCACCAGGAGAGCGAGGATCGCATCGAGCACCGGGACCAGGATCCGACCGCCGATCGAACCGCCGGGCGGGAAGAAGAACACGATGATCAGGAGGATGAACCCGTACTGCTCGAGGACCGGGCGCCAGCGCCAGGCCATGGCCGGCGACATGAGCGCGAACAGCACCTTCGACCCATCGAGCGGCGGGATGGGCACGAGGTTGAAGACCATGAGCAGCACATTGATGACGACGAAGATGTAGAGGACCTGGACGAAGATGTCCGGGATCTGGGCCCCGAGCTCCGGGTTCGCCAGCAGGTACCGAAGCGGCAGCGCGGCCGCGGCTGCCATGATCAGGTTCGAGATCGGTCCGGCCGCCGCCACGAGTGCCTCGCTCTGGCGACCTCCCTGCAGGTTCGCCGGGTTGACGGGCGTCGGCTTGGCCCACCCGAACCCGAACCCACCGCCCGAGGCGAGGAACGTCAGCGCGAGCAGCGCGCCCCCGAGTGGGTCGAAGTGGACGATCGGGTTGAGGCTCAGCCGGCCGTACAGCTTGGCCGTCGAGTCGCCCAGCCGATACGCCGCGAGCGCATGGGCGAACTCGTGGACCGGGAAGCCGACGAGCAGCATGATCGCCACCGCGATCGCGACGGGCAGGAGTTGATCCAGGTTCACGCGGCACCTCGTACGGGGTCCCGCGTATGGTAGCCGGGCCGGGTCGCCCGGGGCGCCCGCGGATCAGAGACGACTGAGCAGGTCGTCCTTCTTGTGCTCGTACTCCTCGGGGCTGATCGCGCCGCGGTCCCGCAGGTCGGCGAGACTCGCGAGTGTCCGGGTCAGCTCGTCCGGGCTGAGCCGGGCCGGAGATGGCGACCTCGTCGAGGTCGTATCGTCGCTCACCGGTGTGGACGCGACGGGCGCCGCCGCTCTCGGCGCCACGGGCGCAACCGGCTCGAGCGGTTCGGACCGCAGTGGCGGCGAGGGGGCGTACCGGCCGGTGCCCGCCATGTCGCGCTCGTGTTCGTTCTTCGCATCGAGCATCGCGCGCTTGAAGCCGACGGGGTTGCGGATCGTCCGGAAGCGATCGATCCCGGTGTCGGCCGCCGTCAGGATGTCGAGATCGCCGAAGCCGAACATCCGCCCGAACAGCGACTGGGTCAGGGTGGCGTCGTTGATCTTCTCGAGGGAGCTGTCCATCGAGGTCTTGTTGAGGACGCCGAAGATCTGGAGGACCCGGCGGTTGCTGACGACATACTCGTGATTGAGGTACTGGAGGACCGCCCAGACCAGCAGGAGCAGGCCGCCGATGAACAGCGCGGCGGCGGCCCAGCCGAGGGCGATCCGGAACGTGCCCGAGGCGCCGTCCGTGGCCAGATTGTTGCCGAGGATCAGGAAGAGGACCGCCAGGATCATCGCGACGATCGCGTAGCGCGCGCTCCAGACGAAGACGAGTGGGTGCTGCTTCTCGCGATAGACGATGCGTTCGTCGGTCGCCATGAGCGAATCGGCGTACGACATGGTCCTGGGTCCTCCTCCACGCGATGCGGCTCAGGCCCGCGGGTGGGCTCGTCGATAGACGTCCCGGATCCGCTCCCCGGTCAGATGGGTGTAGAGCTGGGTCGTGGAGATACTCGCATGTCCGAGCAACTCCTGGACCACACGCAGGTCCGCGCCACCTTCGAGCAGATGCGTCGCGAAGGAATGGCGCAGCGTGTGCGGGCTGACGCTCGAGGCGAGGCCCGCTCGCCGGGCCGCGCCGGTGACGGCCGCCCAGGCCTGCTGCCGAGCGAGGCGACGTCCACGGTCGCCGAGGAACAGCGGCCCGCCCCGGGCCGCGACCACGTGACCGATCTCGAGCAGCCGCTTCCGCGGGCCCGTGAGCCAGGCCGCGAGCCAGTCGAGCGCCACATCGCCGATCGGCACGAGTCGCTCGCGATCTCCCTTGCCGATGACCCGCACGAACCCGCCGTCGGTCGAGAGGTCCTCGCGATCGAGCCGGATCGCCTCGCTGACCCGCAGGCCGGCCGCGTACAGCAGCTCCAGGAGCGCCCGGTCGCGCAATCCCGCCTCCGACGCGGCTTCCAGCAGGCGTTCCACCTCGTCGACGTCGAGCGTCTCCGGCAGCTGGCGAACGGGGCGAGGCAGGTCCAGGTGGGCCGCGACGTCGACGGCGATCAGGCCTTCGCCGTAGGCGAACCGATAGAAGCCCTTGAGGGCCGCGGCGCGCCGCCGCAGGCTCGTCGGCGCAAGGCCCGGATCGCCGCGCCGGCCCCGTCGGGTCCTTGCCGCGAGGTACCCGACGGCCGCATCGGGTGATCGGTCCCAACCCGCGTGTGTGCCGCGGGCCGCGCCGAAGTCCGCGAGGTCGGCGCGGTAGGCCTGGATCGTCGCCGGCGCGAGCCCGCGTTCGACGTGGAGGTGGGCCAGGTAGTCCTCGATCGCTCGCTCGAGGTCAGCGCTCGCGGCCGGCACCGATCAGCTGTCCTCGCCAGGCTTCGGCTCGATCGAGGAGCTCGCGGGCCGTGGCGAGCGCCGCCGCATCGCCCGGACCGCCACCGAGCATCGCGGCGAGCTCGACGATCCGGCCCTCTCGGTCGAGTCGCTCCACCTGCGTGACCGTCCGTCCGTCGCGCTCCCGTTTCGTGATCCGGAAGTGGGCGTCGGCGTGGGCGGCGATCTGCGGCAGGTGGGTGACGCACAGGACCTGGTGGCGACGCGCCAGGCCCCACAGGCTCCGACCGATCGGGTCGGCGCTGCGGCCGCCGATCCCCGTATCCACCTCGTCGAAGACCAGGGTCGGCGTCGCGTCGGCCTGGGCGAGGATCCGCTTGACCGCGAGCGCGACGCGCGACAGTTCCCCGCCGGATGCGATACGGGCGAGCGGGCGAGGCGGCTCCCCAGCGTTCGGGGCGAGGCGGTAGACGACCTGATCGACGCCGGTCGAGTCGAACGCGACGGCGTCGCCGTTGAGCTCGACTGCCGCCTCGCCAGCGCCGGCCGGACGCCGGCCGAGCCCGACCTCGAACACGCCCGCCGGGAAGCCGAGCTCCTCGAGGGCCTCACCCACCGCGGCGGTGAGCGCCGAGGCGGCGGCGGCCCGCGCGTTCGATAGCTCGGCCGCGGCGGCGGCGGCCTCGGCCAGCCGCTCGGCGTCCGCTCGCTGCCGTCGGGCTCGTTCGTCGTCCAGTCCACGGAGGCGATCGGCCTCGGCCGTCGCGCGCACCCCGTGGTCGATCACGGCGGCCTCGTCCTCGCCGTAGCGGCGGAGCAGCCCATGGATGACCCCGAGCCGTGTGTCGAGCTCGGCCAGCGCGCCCGGGTCGTGGTCGATCGTCTCGGCCAGCCGGCGGGCCTCGTCCGCGACGTCGGCGACCTCCGCTTCAAGACCGAGCAGGCGGTCCGCCAGGGGCTCGAACCGCGGGTCGAGTCGCGACAGACCGCGCGCCTCGTGCAGGGCGGTCGCGGTAGCATCGCGCGCGCCCGCGCCGTCGGCCGTCAGCGCCTCGTGGAGCGTCGCCGCTCCCCGGGCGATCGCCTCGCCATGCTGGGCAGCGGTCAGTCGGGCCCGGATCTCCTCGGCCTCCCCCGGGCGCAGGCGGGCGCCGGCGATCTCCGCCGCTTCGTGCTCGAGCAGGTCGAGCCGTCGCGCGACCTCGCGCGGGTCGAGCGCCGCCGCGTCGAGGGCGGCCCGATTCTCACGCCAGCGCGCCACGGCACCGCTAACCGCCTCGCGCAGGCCCTCGTGGCCGCCGAACCCATCGAGGAGCTCGCGCTGCCAGCGCTCGTCGAGCAGGCGGCCCTGGTCGTGCTGGCCGTGGATCTCGACCAGTGGTCCCACGTCCTCCGCGAGCCGGGCGGCGGTAACGGTCGAGTCGTCGAGCCGGGCCATGGAGCGACCAGTCGTCGCGACTTCGCGCACCGCGATGAGCGGCTCGGGGATCCGATCGAACAGGGCCTCGACCCGGGCGGTCTCGGCGCCGTGCCGGACGAGCGTCGTGTCCGCCCGTGCCCCGAGCGCGAGCCCAAGGGCGTCGATCAACAGGCTCTTGCCGGCGCCGGTCTCGCCGGTGACGACGTTGAGGCCCGCGTCGAAGGTCAATCGAAGTCGATCGATCAGGGCCAGATCGCTCACCGTCAGCTCGAGCAGCCGGCCGACGGCGGTCCAGGCCCGGGCGGGTGCGAGCCCCTCCTCGGGGTCCGCGGCGTCGGACACCGTTCGGTCGCGCGATCCCGTCATGACGGCAGGAGCTCGACCTTGTGGCGGAGCAGGTCCCAGAACGGCTGGGCGCCCTTCGGTTCGATGAGGCGGATGGGACGTTCGACCGCGCGGATCTCGACGACGTCGCCGACGTTGATCGGCAGATCCTCGCGTCCATCGACCGACACAAGGGCCTCGTGCGCGTCGACGACCGTGCAGCGGACCACCTGCTGCGGGCTGACGACGACCGATCGGATCGCCGACAGGTACGCGGCGATCGGGGTCACGACGAGGTTCCGGCTCGTCGGATCGAGGATCGGCCCGCCGGCCGAGAACGAATAACCGGTCGAACCGGTCGGGCTGGAGACGACGAGGCCATCCGCGATGAACGTCGCCAGGTGGATGCCGTCGATCGACACGTCGAGTCGGCACACGCGGGCGAGCGACCCGCGGGCGATGACGATGTCGTTGAGCGCCACGTGGCGGTCGTGGTCAGCGGAACGGCGCCCGGGCAGGATCCGACCTTCGATGGCCATCCGCTCGCCGATCGTGAACTCGCCGGCGACGATGTGCTCGAGCACGGGCTCGAGCTCGCCGGCCTCGGTGTTGCTGAGGAACCCGACCTTGCCGAGGTTGATGCCGAGCAACGGGACGTCGACGTCGGCGACTGCGCGAGCCGCGCGCAGGAACGTCCCGTCCCCGCCCAGGACGACGAGCGCATCGGTCGATGGGAGCTCGCGCATCAACGCCTCGGTGTCGCCGGCCTGGGCCTCCCAGTCGGCGATCCCGCGGACCCGGCACCAGCCCGAGGCGCGCGCGCTGAGCTCGATGGCCGCCTCGATCGTGGGGTTGTAGGCGAAGCCGATCCGCTTGATCGTCATCGCTCGTCCGGCGTCATGACGGCGTCGATCCGGAGGTCGATCTCCGCGCAGCTCGGGCCGGGCGCGACGTGGATGAGGAACTCCCGGTTGCCCTGCGGACCCAGGATGGGTGACGCGATGACGTCACGCGTCCCGAGCCCTGCCGATCGTGCCTGCGCGACGACCCGTTCGAGGACGTCGCGGTGGACGGTCGGATCTCGCACAACGCCGTGGTCGGTCCCGCCGCGGCCCGCCTCGAATTGCGGCTTGACGAGGGCCACGATCCCGGCACCCGGGCGCAGGGTGGAGGCCACGGGACCGAGAACCTTGGCGAGCGAGATGAACGAGACGTCGATCGTCGCGAGATCGATGGGCTCCGGAAGGGTCGCGTCGGTGAGAGTGCGCGCGTTCGTCCGTTCCATGGAGACGACCCGCGGGTCACGACGAAGCGGCTCGGCAAGTTGCCCGCGCCCCACGTCGAGCGCGTAGACCCGCCGCGCACTACGCTGCAACAGGACATCGGTGAAACCCCCGGTCGAGGCGCCGACATCGAGCGCCGTCAAGCCCGCCGGATCGATCCCGAACGCGTCGAGCGCGGCCACCAGCTTGTGGCCGCCGCGACTGACGTACGGCTCGGGCGCATCGACGCTGATCGTCTCGCCGGGCTCGACGAGATCGCCGGCCTTGCGATCGTGTCGAGCGCCATCTCCCTCGCCCACCCGCACCTTGCCCGCCAGGATGAGCGCCTGCGCACGGCTGCGCGACTCGACCAGCCCGCGCTCGACGAGCGCCTGATCGAGTCGGACCCGCCTTCTTTTGCTCGGCGTCCTTGGGGCCGCGGCCGGACTCACCGGGCTATCGTTGCACAGCCGCCTGCACCGCGGCTCATCAGGGATGGCGCGGTTACCCGCCGGCCGGGACCTCGGACGCTGACCGCCCCGGCGTGGCGCGCATCGTGGCGAGCGCGTCGCGGACCTGGGCAGCGAGGCCCTCAGCGTCCAGGCGCAGCGCGCGACGAAGGTCGGTGACGGACCCGTGGTCCACGAACCGGTCTCCCGGGATCCCCACGATCCGCACGATGACGTCGCGGTAGGCAGGATCGGCGAGACGCGCTTCCTCGAACAGCTCGAGGACCGCGCTGCCGAAGCCGCCGCTCACGACGCTCTCCTCGAAGGTGACGACCAGGCGCTTGCCTCGGGCTGCGTCGAGGATCAGCTGGCGGTCGAGCGGTTTCGCGAACCGCGCGTTGATGACGCCGATCGACCAGCCCTCGGCCTCGAGCGCGTCCGCCGCCTCGATCGCCCGCGCAACGATGGGTCCGAACCCGACGAAGAGGAGATCCCGGCCGTCGCGAAGCGTTTCACCCTGCCCGATCGGCAGGACGGCCGGCTCGATCGGGGCGAGCCCGAAACCCGGATCGCGCGGGTAATGCAGGGCGAACGGATGATCCTGCGCGAAGGCGGTCCGCAACAGCGACCGCAGCTCCTGCTCATGCCGCGGAGCGGCGATGATCAGGTTCGGCAGCTGGCGCTGCGCAGGCAGCGTGAACATGCCCTGATGGCTCGTGCCGTCCTCCCCGACGAGCCCGGCCCGGTCGACCGCGATGAGCACCGGGACGTCGTTCTGGCACACGTCGTGCACGGTCTGGTCGAACGCCCGCTGCAGGAATGTCGAATAGAGGGCCACGACCGGCCGCATGCCACCCATCGCGAGGCCCGTCGCGAACGTGACCGAATGCTGCTCGGCGATCCCGACGTCGAAGAACCGATCCGGGAACTCGGCCTGGAACTTCGACATGCCCGTGCCCGTCGGCATGCCCGCCGTGATCCCGACGATGCGGCGATCGGTCCGCGCGAGTGCGATCAGCTCGTCGGCGAGCACGGCGGTGTAGTTGGGGTTCTTCCTGGGCGCTTCCGGGGGGCTCATCGGCGACACGGCGTCGTCGGCCATCGACTCCGACGGCATCGCGACGGCCGTTGGCATCGATCGGTCCGTCTCGTCCCGGATCCCGGCCGGCGCTCCGTCGCGTCTCGGCCCCAGCTTCATCGGCGGGAGGGCGGCACCGTGGAACCCGACCTGATCCGCCTCGGCCGGCCGGAAGCCACGGCCCTTCTGGGTGCGGACGTGGACGATCGTCGGACCGGGCAGTCGCAAGGCCGCCCCGAGCGTCTCGAGCAAGGCGTGCAGGTCGTGGCCGGGCACCACCCCGATGTAGGTGATGCCGAGGTCCTCGAACAATTGTCCCGGCTGGGCGAATTGCACGACCGAGCGGCGCAGTCGCCGCGAAAGCTCGAGCGCATGCGGCCCGACCACCGGGATCCGTTCGACCGCCGCGTCATAGGCGCTCTTGCTCTGGCGCCACGTGCGCGAGAGCTTGATCTGGCTGAGGTACTTCGAGAACGCCCCCACGGTCGGGCTGATCGACATCTCGTTGTCGTTCACGACGATCAGCATCTGGGTCTGGCGCTGGCCGATGTCGTTGAGGGCCTCGAGCGAGATGCCGCTCATGAGGGCGGCGTCACCGACGACGACGGCGATCCGCTCCAGCCCGTGGCGCAGGTCGCGGGCCTCGGCGAGCCCTTCGGCGATCGAGAGGCCCGTGCCGGCGTGGCCGCCATCGAACACGTCGTGGGGCGACTCGGTGCGGCGCGGGAAGCCGCCGATCCCATTGAGCGTGCGCAGCGTGTCGAAGCGGCCGAGACGGCCGGTCAGGAGCTTGTGCGGGTAGGCCTGGTGCCCGGTGTCCCAGACGATCCGGTCGCGCGGCGACTCGAGCAGGCGGTGGAGTGCGATCGCGAGCTCGACGACGCCGAGCGATGAGCCGAGGTGGCCACCCGTCACCGCGACGGTCCGGATGATCGTGTCGCGGATCTCGGCTGCGAGCTGGGCGAGCTGGGGCTCGTTGAGACCGCGAAGATCGGCCGGGCCCTGGAGGTCCTCGAGAAGGGTCACGAGGTGGCGTTGCTCCCAATGCGGTGCCGGTAGACGTGCCGGCGAGTCTATCCTGCCGGCGATTTCCGGGACGCGGGCGCAGCCTGAGGGTGCTGGCCGCCGCCCTTGACACGAGCGCGCCTCGCTGCGTGTGACGAACGAGGGATTCGACGCGCCCAGCTGATCAGTCGGCCGGCATCCCCGCGGGCGTCTCGCCGGGCTCGTCCACGGGGTTGACGTCGCGCGTCTCGAGCGCCCCGCCGGCCCGGGCGACCAGCTGCTGGACCCGGAGCTGGGCGTCGCCGATGAGCCGCTCGCAGCGCGCCTGGAGCGCCACGCCGCGTTCGTACAGCGCGATCGCCGCTTCGAGCGGCTGCCCGCCGGCCTCCAGCTCGGCAACCGTGCGCTGAAGCTCGGCCAGCGCGTCGTCGAAGGAGAGCGCCTCGATCGCCGGATCAGTCGTCGTCGCCACCGGCCTCCTCGTCGGGGGGTTCGGCCAGCCGTGCCAGCCGCGGAGCGATGAGCATACCAACGACGATCCCGGCGACCGCGATCACCCCGGCCAAGCCGAGGAACGCGACGGCCGCCCCGAGAGATTCCGCGTTCATCGCTCGTCTGCGGTGGCCGGCATGCCCCCGCGCGCGACCCTCAGGTCGAGGTACGTGCCGGGCGGCGCCTCCGCCGGGTCGCGGACGATCGCTCCATCCGCCGTCCGGCGCACGATCGCGTACCCACGATCGAGCGTCGCCTGCGGCCCGAGGACGGCCAGGGCCGCCGAGGAGGTCGCGAGCGAGGACCGGGCCGCCGCGAGGCGCCGGGCTGCGAGGGGCCCAAGCGCATCGGCACGGGCGAGGCGGACGCGGTCCCGTTCCAGGCGGGCCGGCAGGATCGGGGCCAGCCGCTCCCCGAGGCGATCGAGGGTGCGCTGATCACCGGTCAGGCGCGTCGCGATCGCCCGCGTCGCTCGGTCCACGAGCAGGCCGGTCCGCTCGCGGGCGGTCGCGAGCTGCGCAGCTGGGTGGAGTCGCTCGAGGATCCGTCGTTCGGCGGCGACCTCACGGGCAGCGGCGGCGACCCGCCGGTCGATCGCGCCGTCGATCCGGTGGCCGAACCCGCTGACGACGGTCGCGAGGTCGGCCCGGTCGGGCACCACGAGCTCAGCCGCGGCGGACGGGGTCGGCGCGCGGACGTCGGCGGCGAAATCGGTCAACGTCACGTCGACCTCGTGGCCCACGCCGGAGACGACCGGGATCGGGTGGGCCACGACCGCCCGGACCACTCGTTCGTCGTTGAACGCCCAGAGGTCCTCGAGCGATCCGCCACCCCGGGCCACGATCGTGAGAGCGGGCGCCTCGTCGGGGTGACCGTCGGCCGTCCGGAGCTCGACCAAGCGTTTGATCCTGTGGAGCGCGGTCACGATCGTGGCCGGCGCGTCCTCGCCCTGGACCTTCGCCGCGACGAGCACGACCCGCACGAGCGGCCAGCGGCGTGCCAGGACCTGGCAGATGTCGCGCCAGACGGCACCGGACGGGCTCGTGATGACGGCGATGGTACGCGGTCGCGCCGGGAGCGCCCGCTTGCGCGCGGCTTCGAACAGTCCCTCGGCGGTCAGGCGCGCCTTGAGCGCCTCGAACTGCAAGGCCAGATCCCCGACGCCCGACGGCTGGATCGAATCGACATAGAGCTGGAGCGCGCCGGTCGGCTCGTAGAGGTCGACTCGTCCGTGGGCGACGACGCGGAGCCCGGCCTGGGCCTCGAACGCCGAGCGAACTCGATCGTCGCGGAACCACACGCATTGGAGCTGGTTGCGCTCGTCCTTGAGCGCGAAGTACGCATGGCCGGCCGACGACACCGTCACGCGCCCGATCTCGCCCTCGACCCACAGGTCGGCGAGGCGCGGGTCCTGGCGGACGGCGCCGCGCACGGCGCGCGTCACCTCGCTGACGGCCAGGATCCGGACCCCGAACGTGCCGGGCGCGCGTGCGGGCGGGCGGGCCGGCTCGTCCGGTTCGGAATCGACCGCGTCCCAGCCGGGCAGGGCCCAATCGGGTGGCTGGGAGGAGCGTCCGCTCATGGCCACCTCCGCGCTAGATCCGGGTCTGGTACTCCCCCGTTCGGGTGTCGATCCGGATCGTGTCGCCGGTCTCGACGAAGATCGGGACCTGGACGACGAGGCCCGTCTCGGTCGTGGCCGGCTTACGGGCACCGGTCTGCGTGTCGCCGGCGAAGCCCGGCTCGGTCTCGGCCACCCTCATGTCCACGGTCACCGGAAGCTCGACCCCGATCGTCTCGCCCTGGTAGCTCGTGCGGTCGAGGGTCATGCCGTCCATCAGGTACGGAGCGGTGTCACCGAGCTGCTCAGCCGTGAGGTGGAACTGGTCGTATGTGTCGTTGTCCATGAAGTGGAAATCGTTGTCGTCGCGGTAGAGGAACTGGACTGGCCGCCGATCGAGCTGGGCCCGCGGCCACTTCGTCCCGGCCTGGAACGAGCGCTCGATGGTCTGGCCGCGCTTGACGTTGCGCAGCGTGATGCGCACCTGGGCCGAGCCGCGGCCCATTTTGATGTGGTGGTAGTCGAGGATCTGCCAGAGGTCGCCGTCGAGCTCGATCGCGACGCCCTTGCGCAGTTCTCCGGTGCTGATCATGGTCGGGTGGGGCTCCTGGAGACTCGGCGGGCATGGCGACGCCGCCAGCCTGATTTCGGTTCGAGGTCGCGATCGTAGCAGACGGCCGGCCGCCGGCCGACCGCTCGGCCATCAGGCCCCGACGCCGACGACGATGACGTCGCGCGGGAACCGGGTGAGCCGCTCGACTCGGCCAGCGGCGGCGTCGAACACGACGAGGTCCTCGATCCGGACGCCGGTCTCGCCCTCCAGGTAGATCCCCGGTTCGATCGAGAAGACGGTCGGGCTCGGCATCGGCACGTCTGGGGCGCGCTTGCCGAGCGTCGGGTTCTCGTGGGTGGCGAGCCCGATCCCGTGACCCGTCCCGTGCCCGAATCGATCGCCGTGGCCCGCCGCCTCGATCACGTTGCGTGCGATCGCATCGATCGCCCGGCCGCTCGGCAGCGGATCGCCCCCGGCGACCGCGGTCTCGAGGGACGCGATCGCGGCCGCCTGGGACCGTGCCACGATCTCGTAGATGTCGAGATCCCGCTCCGAGGGCTCGCCAACGAACAGGGTGCGGGTCATGTCGCTGCGGTAGCCGGCGACTTGAGCCCCGAAGTCGAACAGCAGCGCGGCGCCGTCGCGAATCGGTCGGTCGCCGGGGTTGCCGTGCGGCAGGGCGGCCTCCGGACCCGACAGGCACGCAACGTCGAAGGCGAGCCCATCGGCGCCGCCGGTGCGGATCAACCACTCGAGCCGGAGGGCGAGATCGGTCTCCGTCGCACCGGGCCGGATCTCGGGCAGCAGTGTCGCCAGCGCTCGATCGGCGACCGCACAGGCCGCGACGATCCGGTCGATCTCGGACGGCTCCTTGACCGCCCGGTCGGCCTCGACCCAGCCCTGGATCGGGACAAGCTCCACGTCCTGTGCCGCCGCCGCGAGCTGTGTCCAGAGACCATGCGGCACGGTCGCCGACTCGACGCCGACGCGCCGCGCCCCGAGCGACCCGACGAGCTCCTGCCAGCGCGCCGGCAGGTCGCCGTATACCTCGGCGATCCGGGCATCGGGTGCCTCGCGCTGCGCCTGGATCGTGTAGCGAGAGTCGGCGAAGAGGACGACCTCATCGCCGCCGACCAGGAACCGGCCCGAGGATCCCGCGACCTTGTCCTCGCCGTCCCCGAGCGTGAACCCGGTCAGGTAGCGGCTGTGCTCGGGGCGCGTCCCGAAGTAGGCGTCGATCCGGGCCTCGGCAAACCGGGCGCGCAGCCGGCCGAGTCGTGCCGGACGGGCCGCGCGGTCCGCCTCGGCCCACTCGGTCCGTCGAGCAGCATCGGGCGGTGGCGCGAAGTCCGCCGCTCGAGGGAGGTCCCGCGCTTCGACCAGTCGGGTCACGGCTGAGCGTACTTCTTGATGTTCTTCTTGTGATCGGCGAGCGTCTTCGCGAAGGCGGTCGTGTCCGATCCGTCGCCCTTGGCCAGGAAGTAGAGGTAGCCGGCTTTCGTGTCCGGCTCGAGGGCCGCGTCGAGCGACGGCAGGGTCGGCGTGCAGATGGGGCCCGGCGGCAGGCCCTTCTGGGTATAGGTGTTGTATAGCGCGAGGTCGGGCGGGAGCGCTTCTTTCGTGAGCCCGCCGGGGATCGGCGCCCAGAACACGTACGTCGGCCAGGTCGGCATCTTCATGTCCGACAACTTCAGGCTGTCGTGCGCATAGAAGACGGTGACATCGGACTGGAGGAGGCCGATCGGGAACTTCCTGGGATCCAGCCGGTTCGAGAACACCCCGGCGATGAGCGGGCGTTCCTCGTCGAGCACAGCCTCGCGCTCGACGATCGAGGCCATCGTCAGGACCTGGTAGAACGTCAGCCCCCGCCCGTCGGGCACGGTGAGCCGGCCCGGCCCGACGTTGAGGAAGAACTTGTCGAGCATGAGCCGGATCAATTCGTTCGGCGTCGTGTCCGGCAGCACGCGGTAGGTGGCAGGCCACAGGAATCCCTCGAGCGAGGTGCCCTTCGGCGCGTCGGCCAGGACCTTCTTGAGCCACGGGTAGTCGTTGAGCAGAGCGGCCGGCGGGTGCTTGGCCAGGTCGTAGAAGTTCGCGGCCTTCATATCCAGCGGCAGGGTCTCCAGGAGGGCGGTGATCTGCTCGAGCCGCAGGCCCGTCCGCAGGGCGATGCTCACCGCCGGCACTTCCTGGGGGGCGAGCAGCGCCGTCACCATCTGGTCGGGGGTCATGCTCTTGCGCAGGATGAAGGTGCCGCTCTGGAGCGCCCCAGTGAGCGCACGCTTGCTGGCGATGAACACGAACGCGCGCTGGTCCTTGATGAGCCCCTGGCTCTGGAGGCGTGTCGCGATCGAGGTGGCCGTGTCGCCTGGGTCGACGACGAATTCCACCTGGGCGGGATCGCTCGACATGGGCTCGACGAGGGCCGGACCGAGATCCGCCTCGACGAGGTCGGCGATGAACGGCAGGCGCAGCGCCGCCGGATTGTCGGCCGCCCAGCTCAGCATGGCCGAGTTCACGACGGGGCGAAGGGCGGTCAGTGCCACGACGAGGACGATGGCAGCCAGGACCAGGGCGAAGGTGAGAAACTTCAGGAGCCCGACGAAGCCGCCACCACGGCCACCACGCCGACCGCCGCTCCCACGGCTCGATCCACGCCGCGACGGCTCGAAGCCCTCGGGCACGTACTCGGTCGCGTACGCATCGGCCTCGAACGGGTGGGCCTGCGCATCGCGCGGGTCGCGGGGGCGTCCGCCGGAGCGGATCGTCATGTCGGCAACTCCATCTTGAGCGGCGGCGAGCGGTCGGTGTCGCGTCGGATATCGAGCTCGTCCTGCAGGATGACCGCGGCGGCCTCCCGATCCACCCGCGCGCGATAGGCATCGCGCTGGGTCTTCGTGGGGGGACCGCCCGAGCGACCGCGAGGCATCGGACCGAGGCGGGTCTCCGCGACATGGCTGCTCAGGCGCTCGTCGCGAAGGGTCAGTGTGAGCCCCTCGGGCAGATCACGCACGACGGCGTCCGCCCACGACCGGGTGATCGCGGCCTGCGGCCCCTCGCGACCGCCGGCCTCGAGCGGCAGGCCGACGACCAGCTCGACGACGTCGTGGGCCGCCACGAGCGCCTCGATAGCCAGCGCGTCGGCCGCGATGGTGCGGGCCCGCGGCAGCGTCGTCAACGGCCGGGCTCCCGCGCCGGGTCCCTCGGCGATCGCGACGCCGATCCGCCGCTCGCCGAGGTCCACCCCGAGGATCGCGCTCAAGGGGTCGCCTCGGGCGACGCGGATGCTGGCGGGATCTCCATGGTGGCCGGTTCGGCGACGCGCACGTCGAGGCGGGCGTCGAGGGTCGGGATCGTGCGGACCCAATCGGGCCACACCTTGAGGTCCCACCGGCCGAACCCCTGCAGGATCGTCTGGGCTTCCTCGAGCGACCGGCCACGGATCGAGGCGCGGATCTCGTTCGGATCGAGGACCGCCACCTGGTGGGCCGTGGCCACGACCGGGAAGCTGATCAAGCCGCCGCTGACGACGGCCGGGTCCGTCTGGATCTGGCCGGAGCCGGCAACGAGCTGATACCGGGGCTCCACGCTCCCCGCCAGCCGCTGTTCGGCGACCGCCTGCACGGCGTCGGTCTTCACCGCCGTCACGGTGCCGGAGGCCGTGGCCGACAGGTCAAAGGTCGCGAGCTGCTTGCCCACGAGCGTCGTCGGATCGACGCTCTGCACTGGGGCGCCCAGGACGCCGGTATCGGGGAAGACCGTCGCCCCATCGGCGACGAGGCTGGGATCGGCGAGCTTTGTCTTGAACGCGGCTTGGAGGTCGGCCGTGAGGGCGGCGACGGCCGCCGTCACGTCCTTCTCGGCGACGAGCGGGAATTCCTTGCGCGTCCCGCCCTTCGTCGCGTCTGGATTCGTGACGTCGAGCGTCAGCGGGTCCTCTCCGCGCGGGATGACGAGGATCGTGTTGGGCTCGACGTTTCCCTCCGGGCCGGGCGCGACGGCCGTGATCCTGACCGTCGCCGTCGATGGGAAGATCTGCAGCCCGACAAGCTTGGCCGGCTGCACCGTGACGGTCGCCGCGGTCCGGAAGCGGATGCCCGTCTGGGTGCTGACGATGCTGCCCTTCGGGATCTGGTTGGAGCTCGTGAAGTCCTTGTTCCGAAAGCGTACGGCGCCGCGAGCCAGCGTCTCCTCCACCCGCTTGCCGGTCGCCGGGAAGGTGCGCGTCGCATCGACGTCGACGGTGACCGTCTCGGCCGGAACGACCCGCGCGGCGGCATCGGGCGCGGTCGCCGTGGGATCCGCCGTGATCGTCATCCGCAGCGGCCCGATCGGCTTGTCCCGCGGCGTCACGACGACCGTCGCCGTCGGCAACACCAGGTAGGCGCCGACACCACCGACCAGGGTCGCGAGCGCGAACACGGCGACGACGATCAGCGCCGACGACCGGCCGACGCGTTCCCAGGCCGCGCGCCATCTCGTCACGCCGCCCGACTCCGGGCGCACCCCCGACTGGGCGGCAAGCGGTCGGGCCATGGGTGGCCGCGGCCGCCTGGATGCCGCCGGGTCGTATCGGTACGGAGCTGCGTCCGGGACCGGGATCCCCTCGACCTCGGCGTCGAGATCCGCCGCACGGCCGGCCGCCGGAACGGCGGCGGTCGCCGCATCGTCGAAGGCGAGCGGCAACGGTACCGGGGCTGCTGCCGGCGCAGCAGCGGCGGCAGTGATGTCCGCGGCCGCGCCGGTCGCCTCACCCGCCACCACCCCGCCGGCCACCGCACTCCCGGCCGCGCCACCTGCGGCAGCACCACTCACGGCCGCCCCGGCTCCGCGCTTCCGGCGCTTGGCCCCGGTCGTGCCGATCGGAACGCCCTCGGAAGTCGCCGGCGCGTCCGGCGCCGCGGATGCGTCGGGCGGTGTGGGTGCGTCGGGCGCCGGGGCGCCGGCCGGCTCCTGGGCGGCCTCGTATTCCGCGACCGAAGCGAAGATCGGCAGGCCGGCCGACGCCGCCAGTGCCCTGGTGGCGGCATCGCTTGCCACGATCGACAGCCGCTTCTCGTGCGTCAGCGCGTCCCGCGCGAGCAAGCGGAAGTTGATCCGCGACGTCGCGACACGGGATAGGTGCGGGAGGACCACCGCCACCCGTCGCTCGGTCGCGCCACGGACCCGCGCGGCGACCGACGTGATCTCGTCATCGATATCGAGATAGAGGATCGCGCTCGCCATCAAACCCGCATCGCCCGAAGGACGCGCCGGAGCGCCACGTCGAGGGCGTCTTCGTTGCTCTGGAGCTCGATCGCCTGGAAGGCCAGGCCGAGCGGCGTGACGTCCTGCTGGTCGACCAGCAGGTCGGTGGCATCGGTGACCGTCTCGATCTGGCTGGGGGCCATGACGATGACCTCCGGAGGCCGCGCGAACGGCATCGGCCGCCAGAACGACTCCGCCGCGAGCGCGGCGTGGATCTCCGGGAGGCGCGAGCCGCCACCGCACAGGTAGATCCGGCCGGGCAGCAGGTCCCCACCCGAGAGCTCCTCCATGACCAGCTCGACCCCGGCGGCCCACACGCGGACGTCGTCGCCGACGATCCGGGCGACCTCTTCGCGCCCTTCGACCTCGAGGCCACGGGCGTAATCGACCTTCAGCGCCTCGGCGCGTGGGAACGGCAGGTCGAGCCGATCCGCGAGCGACTTCGTGAACGCCCGGCCCCCGAGCGCGAACATCCGCGTTCCCTCGATCCCGCCCTGGCGGACCAAGGCCACGTCCGTCGTGCCGCCGCCGACGTCCACGAACAGGGCCCCGCTCTGGCGGATCTGGTCGCTGCCGAGCACCCGCGCCACCGCGTACGGCTCGGCGACGATCTCGAGGAGCTCGAGGTCGAGTTGCGACGCGACGCTCTGCAGGGCGCCGAGGTGCACGAGCGGCGCGAACGCGTTGAAGATGCCGATCTTGACGTGCCGGCCCTGGAATCCGACCGGGTTCGTCAGCGCGTAGCCATCGATCGCCGCGCCGGTGACCGCGGCATGGACGAGCCGAACATCCACGTGGGGCAGGCCGGTCTCCCAGGTGATCGCCCGCTCGGCTTCGCGCAGCGCCTCGCGCTGAACGTTGTCGATGAGCTTCTGGAGCTCCGCCTCGGTGATGGGGTTGTCGGGCTTCTTGCGCTCCTGGCTGTGGGTCGTCGTGAATCCCTTGACCAGCTCGCCCGCGATGCCGATGACGACCTGCGTGGGTCGAAACCCGGCCATCTCCTCGGCCTCCTGGAGCGCGACGGCACAGTTGTCGACGACCGCCGCGATGTCGGCGACCGTTCCGGATTGCATGTGGGAAAGCCCCTGGCGCTTCCGGCCCACCCCGCGGACGGTGCCGTGGCCGGCGTCGTCGATGTCGAAGACGAGCGCCTTGGCGAACTCCGTGCCGACGTCGAGGGCCGTGCAGGCGGCCAGACCCTCCTCGCCGTCGCGCTGCCAGATCCTGCGCCAGAAGGCCATCAGCCGGTCGCGACGAGCGCCGCGCGGATCGCGGCCAGGGCATCGTCGAGTCCGTCGCCTCGGGTCCCGCGACCCTGGGCCATCTCTGGCCGGCCGCCGCCCTTGCCGTCGATCGCCGGCATCGCGACGCGCACGAGATCGCCCGCGGCGATGCCGCGGGCGACGAGGTCGTCCGAGACGGTCACGAACAGCTGCGGCTCGTCGCCCTCGAGCCCCAGGGCGATCACCCCCGAGCCGAGCGCCCCCCGGGTGTCGCGGGCGAGTCCCTTCAGCGCGTCCAGCGAGTCGGCGGAGATCGGCGCGATGACCGAGCGGATCCCGGGCGCGCTCTCCTCCGCGCTCGCGGCGAGGTCGGCGGGCCTCGGCAGGCCGGCCCCCGCACCGGCCCGCAGCCGGCGCTTCGATTCCCGCAGTTCCTCCTGGAGGGCCGCGATCCGATCCTCGATCGCGCCGATCGACAGCGCCCCCACCGCCGAGGCCACGCGGTCGAGCGTGTCGAGCCGGGCCCGCACGAGGGCGTCGGCGGCGGCCCCGGTGACGGCCTCGATGCGGCGCTGGCCCGAACCGACGCTCCGTTCCGCCGTGATCAGGAACCCGCCGACCTGGCCGGTCGCGCGACAGTGCGTGCCCCCGCACAGCTCGAAGCTGTAGCCCTCGACTCGGACCGTCCGGACCGTCGCGCCGTACTTCTCGTCGAAGAACGCGTCCGCGCCCGCCTCGATCGCCTCAGCCATCGGCATGAACGCAACCGTCACCGGACGGTCGTCGCGGATGACGCCGCGGACCTCGTCCTCGATGGCTCGTTTCTCGGCCTCCGTCAGGGCCCGGTCGAACGGGAAGTCGAAGCGCAGGTAATCGGGCGTGACGAGCGAGCCGGCCTGCCGTGCCCGCTCCCCGACCACATTGCGCAGGGCGCGGTGCAGCAGGTGCGTCCCGGTGTGGTTGCGCATCGTGTGGGCCCGCCGCTCGGCGTCGACGACCGCCTCGACCGTCTCCCCGACCCGGAGCCGCCCATGGAGCGTCCCGCGATGGACGATCAGCCCACCGTGCGGACGCTGGGTATCAAGGACCGTGAACAGCTCGCTTCCTCCGCCCGCCTCGCGAAGCATCCCTCGATCGCCGATCTGCCCGCCGCCCTCGGCATAGAACGGCGTCCGATCGAGCACGACCTCGGCCTCGCCGTGCCCGCTCAGCTCGTCGAACTCCATGCCGTCGCGGACGATCGCGACGACGCGGCCTTCGGCGGTGGTCGTCTCATGGCCGACGAATTCGCTCTCGCGGGCGCGGACCTGGATGGCCGCGTACAGCGAGGTCAGCTCGGCGTGGCGGGCGAGATCGGCCTTCGTCCCCGATCGACTCCGGCGGCGCTGCTCGGCGAGCGCATCCTCGAACCCGGCCAGGTCGACCTTGACCCCGTATTCCGCTGCGAGCTCGACGGTCAGGTCGATCGGAAAGCCGAAGGTGTCGTGGAGCCGGAAGGCAACCTCCCCCGGCAGGATCGGGGCGTCCTCGGGGAGCTCCTCCGGCCGGCGGGCGATCACCCGGCTTGCCTCAGGTCCGAGGATGGCGCCGATCGCCTGGTCGAGGAGCCGCGAGCCGGACTCGAGCGTGCGGCTGAACTGCATCTCCTCGCGTTCGATGACCTCGAGGATCTCGTCCTGACGCTCGACAAGGTGGGGGTAGGCCTCGCCCATCGTGGCGATCACCACCCTGGCCGTCTCGCCGAGGAATGGCTCGGTGCGACCCAGCAGGCGGCCGTGTCGGACGGCTCGGCGCAGGATCCGGCGGAGGACATAGCCCCTCCCCTCATTGGAGGGAAGGACGTCGTCGGCGATGAGGAACGTGACGGCCCGGCTGTGGTCGGCGATGACCTGGTAACTGAAGCGCTCCTGCTCGAACGCGTCGGGGTCATGACCGAGCAACTCCCGCATCCGGGCGTGGATCGGCGCGAAGAGGTCGGTGTCGTAGTTCGAGGGGACCTGCTGGACGACGCTCGCGATGCGTTCCAACCCGAGGCCGGTGTCGACGCCCGGGGCGGGCAGCGGCACGAGCGAGCGATCTGGCTGGAGGTCGAACTCCATGAACACGAGGTTCCAGACCTCGAGCCAACGTGGGCAATGCTCGGAGTGATCCGGGATGCAATGCGGACCCTCGGACAGATAGGCGCCGCGATCGAAATGCAGCTCCGAGCAGGGCCCGCACGGGCCGATGTCGGCCATCCGCCACCAGTTCTTCTCGTCGCCGGCCGGGAAGTCGCCCCACCGGACCAGGCGCTCGGGCGGCAACCCGATCTCGGCGCGCCACACGTCGTAGGCGACGTCGTCCGTCGAGTAGACGGTCGCGGCCAGGCGATCGCCGGGGATCCCGAGGTCGCGGGTCAGGAATTCCCACGCCCAGAGGATCGCCTCGCGCTTGAAGTAGTCGCCGAAGCTCCAGTTGCCAAGCATCTCGAAGAAGGTGTGATGGCGCGGCGTCCGGCCGACCTCCTCGAAATCGTTGTGCTTGCCCGCGACCCGCAGCACGCGCTGGTAGTCGACCGCCCGGGTGTAGCTCCGCGTCTCCCGGCCAGCGAGCACGTCCTTGAACTGGACCATCCCCGAGTTCGTGAAGAGAAGTGTCTGGTCGCCCGCCGGTACGAGGCTGGCGCTCGGCACGACCGTGTGGGAACGCTCGGCGAAGAACTCCACGAAGCGCCGCCGGATCTCGGCGGACGTCAAGGAGTTGATCCGCGGATCCCGGGTGTAGCTCCGCGTCTCCCGACCTGCGAGCACGTCCTTGAACTGGACCATCCCCGAGTTCGTGAAGAGGAGCGTCTGGTCGCCCGCCGGTACGAGGCTGGCGCTTGGCACGACCGTGTGGGAACGCTCGGCGAAGAACTCCACGAAGCGCCGCCGGATCTCGGCGGACGTCAAGGAGTTGATCCGCGGATCCCGGGTGGCCGGTGTGGTCGACATCGGCCGCAATGGTACCGAACCGGAACGGGGCGGCCTGTCACGCGGGCGTTATCAGGGCGGCCCGTCCGCTGATTGGACGGCGGCGGCTCCCGGGTCACCGTCCTGGCGACCCTCAGCGGTCGCGCGGCCAGAAGCGCGCCCACAACCGCGAGCCCGCGATGATCGCGCCGATCAGGGCACCGATCGTCAGCCCGCGCAGGAACTTGGCTCGCTCTTGCTCGTCGTTCATAACCCCCGCTCCCTGGTCGGGCCGAGGACGGCCACGGCCGATACGAGTCCGATGCTGACCCACGCGACGATCGACGCGCCGAGCAGGTGGTAGTCGCCGATCGTCAGCACGCCGATGCCGAGCCGGCCGAAGATCGCGTCACCGGCCCACGCCCCGAGGATCGCCGCCGCGACGAGCAGCGGCAGCCGGCCGCCGGCAGTGCCACGGATCGCCACCGACAAAGCGGCGTGGAAGATACCGACCAGCGCGGACAGGACGAACGAGGGCTCCAGGCTCACGCCAGGGCGAGCTGCCCGGCGCGCTCCTCGGCGGCTTCCGTGGCCTTCGACCCGGGTGCCGTCACGGGCTCGGGGACCTCGATGCGGCCGCCGCCGAGGACCTCGTCGCCGTCGTACAGCACCGCCGCCTGACCGGGGGCCGCGGCCCACACCGGGGTGTCGGTGACGACGGCCCAGCGCTTGTCACTCAGCGCATGCACGGTCGCCGGGACGAGCGCCGCGCGATGGCGGATCCGGACGGCGGCACGGAACGGGGACGTCGGCACGGCCGGCGCGACGAACGACGCGCGCTCGATCGTGAACTCGCGCGTCTCGAGGTCCTCGCGACGCCCGAGCTGGATCGTGTTCGAGCGTGGATCGATGCGCGACACGTAGCGCGGCTCGCCAAGCGCGACGCCGAGCCCCTTGCGCTGGCCAACGGTGTAGCCCGCCGACCCACGGTGCTCGCCGACGCGTGCCCCGTCGACGTCGACGAGCGGCCCGGCCTCCGGCACCCATCCGGCGCGTTCCCGCAGCGCGTCGCGGTAGTCGCCACCCGGGACGAAGCAGATCTCCTGGCTCTCGGGCTTGTCGGCCGTGGCCAGGCCGAGGGTGCGCGCGACCGCCCGTACCTCCGGCTTCGTGAGCTCGCCGAGCGGGAACCTCGCGTGCTCGAGCTGGTCGGTCCGAAGGCCGTACAGGAAGTAGGTCTGGTCCTTGTCCTCGTCGCGCGCCCGCATCAGCCGCGCCCGACCGTCATCGCCGACGACGCGGCGAGCGTAGTGCCCGGTCGCCACGGCATCGCAGTCGTACAGGTGCCGCGCTCGCCCGAGCAGCGCCCCGAACTTCACGTACGTGTTGCAATCGACGCAGGGACTCGGCGTGCGCCCGTCGAGGTAGGCATCCAGGAACGGCGCCAGCACCCCGGCATCGAACTCGCGCTCGAGGTTCATGACGTAGAACGGGATCTCGAGCTGGGCGGCGACTCGCCGCGCGTCGTCGGCGGCATCGAGCGAGCAGCAGCTCTTCTTGAACTCCGAGTAGCTGTCGGCAACGTCGTGCAGGCGCATCCACACGCCAACGACCTCGTGGCCCTGCTCCGCGACGAGCGCTGCGGCGACCGACGAGTCGACCCCGCCAGACATCGCGACGAGGATGCGGCTCACGCGGGAACGCCCTGGCTCTGGCCAAGCGGATCCGCGGCGACGGCCACCGAGCCCAGCCGCATCGACGCGAGGACCCG